>JAETTD010000013.1 GCA_021769295.1 Bacillota bacterium | reverse complement strand
TGCTATGCTTATGGCTGGTACAACAATCAGCGACCACATTCATTTAATGGTGGGTTACCACCGGCAAAGGTAGCATAAACAGCACATAGCTATTACAATTTTCCTTGACCAGAACACTCTAAGGCAAGACCCCAACTGCAGCGTTGGCTTTTTGCAAGGAAACCGCTCAAAAAGCCAACATTTATTCCAATAACTGTAAATTATCAGAGCTTTTATACGGTCTTGTTGGCTTTTTGAGAAGTGCCCTTAAAATTGGCCTACAAAAAACGGAAAAACTGTAGGCCAATTTTGTTTTTCGCCGAAAAAAAGCCAACGCCGGAACATTTCGGAACATTTGGCGCAGGCTCGTCAGGTATTATGTAAACCTATGTTGGCTGATTTTTGTGTTTCGCAAGATTTTGCCAATGGTTGGTATGGAACCAATTTTTGCCCACCCCAACGGTTGGTATGGAACCAATTTTTGCCCACCCCAACGGTTGGGATGGAACCAATTTTTGCCCACCCCAACATTTGACATGGAGCCAAAATAAAGACGGCATTTTCTGATGACATGCCGCCTGTATAAATCATAAAATGATATTTATTTATGTATTGGGTGATAGCCGTTGCTAATTGAAATATCTGAATACTCCTTTTACTTTGCCGAGTATCTTGACATCGTTTACTATGATAGGACTCATGGTTGAGTTTTCCGGCTGTAACCTTATGTGACCTTTTTCCTTGTAGAAGGTCTTAACGGTGGCTTCGTTTTCAAATCCGTCTATCATAGCAACTACGATTTCACCGTTGTTTGCGGTTTCCGACTGCTGCACCAGAATTAAATCGCCGTCCATTATACCTGCTTCTATCATGCTTTCGCCACGGACGCGCAGCATATAGTTGGTTCCTTTGCCTGCATAGCGAGCGGGCAGAGGAAAGGAATCCTCTATATTCTGTTCGGCAAGAATGGGCGTTCCGGCAGCAACCCTTCCCACTACGGGGATATCAACGATATCATCTCTATCGTTGACGGCAGCTTCTACGTTGGATGCGTTGGTGGTGTCGTGACGGCCGGATACGGGGTCCATGACCATTAACGCTCTCGGCTTTGAAGGGTCCTTAACAAGGTATCCCTGTTTGACAAGGCTTTCTATATCCTTGTGAGCCGTAGACGTAGACTTGATTCCGAGGGCGCCGCAAATTTCTCTGACTGTAGGAGGATAACCTTTGGTCTTGATTTCGTTTTTCATATAATTGAGAATTTTTTGTTCACGTTCTTTTAATGCTGCCATACTAGTCAGTCCTCCTTGATTTATGTTAGTAGTATATCATGGGAAGAACAAAAAGTAAACACATGTTCACAAATTTTTTGAATAAGCTTTTTATTCCATTCTCCCGAATTTCATTTCATTGCCGTTTTTATCGTATTTTTTTCGCTTGCCCGTGATTTCTGTAATCTGTATCTTCCATACGGCGGTGCGTGAAAGGCTCTTTTCTATGGCTTTATCGAAGTTATGCATATTGGCAGGCGTATGGCGGGTGCAAATCAGATTGAGAGCGTGTATCTTTTCTTCATCTTCGGCTACTTCGGCAGCCGTGCCTCTGATGAGGGCAGATTCGAATTCCGTAGTGAACTTGTCTTCAGACCGCAATGTGTCACCGACACAGACCATGCATACATTGTTATTGTTTCTTAAACATTCTGTTTTATATCCGTCTTTTGCGCTGTGAAAATATATGTTCGAGTTATCTCTCGCTATGGTTACGGGAACGGAGTAGGGGCTTCCTTTTGTATCTACCATGGAAAGCACTGCGTACTCGCACTTGTCTGCAACCTGATACGCAAAATCTTCAGGCATTTCTCTGTCTTTTCTTCTCATAATTACAGGCTCCTCCATAACGGTTTGTTTTCTTCAAAGGATATGTCAACTTTTTCATCGTCTTTCAGCCATGAAAGATATGAGCGAACAGTGCTGCCCACGAGGACATATTGCTCAAAATTCATTGAAAGTTTATACATATCGAATATTTCCTTCAAAAGAGAGTCGAAACACATGGGCGTTTTAAGCAGTTTTTTAATACTCTCTGATATTTCAAACACTTTTTGCCTGTTCAACTCTGCCAAATCGCTTACGTCCTTTGAAACGTCGGCATGGGCAGGAACAAAAAACTCGGCGCTCATAGATTGAACCTTGTCAAGGGTGGTTAAATATGATTTGACATCGTATATAAATGAAATCTGATATTTGTCTAATGCATCGGCGCTGCTGATGCAGTCTGCAAGGAACACCACTTCATCGGGAGTGCGTATGCCTATCATATCGAAGAAATGCCCGTAGAGAGGGATTACCTCAAGCTCTTTAGGGAATTGGCTGTCTGAAATATCGGTGACGCTGCTTTCCTGAGCCATAAGAAATTTGTGCCTCAAGTCTTTGCATGGGTATCCGCCGTAGAGAAATGACGGTTCCAGAACAGGGTACTGTATGAAAGCCGCTTCGATGCCGCCGGAAAAGACTTTGCAGCCGTACTGCTGCTGTAGATACCTGTTGCCGCCTATATGGTCGGCATTGGAATGGGTATTGATGATTCCCTTAAGGTTCCAGTTGTTTTCGTTCAGTATCTTTTTGACTTTGCGGCCGGCGTCTTTGTCGTTGCCGCTGTCTATCAGGTACACGTCGGTATCGTTGGGTTTATACAGGCCTATTTTGGCAGGGCAGTTTATATAATAAGTACGTTCGGTAAGCTTGTTAAGTTCAAACATGGGTATACCTCCTTGCTGTTTTGCCCTTTAAGTATACCACAGGATTTGTCTTGTGTCTTATGGAATGCCGCAGATAGAGAAATTTTTGGACTTTACGGCAGTTTGAAGGCTATTTAGGGCGTCGGAATGCCGTGCCTAAGAGAATTTTGTGTTTTTTCGGCAGTTTCATCCCTCTTAAAGCCCTAAAAATGCCGTGATTCAAGAAAATCTTAAGATTTACGGCATTTTGGCTGCCCTCATGGACGAAAAAATGCCGTAACTGAATGAATTTTCGGAATTTGCGGCAGTCCGGTGGCCGCCTAAGGTTCTCGTCCAAACCCACCCCGGCTATTTGTTCTTCCTCAACTGCCTGATAAACATAAACACTGTAAATCCGACCACACCGACGACCAACAATGCATATGGAATCACCTGCTTTATAAACTGGGTTTTCACATCGGCTTGTTCTATGACCTTGATGTCCAGCGAGCTGACGATGTTTCCCATGAGGTTACGGCCGTATTCAAGGTCTGCGCCTTCATAAGCCCTATATGAAAAAGTAATTCCGTAGCCGTTTACGGCAGTTGTATATTGGATAAAATCAGCCTTTCCCTCTTTGCGCTCCATATTGCCGCTGAGGATTGTAAATGTGCAATCGCCGATTGTCCTTACTTCGTAGGAAGTATAAGTTGTCTTTCCGGAGTCATCTTCTTGCGTTCCCTGATCTATTAGAACCTGAGCCCGGTTTTCGAGAACTTCCTTGTCCAATAGGTTGAAATTAAACATGGTTTTCGTCTGACTTGTGCTCACCATGATAACGTTGATTTCTTCCTTTAGGTCTTTGGAAACCAGATTATATGCGATGCCTGATTCCCTCAGAAATTTTTCAAGCTTTCGCTCTTTGTTTTCCGTCACCTCAAGAAAATCCTTGTCGATTTGCTCCGGAGTGTTGAAATACCAGCCGTCGGGTAAATCCACAAACATATTGTCTTCCTCAAGGATATATTCCGTCATAGGAATTTCTGAAGGTTCAGCAAGAGCCGCCGCAGGAGATACCGCCGCTGCAAGAGCCAGCAACAATGCAAGAAATTTTTTATACATTATGATTTTCATCCTCCTTTCTGTACCAATCTTTTATAAAATCCCAAAATGCCTGACTTGCGGTGGAAAGGTACTTGTCCTTGGCATGAATAAGGACAAGCTGGTAGCCTTCCTCTTCGCCTTTTATGGGAATTGTTCTGATGTTTTTATAATTTCTGTAATTCACGACGCATTCAGGCAAGACCAAAGAGCCTTCGCCCTGTTCTATTACGGACAGCAGAAACGGCGTTTCCGCAGCCTTCAGCGTTACCATGGGGGCATACCCTGCCTGCTTGGTTTTGCTTATAAAGTTTAGGTACAGGACTGAATCTTCCTCATAGGAAAGAAATTTTTCATAAACCAGTTCTTCATAGGAAACTTGGCTGCGCTCTGCAAGAGGGTGATTCTTATGAACGGCGAGGACCATAGGTGACTTAACTATGTCTATGCATTCAAAAATATTATGAATGATAGGCTTAATGGTTGCACCTAAGTCGAATTCATTGACGGAAATGAGGCTCTGGGTATGATAGCCTGCTCTGTTGGTTATGTTAATCTTTACGTTTGGATATTTGCGCTGGAAAGCTGCAATGGGTTCTGCGAAAAACATATCGCTTACCAGTATGGGCAGCAAAAGATTTATCGTACCAAAGACATCATCGGTAATCTTCTTTGCGGATTCAAAAAACATCTCATAAGAACCGAGAAAATCTTTTGCAAGTTCGTACAGACGCTCGCCTTCAGCCGTAAGGTGAAGACTTTTGCCGTCATAATTGAAAAGTTTAATGGCAAGTTCTTCTTCTATCCTTTTTATCGTAGTGCTCAGAGATGACTGGGCGACATAAATCTTTTTTGCCGCAACGGAATAACTCTTGGAATCGGCTACCTGGATAAAATAATGTAGAGCCTGGATGTTCATGATTTACTCCTTTCGTTGTTTCTTTCATGTGTATTTATGCTTTTATTATAAAAAAGCAAGGCCTCTTTTTCAATTGTAAATGGCTGCCGCAACAGTGTATGTATTGCTGATAAACATTGAAATTACAACGTTTATGCCCTACAGCAGGAGGCTATATCTATTTTCGATAGCGATAATCGTATTTATGAATTTGGCATTGTAAAAATGTTGAGTTAAACTGAAGAAAATTACGAAGAACAATAAATTTTGACAAATAGGAGGCGGAGCTGACAAATGGAGCTTTTAATCAAAAATGCCATGGTCGTCGACGGAAGCGGCGCTCCTGCATATAAGGGCAACGTTGGCATTGAAAAAGGCAAAATCAAATTAAACATGACAGACGAAGATGCAGACGTGGTTATAAACGCCGAAGGGAAATACATAGCGCCCGGATTTATCGATGTTCATTCTCATGGAGACGGAGTATACGGAACTGATTTCGGAAACCTTTGCAAAATCGGTCAGGGAGTGACCACGGAGATATGCGGTCAGTGCGGCTCAACGTTTTTCCCCGTTAATCCCAAAACGCTGCCACAGCTAAAGGAATTGCTTTCGGTTATTACACCGGGGTTCCCGGAGGATATGGAGAACTGGTACGATTTCAAAACATATAAAGAACATCTGCAAACCTTGCCGCTTGCCTGCAATACGGCGCTTTTTGCCGGACACAGCGCAATAAGGATAGCGGTAATGGGTATGGATGCGAGAAAGCCTACAGAAGAAGAAATGACCGAGATGAAAGAACTTCTGAAGGAAGCCATGGAAGAAGGAGCAATGGGAATGAGCACGGGCCTCATATATCCGCCGGGAGATTTTACGGATACCGAAGAGCTGATAGAAATGGCAAAGGTGTTAGCGCCCTATGACGGAATATATGCATCCCATTTGAGAAATGAATCCGTAGGCCTTGTCGAAGCTGTGGAAGAAGCATTGAGGATAGGCAGAGAAGCTGGGGTAAGGGTGCAGCTTTCTCATCACAAAGCCTATGGCAAGACCAACTGGGGAAAGAGCAAAGAAACTTTGAGGCTTGTCGCCCAAGCCATTGAAAACGGGCAGAAGGTAACGCTGGACCAGTATCCGTATGAAGCTTCCATGACCCATTTCAACGTGCTGATTCCACCTCAATACTTTGCGGGCGGAATCAGTAAGGTTTGCGAGATTCTCAAAGAGCCGGCGGCCAGAGCGAAGATAAGAGAAGAAATGACCGATGAAAACTCAGGCTTCGACAACTACTACATCAACTGCGGCGGCTGGGAAGGCGTATTTGCATCTGTATTACCTGAAACACCCGAATATGAGGGAATGTTTGTTTCGGACATTGCAAAGAGGCTTGATAAAGATCCCTTTGACACATATTTCGACCTTGTTATTGCCAACAAAGGCGGAGGAACGGGAATCTATTTCAGCATAGGTGAAGAGGATTTATGCAGGATTATAGCAGATCCTAACACCGTTGTGGGAAGCGACGGTATCTGTAAGGCCATGGAGGAAAAGGGACATCCGAGAGCATGGGGCACATGTATACACGCCATATGCTACTTCCATAAAGAAAAAGGAATAATGTCCCTTGAAGAAATCATCAGAAAGATGACTTCGCTTCCGGCGGAAAGGTTTATGCTCAAGGGAAAAGGCCTGATTGCAGACGGAATGGATGCAGACCTTGTAATCTTCGATTATGAAAATCTTAAAGATATGGCAGACTATAACGAATCAAACCGGGTGGCGGAAGGCCTTGAATACGTTATCGTTAATGGACAGATAGTCTATAAAGATAAAACTGTGACCGGAGTTTATCCGGGCAGACTATTAACTCATTTGAAGAAGGAGGAGGAATCATGAGTAATCCTATCATCGGGCCTGACCAGACCATATTGCTATGGGCAGTCGTATTAGGCTTAGTTGCAATCGCAATTGTTTTAGAACAACGCTTCAGATGGGCCGCAACACTCTCCAGCACAATGTTGGTTATCATGGGTGGTTTCATCTTGGCAAACATCGGACTAATCCCACATGCATCGCCGGTGTTCTCGAATCTGGGGAGTGTAGTTTTGATTTGTTCCATTCCTTTGCTGCTGTTTAAAGCAGATATTAAGGAAATTTTCCAGAACTCAGGAAAAGTATTCGTTCTGTTCCATGTAGCGGCAATCGGTACAATCATCGGCTGTTTCGTAATGCATCTCGTATTCGGCGGCGTGGAAAATTCCGATTACTTAGTGACGTTATATGCAGGCGGGCAGATTGGCGGCACCGTAAATATGGTAGCCATGCAGAGTATTTTCGGAGTACCCAATGACGTATTTGCGGCAACCTCCGTTGTCGGCAACATGTCAGTGGCATTGCTTATACTGGAAACCCGCCTTATCGGCAACAGCAAATGGATGCGCAAACAGCTTCCGCATCCGCACATTGATGAAATGGAAGCTTCAGTGGACTTGGAAGCACTGAAGAAAGAAGGCAAAACCCTTTCTGCCGGCTTCTGGGGCGGCAAGGAGGTAAGCTTAAAAGATATCGCTATCTGTTTAGCCCTTACATTCGTAATCGTCGGCGTTTCGCAGACCATTGCCAACTGGGTATTAAGCTTCAACCCGCCTGAATTGATTAAGCAGCTGTTCGGCAGTCCGTACTTGATTTTATCTATAATCACTGTGGCAATCGCTACAATCTTTAAGAAACAGATGAGTAAAATCAACGGCGCTATGGAACTGGGCAACATCGGCATTTTGGCATGGTTCTCAACGATAGGTATTTCCGGAGATTTGGGAACGATTATTCAGACCGGTATCTGGGCTTTGATTTTCCACCAGCTGATTTCATTGATAAACATGGCAGTTACCTTCGTGGGCGCCAAGATATTGAAGTGCTCATGGGAAGACGTTGCCATTGCAAATCAGGCTACTGTAGGCGGTCCGACAACCGCAGCTCCCATGGCTATTTCGCTGGGTTGGAATAAGATGGTAGTTCCGGCGCTATTGGTAGGACTTTGGGGCTATGTAATCGGCAGCTACTGCGGCATTTTCTTCGCCAATATGATTGGCATGACATCCATACTGTAGATGTGAAATATTGCAAAACTAAGACTTCGAAAGAGGGTTCTTCACGGCCCTCTTTCTTAGCAGGAGAAGAACTATGAGAGATATAAAGAAGGTGTTTGTCGCAGGTTCCGGAACGATGGGCATGTCCATTGCGCAGGCATTTGCAGACAAATTATACGATGTAACCGTGTACGATATTTCGGAAGCGAGCATTGAGCACGGTAAAAAGCTGCTCGCTTTAAATCAGGAGGCACTGATTAAGAGCGGAAAATCGACGCCGGAGCATTCAGAAGAAGTTACCGAAAAAATCTGTTTTACGGTTGATATAAACGATGCAAAGGATACGGATTTTGTCACGGAATCCGTAGTGGAAAAGCTTGAAATCAAGCACGACTTCTGGGCTAACCTTTCCCGGATTGTAGGTGAAGATGTGTTGCTGACCACAAATACTTCGGGGCTCAGCATTACTGCCATTGCGGAAGCCGTAAAATGCCCGGAAAGGTTCGTAGGCATGCATTGGTTCAATCCTCCCCATATCATCCCTCTTATTGAAGTTATCAACGGCGATAAGACGGATGACGCTAACGCACAGGCGGTTTATGAACTTGCCAAGGCTCTTGGAAAAAAGCCTATCCGTGCCAAGAAGGACGTGCCAGGATTCTGCGCAAACAGAGTGCAGTTTACCGTCCTGAGGGAATTGCTCCACCTTGTGGAAGATGATGTTGTAAGCTTCGAAGATGCAGATAACGTAATGAAGTATGGTCTGGGCCTGCGATATGCCTGTCTGGGACCTTTTGAAATTGCAGACATGGGTGGCATTGATACGTTCAGGAATATTTCCGAATACTTATTTGCGGATTTGGATGACAGCAAGGAAGGCTCGCCAATATTCAGAACTTTGGTTGATGAAGGGCGTCTGGGCGTTAAAGCCGGCGCCGGAATTTATGATTATCCGGGGGACAAGGCCGACATGGCCATTAAGGAAAGAGACGAAAAGTACATGAAAGTATGCGACGCAATTTTGTAGGGGCGGATTTGGGAAAAGGCGAATAAAATGGTATGGTTCACGCCTGCGTTGGCTTTTTGAGCAGCCGTTATTAAAACAGCCAACAAATATTACAATAAATGTAAAATTTCAAGACTTTTTCCGGCTTCGTTGGCTTTTTGAGAGCTCCATGCTGAATTTGGCCTACAAAAAACGGCAAAACTGTAGGCCAAATCGCTGGCATCTTGGAAAACAGCCAACATCAACCCAAGTTGGCAGGGGTGTTGGAAGTATTAGACATATCTCTGATTACTGACAGCTGGTATCCGGCCTGCCGATAACATTATTGCAAGAATTTACATAAACGTGTTACGTGGATTTTGCACTTGCGCCGCATGAACCGAGGCGGACATGCAAAAAAAGCTGCCCGCCTCATCATTTCACAAATGCGCCTTACTGCCTGGTTATAGTCAGCATTCTCCGGCGATATAGCACCTTTGCTGATTGCTGCCATTTATAATACTTCTTTTGATTTCATTTCGGTGTCTTTTTTTCTTTAAATTTCTATGATATACTACCAGTATATAAATTCAGGATTGTTGGGGGCTGGTATTATGAGCGACCTTATTGCAAAAGAATATAAATGCTTTGAAGATATTAAAAAAGTACGTACAAACAGTTCTGAATTTTGGTGTGCCAGAGATTTAGCTGTCGTTTTAGGCTATACGAAATGGGAAAATTTTCATAAGGTAATAAAACGCGCAATGATTGCCTGTAAAAACAGTGGTTAAGATATCGCTTTATGTTTTCCTGAGATCAGGAAAACATTTAAAATGCACAATGGCTGATCAAATCTTTACACAGGCTGGCGGATATCAGCGAGACTGCCGTGAACCTTGAATTTTCTTTGAATTCCGGCATTTTGACAGTGGTGATAAGACTCAAATTGCCGTAAAATTTGCAATTTCTTTTAAATGCGGCATTTTATAAGCCGTGGGAAGGGTAAAACTGCCGTAAATTTGAAATTTTTCTTAGTTTACGGCATTTTGGTGGGAAATTGAGTAGCAAAATTGCCGCAAATGGCCGATTTTATTGAATTTGCGGCAATTTACAATTCAGACGGTTGCGTCGGCGCTATTTCGGATCATTTCGGCCGACTGAAAAGTTGGCAGTGTGAAAACCCCCAATTTCAAGAAATTTATTAAAGGGTGCAACACTCAATATCACTTTTTATCACCTTTTTTAATAATGATGTAAATTTGCAGAAAAAACAAAACCGCCGCAAATGGCTAAAACAAGCCATTTACAGCGGTTTTGATATTGGTGCGCCAGGCGGGAATCGAACCCGCGGCCTTCACATTCGGAGTGTGCTACTCTATCCCCTGAGCTACTGGCGCAAGTATAAGCTACCTTATTTTTATACCATAAAGCGAGGAAGTTTACAACATGCGAAATTTGTTTTTCTTAAAATCTATAAGTCCGTACCGCTTCATTCTGCCAAGCTCGGCCGACATGGCACTGCGCTCTACGCATAAGAAATCAGCCAGCTCCTGTCGGTTAAAGGGTATGATAAATTCCGGGCTACCGCAGGCCTTGATCTGCATTGACAGATAAGCAAGGATTTTTTCTCTCGTGGTTCGTTTAGAAAGAATATCGATTTTCTGATTGAGCTGTAAGGTCTTGTTTGCCACTATTTTCAGCAGGTTGGACAGCAGAGTGTCACAGGTTTTGTCAGCCGGCTGCATGAACATGCTCTTAAAATCCATGAGCAGAACTTCTGAGTCATCTGCCGCCAAAACGCTTACGGGTATGGCAGCAATTCCGGCGCAGGCAAAGACTTCTCCGAACAGCTCCCCTTGGCATACCTCCGCAACTATATTGCGGTTTCCGTAGTAATCTTCTTTTATGATATGAATCTTACCTGAAAGAACCAGTCCGACAAAATCTGCCGGAGATCCTTCCAGAAACACCGGAGAGCCTTTTTTATATAAAGCTTTTCGGGCTTTAAGCAAATCCAAAGCATCGCCTAAGGAGTCAGGCGGTATGTTGTCAAATATGGATACGTTTTTAAGAACTTCAAAAATTTTTTTCATAAAATCCTCTTTTGTTGTAAAAACAACAGAAATTATATGCACATTATACTAAAATAGCGGTACAAAATCAATAAAAGAAACGGAGAAAAAAGATGATAAGAAAAATTATTAAGATAGACGAATCAAAATGTAACGGATGCGGACTTTGCGCAGAGGCATGTCATGAGGGAGCCATAGGAATGGTGGGAGGAAAAGCGAAACTCCTCAGAGAAGACTATTGCGACGGCCTTGGCGATTGCCTGCCGGCTTGTCCTACGAGTGCCATTACCTTTGAAGAAAGAGAAGCTCCTGCCTACGACGAGGCGGCGGTTTTGGCAAATAAGCAGAAAAACAGCGGCAAAACTCCTTGCAGCTGTCCGGGAACCATGGCAAAATCCATACAGCGAAAAGAGCCGGCGGACGACGCAAAGCAGCAGCAGAGCCCTGTGAAAAGCCAGCTTTCTCAATGGCCGGTTCAGATTAAACTCGCCCATGTAAAAGCATCGTATTTTGACGATGCAAACCTGCTTATAGCAGCCGACTGCTGCGCATACGCTTACGGAAACTTTCACAATAAATTTATCAGAAACAGGATAACTCTGATAGGATGCCCTAAACTGGACGATATTGATTACAGCGAAAAGCTCACGGCAATAATAGCTAACAACGATATTAAGAGTGTGACAATCGTTCGCATGGAAGTTCCTTGCTGCGGAGGAATAGAGTTTGCAGCAAAGAAAGCCATTCAGGCAAGCGGCAAGTTTCTCCCTTGGCAGGTAGTGACTGTTTCCACAAAAGGAGAAATCATAGACTAATTTCTCCTTATATACTCTTCTGCATTCATGGCAGCCACTGCACCGTCGGAGGCTGCCGTAATTATTTGGCGCAAAGGCTTTGTGCGCAGATCGCCTGTTGCGAAAACTCCTTTGACATTGGTCTTTGTGGTTTCATCCGCTATGATATAACCGTTTTCATCCATAGATAAGTATGGACGGCACAGCTTCGTGTTTGGCATGCGGCCTATTGCTATAAAAATTCCTTCGCAGTCTATGACAGCTTTGTTGTGATTGGTCTTGTCCATTACTTCGATGCCGCATACCTTGCCGTTATCGCTTAAAAGATTGGTGACGACAGTGTGATACAGCGGAATTATATTAGGGCTTTCATGCATGGCTTTTATGGAAGTTTGCTCGCCTTTGAAAGTGTCCTTGTGATGTATGAGAAATACTTTTTCGCAAAGGGATGAAAGGGTAATTGCCTCGCTTAGAGCAGAGTTGCCGCCGCCTATGACCGCAACGGATTTCCCTTTAAAGAATGCGCCGTCGCATGTGGCGCAATAACTCAAACCGTGACCGAGCAATTCGCTCTCATTGGGCAGACCCAAGCTGCGTGGCGATGCTCCCATGGCAAGAATTATGGATTTGCATTGAAAATCCCCCTGAGTTGTATACACTTTTTTCGGCTCGGATTTAAAGTCGATAGCGTGCACACGGGCATACAGTGTTTCTGCGCCGAATTTTTCGGCGCCGTTTTGCATTTTTTGCGCCAATTCAAAGCCTTCGATACCGTCGTCAAAGCCGGGATAATTTTCCACATATTCGGTAGCAGACATCTGGCCTCCGGCTGCAAGTTCTTCTATTATGAGGGTTTTTAAAGCTGCACGGGCAGCATAGAGAGCAGCTGTATATCCGCCCGGGCCTCCGCCGATTATAATAACGTCATAATTTTTATCCATAATGACCTCCGTTTTCATTTTAATATGGATAGTATTTGCACATAAGAAATCATGTATACGTTGACAAAAAATTAAAATGTGAGATAATTGTATTTCAATCCAACAGATTTGAGGGAAAAAATGAAAGAAATTTATAAAGTAATAAAAAAATACGGATATATGATGTCGGAGCAGGAATATCCTGTGGGAAAAGACGCCGGGATTATGCTGGAAACGCCAAAAGGAGTGTTTGCCACAAAGAAGGGCGCCGATTTGGCCAATCTCAAAGATGAAGATATAGAGAAGACTGAGATGAAGCAGCTTCCAGTTGCAGACCGGGAAATAAAAGCGGTGGTGTATTCAAATACGCCTTTCTGCATGAAGTGCATAAGAGAGAAAAAGCCGTTTCAGGCAATACTTGATGATATGGTGCAGATTATCGGGGCAGAAGTATGTATTGCGGACGGAACCGCAGGAGCGCAGGCCGCAGAAGAAGCGACAGCTAAAGCCCTTGAAAACAGCGCAGGATGTTTTGTTTTAACGGGAATTGATTCAGAAGGACATGGAACCGGTTATACCGTGACAGCAGGACGCAGCTTATACGAAGCCGTTGTTGCCATGACCGTCCTGGAAAAGTCCGCAGAAGTGTTCTGGCTGGCTCAAAAGATTGGCGGAGGAAAGCCGATAGCTAAGCCGACAGCTGAATATATGAGAGAAAATTACAAGAAGAATTATTCAAAAGCCGAAGAAGAGATTAAGACCGGGGAGGTGAAATAAGCATGGAGCAAAAACTCAGAGAGGAACTTGTGCTATATGGAAAAAAGCTAATTGCCTCAGGCCTTGTACAGGGCACATGGGGAAATATATCATTGCGGCTTGATGAAAAATACATGCTTGTAACCCCTTCGGGACTTGATTATATGCGCCTCACCGCTTCCGACATGGTCAAAGTTGAGATAGAAACCCTCTGCTGGGAAGGGGAAAAGAAGCCCACTTCGGAGAAGGGGCTTCATGCGGCCATTTATAAGGGCAGACCTGATATCGGAGCCATAATCCATACCCATTCGAAATATTGCAGCGTTTTTGCCGCTGCCAATAAGGACATGCCCGTGCTTGAGGAATATAGGGACGTCTTCGGAGATACCGTAAAGCTGGCAAAATATGCCCTGGCCGGTACTGAGGAACTCATGAGAAATGCCGCTGCCGCCGTAGGAGGGGGCAAGGGCGCAATTATGGCAAATCACGGTATGGTAGCTTGCGGCGCAAACCTTGAAGATGCCTTTGAAAATTGTGCAAAATTAGAGGAAAACGGCAGGAAATATTTGTTGACAATATAGGTTAAAAGTGTTATAGTGTTTGAGTATGAAGAAGAAGTTATCCGCTTCTCACCTGTCCGGTCGGAGTCACCGAAACGGGTTAATAGAGTAAAATGCGTAAAGATTTTACGTGTAGATAAGCGGATACTTCATGTATCCGCTTTATTTTTTAGCGACAATTTTGGGAGGTACGGGACCATTAGCAAGGAAAATCTCATCAACGAAGAAATTCGTGACAAAGAAGTAAGATTGATTGACACAGACGGTACAATGCTTGGCGTAATGCCTATTGAAAAGGCGCTTGAGCTGGCAAATGAAAAGAAACTCGATTTGGTGAACATTTCACCTAACGCAAAGCCGGCGGTCTGCAAGATTTTGGACTACGGCAAATACCGTTATGAACTTCAGAAAAAAGAAAAGGAAGCCAAAAAGAAACAGAAGACTACGCAGGTAAAGGAAATCAGGCTCAGCACGTTTATCGAAGCCCATGACATCCAGGTAAAGGCTAAAACTGCGTCGAAGTTCTTGGCTGACGGAGATAAGGTAAAAGTAGGCTTAAGATTCAGAGGACGGGAAAGAGATTATACATCGAAGGGAATGGATGTTATGAAAGCCTTTGCCGAAGCCGTTTCTGAAGTAGGTGTCATAGAAAAGAAACCTGTTTTTGAGGGACGCAATTTGACTATGATCTTAGGACCAAAGACTGATAAGTAAAATTGAGAGATATAGGAGGAAAAAATCATCATGGCAAAGAATAAGATGAAATCCCATAGAGGGGCATGCAAGAGAATGAAGCTTACAGGAAGCGGTAAGGTTAAGAGAAATAAGGCATATAAGAGCCACATTCTTACTAAGAAGGCAGCAAAGAGAAAAAGAGGCCTGAGAAAAGCTACTACTTTAACAAGTGCAGATTTGAAGAGAATGCTCAGATCCATGGCAAAATAATCGGAGTTTAGGAGGTAAGAACAATGGCAAGAGTAAAAAAAGGTGTAAACGCACATAAAAGACATAAAAAAATTCTGAAGCAGGCTAAGGGCTTCTACGGCGCAAAGAGTAAAGTTTTCAGAGCAGCTAACCCTGCAGTGATGAGATCTTTAAGATCAGCTTATGTAGGCAGAAAGCTTAAGAAGAGACAGTACAGACAGATGTGGATTGCAAGAATCAACGCAGGCGCAAGAATGAACGGAATCAGCTACAGCCAGCTTATGAACGGACTTAAGAAGTCAGGCATCGAAATCAACAGAAAGATGCTTTCCGAAATGGCTATTCACGATGCAGCAGGGTTTGCAACACTTTGCGAAACAGCTAAAAAAGCAGTTAAATAGGGCAATGCCCATGGGATAAAACGGCGAACACGATGGTGTTCGCTGTTTTGGTATTATAAGCTAACTGATATTGAAAAATGCCGGATTCAAAGTAAATGTTCGGATTTACGGCAGTCCGACCGCCTTTGGGGTAGTGGAAAGTCTGTTAAAGTTTTTATTTACATATAAAGTAAATCTGTTATAATGATGTTAAATTGATAATTAGGAGGGACAGTTATGGCAAACGAATTAGCTGCCGTTGCAAGCTGGACATTTATGCAGGAGACATCGGTACCGGGAGATGTTTCGGACCTGTTGATAGCCGGTGAAGAAGCCGTTGCGGCATATAAGACTATAAGAGATGTTGCAGTATTTACCAACAAAAGACTTATAGTGAAAGACGCTCAGGGACTTACAGGTAAAAAGGTTGAGATTTATTCCCTTCCATATTCATCTGTGGTTATGTGGTCAACCGAAAATGCAGGCAAGGTACTGGACATGAATGCTGAAGTGGAACTGTGGACGAAGGCAGGTCATGTAAAAATCAACCTGAAAAAAGGTATAGACATAAGAAAATTTGACGAGATACTTGCACAGGCTATTTTATAGAGTTAAAAAAGTGCGGAACCGGCAGAATGCCGGCCCCGCACTTTTTTTAAAATTTATTTATTCAGCAAATCTCTTATTTCAGTTAAAAGTTTAACTTCATCAGAAGGTTCAGGAACGGCCTCCGGTTCCGGTGCAGGTTCTTCTTTCTGCCTTTTAAGGAACCTGTTAAAAGCTTTCATGATAGAAAAGATTACAAGAGCCGTGAGCAAAAACGTTATGACTGCCTGAATAAAGTTTCCTACCATAATTTCTGCACTTCCCACGCTGAGCTTGATGCCCGTAAAGTCGATTCCGCCTATGACGATGCCAAGCAGAGGGGTGATGATGTCACCTACGAGGGATGAAACTATTGCTGTAAATGCGCCGCCTATGATGATACCTACGGCCATGCTCATCACATCACCTTTTGCGATAAATTCTTTGAATTCTGACATAAACTTTTTCATATATTTCCTCCTTGTGATTATAATTTTTTTAATTCAGACTCGATGCGACTCCATGGAAAACCCACGACGTTGTCATAGCTCCCTTCTGTTTTTTCTATGTATTTGGAAAAATGCCCCTGGATAGCGTAGCCTCCGGCCTTGTCATAAGGCTCGTCCGTATTGAGATAAGCTTTGATATCTTCATCACTGTAATTTTTAAAATATACCTTTGTTACCTCTGCAAATACCCTTGCGTTCTGACATCCTGCCTCTACAAGCGCCACGCCTGTAGCTACATAATGATATGTTCCGCGGAGGCGGCTGAGCATTTTAAAACCGTCCTCAAAATCTTTGGGCTTGCCCATTACTTCATCCTTGTAGACTACCGTGTCGGCGGCGATGATTATACTTCCGCAGGCTATATTGCGGTTTTCTGATTGTTCGACGGCTTTTGCCTTTTTTAAAGCCAGAAACATTACGGTTTCTTCCATACCGCCTATGACAGGAGAATTCTCAATGATGTCGGCAGGGCATATGATTGGATTGAGTCCATGAGCTTTCATCATTTCTATACGCCTTGGAGAACCCGAAGCGAGAATGTAGGTTTTCTTTTCCATTTTAATCTCCTTGAAAGAAGTTTCATCGTATATTATTGCATATTTTTTGCAAAATGGAAATACTAAAAAGAAAATGAATTTGGAGGGCGGATGCCATGAATAAAAAACCTGATAAAAAAGACATAGCAAAGGCTTACGGAAAGTATGCCAAGGGATTTACTCCCAGGCCCAATTACGTTGGAAATTGTCTTAAAGCGTTTTTTACGGGAGGAGCAATTTGCATGATAGCTCTCTGGTATCAGAATACACTGCAAGACACAGGCCTTTCTGAGAAGGATGCAGGAATCTTTGTAACCGTTACTTTGGTGGTGATTGCTCAGCTTTTGACAGGACTCGGCGTTTTTGATGTGATTGCAAAGTTTGCAGGGGCAGGCGTAATCGTGCCCATAACGGGATTTGCAAACTCCATGGTTGCCCCCGCATTGGAATATAAAAGAGAGGGACCGGTTCTTGGGGTGGGAGCCAATATGTTCAAGGTGGCAGGCCCCGTCCTCGTATGCGGCATAAGCAGCGCAACGATAGTAGGCATAATATATTGGATTATATACAGATTTTAGGAGGCAGTGATGGGATATAAGAAAATAGGAAGGCAGAGCGTAAAATTTTCGCAAAAGCCATTTATTACGGGCAGAGGGAACATAGTAGGCGAAAAGGAAGGACAAGGACCTTTGGGCAAGTGCTTTGACACAGTGCTTGAAGACGATATGTACGGAGAAAAGTCATGGGAAAAAGCAGAAAGCAAGATGCTTAAAGGAGCCATGACTAAAGCAGTCAGCAGAGCCGGAATAACTTTCAGAGATGTGGATGTGATGCTCAGCGGCGACCTTTTAAATCAGCTTATGTCGTCATCATTTACTGCGCGAGATATGCACATTCCTTTTTTGGGATTGTACGGGGCATGTTCAACCATGACGGAATCGCTGCTTATAGGATGTATGCTGGTGGACGGAGGTTTTGCAAAGCATGTTCTTGCAGGAGCTTCGAGCCATTTTTGCACAGCAGAAAGACAATTCAGGATGCCTGTTGAACACGGAAATCAAAGACCGCCTTCAGCTCAGTGGACAGCAACGGCAGCCGGGGCGGTAGTGGTTTCGTCAGAAGATGCGGCCGGCTTGTGCAGGCAAGTGAAGATAAGAGCCGAGTCTGCAACGGTAGGCAAGGTAATTGATGCAGGCATAAAGGATGCAAACCAGATGGGAGCCGCCATGGCGCCTGCGGCTGTGGATACTTTGCTCAATCATTTGGAAGATACAAAACGCGGGATAGATTACTATGATTTGGTGGCTACCGGTGACTTGGGATATATAGGCAAAGACATCATGATGGATTTGCTGTCGGATGCAGGCCTTGATAAGAATAAAGTTTTTTCTCATTATGATGACTGCGGAACCATGATATTTACCAAAGAGCAGGATGTCCACGGAGGCGGAAGCGGATGCGGATGCTCTGCGGCTGTCTTTACCGGGCATTTGCTGAGGCAGATGGAGAAGAAAAAAATCAAGAGGCTTCTGCTGATGTCTACGGGAGCGCTGTTGTCCACCATTTCGCCGCTTCAGGGGGAGAGCATACCGGGTATAGCGCACGCAGTGTCTTTGGAGGTGGAATAAAATGGAATATTTATGGGCTTTTATTATAGGAGGCGCAATTTGCGTAATAGGGCAGATACTCATGGACACCACTACTCTGACAGCTCCGAGAATCCTCGTTATATTTGTGGTATCAGGGGTTATACTTCAGGCATTTAACCTTTATGAGCCTATTGTAGAATTAGGTGGAAACGGAGCGACCGTACCGCTGCCGGGATTTGGATACAGCCTGGCAAAAGGTGCTATGGAAGGTGCAAAGGAAGGATTTCTGGAGGCCGTAACAGGACCCCTTAAAGCCACAGCGGCAGGCATTGGAATTGCTTTGACTTTTGGGTATGTAGCAGCGCTTGTGTTTAACCCGAAGTCACCCAAGCGGTAAAGTAAGATTGACAGGTCCCGGGGTTATATGGTAAAATTTTCCATAAAAACCAAGGAGGTTAAGGATGAGCAGGACTATTATATATATACTGGCAGCTGTTAACATATTCATAGCGTTCAGACTCATATACGGCAGGAAATCTCCCTTTAAAGGAAGACGAGGTTAAAAAAGAATAGGCGTGATAATAGCGCTGTGAATTTTTGCATGCGTTATTTCATATACCGGGCCCTAATATCTTAGCGGCCCTTTTTATATTCCGGAAGGTTTACAAAAATACAAGTATATGGTAAACTTAAACGGCAAATAAAAAAAGGGGAAAAGGAAGTCTTAAGATGAGCAGAACAGAACGCAAACAGCAGTCTGTGACTGATAAAAAACACAAAAAGAACAGTCGCAAGGCTCGCTTCGAAGAAGGACTCAAAGAAAAGGACATAACAGAAACAGGTAAGAATAAAAAGAGGAAGGGTCGCTTTGTGACATGGTTTAAGGGACTCAAAACATGGAAAAAGGTGTTGTTTGTAACTGCAATAACCCTTTTGGTGCTGATATTGGTATTGGGAACCATAGCTTATTGCTATTTCAACGACTTATTTAACGACGTTCACGAAGCAACGCCGGAGGATTATGACCTTTCACTGGTAGATGTGGATGGATACTACAATATACTGCTTCTTGGCGTTGACAGCCGTGACATGGATAATTTAAAGGGAACAAGAAGCGATGCAATAATGATGGTAAGCATCAACAAGGATACCAACGACGTGAAGATTCTTTCGGTATACAGAGATACTTATTTAAAGATTGGAGACACGTCGACTTATGATAAGATTACACACGCATGCGTTTACGGGGGACCTGAAATGACGATGAAATCGCTAAATCAGGCTATGGACCTCAACATAAGCAATTACGTTGTGGTAAACTTTAAGGCTGTGGCTGACCTTGTAGATGCGGTAGGCGGAATAGAAGTGGATGTTCAGGAATATGAAATCCAGCAGCTTAACAAATATACCATAGAGACGGCAGAAAATATAGGACGTAAAAACTATAAACTGGTTGAAAAAGCCGGAGTGCAGACATTAGAAGGCGTTCAGGCTGTTTCATACGGAAGAATAAGAAAAGGCGTTGGCGACGACTTCAAGAGAACCGAGAGAATGCGTACCGTAATAACTCTCGTTATGGACAAGATGAAGGATATGTCATTTAAGGATATAAAGAAAATAATCAAGATGATGACGCCTCAAATTCAGACAAATCTATCAAAGACAAATATATTGGCGCTTGGCATAAGACTGCCGCAGTACAACATAATAGGCACTGACGGCTGGCCTTATAACGTCACCACGGGATATATCAGCGGCATTTCGTATGTGTTCCCGTCCAACTTAAGTGCCAATGCAACAGAGCTCCATAAAAAGTTCTTCGGCCAGGAAAATTACACTCCGTCAGCCAAGGTTGCATCCATAAGCAACATGATAATGCAGAGGATTGAGGCAGAGAGAAATTCGGGCGCTCTTGAGAATGAAGAGAAAGTAGATGTAAACACATCGCATGAAATTGCAAAGCCTCCTGTGGATAACAATACAGGGAACAATCAGGGCGGCGAAAATACCGGCGAGGGCGGTAACACCGGCACCGGAGGCAACGAGGGCACCGGTAGCGGCAATGAACAAGGCGGAAATACCGGCGAGGGTGGCAATACCGGCACCGGAGGCAACGAGGGTACCGGTAGCGGCAATGAACAAGGCGGAAATACCGGCGAAGGTGGTAATACCGGAGGCGGAGAAAGCGCCGGCGGAGGCAATACAGGAACAGGCAATAAAGCCGCATAATCGCAATGCAAAATTAAAAATAAATACACGCTTCAATCTGATTTCGGAAGCGTGTATTTTTGCAGATGCAGATATTAAATAGATTGCATGTCCTTAAGGACCGTTTGATTTTCATCTTGGTTTTCTTCTTTTTCGACAAGGGATGTGGCTCTTTCCATGAGCATTCCTCTGGAAAAGGGAGAAAGCCGCCTGTAAAGGGACATGAGCTCTATAAGACCTTCATCGCAAGTCTCCTTGCTTGCAAGATGGCTTAGGAATTTTTTATGGTCCTTTTCAAATAGGATAGACATATCGATGCCAAGCCGATTGGATATTATGTATAAAACTTCGGCATCCTGTGTTCTGCTGCCCAGTTCATAATGAGTATACAGGGAACGGCTGATGCCGGCAAATGCGGCAACTTGTGCCTGCTTAAGGTCTTTGCTAGTACGCAGGGTTCTGAGATTTGAAGCGATTGTTTTTTGAGTATCCAGTTTCATAACGTTTCTCCTTATATTGTTAAATTGATTTTAAATTCCCCTTGGACCCCTATGTGTATAAGTGTAAAAAGCCTTTCAAAAAGTTGCACGTTTTAATAAAAAAATTCTCCAAAATAAAATTTTTGTCCGAGGGCTACATAATGCGCAACCGCCAGTAACAGAAAGAGTTAGAAGATGCGTTGAAAACTGCACTCCTAAAGGAGTATAATAAATAGGAAATTATAAGTGGTACATTGTAGTAAAAATATTAACGTAAAGATACTATACGTAGAAAGTATTGAAAGAGTGGAATTATGAAGACTTTTGGTTTGGAAAATAATATTTCAGAAGCTTATGAGAAGCAAATAGACATGCTTTTTTCGTATTACAGTGATGTTTTTCACTATTTGAGCGTGTTTGATATAGGAGCTGCGGAGATTGAGGACGCAGTGCAGGATACATATATCGAGGCGCTTACATACCTTGATAAATTAAGAGATATTACAAAAATGAAATTTTGGCTTCTCAAGATTGCAAAGCGTGTAGGAATAAAATATGCGGTAAAACGCAAGAAAAGGATCGTGAACGAGTCAACCATTGAGGATTATAAGACCATGCCGGAACCGGGAACAGCAGATGTGCCCGACAAGCAGCTTTGCGATTTGGTTGAGAAGATGAACAGAGAAGAACTGTGGTCTCTCCTCCGGAGACTGAGCGATAAAGAGTTGAAGATACTCTTATTGCATTTTGCCTATGGGTATAAGTTCAAGGATATTGCGAAAATGGTAGGTGAGAGTGATACCAATACCAGGAGCATATCGAAAAGAGCAAGGGATAAGCTTAGGGCTATGGCGGAGAAAGAGGGAATAGGATTCGATTTATAATAAGAAGAAATAAGAGCTGTCGCTACAGCCGGTTGATTGGCCGGCCATAGCGGCAGTTTTTTTGTTAGGATTGACTTTGACTTGGATTTAGACCTTGGCCCGGACATTGGTTTTGACCTTGGCTTGGACTTTGATTTTGACCTTGATATTGACCTTAGCCTGAACTTTGACATCACTATACGCAAAAGTCGTAATACATTGTATGAACAATTTCTCAAAAAGTGTTGCCGGGGTATGCCTTTGGTATACACTCTGAGCAAAACCGTATACAAAGTATATAAAAACCTGAAATATGTATAACGGCGCACTGATTTAGCAAGTTTTTTAAAAAAATATGCCAAATTTTATCGAAATTTGCCTGTGAGTTGATAAAAAACAACTGCATGATTATTCAGCTATTAGTTTAAAAGAGCTAACTTTAAAGAAGCAGATAAAACTATGAATATGAAGGCAAAGGAGATAAAAAATGGCAGAAGAATATGCAGTACCTAATAGGAGGCACATAGGAAGAAGGATTGTCTCCCTGAGAATGGCCAATGGGCTAAGCAGAGAAGCATTGGCAGGAAAAGTGGGAATATCGCCTCAGTTTATAGCGGATATCGAGTACGGCAATAAAGGAATGTCACTGAAGACCTTTTACATCATGTGCCAGGCCTTGAATGTGACTCCGAACTATTTGCTGGCAGGAAACCGATATTCCAATGACAATCAGGATGAGCGTTCGATGGTATGTGAAGAGATAATGGGAATCATCAGCGACTGTGATGTAAACCATCTCAAGAGAATCAGCGGCATAATAAGGATTTATATTGACGGAATGGTGTAAACATAGAAAAGCAGGCTTTGCTTGACTTATGCACGCGCCCGCTCCGCCGCAGGCGGAGCGGGTGGTTGTGATGCGAGAAAATATATAAGGCTAAAAACTTGAACTTTAAATGCACCTATGGTAAAATAAACTGATAAAAGCATGTATAGAATAGGGAGTAAATATGGATTTTATCAACGGCAAAAATTTCAGAATTGCCATATTGGCGGTTCTTGATATGGCATGTGTTGCGCTTGGTTCATTGTGTGCATTAGTGCTTCGTTTTGACATATCATCCATACCTGAAGAATACTATACCGGAGCGCTTAAAAGCCTTCCCGTATACTTTGTTGTGGTAGTATTAGTCATGGTCGTTTTTAAATTGTATAACAGGGTTTGGACGTATGCTTCATTAAACGAGCTTTTGGCAATTCTTAAGGCGTCGGTTTTAATAGAGGCAATTTTTATGTGCTACCATACTTTTGTCCAGATACCTATGCCGAGAAGCTATTATCCTTTGAACTTCGTAATAATGACCATTCTCTTTGCCTGCGTGCGCTTTGCCAAGGTATTTATAAAGTCGGCGAGAGACTCTCAGAACCGGGTTGCAATTACCAACAGGATTATGGTAATAGGGGCAGGTTCTGCTGCTACGGTTTTAATTAAAGAACTGAGAATAGACGCTCAGGGCTCAGAGGTTGTATGCGCCATAGACGACAACAAAAACAAGAAGAACAAATACATTTTGGGCGTGCCTATAGTGGGCGGCCGCGAGGATATAGAAAAAAACCTGAAAAAATATGACGTATCAGAAATAATAATCGCTATGCCGTCTGCCGATTTGCAGACGACAAGGGAGATAATAAGAATCTGTCAGGAAACGAGAAAACCCGTTAAAATTCTGCCGGCAGTTTCAAAAAGTTTGACAAGCTCTCTCAGCAAAGAGGTCAGACCTGTAAACTACGAGGATTTGCTGGGCCGAGAGCCTGTAAAGGTAAATCAAAAGGGAATCCGTGGCTTTATCGAGAATAAGACGGTACTGGTAACGGGCGGAGGCGGATCCATAGGCTCGGAACTTTGCAGGCAGATTGTAAAATACCACCCTAAGAAGCTTATCATATTTGATATTTACGAAAACAACGCTTATGAAATTCAGATGGAGCTGGAAAGGCATTATCCCGAAGCGGATATTTCAACGTTGATAGGCTCTGTAAGGGACTATGACCGTCTCGAATTCGTATTTGAAAAATATAAGCCTGATATAGTTTATCATGCAGCTGCTCATAAGCACGTGCCGCTCATGGAAAAATCGCCTAATGAGGCTATAAAAAACAATTGCTTGGGAACCCTTAACGTTGCCAAGCTGGCGGACAAGCATAAAACCGATAATTTTGTTCTTATTTCAACAGATAAGGCTGTAAGACCGACCAACATTATGGGTGCAACCAAGAGAATCTGCGAGATGATAGTACAGATATATGCCCGCAAATCCGAACATACCAGATATGCGGCGGTAAGATTCGGAAACGTTCTCGGCAGCAACGGTTCGGTTATTCCGCTGTTTTTAAAGCAGATTGCGGAAGGCGGTCCGGTAACGGTCACTCATAAAGAAATCACCCGCTTCTTTATGACCATACCCGAGGCGGTGTCTCTGGTGCTTCAGGCTAGCCTCTTTGCAAAGGGCGGTGAGATATTTGTGCTTGATATGGGCAAGCCGGTAAGAATTTACGAACTGGCGGAAAACCTGATTCGCCTGAAGGGACTTAAACCTGGCGTTGATATAAGGATTGACATCGTAGGCTTAAGACCGGGAGAAAAGCTATATGAAGAGATTCTTATGGATGAAGAAGGCCTTGACAAGACGGATAATAAGATGATCTATATAGGCAAACCGCTTAAATTCGATGAAGAAAAATTTTTAAACAAATTGGACAAACTTATAGATGCAAGCTTTGAAAACGGAAATACCATAAAGGAATTGACGGAAGAAGTTTGCGAAACTTATACTATTACGGATAATTAGGGAGATATACATGAATATACCATTTTCACCACCGGATATAACGGAAAGAGAAATAGAACTGGTAACCGAGGCACTCCGCTCAGGTTGGATTACTACGGGACCAAAGACAAAAGAGTTTGAAAAGAAGCTGGCCGAATATGTGGGAAACGACTGCATGGTATGCCTGAACTCAGCCACTGCTGCTATGGAGATGACTCTCAGAGTGCTCGGCATAGGAGAAGGCGATGAGGTCATAGTTCCGGCATATACTTATACGGCTACATGCAGCGTCATATGCCACGTAGGAGCAACTCCTGTCATAGTGGATATATCCGAAAAATCCCACGAAATGGATTACGATAATCTGGACAGTTATTTTACAGCCAAGACCAAGGCAATAATACCCGTTGACTTAGCAGGAATAATCTGCGACTACGATAAGCTTTACGCCTGTGTAGAGCGTAACAGAGAAAAGTTTGTCCCTAAGAATCAAATCCAAGAGGGTTTTGGCAGGGCAATTGTTATTGCTGACAGCGCTCACGGATTCGGGGCTGAAAGGGGCGGAAAGAGAAGCGGACAATTTGCAGATTTCACATGCTTTTCATTCCATGCGGTAAAGAACTTGACTACCGCCGAAGGAGGAGCAGTTACATGGAAAAAGCAATCGTTCATTGACGATGAAAAGCTTTACAAAGAATACATGAATCTCTCGCTGCACGGTCAGACCAAGGATGCCCTTAACAAAAATAAATTGGGTGCATGGGAATACGATATAGTGGCGCCGTATTTCAAATGCAATATGACGGATTTGCAGGCAGCAATCGGCCTCGCTCAGCTGGAGCGTTACGGTGAAATGCTGGATAAGAGACATAAGATAATAGATAAGTATGACGAAGCGCTAAAGGACTATAAAGTTACCCTTCTTCGTCATAAAGACAATAAAGCCGGTGGAAGCCGCTCAAGCGGTCACCTGTATTTTGTAAGAGTAGACGGAATATCGGAAGAAAAACGCAATGAGCTGATATTGAAGTTTGCGGAAAAAGGCGTGGCAACAAACGTTCATTACAAGCCCCTTCCAATGCTCACCGCCTATAAGAATATGGGATTTGATATAAAAGATTATCCAAATTCCTTTGCAGCATACGAAAATGAGATTACCTTACCTTTGTACAGCAGGCTTTCAGATGAAGAAACGGATTACATCACCGACGTTGCAAAGGAGATACTGAAGGAGTATAAGCGTTGATTTTGCCAAAGTGGGAAGAATTGCCGGAGAATATGCAAAAGGATTCTGTGGCAGAGTATTACAATATTTTAAAGAAAAAGAAAGCAAGCCTTGTAGTTAAAAGGATATTTGATTTCATTGTTTCTGTGGTAATGCTTGTAATACTTTCTCCGATTTTGCTGATTCTGGCTGTTTTAATAAAAATCGACTCCAAAGGTCCCGTGTTTTACAGGCAGGAAAGGGTCACCATGGGAAATAAGACCTTTAGGATTTTTAAGTTTCGTACCATGGTGCAAAATGCAGATAAAATAGGCTCTCTTGTAACTGTGGGACAAGACCCGAGAATAACCAGAGTAGGAAGAAAGATAAGAAAATGCAGGCTTGATGAACTGCCTCAGCTTCTCAACATTGCGGCAGGACAGATGAGTTTTGTGGGAGCAAGACCGGAAGTAAGGAAGTATGTCGACGGATATACGGAGGAAATGATGGCGACTTTGCTGCTACCTGCGGGAGTAACATCCCTTGCCAGCATAACCTTTAAAGATGAAGACGAAATCATGGAAGAACATACAGCTAAAGGCGAGAGCGCTGACGATGCTTATATGAGGCACGTTCTTCCCGAAAAGATGAAATACAACTTGGAATACCTTAAATCTTTCAGCTTTTTCGGAGATATAAAGCTGATGTTTAAGACGGTAATAAGCGTAATAAAATAGGAGCATAGAGACTTGAACATTTTATTGATAAACCATTATGCAGGCTCACCTGACATGGGAATGGAGTTCAGACCATATTATTTTGCCCGTGAATGGGTAAAAATGAGGCATAAGGTTGACATAATAGCCGCAGATTATTCTCATCTGAGAAGAAAGAATCCAAATGTTGAAAAAGATTTTCAGCATGAGGTAATCGACGGCATAAATTATCATTGGATTAAGACCAACAAATATGAGGGAAACGGCGCAAAACGCGCCATAACCATGGCGAAGTTCGTATCAAAGCTTTGGCTTAATGCAAAAAAGATAATCAGAGAGCTGAAACCGGATGTGGTAATCTGCTCATCCACATATCCTCTCGACACTTTTGTAGGCCAGAGAATACGCCGCAAATCTCATAAAAAGGTGAAACTGATACATGAAGTGCATGATATGTGGCCTGCGACGCTTATTGAGCTTGGTGGAATGTCAAGGTATAATCCGTTTGTAATAGCTATGCAGATAGGAGAGAACAGCGCATATAGAAATTCTGATTTTGTTATTGCTTTGCTTGAGTATAGCGAGCCATACATGAGGAAGCACGGTTTAAAAGAAGGCAAATTTAAGTGTATACCTCTTGGAATAGATATGAAAGAGTGGCAAAATACCAAGAAGCTGTCTTTGCAGCATGAAGAGGCATTAAGGCTGCTTAAACTGCAAAATAAGTTTATTGTAGGGTATTTTGGCGGTCATGCCATGTCAAATGCTTTAGATGTATTGGTTGATGCAGCCGATATCTGTCAAAGGGAAAATGAGGATGTACAATTTGTTTTAGTGGGAGACGGAGTGGAAAAAGCTGATTTAATAAAAAAAGCAGAAAAACTGAAACTCAATAATATCACTTTTTTGCCTCCTATAGATAAAAAAGAAATACCGGAACTGGTGGAATTATTTGATTGTATTTATATAGGGACTTATAAGTCCGACTTGTACAGATTTGGCCTTTGTTTAAATAAAATGCTTGACTCTATGATGTCCGCCAAACCGTTAGTTTGTTCTATTACTTCACCGCCGACTTGGGCGGAACAATGCAAATGTGGAATTACGGTCGAAGCAGAAAATCCTGTCAAGATTTCCAAGGCTATTATGGAAATTTTTAATATGACTCCTGAAGACAGGAAAACTATTGGAAAAAGAGGAAGAACATACGCTAAAGAGCATTTTGATATAGATAAACTGGCAAAAGAAGTTATATATATCGCTGATTCAATATAGAAGGAGAACGGATGAAAATACTTACGGTAGTAGGCGCAAGACCTCAGTTTATAAAGGCTGCAGTTGTCTCAAGAGAATTAAGAAAGACACACAATGAAGTTTTAGTACACACAGGCCAGCACTATGATTACAACATGTCAGAAGTGTTTTTTGAGGAACTGGATATACCTAAACCCGATTATAACTTGGGAATTTCAGGAGGAACCCACGGCAAAATGACAGGAGAAATGCTCATTGCCATTGAAGAAGTTCTCATCAAAGAAAAGCCTGATGCTGTACTTATATACGGAGATACCAATTCTACAATGGCAGGAGCCATAGCCGCTGTCAAGCTTCATATTCCTGTAGTTCATGTTGAAGCGGGAAACAGACTTGGAACTTTAAACAATCCTGAGGAAGTAAACAGAATTATAACAGACCACGTTTCAACGCTGAGGCTGTGCTGCACCCATTCTGCGATGGAATTTTTGAAAAAGGAAAATTTGAGCAAAAACTCATTTGTAGTTGGAGACCCTATGTATGATGCCTTTAAGTATTACAGCCTAAAGGTTAAGGATGATATGCCTGAAGAACTCATCGGCCTTGACGGAGAAAAGATAGATATGCCTACGGAGTTTTACTATATGACATGCCATAGAGAAGAAAACGCCGGCAGCGATAAGCCGCTCAGAGAGATTTTGAAAGCTGCCGATTCGCTGGATGCGCCGTGCATATATCCCGTTCACCCGCGAAATAAGGTGAAGGTTAAATGCATTACAGAGGAAGAAAATTATAAAAATCTTATTATATGCCAGCCGGTGGGGTATCTCATGTCCGTATATCTGGTAAATCACAGTAAGAAGATTATAACCGATTCAGGAGGCTTGCAGAGAGAAGCTTTCTTTGGAGGGAAACAGTGCGTGACAATATTTGACTATGTTGTATGGCCGGAAACTATGGTAGGCAACAGAAATCAACTGTCTAAGCCTGATGCAAAAGAAATAATAGAAAAATTAAATTGCAAACAGATAATTACCGACGATAATCCATTTGGCGACGGAAAGTCGGCAGTAAAAATCTTAGATTGTATCAACAAATATGTTTAAATAATGGAGGAAATCCGATGAAGGAACAGTTGCTAAAAAAGATAAATGACAGAGAAATAACAGTAGGCGTTGTAGGTCTTGGCTATGTGGGCCTTCCTCTTGCCGTGGAAAAAGCCAAAGCAGGATTTAAAACCATAGGCTTTGATGTTCAAAAAGCAAAGGTTGATTTAGTAAATGAAGGACATAATTATATAGGAGATGTTGTGGACGAAGACCTTAAAAAGATAGTCGAAAGCGGTATGCTTAAGGCAACTACGGACTTTAGCTTTGTGAAAGACGTTGACTTTATAGCAATATGCGTTCCAACTCCTTTGGACAAGCACCAGCAGCCTGACATAAGTTATGTAAAATCATCAGCTGAGGCAATTGCCAAACATCTGAAAAGAGGCACTATGGTTGTCCTTGAATCCACGACTTATCCGGGAACTACGGAAGAACTGCTGAAACCTATACTTGAGTCTTCCGGATTAAAATGCGGAGAAGATTTTTATCTGGGATTTTCACCGGAACGAGTTGATCCGGGTAATAAGCAATTTAAGACCAAGAATACTCCAAAGGTAGTAGGTGCCATAGGCAGCGATGCCCGCGAGGTGATAGCGGCTATGTACAGAGCAGTGCTTGAGGGAGACGTATACGAGGTTTCATCTCCTGCAGTTGCTGAAATGGAAAAAATTCTTGAAAACACATACAGAAATATAAATATAGGACTTGCCAACGAAATGGCCATTCTTTGCAACAGAATGGGAATAGATTATTGGGAAGTGGTAGACGCAGCCAAGACAAAACCTTATGGTTTCCAGGCGTTCTATCCGGGACCAGGCCTTGGTGGACACTGCATCCCTCTTGACCCGTATTACTTGTCATGGAAAGCCCGTGAATATGGCTTCCATACTTCCATGATTGAAAGCTCAATGATGGTAAACGACAGGATGCCGGAATATTGTGTAGAAAGGTCAATGGCTATCTTAAACCGCCACAAAAAAGCTTTGAATGGTTCAAAGGTATTGGTTCTCGGAGTTGCTTACAAAAATGATATAGACGATTACCGGGAAAGCCCTGCCATAAGAGTTATAGACGAGCTTAAAAAGGTTGGAGCATGTGTAGATTTCTATGACCCATGGATAGCAGAGTATAAGGATAAGGGCCAAATATTCAGAGGAATAGAAGGCATAAACGACTCAGTAATAGCTTCCTATGATTTGGTAGTGGTTACCGCCGCACATACGAATATTGATTACGATATGATTCAGAAAAATGCCAAGGCAATCTTCGACACGAGAAACGCCATGAAAGAAATTAAAGACAGAGATAACATAGAGGTATTGTAATGGCTGAGTATTTTGTACATGAGTCAAGCTACGTGGATGACAACGTTCAGATAGGCGAAGGAACAAAGATATGGTATTTCTGCCATGTACAGTCCGGAGCTGTGATAGGAGAAAATTGTTCCTTTGGGCAGAATGTAAACGTTTCAAATAACGTGAAGATAGGAAACGGCTGTAAGCTCCAAAACAACGTATCCGTATATGAAGGCGTTGAAATGGAGGATTATGTTTTCTGCGGCCCGTCTATGGTATTTACCAATGACCTTACGCCAAGAGCCAAATATCCCAAAGGCAGCGCAGGATACAAAAAGACATTGCTCAAGACAGGCGCGACTGTAGGCGCAAATGCGACCATTGTTTGCGGTCATACCCTTGGAAAATGGTCCATGATTGCATCCGGTGCCGTAGTAACCAAAGATGTGCTTGACCACGCTTTAATGGCAGGTGTGCCGGCAAGAAGAATAGGCTGGGTATGCGAGTGTGGTGAAGTACTGAGGGACGGTTTTAATTGTCCGTCATGCGGCCGTAAATACGAAGAAAAAGAGACAGGACTTGTTGAAAAATAAGGTGGAGGAAAACTTATGAAATATGCACTTATAGGCTGCGGAAGAATCGCAGTAAATCACATGAAGGCGGCACTTAACAATGAGCTTGAGATTGTTGCCGTATGCGACGTACTGCCGGAAAAAATGGAAGGCATACTTGAAAAATACGATTTGCAGAATGAAACTTCAATTAAGAGGTATGCCGATTATAAGGAAATGATTGTACAGGAGAAGCCTGAACTTGTAAGTATTGCCACAGAAAGCGGTATTCATGCGGAAATTGCGCTTCATTGCATAGAAAAGGGTGTAAACGTAATAATAGAAAAACCTATGGCAATGAGTATAGAGGATGCAGACAAGATTATTGCTGCTGCTGAGGCAAATAACGTTAAGGTCTCTGCTTGTCATCAGAACCGTTTTAACGTTGCAATTCAGGAGCTGAGGAAAGCCCTTGAAGCAGGAAGATTCGGAAAATTATCTCACGGCTCTATTCATGTAAGATGGAACAGAGACCACGGCTACTATGACCAGGCTTCATGGAGAGGAACATGGGAGCAGGATGGCGGCGCTTTGATGAACCAGTGCATCCACGGAATCGACCTCCTCAGATGGATGATGGGCGACGAAATAGAAGAGATTTACGGAGCCACGAGACAGCAGTTCCACGATTATCTTGAAGCGGAAGACGTTGGAATGGCAGTGGTTAAATTTAAAAACGGAGCTATAGGAACCATTGAAGGAACTACCAACGTTTATCCTAAAAATTTGGAAGAAACCCTTTATGTGTTTGGAGAGAAGGGCACAGTCAAGATAGGCGGCACTTCCACAAACAATATAGATGTCTGGAACTTCGCAGACGAAACTGAAGAAGATGCAAAAAACAAAGAGCTTAAAGAGGCCACCAGCAACGTATACGGCAACGGCCACACCAGCCTGTTTGCAGACGTAATAGATGCTATTAAAAACGACAGAAGACCTTATGTTGACGCAGTAGCCGGAAGAAATGCTCTTGAAGTGGTGCTTTCTATATACAAGAGCCAGAAAGAGGGAAAAGTTGTAAAGCTGCCGCTCAAAGATTTTGCAAGCACAGATATGAAGGGTGAATTTTAGTTGATGAATAATGGAGGCGAATTTTGCGGATTTGTCATATAACAAGTGCTCATAGCAGTACGGATGTTCGGATATTTGAAAAAGAGTGTACATCTTTAGCAAAGAAGGAGGAATACGAGGTTTTTCTTGTAGCTCCGGGAGAAAGTTATAAAAAAAACAATGTAAATGTCATAGGTATCGGCGAGCGTCCTGAAGGAAGAATTAAAAGATTTACAGGATTTGCAAAAAAAGCTTATAAGGCGGCAGTCAAAGTTAATGCAGATGTGTATCATTTTCACGACCCTGAATTGCTCCAATTCGCATTAAAATTCAAAAATATGGGCAAGAAGGTGATTTATGACAGTCATGAAGATACGGTTGAAGATATTAAAAGAAAAGAATATATACCTAAACCTTTAAGAAAAATCATTACTTCAATCTTTGAAAGATACTTAAACAGAGTTTCTTCTAAGATAGATGCAATAGTAACCGTTACTCCGAGAATAGTGGAAAAATATAAAAAGCATAATGATAAGGTATACTTGGTAACAAATTATCCTATTGTGGATTCTGTATGCTCGCAGAGAGACAGGAAAGAAGACGGTAAAACGAGACTATGTTTTGCCGGAGGCGTCAATTCACAGTGGTCACATGAATATATTTTAGAAGCCATAAGTGATATTGATGATGTGGAATATGTTTTCTTTGGTGCAGCCAGTGATAGCTATATCAAAGAATTATCACAGATAGACGGCTGGAAAAGGGCTGATTACAGAGGAAAAGTTCCTTTTGACGTTGTTAATAGAGAACTATGGAACGGTGATATAGGTATGGCACTTTGCCAATATGTGTTAGATGCAGACAGAACCGGCACTTTAGGAAATACAAAACTCTTTGAAATGATGTTGCATCAATTGCCTGTAATTGCAACGGATTATTCTCTTTGGAGGGAAATTGTCGAAGGAGAAAACTGTGGAATTTGCGTAGAACCGTCAAATGTACCGCAGATAAGAGAGGCAATAAAAAAACTGATACAAAATAAAGCCCTTGCAAATGAGATGGGTAAAAACGGAAGAAAAGCAGTTCTTGAAAAGTACAACTGGGAAAGCCAGGAAAAAACTCTTTATATTGTGTATGATAATATATAGAAGGATTTAATACTAAAAACATCACAGGGGGATTTGGGGATTGAATACAATGGGTAAAAGAAAAGATAAAATGTATATAACTGTATTTGTAGGGCTTTTTACGCTTAATTTATTCCTGTCTAATTTGGGAGTATACGGAGGCAGAACAAGTCCGACTCTTTTAATGTCATCAATGATATTGTTGATTTTCAGTTGCTTAATGATTGGGTTTAGGCAAAAAGGGACAAGATTTCCCGTAAAGAGATGGATTCCGTTTATTGCCATAGGGATACTCTTTTTTATATATGGAATCAAATTTAAGGTGCCTACATATATAGTCTATGCCTTTATTTTTCTGTTTCAAATGCCAATATTTATATTTAGCATTGACAGAGAAACTTTGACAAAAATTATATTAAGCTTTTCAAAATGGTTTGTGTTATTTTATAGTTTGTATATAGTTGGAAGCTTATTGATTTCACCACTAGGAAAAGGTCAATATTGTGGAGTTTTTACCAACCCAAATTTGTGGGGAGAATGTGTAGCAACGGCTATATTGGTAATTTTGTATCTGATTGGAAAAACGAACAATTTTAAGTTTAAAATATATTTATTCCTTCTGCTTGGAATATCAGTCGCCAATGTGCTTTTATCAAGGTCAAGAACAACTTTGCTTGCTGTAGTTGCCATTGTGATTGTATATATTATTTATCTTGTAAGAATAAAGGAACCTGTATTTAATAAAAAAACGGTAACTTGTCTGATAGCGGCGGTAATTGTGGGAGTTTCATCAACATATGGAATACTTATAAATATAACTCCTTATACGGCTGAAGCCATTGGAATAGAAATAGGAAAGGAAGATTTGTCAGGTGGCTTTGAAGAATCCATATCAGGTACATATGATAGATATTTGAAAGGAATAAATAATGAGGGCTCTATTTCGTCAGGTAGGGTGGAAATTTGGAAGACTTATATTTCTCAACTGTCAATTTGGGGTCATGATGCAGTAGAATTACCTATAAATGGATATTTCGATCAAAATTTTAAAACAAATGCACATAATACTTTTATTCAAATAGGATATCAAAGCGGAATACCAGGATTGATTCTGTTTGCGATACAGTTTATAACTATGGGGTTATTTTATCTGAGAAAACTGTTTGGGAAAGAGATTAGCATGGAAAACTATTTACTGATTGCGGCTTTTGGCCAGACTATAGTTTATATGATGCTGTCAAATTCTTTTGGCCCATACAGTTCGTTTTCGCTGATTATATACTGGATGTATATTTTACCGATGTATATTTTACAGGATGAAGAGATTTGTGATGTCAAGGGAATTTTACCAAAAAGGAGTTATTTTAAATGAAAGTATGCATTGTTTCCCGAAGCATAGCAAGTGATTACAGTGGAAGCTTTGAATTAGATCAAGCTTGTGCTCTTGCACAAGCTGGACACGAAGTTTTTGTTTTGTCTTTAGATTTGCGTTCAATAAGAAGAAAAAGAAAAATGGGCGTTTATGAGGAACAATACAGAGATGTAAAGATTACTAAGGTAAATGTACCTTTGGGTGCCATAAATAAAAAGTACTTCTTTGCGTTGTCACAGAAAGCTTTTGTTAAAGAAATGAACAACTTGATTGCAAAGTACGGAGATTTCGATATTATTCATGCTCATTTTTTAGATAATGCGTATATTGTGGCTAAAGGAATGGATATAATCAAGTCTAATGCAAGAATTGTTGTGACGGAGCATACGGATATTACGAGATTATCGAAATACGAGAATAGCAAATTTTTTGATGAAGTAGTTAACTGTGCATACGGCAGAGCTGATGTGCTTATAACTGTAAGCAAATCTTTAAACAAAATAATTTTAGACAATTATGGATTTGACAGCATTGTTATAAACAACGTTATTGACACACAGATTTTTGGTTACATAAGCGAAAGTAAAGCTTATAAAGACGATTCCGTTATATTTTGTAGTGTTGGCAGTTTAACAAAGAATAAAAGAATGAATTTGTTAATTGAATGTTTTTCAAAGGCATTTGAAAACGATGATAATTATGAATTGTATATATGTGGAGGCGGTCCGGAAAGAGGTAAATTAGAGGATGAGATAAATCGCTTAGGCTGTGAAAATAGCGTGCATATGCTGGGAAATGTGAGCAGAGAAAAGATTGCAGAAATTTTCAAAAAGACAAATATCTTTGTTCTGTTATCGCAAAAAGAAACTTTCGGTGTGGCTTTTATTGAAGCTATGGCATCTGGGTTGCCTGTGTTGTCGACAAAATCAGGTGGACCCGAAGAATTTATTACAACTGATACCGGAAGATTGGTAGGAGATAACAATGAAGAAATAATTGCTGCAATGCGGATTATGGCAAGGAACAGAAAGACATACGACAGAGAGAAAATCTCTAAGTATGCAACAGACAGATTCTCTCCGAAGGCTATAGCAAAATCTTTAACGGATATATATAAAACTGTTTCATAATGATGAATTGAGTAATTAAAGGAAAACAGATGAACAATCAGAAACATTTTTTTAACCTATTTATAGGAATGGGATTAAATGTAATATTAGGAATAATAACAACTCCAATAATAACGAGGCTGGTGAATCCGGAGGATTATGGTGATTTGGCGTTGTTTACTTTGTTTGGAAACGTATTTATTTTAGTTGCAATGCTGGGTCATGACCAGTCCTATACAAGATTTTACTATGCTAGCGAAGAAAGCAGATATAAGAAGTATATATTGGGGGCTACGGCAAAGACGCCTATAATAATAAGTATTGTGGTTGCGCTGATTATTTTTTTGTATTATCTGTTCATTGATAAAAGACAAACGCCATTGTATCCTATTTTTGCTACGTATATAATCGTGCTCACAGTGGGAGTTTTTTCGAATTTAACCGTAAGATTGAAGTTAAGAACAACTTTATATTCTCTGATAATAAATATGCAGAAATTGTTATACGTTGCATTAGTCGTTTTTGCGGTATATTTTTCAAACTTAGATCACTTGGTTATATTGGCGGGGAGCACGGTTATAGCACAGACTGCGGTATGCATAGCAGGAATTTTGGCTGAAAGAGAATCATGGAAAATAACGGGTTTTTCCGGAAACCTAAATTCACAATATAATGATATAGTCAGTGCCCGTGAAATAACCAAGTATGGATTTCCGTTTATATTTGCTAACTTGTGCAATTGGATATTTACGGGAGCAGATAAGGTAATGATAAAGATGTTCTCAAATGGCACAGAGTTGGGAATATATGCTTCCGCTGTAAGCGTGGTGGGTATTTTCAGCATAGTCACTACTACATTTTCCACTATTTGGGGGCCTCTTGCTGTAGAAGAATACGAAAGAAAAAATGAGGACAGAACATTTTTTGTAAAAGCTTGTGATTATGTATGCATCGTCTTATTTGCCATGGGTGGTTGCGTAGTACTTGGCAAAGATTTAATAGTATATCTGCTTGGTGCAAAGTACAGAGAAGCAGTTTTTCTCATACCATTTTTGACACTGCATCCCGTAATGTATACTCTTTCTGAAAGCACTGCATATGGAATAAATTTTGCGAAGAAAACCAATTACCATATAGTTGTATCTGTGGCATGCTGCATAACAAACATAGTGCTGAACTATTTCTTGATACAGGAAATAGGTTCTTTGGGAGCAGCTATATCAACAGGTATTTCATATACTTTGTTTTTTGCTCTTAGGACAAAGTTCTCTTGCAAATGTTTTAAGGTTAAATATAGCATAGGAAAAATAACCGTAATGACGGTGATGTACTATATATTTATATTGTATAACAGTTATAACAGAATAGATTACATCAGCGTTATAATGTTTATATGCTGCGTAGTAGTCACAATTATCATGTATAGAGTGAGAATGCTGGAACTTGTGAAATTATCGTTTGACTATGTAAAAAGCATCTTTAAAAAGCTTTTTTAGTATTATTCAAGGGGAGATAAAGTGTGGATTAGATTTGAGAATGGTTCTTTTGATTTTGGGGATTTTGATTGTTATGAAAAAGATGATATAAGTTGCTGGTGGAAAGGAATATTTTTTATTCCCGGATATAAAGCAGGAAAGGACAGCGTAGCGGAATTAGTCAGAAGATATAAAAGAGAAGAAAAACTGGACTTTATAAACTTTATGGGTTCCTTTAACTTTGTTATTAAGGAAAAAGAAGATTTTATAATTTTTACGGACAACGGAATAAGCAGCTGCTTCTTTTATGATAAAGAGAAGATTTCTGACAGCATGCTGGATATCGTAAAAGACAATAATGGGTTGGAATTTAATGATAAGAATATATGCCAATATTTAGTATATAATAAAATCTTTTTTGAAGAAACTTATTTAAAGGGCGTATTTTACACAAACAGCAGCAAATATTACATTGTCAAGGAAGGACGCTTGCACGAGAAATGCAAAGATATAGGAACTCTAAACGATATAGGTTATGGTATATCAACTGAAGAATTTTCTGAATATATTTGCAAAGCGTTGCCTGAAGTAAAGAAAACAATTTCTCTTACGGGAGGGTTTGACAGTAGATATGTATTATCACTTTTTTTAAACAGATGTCAGATTGCAGCTTCCGTGAGTGGAGGAGATTCTGTTGATAATGGAAAGCATCCCGATTTTGTAGTTTCAAAAAAAGTTGCGGAGATTGCGTCAATAGATTATACTCAGGTTAAAGTTTCCAAACCTATCATAGACGAAGAATATATAAGGAAAGCTTTCCTGGAACGGGGCGGGTATTTCAATACTTTAAATGATGCAAATTTTAGGCTTAATGAATATCTCAAACAAAGGAGAAAAGCCGGATTTAAATGTTTAATGACAGGTGACAGCGGAGTATTTCATAAATCAGATGATTGGTATCAATACTTTCCTTTTTATAATTGCAAGCATTTTAGCTTAAAAAGAGTTTATAATAATTTTATCTTGGGAATAAAAAGAAAATTGCCAATAGACGATAGACTATGGGAATTGAATAAAGATATAGAGAAAAAACTCGTGTTGTGGATAGAAAAACAAAGGCAAGAAATAAATACAAAAAATCTTGACTGGCTGAATTGGTATTTATTAAGAGCAGCTTCGTATGCGCCATTATATAATGGACAAAAGCACATTATTTGTTCGTATCCACCACTTTTGGAGTATCGGTTTGTTGTATATTCCTATAATTTACCAAGGAAAAGCAGAGCCTTTTCGAAGAGTATGAAAGAATACATAACAAAAATCAATCCTGCTGTGGCAAAAATCCCCACAGCCACAGGGGTTACCACATCCTCACAGGTAAAATATTTGATACCTGATACATGGTTTTCTTTTTTCAATCTTTTCAAATCCGCATTGCGGTTATTCGGGCGAAAAGTGTTCAGAAAAAACATCCTTACTAAAAACATAATATCATGGTCTTGTGAGAAGGAAATTCGGAGTTTGGAATTGTCTGATAAGGCAATTGATTTTGCTAAAGAGAAAAAATGGATATCTTCGGAATGCAGAGACGAACAGATTCCTTATGATATGTTATGCAAACTCTTAGAAATTTACTTATTAAAAGAATATGCTCAAAATTAAAGATAAAAGGAGAAGCAATATGCAATTCAGAGATTTAAAACAACAATATCAAGTATTAAAAAAGGATATTGATGAAGCAATGATAAAAGTTGCTACGGACTGCAATTTTATAAGCGGAGCGCAGGTTGCAGAGTTTGAGAAAGAATTGGCAGAATATGTAGGAGTTAAACATTGTATAACCTGTGCTAACGGAACAGATGCACTGTCAATAGCAATGATGACATGGGGAATTAAAGAAGGAGACGCAGTGTTTGTCCCTGATTTCACTTTTTTCTCTTCAGGAGAGATCGTGTCCCATTGCGGAGCGACGCCTGTGTTTGTGGATGTCAACAGCGATACTTACAACATTGACTGCGACTCCCTTGAGACTGCTGTAAAGAAGATTCTTGAAGAGGGCAAACTTAAGCCTAAAGCCATAGTAGCAGTTGACCTGTTTGGCTTACCCGCTAATCTTGAAAAAATCAGGCAAATAGCTCAAAAATACGGATTGTTGGTATTGGAAGACGGAGCACAGGGTTTTGGAGGAGAGATAAACGGCCGGAAGGCATGCAGCTTCGGAGACATTTCAACTACGTCATTTTTCCCTGCTAAGCCTTTGGGATGCTATGGAGACGGCGGGGCTGTTTTTACAGATAACGATGAATGGGCAGAAGTGATAAAATCTATCTGTGTTCATGGAAAAGGTACGATGAAATACGATAATATCAGAATAGGTCTTAACTCGAGGCTTGACACCATTCAGGCGGCTGTACTCTCAGTAAAACTCAAAGCATTTAAAGAATATGAAGTCAGAGATGTAAACAAAGTTGCTATAAGATATGCGGAATTATTGGGAGGCATTGTGAAGACCCCCGTAGTGCCGGAAAACTTCTATTCGAGCTGGGCGCAGTACACCATTCAGCTAAAAGATAAAGAAACGAGAGACGGATTGCAGGCAGCACTTAAAGAAGAGGGAATACCTTCAATGGTATATTACCCTAAGCCGATGCATTTGCAGAGAGCGTTTGATGAAACTGAAAACTTCGGAATCAGTTGCGCCGTTACGGAAAAGCTTTGCGATACCGTATTATCTCTACCGATGCATCCATATCTTAGAGAAGAAGAAATAAGACAGGTTGCAGAAGCAGTAAAAAAATACTTATCAAAATAAATTTTATGTAATAATTTAAAAACCGGGATGTCCCGGTTTTTTGTTGCTTGCAAAAGTGAAGACTGTATGGGATAATTATGTTAATTAGTAATTAGCGTATTCATAAAAGGAGGTATCTATGAAGAGCTATATCCAATTAGGAATCAGAAAGCTTGCAATTTGCATGGTATGCATTGCGATGCTGATTGCCGTAATACCGGCAGACTTTGCTATGGGAGAAACAACTTCAACTCAGGCAGATACGGCAGCGACAGAAGACAGCTTCAAAGCCCTGCTGGACAAAGCAGAAAAGGAAGGAAGATTTGTAAAGGTGTGTACGTTGCAAGACACCTTGAGTGTCGTGTCGAGTACAGGAGTGAGAAATCTTACTGCATTTTACGGCGGACTCAGCAGCGATGTTCCACTTACGGAGCTCTTTAACATAAAAGACCTCATTGATGCAGGTGCAACCATACAAAGAACGGAAATGGGAGCCGGCGACCCGTATTGGGAGCGCAAGGAATTATCTGTATCGTTGGGAGGAAAGGATTACGGAACTGTTACGGCAAGTACTTATGGAGTAAGTATACTTCAGGTGGAACAGGGAGACAGCCAGGAAGTTATAAAAGAGAAGATAAGAAGCGAGGCTGAAAAATTTTTCCCTGCGGACAATTGGCAGATAAACGTTGGCAAGGATGATTGGAACAATATGGTTACTGTAATGCCACATGAACCGGACGAATATTATCAACCGTATTTATACTATCTAAAAAAGTGCGGCTACGGAGAATATTCGGCTAATACGTATTACGTTGAAATAGCAAACAAGAATAATCAGGCAAACAGCGGATGGACCTTTGTAACGGCAGTGGATGGAAAAGAAGTGGACTCCATTTCAGTTTTACAGATGCCGGATAAACTTACATATGTTCAAAATTCAAGCGAATTTGACACTGCAGGCGGAATGATTGAGGTGAGATATAAAGACGGAACCACGGAAAGCAAGCCGATGACCCCAGAAATGATACAGGAATTTTATTTGGGAAAAGTCGGTCCACAGAGTCTTACCGTGATGTACAGAGGAAAAACAGCGCAATATGATATAAACGTAGTTGCAAAGAGCCTCGTGAAAATTTCTTTAGACATTATTCCATGGTGTACTGAGTATGTTGAAGGAGATGATGAGCTTAATGTTGAAGGTGGCCACATCCGATTAGAGTTTGATAACGGAGAAATTGAGCAAAAACAGATAACAAAAGATATGGTATCCGGATTTGACAGCTCAGTCATCGGGCCTCAGGCCATAACTGTAACTTACGAGGGAAAGACGACAACCTACCAGATCAACGTACGTGAAAAAACTCTCAATTATATAAGCATAGAAAGAGAGCCTGACAAAAAAGTATATGTGATAGGAGACCCGGTTGATGTAAGCGGAGGAAAGCTCAGGCTTACATACGACAATGGTACATTAGAAATAATAGACATGACTGAGGACATGGTAGCGGAATTTGATAATATGATAGAAGGCCCTCAATCTATTATGTTGAGGTATGACGGTTTGATAATACTTTATCGTATTGAAGTGATTAGAAAAGATATAAGTAACTGTACGGTCATGGATGTTCCCAGTCAAACCTATGATAGAAGTTACATAACACCCAAAATTGTCGTTAAAGACGGAGAAGAGATTTTATCTGAAGGGTCAGATTATTCTTTATATTATAGAAATAATTTAAATTGCGGCACTGCCATTATTAAAGTCACCGGAATGGGGAAATATGAGGGAACTATAGAAAAAAGCTTCCGGATAACTCCAGCAAAACTGCCTGATGAGGATATAGAGGTATATTTTTCCTCAGGACAGTCAGACATATATGACGGAAAAGAAAAAATGCCAACAGTACTGATTGGTAGCTTGATCGAAGGTCATGATTTTGAAGCAGATTATTCTAATAACATAAATGCAGGAGAAGCAACGGTTACAATTGAGGGAGTAGGTAATTACACGGGAATTGTGACCAAAACTTTTATAATTAAACCTGCAGATATAAGCAATTATTTTGCATGCTACCATGGAGCCATGGGGGAAGAACTTATATATGATGGGAAGGAAAAGAAACCTCTGTTTGATGTGCTCGAAAATGCTGCAATGGGAAACCGGCTAAAGTTAAACAAGGACTTTTCAATAAAATATGAAAACAACATTGAACCGGGAGAAGCCAAAGCTATAATTAGTGGAATAGGAAACTACACAGGAACCATAGTTGAGAAGTTTACAATAAAATCAAGAGCAGAAACTCTCTTTGAAGAAGACAGAGAAATTCGTCTTTACGGTCGTGACAGATATGATACAGCTATCGAGGTTGCCAATTCCTTCATGAATGTTAAAGCTATTGATAAATTTGACAATATAATAGTGGCAGACGGACGAAACTATGCAGATGCCCTTGCAGGAAGCTACCTTGCAAAAGTAAAGAACGCACCTATACTTTTAGTAGGAAATGATGCGGCAAGTCAGGCAAAGATAAAGGCATATATCTCATCAAACATCAAACCGGGAGGACGAGTATATATCCTTGGAGGTGAGGGAGCCGTTTCAAAAACCTTTGAAAAGAGTCTGTCAAAATATAAGATTACAAGACTTGAGGGAAGAACCCGCTTTGAAACGAATATTGCAATACTAAAAGAAGCAGGAGTGACCAATGAAGATATCCTTGTCTGCGACGGTATGTCCTTTGCAGACAGTTTGTCAGCATCAGCAGTTGGCAAGCCTATTCTGCTTGTGGATAAGCAGTTAAGCAGTGAACAAAAAACTTATATTAAGAGATTAGGAAGCAAGAACTATTACATAATCGGCGGACCGGGAGCCGTAAACGGCACTGTATTTAAACAAATAAAGAGCTACGGAAGCGTAGAGAGAGTATATGGGCAGAACAGATATTCAACATCTGTTGCAATAGCCGAAAAATTCTTCGGGAAAGAGTGTAAAGGAATAACTCTTGCATACGGACTTAATTTCCCTGACGGATTATCGGGAGGTCCTCTTGCAATGGCTCTTGATATGCCGCTTATCCTTGCGACAACCAATGACGTAAATGATGCAAAAGCATATTCAGACGAGGCTGATGTGAATAATGCAATAGTTTTAGGAGGAAAGGCATTAATATCGGACGAAGCGGTGAGATATATTTTAGAAAAGGCTTCAACTCCGGTTGACCCTGTTGACCCTAATCCACCGGTGGCAGGGGATAAAATAAATAAGGATATATACTCTGTGGCAGATAAGCTTGGACTTACAAAAGAAACCGAAAAATACTTTGAACTTCTCGGCGCCAAAGACGGAGCAGGCTTTAGCAAGAACATCGAGCTTTATCTTTACGATGAAAATTCAGAAGCCTATAAAAAAGTAATCAGCTCTGCAGGCTATGATTATATGTTTGGAAACATTAAGGCCACGGCATATAACAGCGGAGTAGTGCTGATTTATACCGGAGATGGAAATGTCAGCCAAGATATATTAAACAAATTTAAAGCGATTAAGTTTGCATAAATAAATTTTGCTTGGAAGAAAGGAAATGACTATGAAGAGAAGAATGACAAAAGCTCTGACCATATGCCTCATAATAGTGATGTGCATGGCATCTATGAGCATGACCGCATGGGCGGGAGAAGAGCAAGAGACGGGAGTATTGCGGCAAATCGAAAAGATAGGCACGGATGCCGCTGTTTCTGCAAATTTACAGTCTGATGCTGCGACGTATGCAAGCACAGAAGATGATAACATTAATCTTATTTTTAGCGGAACTTTTGACTATGATAAAGCATATCAGGTTTTATCAATTGTCAATCAGGAAAGAGCTAAGGCTGGATTATCACCGTTAAAAATGGATAAAACCCTTATGGATGCAGCAATGCAAAGAGCCGCAGAAACAGGCATCTATTTTTCGCATACGCGACCTAACGGAGAAAGTTGTTTTAGCATACTGAATAATTATTACGGCGCATTGGGAGAAAATATAGCGGCAGGACAAACCACTGCAAGCAGCGTTATGACCGCATGGATGAATTCTTCGGGTCATAGAGGTAATATTCTTGGCTCTGATTATCAAAGTGTGGGGATAGGATGCTTCTATCAACCGGGCGGACGAATCTTTTGGGTTCAGATGTTCGGCAGTCAGACATCGGAAGGCGGCGCAGCTAATTTGGGTACTATCATAGGGGATGCATATGTTGATGCAGCATTTGAAAACCTTGACGTTTATTCAGATGTTAAAGAAGTCAATTTGTCCGGCGGACAGAGCAAGACGTTAAATTTCTATAATGACAATCTGGAATTTGCATCAACGATAAAGTTATCACCTTATAATGCAACATATTATTCAGAAAACAATAATGTAGCATCTGTAGACGTATATGGAAAGGTTACGGGAGTAGGCAAAGGATCCACTGTAATCCATGCAGTATTTGGGGAAACTCAAGACATAGTTACAGAAGTTCGTTTTAATGTCAATGTAAGTTCAGGAAGCGGAAAACCGTTGCCTGACAGTGTCCTCAGACTGTATGGGCAGGACAGATATGATACAGCTATAGAAATTGCAAGCATGTATGGCTTTGTCAATGGTACAGGCAGCTTTGATGCTATAATAGTAGCAGATGGCAGAAATTATGCAGATGCCCTTGCAGGAAGTTACCTTGCAAAGGTAAAAAATGCGCCTATACTTGTAGTGGGAAATGATAATATAAGCCAAAGCAAAATAAGAGGGTATATATCCTCATCTCTTAACCCGGGAGGAACAGTATATATTCTCGGTGGAGAAGGCGCAGTTTCAAAAACCTTTGAAAAAAGCTTATCTTTTTGCAATGTAAAACGCCTTGGAGGAAAAGACCGTTTTGAAACCAACATAAAAATATTAAAAGAAGCAGGAGTGACAAATGAGGACATTCTTGTATGCTCCGGCATGGACTTTGCAGACAGTTTGTCAGCATCAGCGGTTGGCAAGCCGATTCTGCTTGTAGATAAGCAGCTTAGCAGCACTCAGAAAACTTATTTAAGGAGCCTTAGCAGCAAGAATTATTATATCATTGGTGGAACTGGTGCAGTAGTACCTGCTGTGGAAAAACAGGTAAAGACCTTTGGAAAAACGAGGAGAATATCCGGAGCAAACAGGTATGCAACTTCTGTAGCAGTTGCGAGAGAATTCTTCGGGACCAATTCTGAAGGAATTGTACTGGCATATGGACTTAACTTTCCTGACGGACTGGCAGGAGGACCTTTGGCCATGTCTTTCAACGTACCGCTTATCCTTGCAACAAGCAGTAATACCAGCGATGCTGCGGCATACATGAAGAATGTAGAAACAAAGGCTGCAATGGTTTTAGGTGGAAGTGCACTCATATCAGATGAGGCAATAAATAAGATTCTGTAATTTTTTCAATCAAATAGCAGAAAGCACAGGAAACAAACCCCGAAGTCTAAACCTCGGGGTTTTATATTGCAAAAAATGTAACAATATGAGATAATTAAACAACAATAGTTTTGTTTAGATATTTGGGAAGGGGATTAAAACATGAAGAAGATAACGACAGTACTGCTTACTGTGATGTTATTGGTAACGCTGATGCCTCAGGCTGCTTTTGGAGAGGCTCCTGCACAGGCAGAAACGGTTTCAGAGGTCGGAGAAACAATTGAGGGCGTTGCAAGCTTCGGCTCTGATAAAAAACTTGTGTCAGCAGGCGAAACAGTAACTCTTGAAATGAAGGTTGAAGGTGACCTTAAGCCTCTTTGGATAGATTTTAAGAGGCCTATAACAGGAAAAGAAAGAACGGTTTATTTCAAAGAATCTGCCGAAAAGGGAACTTATCTGGCAACAATGGATATAACAGATGAAATAGAAGCAGGTCTCTGGGAAGCAAAACTGGTTACAATGAAAAGCCCAAATGGCGAATATCTGTATTATGGAGATAACTATACCGGAATATACAGTTATGAACAAGTTGACTTAACTGCACTTGGATTTGAAGTATACGGTACTCACGCGGACGTTACTCCTCCGATAATAAAGGGCTATTACACTGATAAAAAGATCGTATCTAAAAACGAATCCATTGACTTCTATGTAGAAGTGGAGGACGAAAATCCTTCGGCAAGCGCAAGCTTATGGTATAAGGATCCAAACGGTAAAATAATGGTTATTAGTATGGATTTGTTAGAAAACTCGTCCACATATAAGGGTAGCCTTCTTGTGACAGATGAAATGGCGAAAGGAATCTACAAACCTTACGAAATACAGGTAAGCGATTATAATAATAGTGTGGTATTATACAACTCTGAATTTGTAACAATTATGAGCAACATTGAAGACATGTCCTCCATGAACTTTGAGATAATAGAGGCGGGCATTTCGGATGATCAGGAAAATCACATAGTAATTTTTACTGACGGAGCCGGAAAAACGCTGAGCACTCAGAGGGTTGCTGACGGAGATTCGGCGGTTGCTCCTGAAAAGCCGGTCAGAAATATGTATATATTCGATGGCTGGGATGCAGACTACAGCAACGTCACAGAGAACCTGACAGTCAATGCCAAGTGGAAAAAGGATCCGAACGCTCAGTACGACAGATATATACATGAGGGAGAAAGTTTTGAAATTTCCTTATCTTCAAGGACGGATCAGGAATATATATTTGAATGGGATGAAAAGGACGCCGATATACGGGTAACGTATAAGGGCTCAAGCAGTATTTCGATAGGAAGCAGCTGGCGAGAATATACAAAGACCTATCAAGTACAAATATTAACTCCCGGATATTATCATTTTACAATCAAGGGCTCTGCCGGAGGAAACGCCTTGGAGCGTACTGTATCAGTAAGCGCTCATAACTATGAGAGAAATAAGGTTGAGCCGACCTGTACGGAAAAAGGCGTTATAAAACAGGTGTGCACCATATGCAATGGTGAATATGTAGAGGAATATATAGATGCTTTGGGACATAGCTTTGGGGAGTATGCATCTGATAACAACGTAACATGTACAGAAAACGGTACAAAGACGGCAAAGTGTAAACGCTGCGGAGTGACGGATACAGTGGTTGACCAAAATGCATTGGCAAAAGGGCATCAATTTGAAGTTATTAACGCCAAAGCAGCAACGTGTACAGAAAGCGGATATACCGGAGACACAAGATGTACAGTGTGTAAAGAAGTTCTGAGCACCGGCAAAAAAGTGGATGCTCTGGGACATTCTTATGCTGATAAAATAGTGGAACCTACAGATACACAGCAAGGATATACAATCCATAGCTGCAAACGCTGCTCTGATAGCTATATAGACACATATGTCGAAGCAAAAATATTCCAAAGACTATTTAAAAGCAGCAGTAATCTAAGAATTTATGGTAAATCAAGGTATGAGACCGCTACGGAAGTATCTGAAACCATCAAAAAGGGTCTTGCAAAAAATCAGCATGACAATATGATAGTTGCCTGCGGAGATAATTATGCAGATGCCTTGGCAGGAAGCTATCTTGCTAAAATAAAAAATGCACCGATACTTTTAGTTGACAAAAATAACGGATCAGAAATAAAGAAGTATATAGATAAAAACCTGAAAAAAGGAGGAACCGTATACATACTCGGCAGAGAAGGAGCCGTATCCAAGAGCTTTGAGAACAGTTTGGCAGGTTATAATGTAAAAAGGCTTGGAGGGCAGGACCGCTTTGGAACCAATATTGAAATATTGAAAGAAGCAGGAGTTACTAATGAGGATATTCTCGTATGCTCCGGTATGGATTTTGCAGACAGTCTGTCAGCTTCAGCAGCAGGAAAGCCGATTCTGCTTGTAGATAAGAAGTTAAATGACAAACAAACAGCATATCTGGGAACCTTAAAAAGTAAGAACTATTATATTATTGGTGGCACGGGTGCTGTAAATAATACGGTTGCAAAGGAAATTAAGAAGTACGGAGTTGTAAAGCGAGTATCGGGTCAAAACAGATATGAAACCTCTGTGGAAGTAGCAAAGGCATTCTTTGGTAAGGACTGCGATACGATTGTTCTTGCATACGGACTTAACTTTCCTGATGGGTTGTCAGGCGGACCGCTTGCATTGTCCCTCAATGCACCGCTTATATTGACGACGTCCAATGATATAAATCAGGCAAAGACATATGTACAATTTGCAGACATAAAGCGTACCGTGACTTTGGGCGGACCGGCCTTGATATCCGATAATGCGTTAAATAAAATTTGTATGTAAAATAATAAAAGCACAGCCAGATGTTAAGGCTGTGCTTTTGATTTGCTCATATATAAAGACTGCTGCGATTGATTTTTATTAAAATAAATAGTATACTATAACAGTATATAAATTTATTAACCGGAGCGATTATGCGTCTTGAAAACTCCGCACGTAACGTGAAGACCGCATGGATATTGCAGCTTGTCCATATACTGTGTCAGTTTGCAACCAGAACGGTCATCATTAAGGTGCTTACAATCGAATATGTGGGGCTAAGCGGACTTTTCAGCAACGTTCTTACCATGCTTTCCCTTGCGGAACTTGGCATAGGTGAGGCCATAGTGTTCAGCCTCTACGGCCCCATAGCCAGAGACGAACGCCGGGTAATTTCATCTATAATGAAATTCTACCAGAAGGTGTATATTTTCGTGGGGATTTTTATTGCGGCCGTAGGATATTTGTTGACACCGTATATAGGCTTCTTTATAAAAGATATGCCCGAAAATATACCGGACTTGGACTTGGTTTACCTGCTTTTTGTTGCAAATTCAGCCATATCCTATTTCTTTTCCTATAAGGCGACTTTCATAACGGCTAACCAGAATAATTATCTGGTGGTTTTAAATGAGGGAATTACCGAGATAATTATGGTAATAACTCAGATTGCCGCGCTTGTTATGACGAAAAACTACATAATTTATCTTATCATCGGAGTAATATTCGTATTTATAAGAAACGTAACTATAACAGCCATTGCAAACCACAAGTATCCTTATCTTAAAGAAAGAAGTTCCGAAAAAATTCCGAAAGAAATTTTCAACTCCATAAAGAAGAATACAGGAGCCATGGTGCTGCACAAGATAGGCAGTATCGTGGTGTTTGCCACGGACAACCTGATTATTTCAAAGTTCGTGGGGCTTGTAAGCGTAGGACTTTACACTAATTACTGCGTGATAACCAACGCCGTTACGGTATTTATAAATAAACTTTTTACGGGAATTGCGGCCAGCGTGGGTAACCTTGCCGTTGAAGCTGACACGGACAAGCAGGAAAGAATTTTCAACAACATGGCTTTCTTAAACTTTTGGCTCTATGTATTTTCATGCTGTTGCTTGTTCAATTTGTTGAATCCCTTCATAGAGGTTTTGTGGCTTGGAGAAAAGTTCCTATTTGGCAAGGCAATAGTCCTCACCATAGTGGTGAAGATATATATAACGGGCATGAGAAGCTCCGTGCAGACTTTCAAAAACGCAAAAGGGCTTTACTGGCAGAACAAATTTATGCCTATAGGCGAATCCATAATCAATATAGTGGCTTCTGTCATCTTGGTAAAATACATGGGAGTCATGGGAGTTTTGTTAGGCACCATAATAAGCTCGATTTTGACTTGCGTTTGGATTGAACCGAGAGTTTTGTACAAATACGGCTTCAAAAAATCGCCGAAGAGCTATTATCTGAGGTATATCAAATATTTTGCGGTATTTGCGGTGATAATGGCCATAACTTATTACTGCAACAGCCTGATTAGAGATGACAACCTTATGACTTTTGTGGTAAAATGTTGTATAAGTGGAATTCTGCCCAATATTCTTATGATTCTGTTCTATCATAAGACGGACGAATACGCATATGTTAAGCAGGCTGTTTTGAAAGCCTTAAAAATAAAAAGGTAACTTAATGAACAGGAAAATTCGCAAAGCGATTGTGCAAATCGCTTTCTTTGTCTATAACAGAATAATAGGGACATTCACAAAGCTGGATGACCAAAAGGCAGTATTTGCCTCTGAAGCCAGAGATGAAATAAAGGGAAATCTGAAGGCCGTATATGATAAAACGCCGGATAAGTTTCAAAAAATTATTCACTTGAAAGGTGACAGGCGTGAGGCAAACGGTTTGGGAAAAACCCTTTCCTTGTGGAAAGATTTGACCACGGCAAAGTACATCTTTCTCGACGATTTCTACGGTCTTGTCTCAGCCATGAGAGTGCGTAAAAATCAGGAGATAATACAGCTCTGGCATGGTTCCGGCGCATATAAAAAGTTTGGATTCAGCCGGATAGGAACGGGGGATAATATCACTGCCGTACATAAGGGTTACAGGAAATATACGAAGGTGACGGTGACTTCTGAGACCGTAAGAAAGTGCTTTGCAGAAGCTTTTGACATAGAAATCGATAAGGTCATGGCCTTGGGAAGTCCGAGGACGGATATGTTCTTTGACGAAAAAGCCAAAGAAGAGGCAAGGAAGAGAGTCTGCCGGGCATATCCTGAACTTGAGGACAAGAAAACGGTGCTCATAGCTCCCACTTACCGCGGGCGAAAGGTGGAGGACGCAAGTTACGATTTTGAAAAACTTCGGCTCGCCCGGCTCGGCGAAGCACTTGGTTCGGAATATATGCCGGTGGTCAAGTGGCATCCTGCCTTGCAGAATAATATAAAGAGAGGATTTTGCAGCTTTGACCTTGGCAAAGCCGTGGATGCTTCCGATTACAGCGATATAAACGACTTGCTCATAGCGGCGGATATACTTGTGACGGATTATTCTTCGGTAATATTTGACTGGTATCTTTTGGACAAGCCAATCGTATATTTTGCCTACGACATGGAGGTATACGCTGCCGGAAGAGGGCTGTACTTCGATTTCGAAGAGTACGTTTACGGAGCGGTTGCCAAAGATTACGATGAGTTGATACAGGCCATAAGAGAAGAAAATTTATGCAAAGAGCTGAGAACGGATTTTGGCAGCAAGTTCATGTCATCATGCGACGGAAAATCCACGGAAAGAGTCATGGAATGGGTATTTGGAGGGGACAATGGAAAGAGCAGTATCTGAAAAATCAAGCCTGATTAACACAATCAATCTTATCAGCAGCAAATTTTTGATGCCTGTTATGGCAGTGCTTTTCATATGTACAAATACCGTATTCAACAAATGGATAGGTGAAAGAGCTGAAACACTGGAAAATCTCATTGCTATAATCATATTGCTTGTTGTTGCCTTAAACATTTTTGAAAAACCAAAGAATAATCTTATGCCATGGCTAAAAAGCAATGTGCTTGTAATAATCTATTTAATTGCAAGAGTTATTTCGTTGCAGCAAAGCGGCTTTGATTACAGCGTCATAAGAACCGTGTTTTTTGAAATCTTCTATCTTATCGGAATTTGCAGCTTTACGTTGACAAACAGACCGAAGAACAATTTCTATATAAAATTTTTCATATATTTTGAGCTTGTGATGACTTCCGCAAGCTTACTTCTGTATTATTTTATGCGTATTGCCGCACCGGGCATGGAAGAACTTCTTATGAAAATGACTTATCTTGAGAAATCAGGAAACGCCATGCTATTCAGCAATCCAAATACGGCAGGAATAATGGCAGGATTTTCCATAGTGCTTGCAATAATATGCTATAATAAAAATTACTTCAGCAAGAAATTCATATTGGTATATGGAGTATATAATGTCATAGCGCTTATATTGTTCGGGTGCAGGAGCGCGGATGTTGGAGTTATTGCAGTAATACTTGTGTTACTGTTGGCAAGGAAGATTTTAAAGGCAGAGCGTAGAAAAATAACAACTTGTGTCTTGTGTATCGTAATATGCACACTGATTCCTGTTTATGCTTTGGTGGCGCATAGCGGAGAGTCTTTTGAATATACGGAATATGAAAGAGTCGTGAATAGCTTAAGCACAAGCAGGTATACAGTCTGGAAAGAATGTATCATAACTCAAAAAGATGATATGCTGTTTGGAAAGGGCAATTTACATTTAGAACAGGAAGCAAGAAGAGAATTGGTTGCGAATGTTGACCAGAATTATTATTGGCGTTATGTCGAAGCTTCCAACCTCGGCCCGCACAACGGCTATATAGGCATGATTTCAGCCGCTGGCTGGATAGGATTCGCCCTGTTTGCGGCCATACTGCTGCAGAGGATAAAGCGTGCCAAGCATCTTGAAAAAGGCAGTTGGTATCTGATGTTGATTTTCATATTTGTAATCAACTGCTTTGAAAGTTTATTTATACTTAACCGGTTCTTCACCTGCTTCTATATGCTGCTGATTTTGGAAACGGATTTAGATGAAGGGGGAGACAGCAACCCCAAGGAGGTCTCATGATTTACGCATGTATACTCGCAGGCGGCATAGGAAGCCGCATGGGCAATGAAAAGCCCAAACAGTATATAAACATAGGCGGAAAGCCTATCATACTTCACACCATAGAAAAATTCTGCCTTTGCAGCGAATTTGAAGAAATCCTCATACTCTGCCCAAAGGACTGGATTGAGTATACGAAGAGTCTGATTAAAAGGCACGTGACTGCTTCGGATAAAATTAAAGTAATCGAAGGCGGCAGCACGAGAAACGAAACCATTCAGAACGCCATAGACTACATAGATGAACAGGGCAACCTGACCGAAGATACGGTGGTGGTTACCCACGATGCTGTGAGACCTTTCGTAACATACAGAATAATCAAAGAAAATATCGAAGCGGTTAAGACATACGGGGCCTGCGACACTGTGATTCCTGCTACAGACACCATTGTGGAAAGCATTGACGGAAAGGTTATTTCGCAGATTCCAAACAGAGCCTGCCTGTATCAGGGCCAGACGCCTCAGAGTTTTAAGGCGCTCAAACTAAGAGAACTTTACAGGAGCCTGACATCGGACGAAAAGGAAATTATGACAGATGCTGCCAAGATATTCGTTATAAAAGGGGAAAAGGTGAGCCTGGTCAAAGGTGAAAACTCCAACATCAAGATTACCTATCCTTACGATTTGACCGTGGCGGAAAGTTTATTGAAAGGCGAAAAGGGCCAATAGAATGCTCAATACCATATACAGGCTTATAGAGCCGAGAAAAATTGAAATAGAGTTTAACGATATAGAGATGAACGATGAAAAGGTCATCGTAAGACCGACTCATCTTTCCATATGCAACGCAGACCAGAGGTACTATCAGGGAACGAGAAACCCGGAAGTCCTTGCAAAGAAGCTTCCCATGGCGCTCATTCACGAGGGAATAGGCGTTGTGGTTCACGACAGCAAGGGCGAGTTTAAGCCGGGTGACAACGTGGTAATGATTCCCAATACTCCGGTGGAGGAGGACCCGTATATTGCGGAAAACTACCTGAGAAGCAGTAAGTTCAGAGCCAGCGGCTTTGACGGCTTTATGCAGGACAACGTGGCCATGAGGAGAGACAGAATCGTATTGCTGCCGGCAGGCATAGACAAGGAAGTGGCAGCCTTTACCGAAATCATATCCGTAAGCAACCATGCGGTGGAAAGATTCGACAGATTTTCTCACGGACGCAAGGAAAACATAGCTATTTGGGGAGACGGCAATTTGGCATTCATAACGTCTCTGTTTCTTCGTTATAAGTACCCGGAGGCAAAGATATTTGTCATGGGGCTGAGCCACGACAAGATGATAAACTTCACCTTTGCAGATGAGACATATGACGTGCGAAACATTCCGGATGACATAGTCATAGACCATGCCTTTGAATGTGTGGGAGGAATGGGCTCTCAAAAGGCTATAGACCAGATTATCGACTATATAAGACCGGAAGGAACCATAGCCATTTTAGGCGTTTCGGAAAATCCCGTGCCGATTAACACACGCATGATTTTGGAAAAAGGCCTTAGGATGTTCGGAAGCAGCCGCTCCGGAAGAAAGGACTTTGAAAATACCGTTAGAATGTTTGAAGAAAACCCTGAAATTGTCAGTTACCTTAAAAATATAGTAGGCGATGTGATAGACGTAAGAAGCGTAGAGGACATGCACACCGCCTTTGAGAAGGATATCGCCAAAGCAGGCGGCAAAACAATAATGCTTTGGAATGTGTAAACAGATGATGAGAGAGACAATATGAGCAAAGTATCCGTAATTATACCTGTGTATAATGTGGAAAACTACATAAGAAATATGCTTGAATCTTTGCGGAACCAGAGCTTCAGAGACTTTGAAGCGGTGATTGTCAATGACGGTTCTACGGACAACTCGCTGAAGGTGATAGAAGAATTCTGCAAAGCCGATGACCGGTTCAAGTGCTTTACCCAGGAAAACGGCGGCGTTGCAGCGGCGAGAAATAAGGGAATCGACTTGGCAACGGGCGAATATGCGGTCTTTTACGACCCCGATGACTATATTCCGCCTTATGCTCTTGAAAAGATGTACAAAACCGCAGCGTCGGAAAGAGCCGATATGGTCATAGGCGTCATGGAGGAAAAAAGCCTTGGAGAATCTTTGATTTACATGCATTCTCAAAAGCTTGCCAAGCAAAAGAGGATAAGCTCTCTTGACCGTCATTTCTTTGGCGCATGGTCTCTGTGCCATAAGATGTTTTCCCTTGAATTTATAAGGAAGAACAACCTCCGAGTTGAGGCTTTGTCCAATGCGGAGGATGGCGTGTTTACTTTCTGTGCATTAAATTATGCCGAGAAAATCTGCGGCTGCGATGCGGTGGCATATAACTACCTCAAGAGGCCTTTTTGGCTCACACCGTCGGCTACACAGATTATAAGCAGCAAGTATCTTGAAGGTCTGCTTTCCTCTCACGACAGAATACTGGAGGAAGCTTCAAAACTGGCCGACAAGTATCTGACGGAAGACGAAAAGGAAGTTTATTTGCAGCCTCTTTACGTAAGATTCATAGAAGGCGAGATGATTAACGGCTACTACCGTGGAATATGGAGGGCCGGGGAAAATCTCACAGACAGGCTGACAGAAAGAACGAAGCTGTATAGAAGTCATATTACGGACAAACAATGGCAGGAACTTTTGAACCGCCATAAAGATTTAAGCCTTGAGCAGGGATTTCTGGCGCCTGCGGAACTGGCCAAGCAGCCGTCGGTTTCCTTTATCATAAAACGGGGGCTGCCGGCGGAGAAGCTCAATATGGTGCTTGGAAGCATGTACAACCAACTGTTCCCAAGGTTTGAAGTGCTGCTTTATTCGTCGGAGACCGAGAAGGCGGACCCTGCATACAGGGCCAGAGCCAACCTTAGGATAATAGATGAAAATCTTTCCATTGATAAAGCTATAGAGGCTTCCAAGGGAAGATATGTGCTCATCGTAGATGAATTTGCAATGTTTACAAAAAATTCCGTCAAACTCATGGCAGGAAAGCTTGAGTCAGATTCAAGGCTCGGCTTTGTTTCGATGCTTATGAAGCAGTTTGACGGCAATGATTACAGGGAACTTCCCGCCCTAAGCGCATCATACGGTTACGGCCGCAGAGGGAGAAGGCGTTTTACAAAGCAGGCGGAGTATGACAGCTTCTTTGTAAATAAACTTTTCAGAAAGAGCGCCATCGAAGGATTCTCTTTTAGCAACGATTCAAAAAAAGACGTCATCAGGCTTTACCGCAGCCTGCCTTTTGTCAAACTGCGCAAGGGAACCATGATTACGAACCTTTCTGAGGAGGAGATTCTTAGCAGGGCGCAGGGAGCGGCGGCGCCGGTTACCATAAAGCTGAATCATGCGGTGAACAGCGGAATCGAGCATATGATACAGAAAGCCAAGCGCCATATAACAAGGGAAGACATAGACGGCCTTAAGAAAAAAATAGGAAAATGATATGAAATTTATTTTGAAAGTCCTCATAGGGATTCTCAATTTAATATTTGCTTTATTTAAGCTCTTGCCTGTACGGGACAAGGTGACCTTCATAAGCAGGCAGTCCGATGATAAAACGGAGGACATGAGCCTTTTGGAAAAGCAGCTAAGAGCTAAAGAGCCCGGGCTTAAAATTGTCTTTCTGTGCAGGAAACTTGAAGGAAGTCTGTGGCACAAAGCAGCCTACTGTCTGCATATATTCAGACAGATGTATCACATAGCCACTTCAAGGGTTGTGATTCTCGATTCATATTGCATAGCTGTCAGCGTGCTGAAGCAGCGAGAGAGCCTGACGGTCATCCAGATGTGGCATGCCCTGGGCTCCCTAAAAAAATTCGGTCTGAGCATAATAGGCTCGGGGGAAGGCAGAAGCGAAGGCCTTGCTGACGTAATGGCCATGCATCGCAATTATACTTTTGTACTTACGAGCGGAGAAGCTTGTGTTGAGCATTTTTGCGAGGCTTTTGGGTACGACAGAAGCCACATGAAGGTTATGTCCCTTCCGAGAGTCGATAAGCTGACCGGGCCGGACTTCAAAGAGGCTTCTTTAAAGAAAATTTATGAAGAATACCCCGAGTTTAAGGATAAAAAGGTGATAGTTTATGCGCCTACCTTCAGAAAGGAAAGAGACATTTCGGGCGAAATAGATGCATTTGCAGAGAAGTTTGACACATCCGAGTATATATTCGTATTGAAAAAGCATCCTCTCATGGATGTTCACTGCAAGGCAGCTCTTGTGGACGAAAAGTTTACTACGCTGGAAATGCTCTTTGCCGCAGATTATGTTGTCTGCGATTATTCGGCGGTCATCTTTGAAGCTGCAATCATCGGAAAACCCATGTTTTTTTACACCTTCGATTACGAAAGCTACGGCGTGAACAGAGACTTTTATATAGATTATATGAAAGAAATGCCGGGCTTTATTTCCGGTGACGCCAACGAACTTTCCGAAGCAATCAGAGAGAACCGGTATGACCTTGAAAAAATCAAGGCCTTTGCAGGCCGATACGTTACAAATCAGAAAAGTTGCTCGGCAGAACTTGCCGATATGATACTGGAATCATGTAAAAGGAGCCGCTAAAGGGCTCCTTCTGCTTCTTCAATATTGTCGTAGCCGTACATCCGTACCATGGTGTCAAGATTTCTTTGGGATAGAGACTCCCCTTCTGACCACAGCTCATCTACATAATTGCGATATTCCACCAGCAGTTCTTCGGGATAAGTTTCAAGCTCGCCCCTTGCATAGGTTTCCATGGAGGTAAATCCTGCTGCATCCTCAGACGACCTGATAGGGCGTGCAGTGCCTGCAAGCTTCGGATAGCGCAGCGCCATTTCTTCTTCCCAGGCGATAAGCTTTTCCACTATATCGTTTATTAACCTGTAGTTTTTAGCAGGAACGAAAGGAATCTTTCCCTTTATATATTTGTTATAATAGTGGATATCCGTATATGCCATCATGCGTGCATATTTTTCCGAAACCAGGTTGCGGCCGGAACTTGCAGACTGTTTTGCAAAATCGTAATAGATATTTACCATTTTGTCATTCCAGTTATCATACTGACTGCGGCGCATGATATAAAAGGTTTCCGGGTCATCCTGGCAGCTTGCCCTGCCGCCGATGTTATCGACGTTCTGGAACATTTCCCATTCTGTTTTGATTATTTCTTCAATTTTTTCACTGATAGTCATAATTTCCTCCTATAAGCAATCCGCCATGGGATGCATGATTTTTAACTCAGGGTCTTCAATTTGACCCATTAGCTGGGGCAGATAATCCTGCAAGAAATACCCCGCAAATTGAACATGGCCTTTTTCCATAAGCATGTTTATCAGAATGCCGCAGATAGCCTCCGTTCTGAGCATAGCCTCGGCGGTGGGACCGCCGGACAGCAAGGCTTTCAGTTCATCTGAAAGTTTATTGAGATTTTCATTTTCGGGAAGGTCTGCAAGCCCTCTGAATGCCCATTTATAAAATGGCGTAGCCTTGTCGTTTAGCAAATAGACCATGGAGATGACTGCTTCCGCAAAGCGGGCAAGACAAAGGGCGGATGCGACCTTATCCCTGCGCTTTAGGCATCTGCCGTAATTGTACTGGCCGGACTGAGAAATCACTGCCGCGCGTGCAGCAAGCTTCTTAAGAAGCACATCCCGCGGATAAAAGTCAAGGAGTCCCTGCCTTATTCTGCTGAATTCTCCGGACTTGTCTTCAAAGACTGCGCCGTTGGTAACAGAGGCAAGGTTGTTTTCTGAGATGAGGAACCAGTCCATGTTGCTCCCCGGGATGTCGCTGCATCCGGTGAAGGAAGCGTAAAAATCACTGATTTTCATCACACCCATACGGCTTTCGTCGATGATGTTTTCCTTGCTGAACCCCATGAACTCATAGGGAAGAGCGTCATAGGCCTGCTGAAGTTTCTCTCCGTATTGCTCAAAATCCGAGTCGGAAAGCCATATGCAAAAACCGGGTGCAAAGTCGTGGTCTCTGGAAAATTCGTCATCAAAACCAAAGCATCCCGATCCTTCGCCCACAAGCCCGGCAGCATAGCGCTCTTTAAGGTCCGGAAAGCCTTTTTCTATCATCGGTCTGCCATATGTTTCAAAGTATTGCTTTGCAAGTTCAAGATGTTTCATTTCTTTGATTCTCCTTGCTCCGTAATTTTTCGGCAGTCTTGTATCAGGTCGTAAAGCGCCTTATAGGCAAGGCTTTCTCTGCCGTAATCTCGCTCGGTCAGAGCCATAGCTTTTTCAAAATAGCCGAGAGCTTTGTCAGGCTGGTTTGAAGCCATGGCAACCTGTCCCAAAGTTTCAAGGGCGGCGCTGTAGTGTACGTCGGAATCTCCCGTAGAGGAATCGAATATTTCTATCGCTTTTTTGGCATTTTCTTCCGCAGCTTTATAATCTTCGGTTTCAAGATACACCTGAGCCATGTTGGTAAGTGTTATGGCAATTTCAGGCTCGCTGTCTTGCAGGTTGCTCAAAATACCCATGGCGCTGCTTAAATGGGAGAGGGCCTCTGCGTGGCGGTTCAAATCACGGCATAAGATGCTCATGTTATTGTGAAGGGTAGCGACTCTGTAATCGTCTCCCAAGCCCAGTTTTTCAAAGAGCAATGCAGCTTCATCGAAAATTTTAAGAGCAGTCCTCGGCTCGCCTTTTACGGCGTAATTGGTTGCAAAATTGATTAAAGTGGTAGCATAATGTTCACTGTCTTTTAGCCCCAATGTTACGAGAGCATCGAGGGCTTTTTCGTATAGCGGTGTACCTTTATCGTAAGAGCCCAGCGCCCGGTAAAATCCGCCCAGTTCATTGCAGATAGGGATGACTGCACTTAAATCATGTTCTGCCTCGGCTTGGCTCAGGCAGGCGAGCAGATAGGGCTCCACCCGGTCAGTCTGCTTGTTTTCAAACAGGCTGTCTACGTGAGTAAAAACTTCATTTATATTCATGGAAATCCTCCTTTAAATCCTTTTTTGTGGTGCTGCTGTATACTTTCCGGGCAAATCTGTATACAAAGTATACCAAACAGCCGAAAAAGTATACCTCAGGTATACATATGCGCCAAAATCGTATACAAAGTATACCGAAATCCAAAATATGTATACCACCATTATAACAATCAAAACGCTTCAAAACAAACACATTTTATTGACATAAACCACCCAAATATTATATACTTAAATATTGTAAGAAACAGTAAAACATAAGGCATAAGCTTAAAAATAAAAGGAAAAGGTGAACAAAATGGCAAAAGAAAAACTCAATTGGGAAGACGAACAGGTGAGACATGATTATCGTCATACAGCTTCTCATATAATGGCTCAGGCGATTAAACATCTTTGGCCTGACACAAAGCTGGCTATAGGACCGGCCATAGATAACGGCTTCTATTACGACTTCGATTCCGAACACAAATTCGGAGAAGAAGACTTCATGAAGATTCAAAAAGAAATGAAAAAAATCGTTCAGGCCAACTATCCGCTTGAGAGATTTGAGCTTCCTAGAGAAGAAGCTATTAAATACATGGAAGAGAAAAATGAGCCACACAAAGTAGAGCTTATCAAAGACCTTCCGGAAGACGCAGTAATCTCATTCTATAAGCAGGGCGACTTTGTGGATTTATGTGCAGGACCTCACATGGAATCAACCGGCAAAATCAAGGCATTTAAGCTGATGAGCGTTGCCGGAGCTTACTGGAGGGGCGACTCCGACAGACAGATGCTGCAGAGAATATACGCTACAGCATTCCCTACTCAGGAAGAACTTGACGATTACATTGCCAAAATGGAAGAGGCTAAAAAGAGAGATCACCGCAAGATAGGCAAGGAAATGGACCTCTTCATGCTCACTGATGAGGGACCGGGATTCCCGTTCTTCCTGCCAAAGGGCATGACCATAAGAAACGAGCTTGAAGCATTCTGGAGAGCAGAACACAGAAAGAGAGGATATGAAGAGATAAAGACTCCGCTTATTCTCAACGAACAGCTCTGGAGAACTTCAGGCCACTGGGACCACTATAAGGACAACATGTACTTCACGCAGATTGACGGAGAAGACTATGCCGTTAAGCCTATGAACTGCCCGGGTTCCATGCTGGTGTACAAGCGTAAAATGTGGTCATACAGAGAATTTCCTATTCGCTGCGGAGAGCTGGGACAGGTTCACAGACATGAGCTTTCGGGAGCTCTTCACGGCCTCATGAGAGTAAGAACCTTTACTCAGGACGATGCGCATATATTTATGCTTCCTGAGCAGGTAAACGATGAGATAAAAAATGTCGCAAAATTCTGTGATGATGTTTATAAGATGTTCGGCTTTGAGTATCATGTAGAGCTTTCCACAAGACCGGAGGATTCCATGGGAACCGACGAAGAGTGGGAAATGGCAGAAAACGCTCTTAGAAACGCAATAGAAGAAATGGGAGTTCCTTTCGTTATCAATGAAGGAGACGGAGCCTTCTACGGACCTAAGCTTGACTTCCACCTTCAGGATTCAATAGGCAGAACATGGCAGTGCGGTACTATTCAGCTTGACATGCAGATGCCTCAGAGATTCGACCTTACTTATATCGGACCTGACGGCGAAAAGCACAGACCTATAATGATTCACCGTGTAATCTTCGGCTCAATCGAAAGATTTATAGGAATCCTTACGGAACATTGTGCAGGCAAATTCCCTCTGTGGCTGGCTCCTGTTCAGGTAAGACTTATGACTGTAACCGAGAAGTTTGCACCTTATGCTTTGCAGCTCAAAGAAAAGCTTGAAGAAGCAGGACTCAGGGTAGAGGCAGACATAAGAAATGAAAAGATAGGCTATAAGCTGAGAGAAGCAAGAAACGAGAGAGTAAACTACATGTGCGTAATCGGAGAAAGAGAAGCAGAAGCGGGAACCGTATCCGTTCGCTCAAGCAAGGCCGGAGAACTGGGCGAAATGCCGGTTGATGAGTTTGTTTCAAAACTTCTGGCAGAAATCGCATCCAAGGAAATGTAAAAAGCATAGCGGGAAAATATAAAAAGGGCAGGCCGGCGGCTTGCCCTTTTGCTTTATAAATTTATTCGTCATAAATCTGCCTGTCGCCATAGAGAGCGGCGTTGGTGCAATTCTCCTTCCATTCTACAGCTTTGTCAACATCGCCGGCTTTGAGATAGTCCAAAAATATGCGAGCGTTATTGGCCATGCATGAAATCCCGTACTTTTTTGCATATCTGTTCCATAGGTAAGTAGCAGAAAACTTAAAAGAGGAATAGATAAGGGGAACTATGGTGTTGCCCGACATGAGAGCAAGCTCATGATGAAAAATAAATGTGTTTTCCGCAGCCTCTTCCGGCGTCGATGATTTTTCTATGGCCTCAACGATTTGCTCCAAAGCCATTATGGAAGAATCGGAAAGCCTGGAAGCCACAAGCCCGGTAATCATCGAATCTATTACGCCTCTCAGCTCAAGGAGAGACTTTATTTCACTTGGGCGCATGGTTCCGCCGTTATAATTCATTATGGAAACGAGAGTTTCTATGGTGCCGTTTTTTCGGTAATCAGCCACAAAGGTGCCGACTCTCGGGCGTATTTCAAGAAAACCCTTTCCGGACATTTCTATTATACCGGAGTTTACGACAGCTCTGCTTACGCCCATTTGCCGGGAAAGTTCGCGTTCAGGCGGAAGCTTTTGTCCTATTTCAAATTCACCGGAAATAATCATCTTTTCTATCTGCGTAATAAATAGCTCCTTTAAGGAGGGTGCCTGAATTTTTTTAAATTCCATAAAAGTATGCCTTCTTTATCAATTTGATTACGATACTGATTATAAGTTTTCTTTGAGTATTTTTCAATATAAAACAAAAAAATCCTTGCTTTATTAGTGGCAAATATACAAATATAACAACAGTTAACATAATTTTAACGAAAATGAAATAAAACTTTACAAAAATTAAACGAAAATAGAGGAAATCTTAGCGCTTTGCTGTATTTAAAGGAAATCTTAACGGAACTATAATATAAGTGCATATTAAGTTAAGGGAATTGCTAAAAGAAAGGAATAATACTATGTTTATTTTAGAAGCAATTGCCGCATTTGGTAACTGGTTTTGGGGAATTCCTATCCTCATCCTCATTGTAGGCGGCGGTATTTACATCACAATCCGTTT
>JAETTD010000012.1 GCA_021769295.1 Bacillota bacterium | reverse complement strand
GCTATGCTTATGGCTGGTACAACAATCAGCGACCACATTCATTTAATGGTGGGTTACCACCGGCAAAGGTAGCATAAACAGCACATAGCTATTACAATTTCCCTTGACCAGAACATCTGCCAACATAATCCTACGAATTATATGGATTTTTCGTGCCGAAACGTGTCGATGTTGTCACATTAGCTGAAATCCTAAAATCTGCCAACACTTTTCCGCAAAAACTGTTGGCAAAAATTAAATATTTTTTCAAAATGACAACAAGACCTCGTTTTGAGCGGAGAAAATTACATTTAATGTAAAAAACGTTGGCGGATTAAGCGTATTTGGAATTTTTGGCAACATTGCCCACCGCCCCGTTGCCAATACACAGCATAAAACCGATATGGGTTGGCACGGATACAGATAATCTGCATAAAATGACATAACTTAATTGAAAATATATATTAAAATCGGAGGGAAAAATTTGATTTATAATATTGTAGCGATAGTGATTTTGGTCGCTTTTTCCGCATATTTTTCAGCTACGGAAACGGCCTTTACCTCGCTTAACAGGATAAGAATGAAAAACATGGCAAACGACGGTGATCGTAAGGCCAAGAAAGTAATGGAATTGTCCGAAAACTATGACAACCTTCTTTCCACGATTCTTGTAGGCAATAATATAGTAAATATCGCACTTTCATCCATATCAACGGTTTTATTCATAGGAATCTACCCTAAATACGGTGCTACCATTGCCACCGTAGTGGCTACCGTGGTCGTGCTTATCTTCGGCGAAATTTCGCCGAAGGGATTGGCAAAAGAGAATCCTGAAAAATTTGCGATGTTTTCGGCACCTTTTATAAAAATTCTGACTGTAATTTTAAAGCCGATAAACTGGATATTCGCACAGTGGAAAAAAGTTCTTGCAAAGCTATTCAATGCGGACGGCTCAAGGCCGATAACGGAAGATGAGCTTCTGACCATGGTTGAAGAAGCGGAAACGGAAGGCGGTATAGACGTAGAGCAAAGCGAGCTGATTCAAAACGCCATAGAGTTCAACGACCTTGAGGCATGGGATGTGCTTACCCCGAGGGTGGATATACAAGCCATAGAAACGGATGCCGAAGAAGAAGACGTTGCAAAGCTGTTTCTCGAAACGGGATTTTCAAGGCTTCCCGTATATGAGAATGACCTTGACAACATTGTAGGCGTCTTGAATCAAAAAGACTTCCACAATTATATAAAGGGCGGCAGGGCGTCCATCTCAGAATATGTAAAGCCGGTTATATTTGTGGCAGGCTCCATGAGAATCGCACAGCTTCTTAAAAAGCTTCAGACAGTTAAGACCCATATTGCCATAATAGTAGATGAGTATGGCGGAACATCCGGTCTCGTTACCATGGAGGACATCATCGAGGAACTGGTAGGCGAAATATATGACGAGCACGACGCCATTGAGCTTCAGGATATAGTGCAGCAGCAGGACGGAAGTTACCGTGTTCTGTGCGGAACAAACATAGATAAAATGTTCGATTATTTCGATGTGGAAGAAGAGATAGACGCAACTACGGTAAACGGCTGGGTAGTGCTTCAGATAGACAAATTGCCTCATGTGGGAGATAGTTTTGTGTATGAAGCGGATTATAAACGCTTTGACGTTACCGTGACTAAAGCGGACGAAAGAAAAGCACTGGAAATAAACTTGGTAGTCAGCGAACTTCCGAGAGAAGAATAGAAAGGGGAAACAATGGGTTTAATGGAAAAAATCCTTGGCGACATGAATACCAAGGAAGTGAGAAAAATTGAAAAAATCGCAGACAAAGTCATGGCGCTGGACGATGAAACTGCGGCGCTTACGGACGAGGAGCTCCGTGGTAAGACGGCTGAATTTAAAGAGAGAGTGGCACAGGGAGAAAGCCTTGACGACCTTTTGCCGGAGGCCTTTGCGGTTTGCCGCGAAGGCGCATGGCGAAGCGTCGGAATGAAACATTTCAGAGTTCAGGTCATAGGCGGTATAGCTCTTCATCAGGGAAGAATTGCAGAAATGAAAACAGGTGAAGGAAAAACTCTGGTAGCAACCCTTGCCGCATATCTTAACGCTCTTGAGGGAAAGGGCGTACACGTTGTAACGGTCAACGATTATCTGGCAAAGCGTGACGCAGAATGGATGGGAAAGATATATACTTTCCTGGGACTTACGGTCGGATGTGTAATTCACGGACTGCCCGACAAAGTGAAAAAAGCCGCATATGCTGCCGATATTACATACGGTACCAACAATGAATTCGGCTTCGATTACCTCAGAGACAACATGGTCACTTATAAAGAGCAGCTAACCCAGAGAGATTTGAACTTTGCCATTGTGGACGAAGTCGACTCCATTCTCATAGATGAAGCGAGAACTCCGTTGATTATTTCAGGCAGGGGAGATAATTCTACGGATTTGTACCAGAGAGCAGACGCATGTGTAAAGAGACTTCGCATAGAAGAAGACTTTACGGTTGAAGAAAAGGAAAAGAAGGTCACCCTGACGGACGAAGGTATTGCAAAATGCGAAAAGGCCTTCGGCATTGAAAACCTGGGCGACCCTGAAAACATGGAAATAAATCACCACGTGGTTCAGGCTCTTAAAGCAAGAAACATAATGAAACGTGACGTAGACTATATCGTAAAAGACGGAGAAATCATAATCGTCGATGAATTTACGGGACGTTTTATGTTCGGAAGAAGATACAGCAACGGATTGCATCAGGCCATAGAAGCCAAAGAAGGTGTTTTGGTACGCTCCGAATCCAAGACTCTTGCTACCATTACCCTTCAAAACTATTTCCGTATGTATAACAAGCTTGCAGGTATGACAGGTACCGCCAAGACAGAAGAAGAGGAATTCCGTGAAATCTACAACATGGACGTTGTGGTTATACCGACCAATAAGCCTGTTGCAAGGGAAGACCTCGACGACGCTGTCTATGCAACCCTCGCCGCAAAATTTAAGGCGATTATAGACAGGATAGCAGAGGTGCACGCTACAGGACAGCCTGTGCTGGTAGGCACCATATCCATTGAAAATTCAGAACTTCTCAGCAGCCTCTTAAAGAAAAGAGGAATCAAGCACAACGTGCTCAACGCAAAGCAGCATGAGAAAGAAGCCCAGATAATTGCAGAGGCAGGACGCCTCGGAGCCGTAACCATAGCCACAAATATGGCAGGAAGAGGTACGGATATTATCCTCGGGGGAAATCCGGAATTTGAAGCTAAAAAGGAAATGGAAAAACTCGAATATACTCCGGAGCAGATTTCCTTTGCCACCAGCTTCGTAACAAGCACAGACCCTGTGATGAATGACGCCAGAGAAACTTTCAGCAAGCTTCTTGAAAAGTATAAAGAAGAAAGAAGCGCTGAACAGCAGCAGGTCAGGGAGCTTGGCGGCCTTTGTATCATAGGTACCGAGCGTCACGAGTCAAGACGTATAGATAATCAGCTGAGGGGCCGTTCCGGAAGACAGGGCGACCCGGGACAAACTCAGTTCTATATATCCCTTGAAGACGACCTGATGAGACTCTTCGGCGGCGAAAGAATCCAAACCATGATGAACAAGCTGGGAATGCAGGAAGAGGCCATAGCTGCCGGTATGCTTTCCAGAACCATAGAGGGCGCTCAGAAGAAGGTGGAAGGCAGAAACTTTGAAGTCAGAAAGTACGTTTTGCAGTATGATAACGTTATGAACAAGCAGCGTGAAATCATATACGACCAGCGCCGCAAAGTCCTCTTCGGAGACGACATCAAGGATTACATCATGGAGATGATGGAAGACCTTGTGAGAACAACCATCCAGCCTATAACCCTTGCAAGCAAATATGCAGAGGAATGGGATATGGATATGCTTAACGAAAACCTGAAACGCATAACGGGACGGTTTGAAGGCGTTTCATATACCGACGAAGAAAGACTCGAGCTTACTGAGGAAAAGCTGACAGAAGATGTCCTCGGCATTTTCACAGGCCTTTATGTCGATAAGGAAAAGGAAATAGGCGAAGAGCGTATGCGTGAAGTGGAGAAGATGATTCTCCTTCGTGTAGTAGACAACCACTGGATGGACCACATAGATGCCATGGACGAACTTAAGCAAGGTATCGGTTTGAGAGCGCTGGGACAGATAAACCCGGCCAACGCTTATGCGGCTGAAGGTTTTGATATGTTTGAAGCGATGGTCGCTGAAATCAGAGAAGAAGCCGTTAGGTACTGCTACAGCGTAACTATCAATACCGGAACGGAAAGAAGACAGGTAATAGTCGGAGGGGAAGGCCGTAAGGACGAGTTCCGAGACGACGCGCCTCAGAGGCGTCCTGCACAGGGACAGGCGATGCCGAAGCAGGCGCCGAAGCCGGAGGAACCGAAAAAGCCTGTTACCGTCAGAAGAGAAACCCCGAAGGTGGGACGAAACGACCCATGCCCATGCGGTTCGGGCAAGAAATATAAGAATTGCTGCATGAACAAGGACTTGCAGCAGTAGTAATTGCAAGATGAGGCTAAAGCCGTAAAAAGGCTTTGGCCTTTTTAATTGCATGAGCATTTCCTCCAAAAGTGCTGCCTTGAGTGTAGCCTTGAGTGCAGCCGTGTAAAGTGCAGCCTTGAGTATACCTTTTAGGCCAAACCCGGGTACAAAGTATACGAAACCGGCGAAAAGGTATACCGGAGGTATACACATGAGCAAAAACCGTATACAAAGTATACGAAAACCGAAAATATGTATACAAAAAAACTTTCAGAAACCCTATTGACAAATCCCGCATATAGTATTATTGTACTAATTAAATAATACACTAATACATAGGAGGGGCAAAAAATGGATAAAAGGCTTGAAGAAAACATGCCTATCTATGTTCAGATAATGAACAAAGTAAGAGAGGCCATCGCCTCGGGAGAGCTTTCTCCCGGAGACAGGATAGCCTCAGTCAGAGAACTGGCATCGGAGTTCGAGGTAAATCCAAATACGATGCAGAGGGCCTTGACTGAGCTTGAGAGAGAGGGCTTGCTCATATCCGAAAGAACCATGGGGAGGTTCGTGACAAAAGACCGGGAGCTTATTTCAGAGTTGCGAAAAAAAGCAGCTATTGAAGCGGCAGATACCTTCAAAAAAGAAATGGAAGCTCTTGGTTTTACGGAAGCGGAAATGATGGATTTTTTTCGCAAAAGGTGTGAGGCGCTGAATAAAAAGGAAAATATGAAGGTGGGATAATATGAAAGAAGAAGGAAAGCTGAGGCTTGTAGAGGCGCCTCCACTGATAGAAATTAAAAATCTTACCAAGACTTTTGAGACGGTTACTGCTCTCGATGATGTGAGCCTCACAGTGCCGGAAGGGCGGATAATAGGGCTTTTGGGTCCTAACGGAGGCGGAAAGACCACTTTGCTAAAGATTTTGGCGGGGCTATGCTGCGACTACAGGGGAGAAGTCAAAGTGTGCGGCCATAGGCCGGGAGCGGTCACCAAGGCGCAGGTATCATATCTGCCGGACAAAATCGGCGTTCCGGACACCTTAATGGTTGGGGAGATAATAAAAATTTACAGAACTTTCTTTGAAGATTTCGACGAAGAACGGTGCAGAGAAATGCTGAACATTTTTGAAATCAAAGAAACCGATACCGCAAAGGAAATGTCAAAAGGGGTTATCGATAAATTGCAGGTTTCTTTGCTGATGTCAAGAAAAGCAAAACTTTATCTGCTTGATGAACCCATAGCAGGAGTCGATATAGAAGCCAGAGATCATGTGCTCGATGTGATTTTGGAAAGATTCACTCCCAAATCGACGATGATAATCGTAACTCACATGGTCAGGGAAATAGAAAGGCTTTTTGATTCCGTAATCGTCCTTAAAAAAGGGAAGATAAATGCATTTGAAGAAAGTGACGCCATAAGAATGAGATACGGCTCGCTGGAGGAAGGCCTGAAGGAGATTTTCCGAGGAGAAAAATAATGAAAACTCTTATCAAAAGCCGCTATATCAAAATAACCGCAGCAATTCTTGCTGTTATTGCCATAGGGGCATATCTGTTGCTTTCTGCTTTTGACATAGACCCTGCAAAGATAAAAAGCAAGGCGGACAGCAAGAGCAAGCCGCCGACTCACATGTATTCCGTATACGAAGAAGAACATGTAAGCGGCAAGTATACCTTGAGCGGGAACGGGAGCAAAGGTTATCGCATAGAAGATAAGAAGGGAAAGCTGCTATATGAAACCAAGTGCTTGGACCCGTGGTTTCCGAAGGAAGAAGGTTTCCTTGTGGAGACTTTGGAAGACGGACGCAGCAGAGTAATTGACCTATATACAGGCAAGACAAAATACGTAACCGAACCGGGCGAAGAAATTTCAAAGAGAACAAAAGACCTAACGGAGCCGGGCTGGATAATATACGGCACCTTGGAGGACGGCAGAAAGGCAAAGCCGGTCAGTGACAACATGTGGGATATGGTAGGAATGAAGGACTACTATTATCTCAGGAATCAGGACTTTGAAGTGGCGGGAGACGGATACCTGTTTTCGGACTTGTATCCTTCCGGAACATATCTTTGCGGCTACAGACTTCACGACATAGACTATATGTCCAGAGAGAAGATGAACAAACTTGAAGACGGCGAGTTTTGGGGCTGCGACATTCAGCTTGTGATGAACACCAAGGGTGAAGTTCTCTACGAAGAACACAAAGGGCGAAACCTATCAATATACGAGGAGCTGAAAGCTGTGAGAGTAACAATGGAGAATCCCGCAGGCTGGATATACATAGGCCTTGAAGGCGAAAACAAGGGCAAGGTGATAAAGGAGGAGTGGCAAGATGACTAATATAGACAAATTCATTAAGCTGAACCTCTCCATGGTAAAGGGAGAAATCTGTACCGTCGCAGGGACCTCCTTTGCGGCCGTGCTGTGCGCCATTACCTTTGGTCAGATATTTATAGCTATGGTACTCATGGGCGTTTCAATCGGATTTTTGTTTAAAGCTTACAAAAAGCTGTATTATACGACCATGTACGGCGAAGGTACCCTTATGTACAGAACTCTTCCCATAGGTGAAGAGGAGATGACCGCAGCGAAGGTGTTTTGCGGCTTTGCAGTAAGCGTTGCATGGCAATGTGCCATTGTTCTGGGAATGGCAGTAGGAATAATTCTTCTGGACGTTGGCCTGAACACGGGTCACAGCGCCTATGTCATTGCGGAGGTTATGGAAAAGCTTCCGCCTGCCGGAAACATAGCTCTTATCATGTTTTTCTCCATGACCACGGCCAGTTTTTACAGGGCGGCGATATTCTTTCTAATGGTAACGTGGTACAACTGCCGCATCAGAGTTCGAAGGAGCGGCGCCGCAAAGGCGGCAATTGTGACAGCATACTTAGCCCTTAGCTATCTGGGGCAGAAATTCGGAGAAACCATCGAAGAAAACTTTGCAGTAGGCCCGTTCATCGTAGTGCTAATTTTGGGAAGTGTGCTGAACATAGTTATAGGGGCGGTAGCCTGCAAGCTTTCCGTAAAGGTGATGAAAGACAGGTACTGCGCAGAATAGGGGGGATTTGAGATGAGAGGAAGCAAATATATAAGAAATTTTGTCATAGCGGTGGTCATAGCCGTCATTGCAGCCTATCTTTTCGGAGAATTTGCGCTCAAGGAAGGTTATGCCAAGCTGGGAACTATAGACAGGAAAATAATGGAGATAGAGGGAGCGGACGCTTATCTGGTAGAGGGCCGGGAGGGCTACTGTATGCTGGTGGACAAAGACAGCAAAAAAATAGCTTCCTTAAAGCCTCTCAGGGCGGATTACAATGCGGTGCAGGTAGGAGACTTTCTCATTACCCACGGCCGCAGTGGTGACGGAGTTACCAACCTTAAAAAAACACTTGAAAGCGGCAAAGCTTTCTGCTACGTATATCAGGACATTGTCCTTTCCAGTGACTATAAGTACATGGCTGTCAGAGAAGGAAACGAGTCATATATAAAGACCCTCGACAACGAAACCGTATCGGAACTTGGAGACTGCTGGGTAAGCTATATGGGAGACGGATATGTGGCCACACGAAATGCGGATGACAAGGCATACATTCACGATATAAATACGGGAGAAATTTTATATACGCTTCCCGATAAGGAGTCCATATGCGGTCGGAGCGCCGGCATGTGGATTATAGAAGGAGATACAGGAACCGATGACAGCAGCATCTTTTCCTTCTATTATCTGCGGGACAGCAGCTTTGAGGTAGCTTGTGGAGGAAAAATCTTCACAGACATTTCCTGGTCAGACAATTATGTGGGCGGAGCAGTAACCGATGCGGCCACCTATGAAAGCAGAGCGAAAATGGCAGAAAACGGACTTTTTAATCCAAAATTCGAGCCTGTCGGCAACTTTATATTCGATTTAAAACAGGAAATTGTATATGAGACCGGTGAGAACCAGACTCTTCAAATGATAATAGGCGATTATGCGGTGTTTGACCTTTACGGCGATACCCCGCGCGGCCGGGAAGTATGCATATCCTTATCTCCGGAGACGAGGGGACAGGAAGTTCCTCCGGAACAGGCATATCAATTGGAGGAAGTGAAGCGATGACCAATTTAGATAAATATATAAAGATGAATATTTCATATGTGTCAAACGATATTGGCATTATGGCAACCTTAGTGGTTTGTGTGTTTTTCTGTTTCATATTCTTGCACTTGCTTCCTCTTGCCATGCTTTTACTGGCCTTAGGCCTTGGGCTCTTGGTGAAGATATATAAGAAACTCTTTTACCAAGGCCTCTTCGGCGAGAGAGCTGTAATGGAGAGAACCCTGCCTCTTACGGAAAGGGAGACCGTAACGTCCAAGATATTTGTGGCCACATGCGGAAGAATTATTTTTGAAGCCGCCAGTGTGGCAATGACCATGTCAGTGTGGCTCATGGGACGTGTAGACCTTGGAATATCAAAAGAATCTATTTTGTTTCTCATCCCTGAAAGCGTAGAACCCGGGCAGCTTCCGGCGGCAGTTGCGCTGGTGGTTCTTACGGCGGTTATACGGTGCTTTTGCCAGTCGGCAATGATACTTGCAGCCGTAGTGTGGTATAATACTCTGCCAAAGAGAGACAGAAAATTTCCGGCTAAGTTTTTGGCTGTGATAGCCGTACTGGCCATGGGAGTAATACTGATCCAGATACAGACCTCTCTGGGGAAAATTCACATGATGATAGGAGAAGCAGGCATGACAGCGTTGGCATTGGCTATCGGGCTTTTTACGTGCAGAGCAGCCGAAAAGAGACTGCAAAGCAGATATTGCATCTAAAGATTGATGAAGAAAGCAGGCTCCGCAGAATTGAGATTAAATCAGTTTTGCGGAGCTTTTGTTGTGTCTCTGTAATAAGGGTTGGAGAGGGTGACGAGCGGGATCAATACCAAATGTTGGCAGAATTTTGAACAAGCCGGAATCTGCCAACATAGGTTTACATAATACCTGCTCACTCGGTGCTGCGACAGGGCTGTGTTGGCTTTTTTTCGAGACGGGATAAAATTGGCCTACAGTTTCGCCGTTTTTTGTAGGCCAATTTAAGAGGAGAATCTCAAAAAGCCAACGAAGGGCCCGGAACCCACCTCAAATTTACAGTTATTGGAATAAATGTTGGCTTTTTGTAAAGCAGCCATTCAAAAAGTCAACACTGTAGCTGTACCCTTGGCGGGAAATGTGAGAAGTTGCGGAGACATGAAACCCATTCTTCGCCCGCCTCAACATTTATTACAGAGCCTTTTTTGTGATATACTAACCGAAAGATTTGTGGTAAAATTAAATATCAATATTTTGAAAGGGGAGCAAAAAATGATTCAATTGGACAACATTAAGACAGAAATTCCTGCGTTGCAGGCCACTCTAACGGAAGTCGGTGACTCTCTTTGACCTGCCTAAATTAGAAGCAGAACTTGAAAGAACAAACAGAGAAATAGAGCAAGAGGATTTTTGGAGCAACTTGGAGTATGCCCAAAAAGTCATGAAAGAGAAAAAAACCATGGAAACCACCGTGGAGTCCTTTTATTCCGCAAAGAAAACCTTAGAGGATATAGAGGAACTTATGGAACTTGCCGAAATGGAAGAAGACGAGGCTATGGCAAGTGAGATAGAAGATATGTTTGCGGACTTGAAGGCTTCGATGGAGCAGATGAGAATTAAGACTCTTCTCAGCGGCAAGTACGACAAATGCAGCGCTATCCTTTCCATTCATGCAGGCACAGGCGGCGTAGACGCAATGGATTGGGCTTCCATGCTGCTGAGAATGTACACACGCTGGTGCGAGAAAAAGGGATATGACATCAGGCTGATAGACTTGCAGGACGATACGGAGGCAGGAATAAAGAGTGCAACTCTGATAGTGGAAGGCGAGAACGCTTACGGTTACTTGAAAAATGAAAAAGGCGTTCACAGACTGGTGAGAATATCTCCGTTTAATGCGGCAGGCAAACGCCAGACTTCCTTTGCCCAGCTTGAAGTGGTTCCCGAACTTGAGGAAGACCTTTCCGTGGAAATCGACCAGGAAGATTTGAGAATCGACACTTACAGGAGCAGCGGCGCAGGAGGTCAGCACGTCAATAAGACAGATTCTGCCATAAGAATCACCCACCTGCCTACTAACATTGTGGTAACGTGCCAGAATGAACGAAGCCAGCACCAGAATAAGGAAACGGCAATGAAAATTCTCATGTCCAAGCTGGCAGAGCTTAAAGAGCAGGAGCATAAAGAGAATCTCAAAGAGCTGAAGGGCGATTACTCAATGAACACATGGGGCTCGCAGATACGCTCATATGTCTTCCAGCCTTACACAATGGTGAAAGACCACAGAACCGGAGCAGAAACCGCCAATGTGGGAGCAGTTATGGACGGCGATTTGGATTACTTTATAAATGAAAAACTGAAACATAAGGAATAAGAATAAATGGATATTATACAAAAATTAGCAGCGGAATTTAAGCTGAGGACCGGGCAGGTAAAGAACACGGTGGAACTCATAGACGAGGGGAATACCATACCTTTTATAGCCCGTTACAGAAAAGAGGTTACGGGAGGTCTGAGCGATGTAACGCTGCGTGACCTTGACGAAAGACTTAAGTATCTCAGAAATTTGGAAGAGAGAAAAGAAGAAGTTGTAAGGCTCATAGAGGAGCAAGGAAAGCTGACAGACGACTTAAAGGAAGAAATCCTTAAAGCCGAGGTATTGCAGCGTGTCGAGGATTTATATAAGCCTTTCAAGCAGAAAAAAGCTACGAGAGCTTCCAAAGCAAAGGAGAGAGGCCTTGAACCTCTGGCGATGATAATTTATGCACAGCTTAAAACGGAAGGCGACCCGCTTGAGGACGCAGCAGCCTTTATCAATCCTGAAAAAGAGGTCAATTCTGCCAAAGAAGCTATGCAGGGAGCCCTTGACATAATTGCAGAAATGATTGCAGACGACCCTGAAATTACAGGGGAAGTCAGGAAAAAGACCTTTGAAAGCGGCGTTATTGAGACGGAGGCGACGGACCCGGAAGAAAAGACGGTCTACGATATGTATTATGGCAAAAATGAAGCCATAGCCAAGATTCCAAACCACAGAATCCTTGCAATCAACAGGGGAGAGAAAGAGAAAAAGCTAAAGGTTAGTTTAAATGTCAACATAGATGAGATTCATGAGCTTATAGCAGCCCACGTCATTAAAAACGAAAAATCCATATTCGTTGAAGCACTCACGGAAACCATAGCAGACGCATATAAAAGGCTTATGGCTTCTTCCATAGAAAGGGAAATGCGAAATACCCTGACCGAAAGAGCCGAGGCCGAGGCGGTCAAAATATTTGCCAAAAACACAGAGAACCTGCTTATGGTTCCTCCTGTAAAGGGCAAGAAGGTTCTGAGCATAGATCCGGGTTACAGGACGGGATGCAAGGTAGCAGTCCTTGACGAAACAGGTAAACTCAAGGCGTACACCACCATATATCCGACAGAGCCGAGAAAAGACATTGCAGGTACCGAAGCTGTGCTCAAAAAGCTGGTGGAGAAGTTTGCCGTAGATATAATCGTAATCGGCAACGGCACCGCATCGAGAGAAACGGAAGAAGTGGTTGCAAACTTCATAAAGAAAAACAACTACTCGATTCAGTATACCATAGTAAACGAAGCCGGCGCTTCGGTGTATTCTGCTTCAAAGCTGGCAGCGGAAGAATATCCCGATTTGGACGTGACCACAAGGGGAGCCATGTCCCTTGGCAGAAGGCTTCAGGACCCTTTGGCCGAACTGGTAAAGATAGAGCCCAAGAGCATAGGCGTGGGCCAGTATCAGCACGATATAAATCAGAAAATGCTGGCAGAAGCCCTGTCCAATGTTGTTGAAGATTGTGTAAACAGAGTGGGAGTGGACTTGAACACTGCTTCACCGTCGCTTCTATCCTATATAGCGGGAATTAACATGGGAATTGCAAAGAACATAGTTGCCTACAGAGAGGAAAACGGCAGGTTTACCGATAGAAAGCAGCTCATGAAGGTTCCCAAACTGGGAGAAAAAGCCTTTAAACAGTGCGCAGGCTTCTTACGAATAGAAGACGGAGACAACCCTCTCGATGCAACCTCTGTGCATCCCGAATCTTACGACATAGCTGATGCCATGATGTACAGGCTGGGGGTAGACCCACAGGACATAAGAAAGGGCGGAGATAAGCATATCGAGGATAAAATAAGGCTGACCTATGGCGAAAGAAACCTGAACCGCAGCGTTTTAGCCATGGCGGATGAACTCGGCATAGGAGAGCTGACCTTATTGGATATAATAGAAGAAATGAAAAAGCCGGCAAGGGACCCTCGTGAAGATGCTCCTCCTGTAATTTTCAGAAATGACGTCAAAAATTTTGAGGACCTCAAGATAGATATGGAACTTACGGGAACGGTGCGAAACGTGGTAGATTTCGGAGCCTTTGTAGATATAGGAGTGAAAAACGACGGACTTGTACACATATCGCAAATGAGCGATAAGTACGTAAAACACCCTATGGATGTGGTTTCTGTAGGCGATACGGTTAAAGTTAAGATAATTTCCATAGATTACGATAAGATGAAAGTCGGACTGACTATGAAAATATAACAGAGGATATAAGAATGATAGATACGATTATTTTTGATTTTGACGGAACCCTTATAAACACCAATGATGTGATTATTGCCGCATGGCAGCATACATACAGAAAATATCTGAACTGCGAAAAGCCTGTGGAGCATATAACCAAATGCTTTGGAGAGCCCCTTCTCATAACCATGGCGAGAGAGTTTCCCGGAGTTGAGCCGGAGGAAAGCGCAGAAGTATACAGAAAACATCAGAGAGACAGGGCAGATGAACTTGTAAAACTATTCCCGGGTACGGTGGAGATGCTCAAGGCGCTCAAAGAAAAGGGCTTCAAGATTGGCATTGTGACGTCGAGAACCGGCGAGTCCACGGACTTCTATCTGAACAAGTTTGGCATTGCCGATTATTTTGACGGTGTGGTAAGCTGCGACGATACAGATAAACACAAACCTGACCCCGAGCCGCTGCTTCTCGGTCTTAAAAAGCTCGGAGCGGAGAAGGACAGTACATTGATGATAGGCGATAGTCCTTTCGACATGAAGTGCGCCAACAACGCAGGCGTAAGAACGGTTCTGGTGGATTGGAGAATTGCGGGAAGCGAAGAACAGCTCAGCCGGTGCCGGGTAGATTACTTTATCAAAGAACCTATGGAGCTCTTGGAGATAGCGGAAAAAGCCTGATAACAGAGGAAATACCATGCTCAACATCTTTTACGGGAGAGAAAATTCGGACAAGGAAAAGTTCATATTCAGCAATCTGACGGACAGGGCGCTGATAATGGTTCCGGACCAGTACACTTTAGAGGCGGAAAGGGAAGCTTTCCGTCATCTTGGCGTTTCTGCGCTTATGGATGTTGAAATTGTCTCTGCTTCAAGCCTTGGAAGCAATGTTTTAAGCGAGCTTGGAGGCAATAAGCGAAACTTTGTAAATAAGTACGGCCGTCATATGCTTTTGTATAAGAGCGCATGCCGGCAAAGGGAAAACCTTCAGGTTTTCAGAGGAATGGAAACGAGGAGCTCGTTTCTCGATTCCGTAAACAACTTTATATCCGAGATGAAGCAGTATAACTGCAGCGCCGAGGATTTAAAGGTCATGGCTGACTCGTGCAAGGCGGATTCGTACACACGAAAAAAGCTTATGGATGTTTACCGCATTTTTGCCGACTACGAAAGCCGGATAGAGGGGAAATATACCGATTCTGAGGATTACATAGATTTGTTTCTTGAAAAGATTTCCGACTCCGAGCTTATAAAAGGCAACCATATATGGGTTTACGGATTTGACAGCTTTGCGCCTAAAACCATGGCTCTTTTAGGCAAACTTATGGCTGCGGCAGAGGATGTCAATCTGGTACTGACATGGGATGAAAAAGGCCGTGACAGGGATTTGTTTAAGCTTACGGAAATAGTCATGTCCAATGCGGAAAAGCTGGCGGAAACTCTCGGAGTGGAGCATAGGAGATACCCGATTCCCGAAAGCTTTGAAAAGGAAGGAGTCTGCCCGTCCGTGCGCCATGTGGAAAGGGAACTGTACGCACTGCCGTCGCATAAATCCCATGACGGCGAGGGCATAACCCTCGTGGAGGCAGCCAATTTATACAACGAGGCCGAAAGCGCAGCTGTATATGTTCTGCACCTTGTCAGAGACAAGGGGTTGAGATACAGAGACATAAGGCTTATCTGCAACGATACGGGGCAGAGGGAGGCGATAATCGAGCGTGTCTTTGAAGAATATGGAATTGAAGTTTTTTCCGACACAAAAAGGGATATATTGTCCAACCCTATAGTGCAGTACGTCACATCGTTATTAGACGTTGTAATTGAAAAATACAGCACTGAGGCGCTTTTCAGAATGCTCAAATCGGGATTTGGCGATTTGACAAGAGAAGAGCTGGCAGACCTCGAAAACTATGCGATAAAGTACAAGATAAGGGGAACCATGTGGAAAAAGTCTTTCCGAAGAGGCAAGGCAGAGTATGGGGAGGAAAGACTTTCCGCTATAGAAGCTTTGCGAAAGGAAGCTGTCGAAAATGTGCTTCCCCTTGAGGATATTTTTAAGCTGAAAAATACGGGAGATTTTCTAAAAGCTTTTTATGGCTATCTTTGCACAGAGCTTAATCTCAGGGAAAAGATTCTCGGTTTCATTTCAAAACAGGAAGAAAAGGAACTCTTTGACCTCGCTGACGAAACGGCAAGGGTGTGGGAGAGTATTTCGGATATATTGAATCAGATTTATGAAATAATGGGAGAAGATGACTTTGAACCGCAGACTTTCAGGGATATATTTCTGACGGGTCTGGGACAGGTTGAAATAGGCCTGCTGCCACCGACGGAAGACGGACTTATACTGGGAAACATCCAGAGAAGCCGAAGCGGCAGAATCAAGGCCCTTGTTGTAATCGGAGCAAATGAAGGCATTTTGCCTCAGGAGAAGCCTACTCAGGGTCTTTTCTCCGCAGAGGAAAGAGAGCTGTTCCGGGAGGACGGCAAGGAACTTTGCAAGGTGGATTCAATTCGCTTTATGGAAGAGAAACTTGCGATATACAGAAATCTGTCGTCGCCTGAGGAGTATCTGTGGATGAGTTACAGCCTGTCCGACGAGGAGGGCAACCAGCTTAAGCCTTCACCTGTATTTTTAAAGATGAGAGAGCTGTTTTCCGATATTAAAGTATGCAAGGATGTGCTAAACCGTGATTCGGGAGCAGAACTCATAAGCAGCGAAACCGGAGGACTGCGCAATTTGAGCAGGGCGCTGGAGGATGCAAGCGAGGGACGTCCCGTTCCAAAGGAGTGGCAGGAAGCGCTGGGATGGTTTGAGAAAAACCGGCCGGAGGAGATGCAAAAAATAATACAGGGGGCGTCTTTTACCAACAAGCAGGAAGATATGGGAAGAGCCGCTGCGGAAGCGCTCTTTAAAAAAGATTTCGAGACGGCCCTCACCTTAAGTCCGTCGAGAATCGAAAAATTCTCAAGATGCCCTTTTTCTCATCTGGTCGCTTACGGGCTTAAACCTGAAGAACGACGTGTATTTGAAGCAGCCCCGAGGGAAATCGGAGACATATATCATCAGTGCCTCATGAAACTTACTAAAGAACTGACAAGGGACGGAGTGGAAATAACCGCCACGAACTCGCCTTGGATGACCGTGACCAAGGAACAGTGCAGGCAGATAGTAAAGAGCGAAATAAACAGCATTTCGGACGAATACAGAGAAGGACTTATGAAGGCCACCCCTGTGGAAAGTTACAGAGGTGAAAGGCTGGAGGAAATTTGCAGCAGCGTTTGCTGGACCGTCATCGAGCAGGTTCGCATGGGCAGGATTGTTGCAATAAGCCCTGAGACTTCTTTCGGACGCAGAGGAAAGCTGCCGCCTATAGAGATAGATTTGGGCGAAGAAAAAGTGTATGTAGAGGGAATAATAGACAGGATAGATTATCTCCCCGATGACAGGGTGAAGATTATAGATTATAAGACAGGCAGTGAAAGCTTCAGCATAAAAGAGGCGGAAGAGGGCTACAGGCTCCAGCTTATGATGTACCTGCAGGCGGCATGCCGTCAAGGCAGAAAACCTGCCGGAGTGTTCTATTTTAAGATAAAGGAGCCTATGACCGACGTTTCCCAAAAGGATAACGATGCAGAAACTTTGGAGAGGGAAATCAGAAAATCTTTCAAACTGGACGGAATAATGGTAAACGACCCGCAGGTGATTTTGGATATTGCAGGAGAATTTGAAGGCTTTTCCGAAGTGGCCCCCATAAGAAAGACCAAAGAGGGAGTAAAAAATTCGGGAAACGAAGGGCTTCTTGCGGAGGACGAGTTCAGAGCTCTTCAGAAAACCGTTGCCGATAAAATCAAAGAAACCTGCAAAGACCTTGCGGAGGGTAAAATAGATATACACCCTATGAAAACCAAGGAGCGCTCGGCTTGTACTTTTTGCAGCTACAAAGGAATTTGCAGGTTTGATACCATATTTGAAGGATGCAGTTATAATATAATAAGCTAAGGAGATTGGCGGTTATGGAAACGAAAAATTTAATTATCAGAGAATCTAAATGGGAGGACTTGGAGGATTTCTACGCTTGGGAAAGGCTGCCGGAGGTGACGGAGTTTTTCAGCATAAGGGACGGACAGACCATGGAAGAGGTGGTAAAAAAATATGTCCAAGATGACAATGACCCTTCTGCACGGCAGTTTACCATAATGCTAAAAGGCGGCGAAGAGCCAAAGAAAATCGGCCGAATAGTTCTGGCGGACATAGAGCCGGGCTGGAAAGCCGAGCTTTGGCGCATATACATAGCAGATACCGGCCTTAGGGGCAAAGGCTACGGCAGAGAGGCCATGGAAGCCATAATGGCCTATTGCTTTGACGAGCTCGAGTTAGAAAGACTTTATCTCGACCATTACACGGGCAACCCGGCTGCAAATCTTTACCTGTCGCTGGGATTTAAGTATGAGGGAGTGCTGAGAAAAAACTGCCGCAAGAACGGCGTGCTCTACGACGTGCATCTGATGTCCATGCTGAGAGACGAATACTACGGCAGATAAAGGCGGCGCCAAGGCGGCAAAACGGTTTGCATAGTCTCGGTTTGCAAATTATATATTCATGTTGAAAAAACGTCAATAATTTTGTAAAATAATATAATAGCAAAAATTTTGAATAAAACACTATAACCATATAAAAGAGGAGGGGAAATTTATGTCAAACATTCCTACACCGCATATCGAGGCTAAAGCAGGCGACTTTGCCGAAACCGTTTTGATGCCGGGAGACCCGCTTCGCGCCAAGTTTATTGCAGAGAATTTTCTGGAAGATGCAAAACTGGTAAACAACGTAAGAGGGATTCAGGGCTATACGGGAACTTACAAAGGTAAACGTGTGTCGGTAATGGCATCAGGTATGGGTATGCCTTCCATGGCGATTTACTCATACGAATTGTTTAACTTTTACGATGTGAAAAATATTATACGTGTGGGAACCGCCGGCGTGGTAGACCCGTCTCTTGAGGTCAGAGATGTGGTAATCGGAATGGGCGCTTGCACAAATTCCAACTATGCAGCTCAGTTCAGACTGCCGGGAACTTTTGCGCCGATTTGCTCTTACGAACTTATGAAAAAGGCAGTAGAAGCCGCAGAAAAGCTTGGCATAGAGCCTAAGGTGGGCAACCTGTATTCTTCGGACGCTTTCTATGATGACGCTGCAAGCCTTGCAACATGGCAGAAAATGGGCGTTCTCGCAACGGAAATGGAAGCTGCGGCATTATATATGAATGCGGCAAGAGCAGGCAAAAACGCATTGGCAATCTGCACTATTTCGGACAATCCGTTTACGGGCGAAGCCACAACGGCGGAAGAAAGACAAAAAACCTTCACCGCAATGATGAAAATCGCCCTGGAAATAGCATAAAAACAAAAAAACAGCATAAAGGATAAGGAGACAGAATAAAAATGGAAAACAGATACCCAAGACTTGAAATAAATTTGGCACACTTACAGCATAACGTATCTAAAATAGTAGAAAAATGCGGCGGACGCGGCATTCAGGTAGCAGGAGTTATCAAGGGAGCTACCGGAATTCCGGAAGTGGCAAAGGCCTTTGATAAGGGCGGCGCAGCTATAATCGCATCCTCAAGACTTGAACAGATAGAAGATGCAATCAATGCAGGCATTGAAAAGCCTATGATGCTCATAAGAGTACCTATGCTCAGCGAGGTTAAAGATGTTATAAGACTTACCGACATCAGCCTTAACAGCGAACTTGAGGTAATCAAAGCGCTCAACGAAGAAGCCAAAAGACAGGGAAAACTTCACAAGGTAATTTTAATGGCAGACCTTGGCGACCTGAGAGAAGGCTACTGGGATAAAGATGAAATGGTTGAAGTGGCAGATTACATAGAAAATAAGATGATAAACATTCAGCTTGTAGGTATAGGCACCAATTTGGGATGCTACGGTTCCATTTCGCCTACTGCGGAAAAATTGCAGGAACTTGTTGAAATCGCAGAAAAGATAGAAGAAAGGCTTGGACGTGAGCTGGAGTACATATCCGGCGGAGCAACCAGCAGCCTGATGAGAATCTGGGACGGCAACATACCAAAGAGAATAAACCTTCTCAGAATCGGTGAGGGAATTCTGCTGGCAAGGGATTTGGACGTATTTTACGGATATGATATGTCCGAGCTTTATCAGGACATTTTCCGCTTAAAAGCAGAGGTTTTGGAAGTTAAAAACAAACCGTCCTATCCGGTGGGAACCATTGCTGTGGATGCATTCGGCCATACTCCTACATATGTTGACAGGGGAATGAGAAAAAGAGCTCTGCTCGGAGTGGGCAAGGTGGATTACGGCGATCCGGCAGACCTTATCTCCATGGAGAAGGGTATAGAGGTTCTTGGAGCGTCCAGCGACCATACCATAATAGATATTGAAGACGCAGAAAGAGAATATAAGGTTGGCGACATAATGACCCTTGATGTATGTTATGCAACGGTGGTTTATTTAACAAACTGCAGAAACGTGAACATCGCATTTGTCTAAAACGTGCGAAAAACAGCGGATTTTGGCGGCTTTTAGGGACATGCAAGATGTTGACAAAGGGACAGGTTTTGCAGTATAATATTTGGCACGGCTAAGCAGAAAGTCGAAAGGAGATATTAAAAATGTCAGAAGAAATACTATTAACCCAAGAAGGGTACGATAAAATAGTTGCAGAACATGAAGAACTGGTTTCCGTAAGAAGAAAGGAAGTTTCCGAAAGGTTGAAGGAAGCCATTTCATACGGTGACCTTTCTGAGAATGCTGAATACGACTCGGCTAAAAATGAGCAGGCAGAGCTGGAGGAAAAAATTCTCAAGCTTGAAAATATGATTCGTAAAGCAACGATAATAAACGAAGACGAAATGACCAACGACAGAGTCAGAGTAGGACTTAAAGTCAAGGTTGTCGATACAAAGTCGGGCGATGAAATGGAGTTTACTATTGTGGGCGCCACCGAGGCTGACCCGTTTGCAGGTAAGATTTCAAACGAATCCGCAGTAGGCAAAAATCTTTTGGATAAAAAGAAGGGCGAAATTGTTGAAATCGTTGTGCCTGACGGGGTTTTGAGCTATAAGATTACAGATATTACAAAGTAAGTTACAGTGTAGAAAGGTGAGATGAAAATGGGAGATACAAGAGATAACATTAACCCTGATATTCATGAAGAAGTAACAGAAGAAAGCCTAAATGAGCTTAGAAAAATAAGAAGGGATAAGCTTAAAGCTCTTCAGGAAGCCGGAAGAAACCCGTTCCTCGAAGAAAAATGGGATGTAACTGCTCACAGCTTGGACATAAAGGATAATTTTGACGCCATGGAAGACCAGGAGGTTTCATGCGCAGGAAGAATTATGGCTTTCAGAAACATGGGAAAAGCTTCTTTTATAGATATTCAGGACAAGCAGGGAAGAATCCAGTGTTATGTAAGACGTGACGCCATAGGCGAAGAGGATTACAAGTGGTTCAAGACATACGATATAGGCGATATAATAGGCGTTGAAGGAACCGTATTTAAGACCAAACATGGCGAAGTTTCCATTAAAGCTGCTAAAGTTGTACTTCTGTCCAAATCTCTCCAGATTTTACCTGATAAGTGGCATGGCCTCAAGGACACTGATTTGAGATACCGTCAGAGATATGTCGATTTGATTGTAAATCCTGAGGTAAGGGAAACTTTCATCAAGCGTGCTAAGATTATCAAGGAAATCAAGCGTGTGCTTGAGGATGATTACGGTTACCTGGAAGTCGATACTCCGATTCTCACAACCATAGCGGGCGGAGCAAATGCAAGACCTTTCAACACTCATCACAATACGCTGGATATAGATATGAAATTGCGTATTTCCAACGAGCTTTACCTCAAGAGGTTGATAGTCGGCGGACTTGACAGAGTGTACGAAATGGGCAAAATGTTCCGTAACGAGGGCATGGACAGAAACCATAATCCTGAATTTACAAGCATGGAATGCTACATGGCCTATGGAGATATGGAAAGCGTCATGGATGTGACTGAGCAGATTGTTTATAAGTCGGCTCTTGCAGTAAACGGCACTCCGATAATCACTTATCAGGGCAAGCAGTTTGATGTAACTCCTCCGTGGAGAAGGCTGGACATGACTGACGCCGTAAAGGAAATCACAGGCGTTGATTTCCACAAGATAGATTCCGATGAAGAAGCAAGAGAAGCGGCTATCAAATACGGAATGGACAAGGACGAGGTCAAGGACATGACCCGCGGAAAACTCATTGCTGAAATGTTCGAAGAATACTGTGAAGACGTGCCGGGATATTTGGACGGACCTGTTTTCGTAGTGGGACATCCTGTAGAAGTTTCACCGCTGTCCAAGAGAGACCCTAAAGACCCGAGAATCACAAGAAGATTTGAAGGTTATATCAACGGCTGGGAAGTATGCAATGCGTTCTCGGAGCTTAACGATCCAATAGACCAGTACGAGAGATTTGCTGTACAGCAGGCTCAGCTCGACGCAGGCCTCGACGACGAAGCACATCCTATGGATATGGACTTCGTAAACGCTCTTGAAGTGGGCCTTCCTCCTACAGGCGGTCTGGGCGTAGGCATTGACAGAGTTGTAATGCTCATCTGCGATGCGCCGAGCATCAGGGATGTAATCCTGTTCCCGACGATGAAGCCATTGGAAAAATAGTAATTAACTGAATAGTCAGAATAGTTTTGCGGCAGCCGGAGCGAAGTGTACGCCTCCGGCTGTTTTTATATATATATAATTTTGACGAGGTAAAAAATTTTACCTCCCCGGGGGTAAAAAATTTTACCCCTCGATTTTAATATATATAGGGTAGGCGACGGTCTGAAAGAGACAATGCCCGGAAGCAATGCGAATCTATGGGTTTCTGTAAGGCTCTGTGTCAAGACCCTCTTGAAAATGCCCGATATTTGTGGTATTGTATCTAAGAAAACTAAAATAAGAGGTAATGTAGTAAATGAAAGAAATTTTACTGAGAGAACTTTTTAGAAATACTGCTGAATATGCAGATAAAGAAGTCCTAATTAAGGGCTGGGTTAGAAATAACAGAAACTCAAATAAATTCGGATTTATCGAATTGAATGACGGCTCCTTTTTCAAATCCGTTCAGGTAGTATATGAAGAAGAATTTATAGATAACTTTGAAGAAATTTCCAAAGCATATGTTGCAACCGCCCTTGCGGTCAAAGGCACTGTGGCTTTAACTCCAAATGCAAAGCAGCCTTTCGAGATAAAGGCAAAAGAAATCACGGTGGAAGCTGCTTCAACACCGGATTATCCGCTGCAGCCAAAGAGACATACTATGGAGTTCTTAAGAGAAATCGCCCACCTGAGGCCGAGAAGCAACACCTTTGCAGCGGTATTCAGAGTAAGGTCGCTGGTTGCATACGCAATCCACAAATTTTTCCAGGAACAAAACTTTGTATACGTTCATACTCCGATTATTACGGGAAGTGACTGTGAAGGAGCAGGTGAAATGTTCAGAGTCACCACTTTGGACATGAACGAAATTCCTAAAAAAGAAGACGGAAAAGTTGACTACAGCGGAGACTTTTTCGGCAAAGAGACCAGTCTCACCGTAAGCGGCCAGCTTGAAGCAGAGGCCTATGCCCTTGCATTCAGAAAGATATACACCTTCGGACCTACTTTCAGAGCCGAAAATTCCAACACCGCAAGACATGCATCCGAATTCTGGATGATTGAACCGGAGGTGGCGTTTGCCGATTTGAACGACAACATGGAGCTGGCCGAGGCTATGATTAAGTATATCATCAGTTACGTGATGGAAAACGCTCCGGAGGAAATGCAGTTTTTCAATAGCTTCATAGATAAAGGACTTATAGAAAGACTCAATCATATAGTAAACTCCGATTTCGGACGTGTAACATATACCGAGGCCGTAGAGCTCCTTAAAAAATCCGGCAAAGAGTTCCAGTATCCGGTAGAATGGGGCATCGACTTGCAGACAGAGCATGAGCGCTTCCTCACAGAGGAAATCTTCAAGAAGCCTTTGTTTGTAACGGATTACCCTAAAGATATAAAAGCTTTCTATATGCGACTCAACGATGACGGAAAGACCGTTGCAGCCTGCGATTTGCTCGTTCCGGGCGTAGGTGAGATTATCGGAGGAAGCCAGAGAGAAGAAAGACTTGACGTGCTCACGGCAAGGATGAAAGAGCTGGGTCTTGGCGAAGAAGACTACTGGTGGTATCTTGACTTACGTAAATACGGCGGCGTTAAGCATGCCGGTTACGGTCTTGGATTTGAGAGAATCATCATGTATATAACAGGTATGAGCAATATAAGGGATGTGCTGCCGTTCCCGAGAACACCTAAAACAGCAGACTTTTAAATTAAGCCATAAAGAGCAGGGGACACGTTTCCCCTGCTTTTGTATTATACATCAGTTAAAGAGGTAATGATAAAAATGACCAAACGAACCATAGGAATAATTGCAGTGATAGTATCAGCCATATGCTTCGGACTTGTGCCCATGTTCATGAAAGTGGTATGCGCAGAAGGCGGAAATACCTTAAGCGGAGCATTTTACAGGTTTTTTCTGTCATTGCCGCCTATTTATGTTTATTTGAAAATCAAAAAAATACCTCTTGCCGTGACAAAGACACAGTTCATGAAGATATGCCTGATTACAATCGCAGGGTACGGCGGAACCTCTCTGTTGCTGTTCTTTTCGTATAACTTTATACCGTCGGGAATGGCAACCACCATACATTTCGTATATCCGGCAATGGTTATTCTGTTCAGCATAATATTCCTGAAAGAAAAGGTAAAGACAATTAAAATCGTATGTGTGGTGCTTTGCATGATAGGAATTGTTCTTTTTCACAACGGCGAAGCGGCCGTAAGCCTGCTGGGAATACTCCTTGCATTTGCCTCAGGAAATACATACGCCTTTTACGTTATATACTTAGACAAAAGCGAGCTTAGGGAAATGCCGTCTCTTAAACTCATTTTTTATATGAATTCGGTTGCCTCTGTGTTGGTCTTTGCGGTATCTGTGGCAACAGGCCAGCTCAGAGTAGCATTGACACCCACCGGCTGGGCAGTTGCGTTACTGTTTGCCATAAGCGTATCGTTTATAGCAGTCTTGGGGTTTCAGATTGGAGTAAAGTATACGGGAGGGCAGAGCGCTGCCATTTTGAGCACTTTTGAGCCTATAACCAGCGTCATTATAGGAGTACTGGTTTACGGAGAAAAATTTTCACCTAAGAGCATAGCCGGATGCATATTGATACTGCTGGCTACCGTTCTTGTTGCAAAGACCAAAGAAAATAATGACGAGAGCGTGCAAGGGAGCTAAAAACAGTTGTGTTTTAAATATTCATTTGATATAATAAAGCGTAGAATTGCGATATAAGCAAAATAATTTAGGAGGTCTTAATATATGAAAGGCTATACAAGCGAAAACATCAGAAACGTTGCATTATTAGGTCATGGCGGATGTGGTAAGACTACATTTCTTGAAGCCGCATTGCTGGCAACGGGTGTTATCAACAGAATGGGCAAAGTGGAAGACGGCAATACCGTATCCGACTACGACAAAATGGAAATAGAAAGAGGATATTCCATTAACACTTCAGTAGTTCCTATTCTCTGGAAAGAAAACAAGATTAACTTTATCGACACACCGGGATATTTCGATTTCGTAGGTGAAGTAAATGCAGCACTCAGAGCTGCAGAAGCCGCAGTTATTATGGTTGATGCCGGATCCGGAATTCAGGTTGGTACAGAAGCCGCATGGAAAGCCTGTGAAAGATATAAGACTCCGAGATTTATCGTTATAAATAAGAGAGATAAAGATGAATTCGACTTCTATAAGACCTTTGGCGAACTTAAAGACAAATTCGGCGAAAAGCTGATTCCTTTCAGCTGGCCGCTCAGCGCAGAAATAGATGAAGAACTGAAAGAAGCTATCGCTATGACAGACGATGAGCTTATGGAAAAATACTTTAACGGAGACGACTTCTCCGATGAAGAAGTGTTAAAAGGTCTGAAAAAAGGTATTTCCGAAGGTGGAATCGTACCTGTATGCTCGTCGGCATTCCAGCTTGGAGCAGGTCTGGAAGGACTGCTCGATTTGCTGGTTACTTATGTACCTACGCCTCTCGAACACGGTCCTTATGCAGGATTTAACGACAAGAACGAGCCTGTTGAGAGACTTTCGGTAGTAGACGCACCGGCATCGGCATTCGTGTTTAAAACAATAGTTGACCCGTTTGTAGGAAAGATTTCCGTCATGAAAGTCGTAACGGGCAAGCTTAATTCGGGTGATGAAGTATACAACGAGAGGGCAGGAAAAGCAGAAAAATTAGGCAAGCTGTTCTTCTTAAGAGGTAAAAATCAGACTGAACTTAACTATGCAGAGGCAGGAGACATTGTGGCAGTGGCAAAATTACAGTACACTCTGTCCGGAGACACTCTTTGCGATAAGAACGATATAATCAGATACCTGCCATTGGATTATCCACAGCCTTCATATTTTATCGCTATTGAAGCAGCGGACAAGAACGATGAAGACAAGATGGGAACAGGTCTCAACAAGCTCAGAGAAGAAGACCCTTCATTCGTCGTAGAAAGAAATACCGAAACACGCCAGACGTTGTTAGGCGGTCAGGGTGATATTCAGCTGGGAGTTATACTTGCAAAGCTGAAAGACAGATTCGGTGTCAATGTAAAGACAGTGCCGCAGAAAATCGCTTACAGAGAAACTATAAAGGGCAACTCAGATGTTCAGGGTAAGCACAAGAAACAATCCGGTGGCGCAGGTCAGTACGGTGACGTACACATCAGATTCTCCCCGTCCGAGAAAGAATTTGAATTCTCAGAAGAACTGTTCGGAGGCTCCGTTCCTAAGAACTACGTGCCTGCCGTTGAAAAGGGATTGCAGGAATGCATGAACAAAGGCCCTCTTGCAGGCTGCAAGGTTGTAAACGTAAAGGCAGTTTTATATGACGGTTCATACCACGATGTAGACTCCAACGAAATGGCATTTAAGATTGCTGCTTCACTGGCATTCAAGAAAGGTATAGTAGAAGCAAAACCTTGTCTGCTTGAGCCTATAATGAGACTTGAAATCTTCGTACCTGATGAATACATGGGAGATGTAATGGGTGACATGAACAAGAGAAGAGGAAAGATTCTCGGTATGGAACCTATGACAGACGGCGGACAAAAGCTCATCGCACTGGCTCCTCAGGCAGAGCTGTTCGATTATGCAATCGGACTTAGAGCCATGACTCAGGCAAGAGGAAGCTTTGTAATGAACTTTGAAAAATACGAAGAAGTTCCTGCTCACTTGGCAACAAAGATTATTGAAGCCCACAAGGCAGAGGAAGAATAGAATAATACGCAATCAAGAGAGCTGTTTGCAGACTGTTCGCTGCGAGCAGCTTTTTTTGTGTGCCGGGCTTCTCGCAGGCCTTTTCGCAGGCCCCCTGCTGCGTGCCGTGCGTTGTCGATTTTTGTCGAAATGCCGTCAATTTAAGAAAATCATCTACCTACGGCATTTTGACTACTTGCCGGCAGGTGAAAATGCCGTAATTCAATGAGATTTTACAATTTACGGCAGTTTTACGCCCTAAAGAGCTCAAAAAATGCCGTAAACGAAGAAACTTGCAAAATTTGCGGCAATCCGGCACCCTGTCAACGGATAAAAATGCCGTAACCAAAGAAAATTTTGAGAGTTACGGCAGTTTAAAGGCTTCCTCTCAATCGGTACGGATAAATTTTACGGGCAGAAGCTTTTAGCTCTTGCCAAAACAACCGACATGAGGTATCATATAAACAGAACAAATGTTCTAAAAGAGGAGAACACATGGCAAAAAAAGCTAAAACGATATTTGTATGTCAGGAATGCGGCTATGAAAGCCCTACATGGATGGGCCAATGCATATGCGGAGCATGGAATTCCTTTGTTGAAGAAAAGGCTTTGCCGCCCGCAAAAGAAGATGCGAGGAGGCGCACGTCGGAGGGGGCAAGACCGTCCAAACTGAAGGAAGTCGGAACAAGAGAATATAAAAGGCTCGATACCGGAATCGGAGAATTGAACAGAGTCCTTGGAGGAGGACTTGTAAGAGGCTCGCTGGTTTTGATTTCGGGAGAGCCGGGAATAGGTAAATCTACCATTATAATTCAGACAGCTTCTAACATTGCCAAGACAGGTAAAAGGGTTCTCTACGTTTCCGGAGAAGAATCTGAAGAACAGATTAAGATGCGGGCAGACAGAGTCTGCGGAGAAATTCCCGAATCACTTTTTGTGCTGCCCGAAACCAATCTTGAAAACGTAGAAACGGCATGTGAAAATATCAAGCCTGAATTTTTAATCATAGATTCAATACAGACCATGTACAGTGACGAGCTCGATTCGGCGCCGGGCAGCGTGTCGCAGGTTCGTACTTGCGGCAACAAGCTTATGAAAATCGGCAAGACGGGCAACATTCCCATTTTTATAGTGGCGCACGTTACCAAAAGCGGCGACTTGGCCGGCCCTAAGACGGTAGAACATCTGGTTGACTGCGTTCTCAACTTTTCGGGGGAGAGAGACCAGGAACTGAGAATTTTGCGTTCCTTTAAGAACAGGTTCGGAACCACCAGCGAAATCGGAGCCTTTATAATGGCGGAAGACGGGCTTCAAGAAGTTGCGGACATATCGGGAACGTTTTTGGAAGGCAAGACGGAAGAGACGGAAGGTTCGGTAACGGCAGCGGTATACGAGGGAAGCAGGCCTGTAATGTTTGAGGTGCAGGCTCTTGTGACGCCGTCAAATATAGGATTTGCAAGAAGAACAGCCGTAGGAGCAGACAATACGAGAATGAGCATGATACTGGCGGTTCTCGAAAAGAAAGCGGGTCTGCAACTTATCAATCAGGATGTATACGTCAATATAGTGGGAGGCCTAAAGCCGGAGGGGACATCTGTGGACCTTGCTGCGGCCCTCGCCATATATTCGTCCCACAAAAGCATTGCTGCTTCAAAGAAGACGCTGGCCATTGGAGAGATAGGGCTGACCGGCGATCTGAGAGCGGCCAGATATGCGGATAAAATAGTAAAAGAAGCAGCAAGAATGGGCTACGAAAGAGTCATAATGCCTGCTTCAAATCTCAAATCCATTAAGGAAAAACCGCAGAACTGCCAGATAATCGGAGTAAAAAACATAGCGGAAGCCATAAGGGCTTTTGCAAGATGATGTACGCCCTTATGGCTTTCTTAAAATCAGCGTAGCAGAGGAATGCTCCCGGTAAGTTTGTTTACCTTCTTCTTGGGACCATAGATTGCAATCCCGAAATACTGCAAATCCTCCTGAGAGGAGTGGAACATCTTATGTGCAAACTCGCTGTAATCTTTGCAGCTTTGGGCCACATCGGAAAAATCAACCGTCGTCAAGTCGCAGAAGTCCGGCTGATATAATTTTTCTCTCAGGATTTTTATGCTTTGGGACGATGCGGATAATATGGGTACCGGCAGCTTTATTATGCCGGTATGCTTGCAGCCGTCTTCATCATATATGTCCGGACCGATGGCGGCAGGGATGAATTTGCCTAAGGTAATGCCTAAGATGGCCGCCGTGTTTGTGATGATACCTATGGGAAGAGATTTATCGATAACCATAACGCATTTGTCTTGTGTGTTCATATTTACCCTCTCTTTTTTAAAAATATTTCAGAATAAGCGCCGGGAGTGAGGCCTATAAAGTTACTGAAGTAGTTTGTAAAGTGGCTTTGGTCGGAAAACCCTGTCTGCAAGGCTGCTTCCGCAGGTGTAAAGCCTTGCTCGAGAAGTTTTTTGGCTTTTCCTATGCGTAAATTTTCAAGGTAACGATACGGAGTGACGCCCTTTTCACGGGTAAACACCCTGAGAAGTGTTGATTTGCTGGTGCATGCGCATTGGCAGAGCTGTTCCAAAGATATTCTTTCGGCAAAATGCTCCTCCATAAAAGAGCAAACCGCATCTATTTCACGTTTGTATTCGGATACAGGCGCTTCAAAGGACATGGCATATTTGCGGAGCAGCAAAGAAAGCAGCAGAAGCAAGTTTTCTTCCTTTGCGAACTCGTAGGAGCCTTCTGTTATCATAGAGTGCAGGACTCTTAGATAGCACGAAGCTTCGTCATCAAAAATCACATTCGTTGAAAAGTGAGGCAGTGTTTTTGTGCCGGAGACCTCAAAGGTTAGGCCAGACATTATTTCTTTGGAAATATTCAGACCCATATAATCCAAGAACTCATCACCTTGCTGCGTACACGAGTGACTGTCACCCGGATTTAAAAGCATTATGTTTCCGGGCACGGTCATATAGGTTTGATTTTTGCATAATAGTGAGCGATGTCCTTTTTCTATCAGGCCTATAACGTAATAATCATGAAAATGATTTGGAAAGGGCTGAGATATGCCTTCAAACCGATATGCCTCTATTTTTAATTCATCATCAAAAACCACTGTACGAATTTCTTTTTTCATAAAGCCTTCCCTTTCTGCAAAAGCATTATAACACTTGGCACCGGACGAAATCTTGTAAAATATCGTCAATTTGACGTATTTAAAAAGCAAGGCGACGTAACCTTTACGGCTGCAAACCTTGCTTTTAAAATTATAATATTCTATTTGTGCCTGAGGGCTTCTAAGATGTTTACGTCGGTGTTCTCCATTATGTCACGGTTTATGTCCTGCATCCTCGAAAAATCCCCGTTTTCTATGTGAGATAATTCGTGGTCGTAAACATCTATCTGCATTCCGCTGCTGAGCCGGGAATTTATAAAAATGGTGTAAAAATCAAAACCATCTGAAACTGTAAATCCCTGAACGGTAACGGGCATATCTTTTAAAACCACTCTTATGTATTCAGGTTGATACATCTATCAATCATCTTCTTTCTTCATTCGATCAACGAGAGCAATAACGGCTTTCAGGTCTTCTGCGCTGACATTTTTGGAAGCGCTGAAAAGCATCCTGAGCTCGGGCCTTTCGTATACTTCCTGCGCTATTTCGGCCACCTCGCCTTCGATATAATAGCCGGGCTGTTCCTGCTTGGCGTTTTCATCTTTAAAGTCATCATCTTGGGAAAGCTTTCTCTTGGCAGAGTTCATGAACAATGTGTAATCGACTCCAAATAAGGCTGTGAGTTCCATGAGTTTGTTGATGCTTACTTTGCGCTCTCCTGTTTCATAACGCTGTATGGTTTTGGCGATAACGCCTATCTTTTCTCCCACCTGCTCCAATGTGAGCCCGCATTCAAGCCTTGCTTCTCTGAGCATGGAACCTATAATTTTGTATAATTTGGCTTCGTAATCATTCATTTTTTTAATTTCCTTTCCCGGTGCTGTAATCCTATTATAGACTATTTTGGACAATAATGCAAGGACTTTTTTATAAAAACCCCGAAATAAATGTCCGAAAAGGAGGACAAAATCTGACCTGAATAGGGGCAAATATATGTAATAAAGTTAAATTTAAAGGGCCGAATGCGGGCGTTTGCGGACTGATTAGGACAAAAAAATAAATATTTCTTGAAAAATGTCCAAAAAGGTATTGACATGCGGACAAAAGGGTGGTATCATTTGACTTGTCCGAAAGGGACAGAGAAAATTGTGGACATGGCGCCAAAGAGGACACAATATGAAAAAACAGCAATTTGACAACTTAATAGCCAAAGGTTCCGATACGTTCTTTTAAAGAAGAGCCAAAGTGCAGGTGCGCATTCTGCGAGAAACACCAATGTACAAAATAGGATAGTGGCAATTCCTGCGGCGACGAGGCTTTAAGAGGATAATGATACTTACGCATTGCCGGGTCACACCAGGGTGCGTCCCGGAGGTTATCGGGGAGGTAGAAGGGCCTATGAAGCAGGAGCCACTGCTGTCGGAACCGGCAAGAAAGGATGGAGATTATGATACAAGTAATATGTATTTCAGGTGGCACGGAATATGTCGAAACCGAACTCAGCGCCAGGCTTTCTGCAGGCTGGGAAATAATCAGCATGGAAACATCTTTTTACGAAAGACAGGGCAATCTGAGCAAGGAGACCACCGTGTATCTGAAAAAAATCTCAGAATAAAATAAAAACGAAAAGGAGAAAAATTATGGCAATTAGTACACAAGGAACAATTTTAAAAATCACACCAATGGAGGCAGCAACAGAAGAAAATACCACCGTTGTTGCAATCAAATCATTTCCGGATTTAGGAGCAGCTCCTGCTGCTATCGACGTAACAACTCTTTCTGATTCAGTTCAGAAGTTTATTCCGGGAGTTAAGGCGCTTGCAGCTATGGAATTCGTAGCAAACTACGATAAGGCAGTATTTGCGGCTCTTAAGGAAAAGGAAGGCCAGGAGCTTAAATATTCGGTAGAGTTTGGTGAAAACGGCGCAAACGGTAAATTCACGGTTGTAGGAACTCATGCTCTTGCAGTTGCAGGCGCAGGACTCAACGCAGCAGTAGACATGAAGATTACAGTTCTGCCAAACGGTGAAATCACTGTAGCTTAAAAGAATTTGACGGGAGGGTAAAATATGAAAATTAACGACAGAGAATATAAAATTCCTGAATTAAATTTCAATGCAATGTGCGCACTTGAAGAAATGGGAGCATCCTTTGCGGATATGGATAAGAAGGTGCTTTCCACAGTAAGAGCTTTTCTGGCGCTTGCAATGGGCGGAGATGTTGAAAAAGCCGGAAGAGAAATCGAAACTCACATCGCAGCAGGCGGTGGATTTGATGAAATTATGGAAGACATCAGCAGGGCTGTAGAGGAAAGCGGTTTTTTTCGGGCTCTCAGAGCGTAGCCGAAGAAGGCGGCTTGAAAAAGCAAGGCTTCGCAGGAAGCGTAAATATAAAGGAAAGGGAGCGCTATAGCACCTTTGGGGAGGCTGTCCGAAAGGAATGGCTTCCCTTGGCCCTTTCCATAGGCGTAACGAGCGCAGAGTTCCAGAATCTGAATCCTTTGAAACTTGAACCCTATATCAGAGCACACGAGATAAGAGAAAAGAGAAGACTGGAGGAAATCAACTTTGAAGGTTGGATTGCAGGAGTGTATATTACTTACGCACTTGGCTGCGCTTTTTCGCAGAATTCACAGTACCCTGAGAGGCCTTTTGACTTGTTTGAAGAAAGTTTGTCTCCTGAAGAAAGAAGCAGACAGGAGGCAGCCGTTTTTGCCGCCTATGCTGATGAATTCAACCGGCGGTTTAAAAAGGAGGAGAAATGAGATTATCAGGGGGATATAATTTGTTCGCCGGAACCGTATTGACCGTGCTTGCTGAAACCTTTCATCAATATGCAACGGTGCTGGCGACATTTTTGATATTTAATATTTTGGATTGGATTACGGGCACTTGCAAGGCACGTTTTGCAAGGCTTGAGTCAAGTATTGACGGCTTAAAAGGTATTTGCAAGAAGCTCGGATATTGGGTGCTAATACTGGTAGCTTTTCTGACAGGTCACAATCTCTGCGCCTTAGGCGGTGAGATTGGGGTAGACCTTTCGGCGGCCGGCTATATAGGTTTGTTTACCCTTGCAATGCTGGTTGTAAATGAGGCGAGAAGCATAACGGAGAACCTGGTCGAAATGGGCGTCGCAGTGCCGGAGGTGTTTATCAAAGGCCTTGCAATAGCCCAGTCCAAGCTGGACGTATCAAGGGGCGAGGCTTCTGAAAAGAAGGACGATTCCGAGAAGGAAGAAGATTCTGAAAAGGAAGAAGATTCTGAAAAGTAGAACCGGCACGGCGGGTGGCTTGGGAAATCCGGTCGCTCGGCGTAACCAGCGTGCCAGATGCAAGACCTCTGCGGTTTGAGAAAGCTGCGGAGGTTTTGTGAGGGGTGTTTGAAAGGAGTTCTGTTGGGAGCTTCCAGGAAAGGTATAAATAAAGAAAACTATCGCAGGAATATGCGGTAGTTTTTGTTTGTTGGTAGGTGTTTTGCGGAAGGATAGAGGTTTAATGAGGCAAGTAATCATATTCATGGTTTTTTTCATATTCTTCTTCAAAGATAAAGGTATCCCATATAAACTCAAAAAGCTTTTCGCCAGTAAGTCTATCTCCGTATTTTTTATCAAGTTTATGGTTGTATTTTAAAGTCCAAAAACGAAGACTCTCTACTTTTGTATTATATGAGAAATGAAAATGTATAATGAACTGATCATTATACTTGTTATAAGTACACCATTGGCAAAGGACATCAGAAAAAGGAATTTCTATATAAAAATCAGGGTCAGTTTCTCTTACAATTACAAAGGAATTATCCTTAACGAAAAAATAAAAAGTAAGATTTTTCTTTTTGTGATAAGAAAATTCTTTAAAAGCATCACTGATAGGATCACACATTACAGTAGGATATTTCGCTCCGTATTCTGATTCTAATGTATCATAAAAAGAGATGATGTTTTTTCTGATAAAGTGAGAGTCAGACCGCTCATATATTATGAAAATAATGCCAAATATAAGTACGAGAATTCTAAAAATTATAGGGTTAAATATAAAATCTATACATAGCCTCCTTAATATACACCAAGTATATAACAAAAATATTAAAAAAGAAATGAAAAATTAAAAGAAAGGAGAAGAATAAATAAATGTCAGATTATTTAATGTCTATTGACACAGATGCTATAAAAGAAGCTCAAAAAGATTTTGAAAAGCTAAGTGAAATGCTGAGGATAATTCATGATTCATCTTTTATCAAAGTAGCAGTGGATGTTGCTGGTATAGGTAGCATTATCGTTGATATAATATCACTTAGAGTTGCCATGAAAGAGTCACGAAATGATATAGGAACACAGCTTAGCAATATGGCAGATGACTTTAACAAGAATAAAAATGATATAAAAGAAATACTTCGAACAATCGTAAAATCCATATCAGGAACCCTCGCCAAGCCGCTCAAAGAAGAATTGGAAGGGATAAAAAAATATCTCACAGGCGAAAGTAGCTCCCTTGAAGAAAAGGCCAAATCTCTCGGCGACAACATCTCAAAGGGCGTTGCAGAGGGTATCAAGTCAGGACTTAGAAACATCAAGATGAAGACCGAAGAAGTGGGAGAAGGAGCTATCAAAGAATTCCAGACCACCTTCGAGATCAATTCTCCGTCCAAAGTCATGAAGCGGCTTGGTGGATACATCGCAGAAGGCCTCGGTATAGGTATCAAAGACGGTACCAAGGATGTAAAAAGCGCCATGGGCGACATAAACGACACCGTGGAATCCTCAGCAAAGAAGACCTCAAAGACCAAGTTTAGTTTCGGCGGAATAGCGGCAGTAGCAACCATAGTGGGCACATTGGTAGGGTACTTCGTAAACCTCATGTCATCCAACGAAGAACTTAGCGGCAAAATGTCAGAAGTATGGGCAAAGATACAAGAAGCCCTTTCACCTGTGATAGAAGTGGTTTCAGGGCTGTTCGACGCCTTCACTACAGGCGGAGAAGGGACAACCTCAATGCTCGACACCATAGTCGAAGTTATAGGAGGAGTGGCAGAGTTCATCGCAGGAGTGATAGAAACCATAGTAGGGTTCTTTCAGGAAAACAGCGATACCATTTCAGGGATAGTTTCTGTGGTATGGGAGTTCATACAAGGTATCATAGAATTCGCCAAGGAAGTCTTCGGCGGTCTGTTTGAAGTCATAGGAGCCTTCTTTGCAGAACACGGAGACGAGATAATGGCAGCAGTGAGCACTGTTTGGAACTTCATATCCGGAATTCTTGAAGGAGCAAAGGAGATAATCGGCGGAGTGCTTGACATAGTAGTCGGCATCTTCACAGGCAACGGAGAAAAGATAAAAGAAGGCTTCGGAAAGGTTTGGGAAGGAATCAAAGGAATCTTTTCAGGTGTTGGAGAGTTCTTCAGCGGAATCTGGGACAAAGTTGTGTCCTTATTCAGCAAGGTAGGAACCAAGATAGGCGACGCCATAGGAGGAGCTTTTAAGGCAGTAATAAATGCTATTATCGGATTTGCAGAGCTTATGATAAACGGATTTCTGAAGGGAATTAACTTAGCTATAGGTATAGTAAACAAGATTCCGGGAGTTGAGATAAAGAAGATAAACCTCTTAACCATACCGAAACTGGCGGACGGCGGCCTGGTAAGCGCAGGACAGGTATTTGTGGCAAGAGAAGCAGGACCTGAGCTTGTCGGAACATTTGGTGCAAAGAGTGCTGTAATGAACAACAGCCAGATAGTTGAGGCAGTTTCAAGAGGTGTTTACAACGCAGTCAGCAGCGCAATGGGAAGCGGCGGCAGCTACACCTTTAACATCAGCAACCAGCTTGACGGCAGAGAGATAGGAAAGCAGGTCATCAAATACCATAACGGAGTTGTTAAGCAGACGGGATATTCGCCGCTGCTTATTTAATTTCCCAAAATGGTTTGACTTTTTCAAAGCCAGGGGGTATAATAAAGACATTAAATGTGAAAAACACTATAGGCGCTTACACTGAAAAGCCTCCACAGTTGCAGCTGTGGAGGCTTTTATGTAGGGTAATTGTCTTTGCGATTTCTGCCTAACCATTTGCAAATATAGTTCGCTGCTATACCTGCCACGACAGAAAGAAGAAATGCGAAAAACACCTTCATGGCGCTCACCTCCTTTCCGTTGCCGGAATGGATAAGACAACAAATAAATTATAGCACCACATAAATGGAAAATAAAGTAAAAATAAGTAATAATATGTAATGATGCGAAAAAACCTCAGAGCAACCTCTGAGGTTTTTTCATTTGAGAAGGAGGAAAAAATGAATCAATACATGTATATAAACGATATTGAAGTAGCTGCGCCAAAACAAAACGGCGTATCTATTACGGACGAACCTGTGTGGGCTTCTAACTCGGGGCGCAGCACCACAGGCAAAATGATAGGCGATATTGTCACGTGGGTAACTACCATATCGGTGACATGGCCGCCGTTATCTTTTGAAGAAGCGAAAAAAATACGAGATACCATTAAAAACGCCGGAACTTTTTTCAGCATAAAATACCATGACTTTGACACAAATACGTTGGTAGAAAAGAAAGTGTATGCAAGCAGCCTGCCTCGCATCCTTTCTTCTGTTGCTCCCGGAATAGAGCAGTATGACGGCATAGCCGTAACCTTTACAGAGCAGGGAGGTGAATGATTTGATAAAGACATCGACAGATTTTGCAAATTCCGTAAAAGAGCTTTCCAGGGCATTTCGATGCAGGCTCAAAAGATCCGATTCAATAATAAATTGCACGGTTCAAAAGCTTAGCGTTTACAAGGGAATTATGGGAGACAAGGTGGCTTTCGGCTCTGTATATATTCCCTATATGGAGGCAGAGCTACAGGAGTTTTCGGGAAGCTTAATGGGCAGCCTGCTCTCAGCGGAAGTAGGCATCTTGACAGGAAAGAACGAGGACGGAAGCAATAAGTTTGAATATCTGAAAATAGGAACGTTTGAAGTAAGTGAAGAAAGCTATAACGACGGAGTTTTAAAGATAAAGGCCGTAGGCTCTTTGTCGACTAAGTTTGTCGGACTTTACAGCAGTGAACTGAGTTACCCTGCATCGGTTTTGCAGGTTGCAGAGGAACTGACAAGCCAGACGGGAGTGAATATAAATTTTGATTCCTCTATAAACACGTCGGCAACCATACAGGATGAGCCTAAAGGATTGCAGCGCAGCGAAATTCTATGTTATCTTGCAGGGCTTGTAGGCGCATGCGCCACAGAGGATGCGGACGGAAATGTGGTAATAAAAAGAATTGCGTCAGGCGAATCAATAGAATTGACAGGAGAACGATGCATTCAGGTGCCTTCTTTCAGCAGCAGTTATGATTTGACGGGACTGAGAGTGGTGGCAGGGAACTCATATGAGGATGAAAATGGGAATCCGATTCCGGAAAAGTCTTTTTCTTACGGCGGTCCGATAAAAATGGAATATTCCAATCCTTTTATGAAGCAGAGCGACTTTGACTTGTTTGCGGCGGATGTGGTCGGATACTCGTTTAATCCGGCAACGGTGCCGTTGGCTCTGGGCGACCCGAGAATCGAACCTTGGGACTATATCCTGTTCACAGGTCGCAAAGGCCAAGTATACACGGTGCCTTGCCTTAACATAGAACATACTTTTGACGGCGGGTTTTCAACAAAAATTACGGCTCCGGGAGCCGAGAACGTCAGCGAAAGTTCATCCACCCAGACAGGCCCTATAAGCAAAATGGTGGAAAGAACTTACACCAAAATGGAAGCTGTGGAGCACATGCTGGCAGGAAAGATAGAGGCTACGGAGGTAGAAGCTCTATATGCCAAGGTGAATGACCTCAATGCCACGAAGGCGGATATCGGCAGTGTCAGAGCGGAAATTGCAGATATCAATACTTTGCTTTTCGGTTCGGCCACCGGCGATGTGTTGCAAACAGATTTTGCAAATGCCACAATCGCACTAATCTCAGATGCCACCATAGACAGTGCTAAGATAATCTCTCTTGTAGCAGACAAAATAATCTCAGGAAAGCTGGACACCAATAAGGTTACGGTTCAGTCAGAGTCAGGTCAGTTGAAAATCACCGGAGATACGATAATCATAAGAGACACCAACAGAACCAGAGTACAAATCGGAAAGGATGCCAACAGCGACTATAACATATATATTCTGGATGCTGACGGTAAGGTTATGTTTGATGCAACCGGGATTCATTCGGATGCTATAAAAAATCCCATAATAGTTGACGACATGGTGGCAGAAAACGCCAACATATCAGCAAAAAAGTTTGACATAGACTCTCTGTTTGCCGAAATAAATCAAAGCGAAAAGACTATTAAAGCTACAAGAGTTGTATTTGACGACACCGGCCAGGAATTAAGCGTGGCTTTCAGCAGGCTTTCAACTGACATCGATAATGCTGAAAAAGCGATACAATCGCAAGGCACAGCTCTAAATATGTTGCAGGATCAAATAAGTACTAAAATATGGCAGTCTGATATTAACACAGCCGTTGATAATCTTGAAATAGGGGGAAGAAACTTACTGAGAGGAACAAAGGATTTTAGCGGTTTCAGTATATATGGAGTAAGCGCCGGTGTGAAGTTCATAAAAGATTCGACAGGCTTTACATACACCGATTTCCCTGCTTATACATCAAACAATTCATACGGCCATTGGATTTTGAGCACGCCGGAACCTATTGAACTCGAAGAGATAATAAATAAAGATTTTGTCTTTTCTTACGAATACAGAACACCTGAAGCAAGCGAATCCCTTACTTCGATGTGTGTCGAATTTTCGTTGTGCAGTGATGAGAACACCAACAGGCAGGTGTACAAGTTGTTTTATTTGCCTAACAAACCGATAAGCACCGATTGGCAGAAAATTGTTGTAAAAGGTCAATGTATAAAAAGCTTTTTTAGCAGCAAATCTACGGCAGTTGAGGGTGCAGCATTTGAAAATTGTACGAGAATGTGGGTAAGGGTTTACCATGGCGGAGTGGGAACCAATCTGCATATCAGAAAATGTAAACTGGAATTGGGAAACAAGGTTAGCGATTGGACACCTGCTCCGGAGGACATGGAGAAAGAAGTCGACACAAAATATACGGAAATAAGCAATAAGTATACGGAAATGAAGCAGGATGTGAACGGCTTTAAGACAACGGTAGCAGAAACCTATACGACCAAGAGGGATTTTGGCAATCTGAAAATAGGCGGAAGAAATTTGCTGAGATACACAAAGGAACTTCCTATAACAGAAGAACCAAAGGGTGAAGACGGTGTGAGCCTTTATTCTGCCGGAAGAGGAGCTCTTGAAAATACAGAAGACGGCTTAAAGCTGACTTTTGCAGCAGTTCCGTCTGCATCGTTTGCGATTCCTCTTGCTTACGATGGTTGCATTGATAGCGGCGATGAACTCACGTTGTCTTTCATGTACAGAGGCAATATCACAAATCCGGGAAACCTTTATCTTTTGCAGCGCACGACGCCGAATGTATCATTTAATTTATCAAGCAAAGGAATGCTTACGGCAAGCGAGGAAGAGTGGCAGAAATTTGAAGCAACCTTCTCTATGGCAAAAGCCAATGAAAGAATATGCTACAGCCTTTTGCTGTTTTACGGTTTATCGTCATACACAGCCGATAATTGGATTGAGATTAAGAAGGAGACACTAAAGCTTGAAAAAAGTAACAAAGCCACTGACTGGACGGCCGCACCGGAAGACACGGAAGCTTATATTTCCAAGGAAATAAGCAATGCGGCGGCGCAGATTACTCAGACGTCAAACGACATAACGATGAGTGTTTTAAAGGGCTATGTGACAACATCTGATATAGAAGAGTATAAAAGGCAAATAGAAAATCTGCTTTCGGTAAGCGAAGACGGATTTAGCTTCGAATTCAACCAGCTTGAAGAAAGGCTTACTGCTTTAGGCAATGAAATCGTTGAGAGAAATCAGTTTATCAGATTGGAGAATGGTGAAATCATCATAGGCAAATCAGATTCGCCGATAACATCCGTATATACCAACAATGCATTGGAATTTAGGTATAACGGCGTAACAGTAGCCAGGTTTACAAACGAGGTTTTGGAAGTCCGCAACATAAATGTGGAAAATCAACTGAGACTGCATGAAAACTGGGCATTCAGAAAGGGAAAACATATAACCGGCAAGGGTAATAATCTGAACCTTGTCATGTTAGGATAGGAGGTTAAAATGGCAGGAGGATATATAGCCATATCATTATCAGAATCAGGAATAAACACATCAAACAATACATCCGTTGTTACGGCAAATGTATATTATTACGGAAACGGGGTTTCGTGGTCGAACTACAACTGTCCCGGAACCATAGTGCTGGACGGAACAAGCTACAGTTTTACAAACACGGTATCAAAGTCCACATCCGCCCAGTGGATAGGAAGCGCAAGCAAGACCATAACGCACAATGCAGACGGAAGCAGAAGCGTATCGTGCAGCGCATCATTTACGGTAACAGGCACGTCGCTGGGAACATTACATGCGTCCAATTCGCTGACTTTAACGACAATTCCGAGAGCGACTACGCCGACCCTGTCGGCAGCAAGCATTGCTCTTGGCAGCGCAGTAACCATAAACACCCCGAGGGCTTCATCAGCCTTCACACATACGTTGACATATAAGATTGGGTCTTCATCGGGCACTATCGGAACGGGAGTTACAACTTCCAAATCCTGGACTGTGACTAAATCTCTGGCAAACCAGATTCCGGGAAACACCTCCGGAACAGTGGTAATTACCTGCAACACATATAACGGCAGCACCTTGATAGGCACAAAGACCGTAAATCTAACGGTTACCGTGCCGTACACGGCAGAGTTTAAGCCAAAGATAAGCAGTGTAAGCATAGCGGAAGCGGTGGAGAAGGTAAAGACTGCCTTTGGCCTTTATGCGCAGAGCTTATCGCAGTTAAACGTAGATGTAACTGCCGCAGGCGCGTACAGCTCCACCATAAAATCGTACAGCACGGTTTTTGACGGTGTAACATATAACGCGGCTAAGTTCACATCAAATGTGATAAACGGCTTCGGCACCATACCGGTAAAGGTAACGGTTACAGACAGCAGAGGCAGAACGGACACTAAAACAGTCAATATATCTGTGGAAGAATATGCGCCGCCTGCAATTACCGAAATCATTTATCAGCAGTGCAATGCAGACGGAACGCCGAGCAATACAGGTACATCAACGAAGATTACCGTAACCGGAAAGGCTTCGAGCGTATCAGGCAAAAACAGCAAAACCTTGGTGCTGAAATGGAAAAAAGCTTCGGACACAAATTATCAGAGCAGGACGCTTACAGCATCGGATTGGGCTTTTACGGTAAGCACCATAGTAAACAACACCGGGACAGATGAAACGTATGAGTTTGCGGCAACTCTTACCGATAAAATCATGTCCGTTGAAAACGGCGTTCAGACGGGTAAAACCGTCGTGTCCTGCCATGCAGGAGGCGACGGCGTGACATTGTTTAAGGAGGCGGAAAACGAAGGCTTTTGGGTCGGAAACATAGACTATACCATAACCGATGCAGAGTATGATGAAATACAAAAATTGCTCGGGGGGGGGGTCTTAATTAGACTAATAGACTGGATTTATCCTGTCGGACATGTGATTACAACGGTAAATCCAAACTACGACCCGAACAAAATATTTAAAACACATACGTGGGTACGGTTTGCGGCCGGCAGAACCCTTGTGGGGGTAAATGAGGGTGATACCGCATTTGCCACAGCCGAAAAGACAGGCGGCGAGAAGACGCATAAGCTGACGGCAAGCGAGATGCCGGGGCATTATCACTTACTACACGATTACGGTAATTCGGCGAATGTTTACACAAGCACCAAGTCGCTGGCATCAAGCGAATCAACAAGTAACCCGGGTTATGCTACAACACTCACACGCTATAGCAGTGGTTATACGAAGCCGTCAGATACAGATACATATAGATTAAGGACGACAGTAGTTGGCAGCAATACAGCTCACAACAACATGCCACCGTACACTACAGTATATTTTTGGAAACGAACAAAATAAGCTTGGCAGAGCAGGAAGAAAGGAGGTGTTAATATGAGACTTTATAATTTGCTAAAAGAAATCTGCCGAAAGGTCGGTTTGATAGATGATTATATATTAGCACAGGGCACATCCGGGATATGGACATACCGGAAGTGGAATAGCGGAATGGCTGAGTGTTGGTTGAATCCAACATCAAATACTACATATTCTTTAACTTCCACATCTCAGTACGGTTTTTATTGCAATTCAGAAATATCAATTCCAGCGGTAGTTAGTTTTATTTCGGCCCCGGCAATAACCGCATCAGCTTGCGGCGGAACTGGGCTAACGACAGTGAATATATCAAGCATAAACAAGACGGAGATTGGTTTTAGGCCATATTGCACCACGTCGTTGTCGTGGAGCGGGAAAATCTTTTTCAGCTGTAAGGGTAGGTGGAAATAAAAGTAATAAAGGCAGCCTGCATGGGCTGCCTTTTGTAGTAGAAAAAGGATATTACAATATGGACAGCGACTTTTCCGCATTTCAATAACCGTGGCGGCAATGCTGCTCACAACAGCATGCCGCCGTACATCGCAGTGTGTTTTTGGAAACGAACAAAATAAGCTCGGCAGAGCAGAAAGAAAGGAGGTGTTGATATGAGGTTGTATAATTTGCTAAAAGAAATGTGCCGAAAGTTGGGGTTGATAGCTGATTATGTAATAGAGCAAGGCACATCCGGGATATGGACGTGGCGTAAATGGAACAGCGGTGTAGCTGAATGTTGGGCAGGAGGCTTTAACGACACCTTTACGGCAGATGGTTCTTTATTAGGAGGATATCTTTTCCGAAAAGTATATAATTTTCCTGCGGGGCTCTTTGTTAGTCCGCCAATTGAAGGAACTGCAAATGGCCATCCAGGAACAGGAGTAGGTTGGGGAGAATTTAGAAGTCCATCAAAGGATGCGGTAACTATATATTTTTGCGGCAACCAAAACGTCACTTCTGTGCAAGTTTATGGCATTAGTGCGAGAGGCAAATGGAAATAAAGGTAATCAAGGCAGCCCGCAAGGGCTGTCTTTTAAAGTGAAAGGAGAAAAACAAATGCTTAACATAAAACAGCGACAACTTAATTTATATTATTATGGCTATTACTACACAGGGAAAATAGACAACATAGAAGGTCCGCTGCTAAAGGCGGCTTACGGGAACTTTCAGAAAGACCATGGACTTGTTGTGGATAGGATTTACGGGCCAAAGACCGAAAAGCAGCTCCTTGAATCAGTCAAAAGTATGCAGACAAAATTAAATGATAACGGAGCAAAACTCACGGTTGACGGCCTAATAGGAAACAAAACCATTGCAGCCGTTAAAAAGTTTCAAAAGAAAAAGGGGTTAGCAGCCGACGGCATTGCAGGGAGGAAGACGCTGCCTCTGCTTTACAAAAGCCAAGCATCAGAGTGGAGCAGTATTAGGTATTTCAAGAGGGATGAATTCGGATGTGGCTGCAAAGGCAAATGCTGCAGCGGATTTCCTGCTGAGCCCGATATGCAGCTGGTTAGGCTGCTGGACAATTTAAGGGCTTATTTCGGCGTTCCCATTACTATAACGTCAGGCGTTCGCTGCACTGCATACAACAGGCAGGTTGGGGGCATATCGGGGTCAATGCATTTGAAAGGCAAAGCGGCTGATATTTATGTGCCGGGAGCGTCAAAAGCCAAGGTCAAGGCTAAAGCCTATGAGCTCGGCGCAAAGTATTCGTATTACGGAACGCCGGGAATGGGCAATGCGGTACATATCAACATCTAAATAATCGACTTGTGAGAACCGCAGAAGAGGGGGAACCCCGTAGCGGTTAGTTCCGAGTGTAGGTATACATATTTCAGATTTCGGTATACTTTGTATACGGATTTGGCGAATATGTATCCCTGGGGTATACCTTTTTGGCGTTTTTGTATACTTTGTATACGGATTCGCCCCAAAAGTATACCACCGCAGCCCCAGCCAGCCACCGCAGCCCCAGCCAGCCACCGCAGCCCCAGTCAGCCACCGCAGCCCCAGCCAACACCCGCCAGCAGCTATAGCGCTCTGCGTCTGTGCTCTACTGTAGCTCCTCTATTGAAGCGGGATCCATGGGGATTCCCTTGCTGCGCTCCTGCTCTTTTTCCTTTTCCTTCTTCATATAAGGCAGCTCAAACCAGAAGGTTGTGCCCTTCCCCAGTTTGCTTGTTACCCCATAGTTTACATGGTGTAAAGTAAGGATTCCTTTTACTATGGACAGACCGAGACCACTGCCTTCAGTAGGGCGGATATAGTTTGTGCTGGTCTTGTAATATCGGTCCCATACGTGAGGGAGCTCTTCCTGAGAAATTCCGGGGCCGTGGTCTGCGATTTCCACTCTGTATTTTTTACCGCTTCTCCTTATATTTACGATAATCGTTTTATCCTCACCGCAGTATTTGACGGCGTTGTTTACAAGGTTTGCAAGAACTTGCTTTATTCGGTTTTCATCGCCGTAAGCGAAACATTCTTTAGGGGCGTTAAATATAAACTTATAACCCTCCTGCTCAGATAGAATATCATAGGAAGACAATATGGAGGATGCAGCGGCTCCTAAGTTGAAAACAGAACGCTCAAGCTTGGTTTTATGAGTCTGCATTGCAGAAACGGTAGCCATATCGCTTACCAGTTGATTGAGCCTGTCGGATTCATCCATTATAACCTGAAGGTGAGCAGCTCGCTTTTCCGGAATGTCGCCGGAAAGGTCCTGAATCATCTCTGCATAGGAGCGAATCATGGTAAGGGGCGTTTTCAGGTCATGAGAAACGTTGGCAATCAAATCCTTCAGCCTGTTGTCCGCCATTCCCAGTTCATAAGCTGCCGTATTCAGCGTGTCGGCAAGGTTGTTTATTTCAGAATAAGAATTGGCTTCAAATTTTACATCGTAGTTTCCTGTACCCATTTCCTTTGCAGTATCGGTCATGCTTTCAAGAGGCTTGGATATGCGGGTGGCAAAATAAATCGCCAGAGTAAATGCCAGTATGAGAGTCAAGAGCGTAACGTAGGCAAGTTGGTGCCGGAGTATGGTAACCGTAGAAGAAACGGGATAAAGTGGCGAAAATATATATAAATTGGAAGCTTCGCCTTGCGAATTTAATATTTCGCAGCCGTAGGCCAATATTTTATACTCGTCAAGACCTGCATCTATTTTAAAAGATACAGGCGTGCCATTGGATTTTTTAATCATTTTCTTAAGCTGGGACGTCTGCTCAAGATATAAAGTCAGCGGGAAACGGCTTTCCTGGGTAGGAGAAAAGAACAGCATTCCGCTTTCGGATTCCATCATAACATAAAAATCGTTGCTGATTGAAAGTTCCTGTATGGACGTAGTTAAACTGCTGTCATCCCGTTGATAGGAATGAGAAATAGACGAAGCGATTCTTGCAACTTCGCGTACTTTCATCTGCTCGTAATAGTTATTCATAAAGAATAACTGGAGGAACCAAATTAAGGCAACAACGCTTAAACCGATTGCTGCAAAATATACCCACAGCCTGAACTTGATGCTGTGGGCGTCAAAACTAATTTTCGTATTCAAACTTATAGCCGACTCCTCTCAATGTTACAATATAATCTCTGTAAGGACCTAAGCTGTTTCTCAGATTTTTGATATGTGTATCTATGGTTCTGTCATCGCCGAAAAAGTCATATCCCCAGATATCCGAAAGCAGCTTGTCCCTCGAAAGGGCAATGTTTTTATTTTCCACAAGATAGAACAGCAGATCATATTCTTTTGGAGTAAGGTCCACCTTTTCTCCGTCTACTGTAACGGTTCTGGCAGGTATATTGATTTCAAGTCCGCCGAACTTCATCTCGCTGTGAGAAAGCTGGGCTGAAGAATTGAATCTTGAAAGAACCGCATTGATTCTTGCCATGAGCTCTTTTGGGCTGAAAGGTTTGACGATATAGTCGTCTATACCAAGCTCAAAACCAAAGAGTTTGTCGTATTCTTCACCTCTTGCTGAAAGCATTATCACAGGTATATCTTTTAATTTTTTTATTTCCTTACAAGCAGAGAATCCGTCAAGCTTAGGCATCATAACATCCATGACTATCAAGTCGTAATCGTTGAGCTTGCAAAGACCTATGGCACTCATGCCGTCTTCTGCCTCTGTGACTTCATAACCGCTGAACTCTGCATACTCTTTTATCACTTCACGAATCTTAGGCTCATCGTCTACTACCAGTATTTTGTACATAGGGGTTCTCCTCCTTGTATATATTGATTTTGTCCATTTTACATAAACATTTTATCACAAATGTGGAAATAGGTAAAAGATTTTGTGAAGTTATGAGTTATTTATTGATTATTTCCTTCAAATGATGTATTTTAATGTAAACTTGTGACGAAATAACAGGAGATTATGACAAAGAATTACAGGAAAAAACGTAAAAAAATATCGAGAATCAATCTGAGCAGACGACAAAAGCTGATAGCTGTATCAGTTATAATTTTGCTGCTCATTATTTTAATTGTCAAAATAAGAGCAAGTTTTTTTGAGTATTCCGGCTTGGGCAGACAGGCAGAAATCCCGGTGAATTCATATCAATATACTTCGGCACTGGCATCAGACGAAAAAGGGCGGCTTTCTTATGAAGATGACAGGTATTTGTCTTTGCTTGGAGTAGATGTATCTGAGTATCAAAAAGAAATAGACTGGGAAAAAGTAAAGGCCGACGGGGTGGATTTTGCGATGATACGCCTTGGATACAGGGGATATTTTGACGGTTCTTTACAGCTTGACACCCGTTACAAGGAAAATATAAAGGCGGCGCATAAGGCAGGGCTTGAAGTGGGCGTATATTTTGTCTCTCAGGCGGTTTCGACAGATGAGGCTGTTGAGGAAGCCAAATTTGTTTTGGAACAGGTGCGAGGTAAGCATGTTACCTGTCCCATAGCTTTTGATATGGAGCCGGCAGCAGAAGGAGAGCGCATTGAAGAATTGACTATAGCGGAGAGAACCGCAATAGCGGATGCGTTTTGCGAAATTATAGAAAAGGGCGGCTATACTTCCGTGATATACGGAAATCCGTCGTGGCTCAGTCACTATCTTGATTTGTCCTATTTAACAGACAGAAATATCTGGCTGGCGCATTATGCGGGGGTGACATCCTATCCGTACAGTCATATGATTTGGCAGTATACCGACCAAGGCAGAGTGGAAGGCATATCCGGCAATACGGATTTGAATTTATGGATGATAGAAAAATCAAAATATCCTCTGCTTTGAGGCCGGAAGATGCAGCGCTGCCCTGCCTGCGAAAAAAATATAGGTTGACACTAAAAACCCCCTATGGTATCATAAATATTTTTATTGACCTTGACACAAGACCCGGGTATCTTTTATACTAAATTATAGTAGGTATAAAATGGAGGAAATGTGTCATGTTTGCTATCGGCAGTAAAATTGTCCACCCAATGCATGGCGCAGGGGTGATTCAAAAGATTGAAAAGAAAAAAATTTTAGGCGAGGTAAAGCAGTATTATATACTTAAGCTGCCTTGCAACGATATGGATGTAATGATTCCCGTGGAATCGGAAAAATCTGTAGGCCTAAGAGGAATAGTAGACCAATCCGTTGTGAGAGAAGCCATTGAGGTTCTTAAGCAGGATAGTACACCCATGGACAGTAACTGGAATCGCAGATATCGTGACAATATGGAAAAGCTTAAAAAGGGAGACATATTCCTGGTGGCCGAAATTGTCAGAAATCTCATGAGGGCAGGAAGAGACAAAAGCCTTTCGGCAGGCGAGACCAAAATGTTACATAACGCAAAGCAGATTTTGATAAGCGAGATAATTTTGTCTTGCGGAATTTCCCAACAAGATGCAGAAAGATTAGTAGAAGAGTCCGTCTAAATCATTGGACCTCGAAAATCCCAAACATACCTATGAATCTTTGAGAAAGGAGGAAGAAAGTGTTTAAGAAGTTATTTAAAGGAATATTTACCATTTTAGGCGCCGTACTGGGATACGAAAGCTTTTATCTGTTAAGAGCCTATATCGAAGAAAACGCAGCAGAAGACGCAAAATATGCCGGAATGTCAAACACTCAGGCCGTTTTTCTTGGGCTGCTTTTTGCAATTATTTTCGGAATTATTTTTTACTATATGGCGCCCGCCTTGGGAAGACAGGGCAGCAAAATGGCAAACACCATAGGAGAAGATCTTAAAAGAGTGCCGGGAAGCGATTTGCTGGCAGGCGTTATAGGGCTTATGATGGGGCTTGTCCTTGCGTTTTTGATTACTAAGATTTATCAGGACATAGTTCCCAATGCGGTTTACCTTGCGCTTACCATAGGCATATATGTAGTCTTCGGTTTTTTGGGTGTGGTAATAGGAAGCAAAAAAGGCTCTGAAATCATCAACCAGTCCATAGCCAAGATGCAAATGGGAAGGCCTGAGGAACATGAACAGAACCCTTATGCATATAACGAAAAGGACAGAAAGAAAACAAAAGTGCCTAAAATTCTTGACACCAGCGTCATAATAGACGGAAGAATTTTGGAAATCATGAAAACCGGCTTCTTGGAAGGCCCTATAGTAATTCCTGAATTTGTACTTGTAGAGCTCAGACATATAGCTGATTCCTCAGATGCGCTTAAACGCACAAGAGGAAGAAGAGGCTTGGATATATTGAACAAGATTCAGGAAGAATACGGAATCGAAATTTACAATACCGATTCTGAAAAATCCTTAAAAGAGATTCCGGAAGTGGATGTCAAACTTCTCAAGCTGGCACAGATAATCAAAGGAAAAGTCGTTACCAACGACTTCAACCTGAACAAGGTGGCTTCTATCAAAGAAGTTCCTGTACTGAACATAAACGAGCTGGCAAATGCCATGAAGCCTATGGTAATACCGGGCGAGAGCATGACCGTAACCCTTATTAAACAGGGTAAGGATCAAAATCAGGCCGTTGCATATCTCGATGACGGAACCATGATAGTAGTCGAAAACGGCCGCAAAAAGATTGGACAGACGGTGGAAATCCTTGTCACAAGCGTGCTGCAGACGGCTGCGGGACGAATGATATTCGGCAAGGCGCCTCGCTGAGGAGGTATAAGCGACGTATGTATAAGGAAAAGCGTGTAACGGCTATAATAACCGCTGCCGGAAGCGGCAGACGTATGGGAAGTTCCGTACCGAAACAATTTCTGCCTTTGAAAGGCAGGACGATCCTGCAAAGGTCTATAGAACCCTTTGAAAATGCATATTTTATAGACGATATCTTGGTCGTAACAGGCCAAGATTTTGTGCCGTTATGTAATCGACTTTGCAGGGACTACACTAAAGTCAGGCACATAATAGCCGGAGGAAAAGAGCGGCAGGATTCGGTTAAAAATGCGTTGGATTTTGTAAAAGACGGCTATGTGCTCATTCATGACGGAGCACGCCCCTATATTACCAGGGAAATAATTGAGAGGGTGCTTGCAGACGCTGCGGAAAAAGGTGCTGCCGTTGCAGCAGTGCATACGAAAGACACGGTGCGTCAGCTTTGCGGAGAAGGAAGCAGAACTCTTGACAGGGATCGGCTGTACAATGTTCAGACGCCTCAGGGATTTGAAGTGCCCCTGATAAAAGCTGCCTTTAAAAAAGCCTATGAAGAAGGCTTTTACGGAACAGATGATGCGGTACTCGTCGAAAGAATGGGACACGATGTGGCTGTTTCGCAAGGAAGCTACGAAAATATAAAGATTACCACCAAGGAGGATTTGCCCGTGGATATAAGAGTAGGCTCGGGATTTGACGTACACCGGCTGACAGAAAACAGAAGACTGATTCTCTGCGGCGTGGAAATTCCTTTTGAGAAAGGACTTCTTGGACACTCCGACGCAGATGTGGCCCTCCATGCCCTTATGGATGCCATACTGGGAGCAGCAAGTCTCGGAGATATAGGCAAGCATTTTCCCGACACCGATGACAGGTACAAAGGTATTTCGAGCATGGTGCTGCTTGAAGAGGTTAAAAAAATCGCAGCTGAAGCAGGGTACGCTGTAAATAATGCCGACATAACGATTATGGCACAAAGACCCAAACTTTTACCTTATATAGAACAGATGAGGAAAAACATAGCGGATGCGCTGGGGACGGATATAAATTGTATCAGCGTCAAGGCGACCACTACGGAACGCCTCGGGTTTGTCGGGCGTGAAGAGGGAATTGCCGCAGAAGCGGTTTGTACAATAAACAGAATTTAGAGGAGAACCAAATATATGAAACTTTCAAAGATGCACATCAAAACACTCAGGGAAGTTCCGGCTGAAGCAGAGATTCCAAGCCATATTCTGTTGCTTCGCACGGGAATGATAAGAAAACTCGCTTCAGGGATATACGGATTTATGCCTTTCGGCTGGAGGTCGGTACGAAAGATAGAAGATATAATCCGCCAGGAAATGGATGCAGCAGGAGGACAGGAAATTCACATGTCTGCCATTCAGCCTGCGGAGCTTTGGCAGGAATCGGGACGCTGGTTTGCATACGGACCTGAACTTTGGAGAGTAAAGGACAGGGGCGGCAGAGATTTCTGTCTCGGTCCTACTCACGAAGAAATATTTACGGATATTGTCAGAAATGACGTTTCATCCTACAGACAGCTTCCTATGAACCTTTACCAGATTCAGACCAAGTACAGAGATGAGGCAAGACCGAGATTCGGGCTCATGAGGAGCAGAGAATTTATAATGAAGGATGCCTACTCCTTTGACCGTGATTTTGAAGGCCTCGACAAAAGCTATGATGAAATGTACAAAGCGTACGAAAAAATCTTCACACGCTGCGGTCTGACTTTCAGACCTGTTGAAGCGGATACAGGAGCTATCGGTGGAAGTAATTCTCACGAGTTTACGGCCTTATCGGAAGTAGGAGAAAGCGAAATCGCTTACTGCGAAAAATGCTCCATGGCAGCCACCACTGAAAGAGCGGAGTGCGTGGATGCTGCGGCAGAGACTGAAAGCATGCTTGCCCTGGAAGAAGTCAATACCCCGGGAACCAAGACTATCGACGAAGTCGCTGCCTTCTTGGGACTCGATAAAACCAAGACTATAAAAGCGCTGCTATTTGTAACTTACGACGACGAAGGCAAGGAAAAAGAATACGTTGCAGCTTTCGTGCGTGGCGACAGAGAGCTTAACATGACAAAGCTTATAAACGCCCTCAATATTCCTGAACATGCTATCGAGTTTGCAGATGAGGAAAAAATGGCGGCGGCTACAGGCTGCGTAGGCGGATTTACAGGCCCTATGGGACTTCACGACTGCAAGATAGTGGTTGACAGCGAACTGCCGGGACTGAGGAACCTCTGCGTAGGAGCAAACAAAGAAAACTATCATATAAAAAATATGAATTACGGCAGAGACTATGAAGGCGATATAGTTACGGACCTGAAGCTTTTGAAAGAAGGCGACCCTTGTCCTGTTTGCGGAGCGCCTGTAAAACATGCGAGAGGAATTGAGGTCGGACAGGTATTTAAGCTGGGAACCAAGTATTCTGAGTCCATGAATGCCATATATAAAGACGAAAATCAAAAAGACCGGCTCATAGTTATGGGATGCTACGGAATAGGAGTTACAAGAACCCTGTCTGCCATAGTTGAGCAGCATCACGACGAAAACGGTATAATATGGCCGATGTCCGTCGCTCCTTATCACGTAATAATAACCCTTGTAAAGCCGGGCGATGAAGAGCAGGCGGCCGTTGCTGAAAAGATTTACGATGAGCTTATGAGAGAAGGTGTTGAAGTTCTCTTAGATGACAGAAACGAGAGACCGGGAGTCAAATTTAAAGATGCAGACCTTCTTGGAATTCCTGTAAGAATCACCGTAGGAAAGCGCGCGCCGGAAGGCATTGTGGAATATAAGCTCAGACGTGACAATGATAAAGAAGAAAAGACCGTAGAGGAAGCAATTAAAGCAGCTGTGGAAATTGTGAAAGCCGAAAAGTGATGAAAAAGCTTATATCCTTTTTTAAGCAAAATATTTATTGGAAACTCTTTGAATGTTTCTTCAAAATGGGGCTGTTTACAATAGGCGGCGGAATGGCTATGATTCCTATCATGCAGGAAAACGTCTGTGACAAGTACAAGTGGATGACCGAAGAAGAAGTGTTGGACTGCATAGCGGTGAGCCAGAGCCTGCCGGGAGTTGTAGCCATAAATATGGCGACTTATGTGGGTTATCATAAAAAAGGGCTTTTGGGAGCTGTTGTATCCACCACAGGAGTCGTATTACCTTCGTTTATAATCATAATTTTGGTGGTATCATTTTTAAGGACAGTGGATGATAACATATATGTACAAGGCGCTTTGGAAGGAATAAAAGCTGCCGCCACAGGCCTGATAGCGTATGCCGCATGGAAAATGGGAAAACAGACCCTGAAAAATGCGTTTCAATGGGTTCTGGCCGTAGCTGCCTTTGTTGTGATAGCTGTTTTCGGAGTAAGCGCAGTGTGGGTAATACTGGCAGGAATCATAATAGGCGAAGTATATTTTGCAATTGCCGGCATGCGAGGGGAGGAAGAAAAATGAGTATAATTCTCAGACTTTTTCTTACCTTTGCAAAGATAGGAGCCGTGGGCTTTGGCGGAGGACTTGCAATTGTGCCTCTCATATACCAGGGAATGCTCCAATTTAACAGCATGGACCCGGAGGAATTTGCGGAGTTGTTTGCCATATCACAGGCAACGCCAGGGCCCCTTGCCGTAAACGCAGCTACATTTTCCGGCTTTGAAACCGCAGGAGTCCTGGGAGCCGCAGCGGCGACTTTGGGAGTTGCGCTGCCTTCTTTTATACTCGTAGGAATATGTGTCAAGTTCCTTAATAAGTATAATGAGCATAGTCTGGTAAAAGGAGCCTTTACGGGAATACGGCCCGTAGCGGTGGGAATGATACTGGCGGGATTTGTAATGATAGGGCAGACCGCCTTGTTTTCGGGAGCTCTTTCGGAGGTTCAAAGCTTAGCCGGATTTTTTGAAAATATCAAAATCATACCTTTGGCAATGGCAGCGGCGACTTTTGTACTGGCAAAAAAATTTAAGATAAATGCTATAACGTTAATTATAATAATGGGTGTTTCAGGCGCATTGTTATGCAGCGTATAACTTAGGAGGAAATTATGAAAAAAGTAATTATCGAAATGGAAAACGGAGATGTAATGAAGGGAGAACTTTATCCCCAGCATGCTCCCATTACGGTGGAAAACTTTGAAAAACTTGCCAATGACGGATTTTACAACGGATTGACTTTCCACAGAGTTATTCCCGGATTTATGATTCAGGGCGGATGCCCAAGAGGCAACGGAACAGGCGGCCCGGGATACACTATTAAAGGTGAGTTTGATGCTAACGGAGTAAGAAACGACCTTGACCATACAAGAGGCGTACTGTCAATGGCAAGAGCGATGGACCCCGACTCGGCAGGTTCACAGTTCTTTATCATGGTTGAAGCAGCGCCGCATCTTGACGGCCAGTACGCTGCATTCGGAATGATTACGGAAGGTATGGAAGCTGCAGATAAAATCGTTTCGGTAGAAACGGATTGGAGCGACTGCCCTAAGATTCCGCAGATAATTAAAACTATAAAGGTAGTCGAAGAATAATTTTTTGAAAGTAAGGACGCAAAATCATGGCATTTTTCAGAGAAGTTGGAGAAGACATCAGAAATATGGTTGAAAAGGATCCGGCCGCACGAAACGGCTTTGAGGTCCTGATTTGCTACCCGGGTATCTGGGCTCTGATTCTGCACAGACCTGCACATTGGTGCTACAGACACGGGTTAAAATTGCTTGCGCGAATTATTTCGCAGCTTGCAAGATGGTTTACGGGTATAGAAATACATCCCGGAGCGACCATAGGAAGACGATGTTTTATAGACCACGGCATGGGCGTAATCATAGGAGAAACGACTGAGATAGGCGACGACGTGACTATATACCAAGGAGTTACTTTGGGAGGAACGGGCAAGGATACAGGCAAACGTCATCCTACCATAGGTAACAGGGTAATGATAAGCTCAGGAGCCAAAGTTCTCGGACCTTTCAAGGTCGGCGATGATGTCAAGATAGGCGCCGGTTCTGTGGTTCTTAAAGAAGTACCGCCCAACTGTACGGTCGTGGGAATCCCCGGTACGATAGTTAAAAGAAACGGAAAGAGTACAACGCAGGATTTGAATCAGGTGGATATGCCGGACCCTGTTGCTGTAGAAATAGAGTGCTTAAGAAGACGAATTGTAACTTTGGAAAACAGGCTTCGCCAAGCCGGTGTAAATGCTGACAAAGTTCAATCGGGAGAGGAATGTAATCATGAAGATTTATAATACACTGACCAGAAAAAAAGAAGAATTCGTGCCTATTGAAGAGGGAAAGGTCAGAATGTATGTCTGCGGACCTACGGTTTATAACTATTTCCACATTGGAAACGCAAGACCTTTCGTAGTGTTTGACACTATGCGCAAATACTTGGAATACAGAGGATATAAGGTAAAGTTCGTTCAGAATTTTACGGACGTTGACGATAAGATTATCAACAGAGCAAAAGAAGAGGGGCTTTCGGCAGGAGAGGTCAGCGAAAAGTATATCGCTGAATATTACAAAGACGCAGCGGCTCTCAACGTGAAAAAAGCCACCGTTCACCCTAAGGTTACCGAGACCATGAATGATATAATTAAGTTTGTTCAGGATTTGATTGACTTGGGATACGCTTACGAATCGGAAGGAGACGTATATTATAGAGCAAGAAAGTTTAAAGGCTACGGCAAACTTTCAGGCAAGAATATAGATGACTTGATTTCGGGTGCAAGAATCGCAGTCGGAGAGAAAAAAGAAGACCCGTTGGATTTTGCCCTCTGGAAGGCAAGAAAAGAAGAAAGCGAAATCGCATGGGAATCCCCTTGGGGAATGGGAAGACCCGGCTGGCACATAGAGTGCTCGACCATGGCTAAAAAATATCTGGGAGATACTATTGATATTCACGCAGGCGGTCAAGACTTGCAGTTCCCGCACCATGAAAACGAAATTGCTCAGTCGGAGGCTCACAGCGGAAAGCAGTTTGCCAATTATTGGATGCACAACGGATATATCAATATAGACGGAATCAAAATGTCAAAATCTCTCGGCAATTTCAGAACCGTAAGGGATTTGCTCAGCGCCTACGACGGAGAAGTTCTGAGATTTTTGATTTTAAGCGGTCATTACAGAGGACCTATTGATTTCGGAGAAGAAATCTTAACTCAGTCTCAAAACGGTCTGGCCAGAATGAGAAACGCAAAGAGCAATCTGAAACATCTGATTGCTACAGGTTCCGAAAACATGACCGATGCAGAAAAAGAAATCCTTGCAGGTTTTGATAAATACAGGGAAAAGTTCATAGAAGTTATGGACGACGACCTCAATACGGCTGACGCTATTTCCGTGGTATTTGAGTTGATTACGGCTATAAATACGGCAGTAAAGGACGGAGCCACCAAGGAATTCGCTCAGAAATCCCTTGACCTGCTCATGGAACTTTCAACGGTGCTCGGACTTCTGCAACAGGATGCATCCGAAGAAGTTACCGAAATTGAACCTGAAATTCAGGCTCTGATAGATGAGCGCCAGGCTGCAAGAAAGGCAAAGAATTTTGCAAGAGCGGACGAAATACGAGATGAACTTAAAGCAAAGGGAATTACTTTAAAAGATACGCCGCAGGGAGTTCAGATTATAAGGGAAGCATGATAAATAAAGATGTAAAGCAGATAAACACCACGGCTCTTGCGTATATGGGTGACGCCCTTTATGAGGTCTATATAAGGCGGCATGTCATGGAAACCGGACAGACCAACGCCGACAGGCTTCATGCCATGGCGGTGCCCTTTGTGCGGGCGGAAGGACAAGCTGTTGCAATCAGAAAGATGATGGGGGAATTTTTGACGGAGGAGGAAGCTTCTCTTGCAAAGAGAGCCCGCAATCATAAAACCACGTCAAAACCAAAAAACGCCGACCCAATGGATTATAAATGGGCCACCGCCTTTGAAGCTTTGCTGGGATACTTATATCTTGAGGGCAAAACCGAAAGGATGAAGGAAGTAATCCACAGGGCGATTGAAATTATTGAAGGAGCAGCAAGATGAGTAAGGCAGACGTTTTGTTTGTAAACATGTGTAACGAGATAATTGAAAATGGCTATTCTTCCGAAGGCCAACAGGTTCGTGCAAGGTGGGAAGACGGAACGCCTGCTCACACTATAAAGACTTTCGGAGTAGTAAACAGGTACGATTTGCAGGAGGAATTTCCGGCTCTGACGCTGAGACCTACCGCAATTAAGACAGCCGTGGATGAAATGCTTTGGATATGGCAGAGAAAGTCCAATAATATAAAAGATTTAAAAGGGCACATCTGGGATGAATGGGCAGACGAAAACGGCTCCATAGGCAAGGCCTACGGTTATCAAATGGGAATCAAATATCGCTTTGCTCAAGGCGAAATGGACCAGGTGGACAATGTCCTCTGGCAACTGAAGAACACCCCCTATTCCAGAAGAATCCTAACCAATATATACAAGTTTGACGACCTTATGGAAATGGGGCTGGAGCCATGTGCCTACAGCATGACCTTCAATGTGACAGGCGACAGGCTCAATGCGATTTTGCATCAGCGTTCACAGGACATTCTGGCGGCAAACAACTGGAACGTGGTTCAGTATGCGGTTTTAGTGCACATGTTTGCTCAGGTGAGCGGACTTAAGGCAGGTGAGCTGGTGCATGTGATAGCGGATGCCCACATATATGACAGGCATGTTTCCATAGTAAAAGAGCTCATCACAAGACCTCAGTATCCCGCGCCTAAATTCAGGCTGAATCCTGAAATAAAGGATTTTTATGATTTTACCACCGATGATGTAATTATCGAAGACTATCAGAAAAACCCTCAGATTTTGAACATCCCGATAGCGATTTAAAGGAGAGCGCCGATGAAGCTGATTGTAGTTGCAGATAAAAATTGGGCCATAGGAAATGAAGGAAAGCTTTTATGCCACCTGCCCGGCGATTTGAAATATTTCAAAGAAAGAACGACAGGCAAAATCGTGGTAATGGGCAGAAAAACTCTCGAAAGCCTTCCGGGAGGAAGGCCTCTGCCGAAGAGAAAGAATATCGTACTGACTCGCAATCAAAGCTTTGCCAAAGAGGGCTGCACGGTAGTCCACAGCATAGAAGAACTGCTAAAAAAGTACTCGGACGAAGATGTTATGGTGATAGGCGGCGGAGAGATCTACTGCAAGCTGCTGCCGTATTGCGAAGGCTGCTATGTGACGAAAATTGATGCGGAATTTGAAGCAGATACCTACATTCCCAATCTCGATGAATCGGCGGATTTTGAACTCGTATGGCAAAGCGAAGATAAGAAGGAAAACGGCATAACATATAGATTTACAGAGTATAAGAGGGTGAGAAATGGTTAAAAAGAATCAACCGAGACACGGTCATGGCGAAGAGAGACATGACAATGTAATCTTCGGAAGAAATCCGGTTACCGAAGCGCTTAAGAGCGGCAGGGAAATAGAAAAAATTCTCATGAGTTCATCGGAAGGCTCTGCAATTAAGATTGCCGCTATGGCAAAAGAAAGAAAAATTCCTGTTATAAAGGCGGACAAAACCGCTCTCGACCGTTTAAGCGGCGGAGGAGCCCACCAAGGTGTGGCGGCATATATAAGCGCATATGAGTACAAAACCATTGAAGATATTTTAGCTAAAGCTGAACAGGCAGGCGAAGAGCCCTTTGTAATAATTCTGGACAACCTCGAAGATCCTCACAACTTGGGTGCTATTATGAGAACTGCTGAGTGTGCGGGAGCCCATGGCGTTATAATTCCCAAAAGAAACGCATGTGGTCTCACCGAAACGGTTGCAAAAACTTCGGCGGGAGCTATCGAGTATGTTCCTTGCGTTCGTGTGACCAACATAGTGAGAACTATGGAAGAACTTAAAAAGCTGGGATTTTGGATTGCTGCATGCGACATGGGCGGGCAGGACTACTACAGAGCTGACCTGACCGGAAAACTGGCAGTTGTAATAGGCAGTGAGGGAGACGGAATCAGCAAGCTGGTAAAGGAAAATTGTGATTTTACGGTTTCCATGCCTATGGTAGGAAAGATTACTTCTTTGAACGCATCCAACGCAGCTGCTGTTTTAATGTATGAGGTAAGAAAGCAGAGAGATGGAAAGAGACAACTATAATATTTTGACCGATGAGGAACTGGTTAAAATGGCGCAGGAAGGCAGCGCCACTGCTGAAGAATTTCTTATCACAAAATATAAAGAACTGGCTAAGAAAAAATCCAGCGCATATTTTATAATCGGCGGCGACAATGAGGATGTGATTCAGGAAGGAATGATCGGCATTTTTAAGGCCATCCGTGAATTCAGAGAGGATAAGAACGCATCTTTCAGAACCTTTGCCGAAATATGTGTAAACCGTCAGATTATATCGGCCATAAGAAAGGCTAATCTTCGCAAGCATCAGATACTCAATGAATCCGTGTCCCTGAGCCAAGAGGGCAGCTATGGCTATGAAGACGATGAAAAAACTCTTGAAGATAGGCTTCCTGCAAAGGATGATGACCCTGAGTCCCTCATGCTTATGAAAGAAGTGGTTGAATTTTTAAAGGCTGACAGCGGGGAAATTTTCAGCCCCCTCGAAAAGAAAATATGGGGCAAAATGCTTCAGGGCAAAGGCTATCGTGAAATTGCGAGCGAGCTTCACAGAAGCAGTAAAACAGTGGACAATGCCATTCAGAGAATAAAAAAGAAAATATATGGCTATCTTGGATATTGACTTTTTTGCCGACATATAGTAGGATAAGTGTTGCGATACAAATCGCAAATGATACAATGCGCTGTTGTAGCTCAGTCGGTAGAGCGCTTCCTTGGTAAGGAAGAGGTTCGGCAGTTCAAGTCTGCTCAACAGCTCCAAACAAAACGAGACCCGAATCCGGGTCTCGTTTTGTTTCATTTTAGGAGCAGGCTTGAACTCGTATTGCTTATACGAAAACGAGATTCCGGCATATCTTCATCTTTTAATGAGGAGTATTTCAGAATGCGCCATGAGTTTTTCAACAATACAGTATTCATTTGAATAAGGCTAATGATCGGTGCTGCATCTCTGCAGACGATATTATCAAGAACCGACCGTGAAATTAGTATTTCCGGCACTAACCTTTTCATAGCATGATGCCACAAATAATATCGGGATTTTAAAAATTCGTATGCTGCCATATGAAGCATATCGGCATACTGACCAATGCCTTTTCCGTATCTGCGTTCATACAGTTCGTTTGCGGTAGCTGCAATCCAAATAGCAGCAAGGTCTTCTTCATTTTGAGCATCCAACAACATTTCAGCAGTTTGAATTGTTCCCTTATTTGTAGGTGGCGTAAAGTACAGAAATTCTAACGGATTATTTTCTATTAGTTCTTTTCTTGCCTGTGCAGCATCATTTTGAAGCCAGTCAAAACCGTAAATATAACCTTTTTGATTGTATTTTACAAATACCGTTTCTGCGGTAATAGGAGCAGAGAGCATATCAGAAAAATTGTGTCGTTCATAATTCCAGAGCGAATAAACTTCTTCCCATTTCATTTGTTCAAGCATATTACCCCTCCATTTATTCACATTACTTTGTATAAAATTGCTGGTCATTCCATTGTAAAAAATGATATGGATGATCAGAGTTCAAATATAAATCAGAGTAGAGATAACTGACGATATCAATATCATCAAATAAATCAAACACCCATTCTTCGGAAAAAACATCCTCCTCATCAGGTATATTGATCTCGCTATTGAGTTCAATTAATATATAAGCCTCCTCATTACAAAGATAGAAAAGCAGTTCTTCCATAACGCTGTGTGCTGCTATGGATTGGTCATATTTTGCACGATGTCTCATGCTTTGGAGGGTACATTTCATCTGATATAGGAAATCGTAGTCATAGTGCATCAGAAACTGTTTTGGCAGGCCCTCGTACAGCAACGACACACTTAGTTGACCAAGATGAGATCCCGCAGGCATGGAAGCGAGTTCTGTCAAATCTTCATTGATGTGATCGAGTAAGATATCGCTACCTAAAGCAAATGACATGGCGGCTCTGGCTCCAAATGTATTTTCCAAAAATGAAGACCACGCTTCATGAGTTTTATACTCTTGTGCAAAAATATCGTCATGCGTTCCGGCATTCTGTTCTGGCAGGACTCGCCAGTTCAGTGCCTTACATAGCCCCTTACATTTATCCATACGAATTGATTCGCCGGCTTCATATCTGCACCAGGTTTTTGTCCCTACTCCGGCCCGGGAAGCAGCTTCTTCGATAGTTAACCCCAGCTCGTTACGTCTGGATTTGATTTGCCTGGCAAGCGTCTCATTTCCCTGAATTATTTTCTGTGCCACTGTGATCCCTCCTCAATAATGACATGTCATATTTATGTCATTATGTCATATGAGCGACATCTTGTCAAGATAATTTTTACAAATATTTAACGAAACGAAAAAAATATTTTCTGTCATGTCACTTCAATGTGTTGGCCTTTACACACCGCAATTCTGCCAATAAAGTTTACAACGGAAAACTTTTTACATGCAAAAAGAATGAAGAACATGGGTAACATCACTTTTGTCATGGATTTAACGTGAATGGTGAATTGTAATAGTCTAAATCATGAATACAGAGTTGCCCTCTTAACTGAAAACAACCGACTGGTTTTCTCTAATCGGTTGTCTATCATAGTTTCTATTATTTTAAAATAGTGTAGTTTGTGCTTCTTGCTTTTCCGTTCTGTTTTAACAAGTTGCTTTTTACCATTCTTCTGATGACCCTGGAAGCGGTAGATGTGCTCACTCCAAGCAATTCGATCACATCATTTCTTGTAACAGCGCCATGAGACCGGGCATATTCCAATACTTTTTCTTCTTTACTTAGGCTTTTTTCAGCTCTGGGAGCAGAACTTGAGATTAATTCTGCTTTCGGTACAGAAGCATTTCCGGTTCCATATTTTGCGTTAATGTTAGGCAATGTAATCTTAAAGGCATTTTTGGTAGTTTCAATCATTGGCCTTTCCTCCATGCCTTCGTAAGCCTTCATAATCTTACTCATTCCGGTACCGTAAGCCTCAATCAAATGCAGGCGGTAGAACACATTAGCAAGGTCCTGGTTTCTGCATACGGAAATACCTACCATAATATCTTCCAGATCAAGGCCCGGAACCAATCCGCCAATCGATACAAATTCAATCCGGTCAGCATAAATACTGATAAGCGCACTTGCACTAAAGGAATAATCACGATGGACCAGCAGATTTAGCAATGCCTCTCTGACGGCAATCTCCGGGTAATCCCTGACATCGATTCTTAGTAGCCTTTCTATAGTTGAGCGAGTTTGATTGCGGAAGTCAATAAAGTCATATACTTCGTTCATCTGCTGCATCAGTGACCCGGCAAATTCCCGGCGGTCCTTAAAAATTGTTTGATCCGTTCCCTGAAAAACAGCGACCTTGATCGTATGGGCGCATTGATCGGATAGAAGCAAACCTAAATTGCTGTAGAGGTTATCCTGGTCGATCAGCTTCAAAGTGCGCATTTGCTGTGGGCCAAAGTCTACTTCCCGAAGCGCAAATTCTTTTTTCGCGGCTTCAAATGTAAGTTCTTGGTTTAAGCAGCGCATAGCCTCAAAGCGGTCTCCATCTGTTTCTTTAATCATACGGCGGATCGCTGTGTCAGTAGCAGGAACAGAGGAGTAGCCTTGTCTGACATATACGCCTTCTGGACGCATCCCCTTTTTGGCAAGATAGTAAGGGCGGTCCGTTCCGCGCTGAACATCCACAGCGACAATTTCCTTTCCGTCTTCCTCTATTGTCTGATAATGCAGGAACATTGTCACATCTGGTTTAATTGAATCCCTTGCCATGTTGCTGATTTGTAAAGAAACTTCATCAGGGTTACTGAGTCCAACTACTGTACCATCATCTCGAACCCCGACATACAGCTTACCTCCGTCACAGTTCGCAAAAGCAATGATTTCCTTTTTTATATCATCTACAACTGTTTCTTTCAGCTCTATGGTTTCACTTTCACGAAAAAGCATAACGCCATCTCCTTTACTTAGATTCGTTAGTCACATTATAGCAAATCGGGTCAATTATGTCAATTCGTTCGACTCGATTGTGACCCGATTTGACCTGATATTTTCATTGTACCCGAAAAGCAGGAAATTATCGATATCTGTTCAAACGGCGTTTTATTCATATATAGGCGGTTCGTATTCATAGTAACCATTATTCTAACCGGCATTTGTCCCGCTTGACCCTATAAATGAAGTTATTGAAACATAATGAAGTTATTGAAACATTCAGAAAATATTAGGCTATTCCACTTTGAAAATGACAAAACATTATTGTGTTATATTTGATGCTGATATTTTCAAGAATTATGAGAAGTTTTCGACTTTGACTCAGATAAAAAACCAATAGATTAAGAACAATAGAAACAGAATTGTTTGATAAAAATTAAAGGATTCAGGATAAAAATGTAAAAAAGATAAAACGTGATATATAGACCTAAAAGATTATGTAATACAACCATAAGAAGAACGAACTGATAAATTCAATATCTAAACTCCCATTTCCGCATAAAAGCGCAAGGAATGTAATAAATAAACTTGTACATAATAGTTTTATAAGTTATAATCAACAAAATGTATAGTTTTCAATATGTAAGGAGGGAAAGAAATGAAGAAATTTCTTACGGTATTTTTAATCTGCGCTTTATGCTTCGCATTTGCAGCATGCGGTTCGAAAGATGACGGAGGCACCGACCAGAGTGAGCCGGAAGTAGTTAAAATCGAAAAAACCGTTGATGCGGTTGCAGAAGAGCTCGGCCTTGGAGAAGGCTCGGAAACATTTTACGAGATGATAGGTGCAGAAGCAGGTAAAGAATATAAAGACGGCGAAGTTGAGTTATACTTGTTTGATGAAAGTTCCGATGAGTATAAAGACATTGAAGCAGGAAACGGAGTGATTGAAGCTGCCGCAACAAACAGCGGAATGATTATTCTGGCAGATGATGAGGAACTGGTAAACAAATTTAAGGAAATACAGTTCAAGTAAAAATTTTGCATTGAAAATTTGAAAAAAGGCAGCCGGCATCAGGCTGCCTTTTTCGGTGCGCTTAATAATAACGGAAGAACTTTGAAAACACACCAAAATTACCCTTTGCAAACCCTTTTGAATATGGTAAAATTAAGGACAGGTTTAGATAAAACCTTTAGGTGAATTTGGGGACGCCCAAATTCATACTTCCAAAAAATAACGTTATATAATTAGGAGGAAACAAAATGGCAAAACAGAAGTTTGAAAGAACAAAACCGCATATCAACATCGGAACCATAGGCCACGTAGACCATGGAAAGACAACCCTGACAGCAGCAATCACCAAGACACTGCATCA
>JAETTD010000011.1 GCA_021769295.1 Bacillota bacterium | reverse complement strand
TGCATTTTAAATTGTGATGTGTACTGTGCCATAATCTTTTCCTCCATACTTACTGGTATTATATCATTGATTCCAGTGTTTGTGTGAAGGAGTCCGTTAAATGGGGACCACATTAAAATTGCCGTAAAATCTGAATTTTCCTTTAATTACGGCAGTTTATGAGCCTTGGGAAGGGTAAAACTGCCGTAAATTTGAAATTTTTCTTAGTTTACGGCAGTTTGGAGGGAAATAAGGTAGCAAAAGTGCCGCAGATTGGAGATTTTCTTAAATCTGCGGCACTTTACAATTCGGTCGGCTGCGACGACAGCCTCTCAATTATCATCTTAAATATTTAATTCCACGGTAAACACTGTTCCCGTGCCGGGGCTGCTTTCTACCTTAATCTTTCCGCCAATGATGTCAATTATCTTGGCCACCAACGCCAATCCCAGCCCGTTTCCCTCTGAAGCATGGGAAGTATCGCCTTGGTAGAATTTTTCAAAGATTCGATTGCAGGTTTCACTGTCCATTCCGCAGCCCGAATCCTTTACCGTTACCGACACGGTATCCTCTTTCACCTTTGAAACAAGATAAATCCGTCCGCCTTCGTCTGTAAACTTGACAGCGTTTGACAAAAGGTTGTTCCAGACCAATTCCAGCAAGGAGGCGTCATAATGCACGGCAACATCCGCCACATCAATTTCAAACTCAATTGCTTTCGCCTGCCATTTTTCCATGAAATTCAGAGCGCAGTGGCGAAGCTGTTCGCCGAGCTGATAGGTTTCCGGCTTCGGAAATATCTGCTGGTTTTCCAGCTTGCTGAGCTTTAAGATATTGGCAATCATGACGTTCAGTTTTTCGGTAGCGTCAAGAATCGTATCAATATACTGTTCCGTCTGCTCCGGCGTAGAATAGCCGTCCTTTAGCGCTTTTGTATAACTTTGGATAATGGACAGCGGAGTTTTAATCTCATGAGAAACATTGGAGATAAAGTCGCTTTTCAGCATTTCATTTCCTGCAAGTTCCTGTGTCATCTTGTTGAAATCCTCAATCAGTACATCGATCTCGTTCATCTTGTTATTTTTACGGGAAGAACGAATCTGAACGCCGAAGTCACCCGACGCCACGTTTCTTGCAGCTCTTGCAATCATTCTAAGCGGTTTGCCTGTAGTCTGCCTCCATACCAGCCAGACAACCCCGGTCAAAAGGAGACAGACAAAAATCAGATAGCATGCCAGAACTCCTACCATAGCGGCAATCCGGTCCGGATAGGCTTCCACGATAAAGGTCTGAGCTGTAACAAAAATTATCATTATGCCTAAAATAATCAAAATGATATGCCATGAAATCATGGGCGCCGTCACACGGGGGTCTTCCCGCTTAAACGGTCCCAGCAGTTTCTTCCAGCTCATTTCAACACCGCCTTATACCCAAACCCGTGAACGGTGACAATTTCAAAACTTCTGCAGTCGGCGAAAGCTTTTCGCAGCTTCGTAATATATACATCGACGGTACGCAGTCCCGTGTCGTTTGTCATGCCCCAGTATTCATCTATCAGCTCGCTTCGTGTGAATATCTTTTTAGGATGTGAAAGCAGCTTATATAAAATATTAAACTCTCTCGGCAGTATGCGGACTTCTTCGCCGTTTACGTAGGCTGCCATCTCATCACGAACCAAAACGAGGTCGCCGATTTCCATTCGGTTTTCGTTTTTAATGTCGGCACGGCGGAGAAGCGCTCCCACTCGCAGAATCATCTCGTCCATGTCGACAGGCTTTACCATATAGTCATCAATTCCCGCATAAAATCCTTTTTGCTTGGAAGACAAGTCATCCAAGGCTGTGATGAACAGTATGGGCACTGCCGGATTCTTCTGCCGGATTTCTTTGGCAAAATCAAATCCGTTTATTTTCGGCATCATGATATCCGAAATAATCAGGTCGTACGTCTCTGAATACATCACATCATATGCTTCCGCAGGATTTTTGCAGCCTTTCGCATTATAGTTATTTCGAGCCAGATAAGTACAGATAATCCGGTTGAGATTTTCATCATCCTCTACGACAAGTATGTTAATCATAATTACCTCCAAATTTAACAGGGGCTTTTGCGGCTAATATCCTTTTGGTTTTTCTGCACAGCCGGCTTTAACAGAGATGTAATCAAACATACAGTTTTCCTTCAAGGATGCTACCTTTAATATATACGGAAAAACGGATAATAGCAAGACGGCGCTTGATATTTGCCTGAAATACGGCTATAATATCTAAGATAAACATATTTAAAAGGATAATTTTGGAATGAAAAACTTTTTTGCGCCTCTTAAGCTGGCGGACAAATTTATACTTGTTTTAGTGGGGATTCTGGGATGCATAAGTTTGCTTATGCTCGAAAGTACCGTGTACGACAACGGTTTTGTGCTCAGCAGAGTTGTCTGGGTTCAGGCTCTCGCCTATATCATAGGCTTTGTCGCCCTTACTTTTGTATTGCATCTTGAATATACTTTTTTTGAGGGATTGAGCAAGCCTCTTTACATCGCTTCGATAATCATTCTGTTGCTTGTATATATACCGGGACTCGGCATAGAGCAATACGGCTCAAGGGCATGGATAAATTTGGGCGTAACCACCTTGCAGCCTTCGGAATTCGTAAAGATACTCTTTATACTGCTTATGGCAAATTATCTGTCTGTGCACAGAGAAGATATAAAAAAATTCCGTGGAGTTTTGCTGGCGGGACTTTATGCCCTCCCGATTATACTGATAGTTCTGAAAGACGACCTGGGCAGCGCTCTTGTCTACATGGTAATCTGGCTGTTTATGGTATTCTTCGCAGGCATAGATTACAAGATTCTCATAAAATCCATAATCGCAGCAGTCGCTTCACTTCCGGTGATATACAACTTCCTTGGCGATTACCAGAAAAACCGTATTGAAGCCTTTTTACATCCCGACAACCTTAACCTGCCGGGTAACTATCAGGTATGGCAGTCCAAGGTTGCCATAGGCTCCGGTGGTTTCTTTGGCAAAGGACTTTTTAACGGAACACAGAAAGAGCTCGATTTCATACCTGTTCAGCAGTCCGACTTTATATTTTCGGTGGTAGTTGAAGAACTAGGTTTTGTGGGCGGCATAATACTTATTCTGCTCTACGGCGGCCTTCTCTACAGGTTCATTGCGGTCATAAGAGACGCCCTGGATTTATACGGCGCCCTCATAGTGGTTGGATTCACTTCTATGTTCCTTTTCCAGATATTTGAAAACATAGCCATGACCATGGGCATAATGCCTGTAACAGGTATCACTCTCCCGCTCATGTCCGGCGGCGGAACCTCTGTAATAGCAAGTATGATTTCAATCGGAATAATATTAAACGTAGGAATAAACAGTAAGTCAATAAGATTCTAAAAAAAGAGGGTGTCATAAGACATCCTCTTTTTAGGGTCTATAATAAATGCTAAGGCTGCGACTATGGCGTTGGCTTTTTGCAGGAGAACCGTTGGAAAAGCCAACATTTATCCCAATAATTGTAAATTTGGGGAGAGTTCCGGGGGCTTCGTTGGCTTTTTGAGCCTCTCCCCTGCAATTGGCCTACAAAAAAAGTCAAACTTGTAGGCCATTTTTTTGCGGCACCGAAAAAAAGCCAACACCGATACATTTCAGTGAAGGCCCATCAGGTATTATGTAAACCTATGTTGGCAGATTTTTGGTTTTTCAAGAGTTCACCAACATTATTTACAATAAATATAAATTTCTCGTCGGATATTCTTCCACATTTTCCCATATGTTGTCGCCGTGGCTGAAATCCGGAAATCTGCCAACAGTTTTTCCAAAAAACTGTTGGCAAATTTTGCTGATTCTTAAAAAGCGACAACATCGACATTTTTCGACACAGAAAATCCATGCGCCACATTGGATTTTGTTGGCAGATTCTGACTTTTTCAAAATTCTGCCAACGTTTGATATGGGGTCACTTTTCCCCACCCCGGCATTTGGCATGAAGCCTTTTTATGTCGGGCTTCGGTATGCTCTAAACCGCCCGCGCCAGTCTCTTGTACTTAATCTCTCCCGCTATCTGCAAAATCATGGGCAATAGCAGAAGCACTCCGTATGCAACGTAAAACACATATGACAACAGGGTAACTTCGTTCATTATAATCTTTGGGTCATAGTATATGTTCGTCTGGTCAAGAGCCCAGCCTGCCGCCACTGTGGTGAGCAGAAAGAATATGGATACTACGAAGCTTCTGTCACGATTGTCAAACCTGTATATTGAAAATGCCGTACGTCCTTTAAGCGAATATCCTCGGCACTTCATGGACTGGGCGCTCTCTACAAAATTCTCCAATGTCCACGTTATAAGTACAGATATAAGTCTGAGCGAATTCTTGATTTTTCTGAAAATATTTCCTTGTGAAGGAGCTCTGCCTATGCCTTTTTGCGCAACGTTTATGCGTCCCGCATATTTCTTTACCCTCGGTACCGTTCTCAAAAGTATTGATAAAAACAACGACAGTTTGGGAGATATTTTTCCAAACAGATAAATCACCTTGTCCGTCGAAAAAACAGCGAACATGCATGACATGAACATTAAAACTGTAATGACGGTTATGCCTATCATCGCTCCGTAGCACAGGGCCTCAAGAGTTATATCATTGCCTATAAAGTTCTGTCTCAGGCTCGTGGTTCCGAAATGATTGTAATAAGCATACCACGCCCCGTATGCCGGCACAAAAGGTATCAGGCATATGTTAAAAACAACCGCTCTGCGACCGTTTAGTTTTACGGAATATGCAAAAGCGCTCAAATATGCTACCGCCACACATGCAGGGTGGTCAAAACATATGGTAAACAGTATTGCAGAAGCGAAATATATTAAATTTATAGTCGGGTGGTAACTATCAAACTTCATCTTCCATCATCCCGTATTTAATCTTAATTCTGTCCAGTTTTTCCATCATCGGCTTGGTCAGCAGCAACAGGCACAGGAAAACCGCCGTGCCCTGACTTATGTTGACTGGCAGTCCTGCCAAGTATACGGCAAGCACCGACTCGGTGTTTATCATCTGAGCCATGGTAAATATGGTGCATGTATCAAGTATAGGTCCTGTTATCACCACCATCATGACAAACCCTATTATCGCATTTCTCAAAGGCTTCTCCCTCGACAAAAGGCCGGCCTTTGCCAAAAATCCCGAAATAAATCCCATAAGGCCGAAAGCGAACATCTGCCACGGAGTCCACGGTCCCTGCCCGAAGATGATGTCACTGACTATCATGCTCAGGGAGCCCGTCATAAATCCCGCCTGAGGGCCGAAGGCCATGGCGGTAATCATTATAATTCCACCTATTGGTTTAAAATTCGGAATCCATACGAATGCGGCTCTCGAAGCTACGGCAATGGCGCACATTACCGCCAGGGTGACCAGTTCCCTTGCCTGCGGTTTTCTTCTCTCAAAACTTGCAAAAAACGGAAGCATCGAGTATACCATTATGAGCACGCTGGCGACATAATACTTTCTGTCACCCACATACCACGATATGCCTATGGTCAGGGGTATCAGTATTACCATGACTATTATTGACAGCCAGAATCCTCTCCCCTTTTTTCTGTTTTCTTTTCCTATTTGTTCATTTGACATAATTTAATCACGTCCTCATTTGTAATTGCGTTTTTAAATATGTGACGGCTCATGCGGTTTGCCGCAGTGGTGTAGAAGCTGTTCTGCGAGAAGAACCTGCCCGGTGTATTGGCGGTTATTATGTTTCCGTCAAAGAACATTCCCACTATGTCGGCATACTTGGCGCAGAATTCCACGTCATGGGAAACCATTAAAACGGTCACTCCCTTTTCTTTAAGCTTATCCAATATCTCCGCAAATTTAATCTTAAAGAAATTGTCTATTCCCTTGGTGGGCTCATCTAAAAGCAGTATTTTAGGCTCTGTGAGGAGAACCTTTGCAAGGGCCGCCCTCTGCTGCTCTCCGCCGGACAAATCGTAAGGATGACTGTCCATAAGGTGGGCAATATCGCATATTTCGGCAACTTCGCTGATTTTTTCTTCTTTGTTATCAACGCCTGAATCAAGCATCTCCCCCAAATCCTCTTTTACGGTCTTCTTTACAAACAGACTCTGAGGGTCCTGAGGAAGCATGGCAAGATTTCCTTTAAACAGCTGAGCTGAGCTGTATTTTTCTATGCGCTTTCCGTCTATCAGAACTTTTCCTCTGTAAGGCTTGCATATATTGCATATCGATTTCAAGGTAGTGGATTTTCCGGTGCCGTTGCCTCCTACTATGGCAAACAACGTTCCCTTCGGTACTTCCAAGTTGACTCCCTTTAAAACATCGGGAGCATCCTTCTCATATCTGAACCATACTTCTTTTAAAAGTATGGCAGGATTTTCGTCTTTCCTTTCGGGCAAAGTCTTTTCTTCTGTTTTATCGGTTTTAACCTCCCTGCCTTCAAAGATTTCGCTGAGCCAGTTTCGGCCCTCACGGACGGTCAGAGGGCATGTCAAATCGTTTTCCACTCCGTAATATACCTGAACCGGCGTAGGCATGGCGGCAAACATTTCATTTTTTTCTTCTTTCAGAAATGCGCCTATATTGCGAGGCGTATCGGCTGCGATTATTTCGCCCTTTTCCATTACCACAACTCTGTCCGACGCATGGAAAATGTCTTCCAGCCTGTGTTCCGTTATTATTACCGTAGTTCCCAGTTCCAGGTTTATCTTTCTGACCGTATTCAAAAAGTCTGTGGCTGCTATAGGGTCAAGCTGACTGGTAGGCTCGTCTAAAATCAAAACCGTAGGCTGCATGGCCATTATCGACGCCAAATTAAGAAGCTGCTTCTGTCCTCCCGAAAGTTCTGACACATTTTTGTGAAACCAGCTCTGAATACCGAAATAGCTTGCCATTTCGGCAACCCTCAGGCGTATGGTCTTCTGGTCCATTCCGAGGCTTTCGAGGCCAAAGGCCAGCTCATGCCAAACCTTGTCCGTAACTATCTGATTGTCCGGATTTTGCATCACGTATCCTATCTTGCTCGACTGCTCTCTCAAATCCGCTTCGGCAAGGGGTTTTCCCTCAAATATTATCTCTCCGGTCATGGTCCCATGAGGCGCCAGCACGCTTTTCAAATGTTTGAGCAACGTGGTCTTTCCGCTTCCGCTTTTTCCGCAAAGGGTTATGTATTCGCCTCTTTCTATGTTTAGGTTTATATTGTTCAGCGCTTTTCTGCCCTTGGATGCCGGATAGGAAAAGTTTAAATTCTTGATTTCAAAATGTGCCATGTTATTGCCTCCGTTATGTTCAATGTTGTAGGTATAGCCAGAAATACGAAATATCCCGCCATGCCTGCAATCGTATAAATATTATCTGCTCCCGTTATATAAAGAGTCGGCGTATAAGTGACTCCGGCGCCGCCCATAATTCCGCAGAAGGTTATTTCCGTCATCAGTATAATCATGACGATCAGAAGGAGTATGTCTCTGCTGTCAAACCTGTATACGGCAAAGCTGCTCCTTCTACCGCTGCCGTAACCTCTGCTTCTCATGCTGTCTGCGGTTATTATGCCTCCCTCAAGGGCCCATGTCGTTAGAGTGGAAACTATGGTCATGCCGTTTCGGATCCGCTCTTTTTTTGTCCCGAATTCTCCGGCTTTCCCAACGCACTTCCTCGCTGAGGCAATCTGATCAACTTTTCTCTTAAAACCGGGAATAAGTCTCATTATCATGGACAGCACAAGGGATACTGAAGGCGCCGTCCTTCCGAAAATATATAAAAACTTATCGCTGGTCATAACCGAATTATATGAAGCAAACCATGTTATTACGGTAACAAACATGGCCGATATAGCCATGCCGTAATATAAAGCCTCCAATGTGTAATGTCTTCCCCCGAAGTATGTAAACAGCACATGGTCGCCGTAAGTGTTAAACAGCGGACTTATAGCAGAGAGGACTATAAAAAGGACAATCATTCCCGATAGAAGTTTAAAGCCTTTTACTCCGTTTACCGTTATATAATAGGCAAAAGCGAGGATAAAAGAACACAGCAAAAATCCGGGATGTATGAAAAACATCCCGAATATAACCGCACCTATAAAAAATACGAAATTGATAATAGGATTATAGCCCGAAAAAGTGTCCCTGTTTTGCATATATCTCCTTTATCCGACGGAACCGCCCACATCTGCTCCGAGGCCTTTGCAGGTATAGCAGAAGACTATGGTATCTCCGTCCTTTAAAGTATAACTTGAGCATCCGTAGTTAGGGAACCAACCGTTGACTTTATACATCCACCCCGATTGCTGTCCGCAGTCAAATTCATAAAGATTGTTTATTCCTTCTATGTAGTAGCTTCCGTACATAGGGGTATATGAATATTCTATTTGAATTCCTCTCGCCTTGCAGATTCTGTTGAGGACGTCAAAGGCGGTTTCGCCTTCTGTAAAGTTTACTGTCGTAGTTCTTAATATAATGCCGCTTGAAGGAACATATCCCTCCTTACCCGGCTCCAAATCGCCCATATTGTTTAATATCGTGTCGCACCTTATTTCTATGGTGCATTTCAATGCCGAAGTTTCTCCTCCGGAAGGAGTTGTTGCTGTTCCCGATGAAGACGAGCTGCCTGATGAGTTTCCTTTGCCGCCGCTTCCGTTGCCGCTCGACTGCTGGGTTTCCGAGCCTTCGCCCTCACCCTCGCTGCTTTCTGCGGCCTTGTCAATCTCATTCTGTCTGTCTTCAAGAACCTTATCCAATTCTTCGCCGCTGAAGCAAAGCTCACGGTCTTCTCCCGCCTTCTTTGCCTTTTCTATATTAAACTCGTTAAGGGATGTTGCCTGAAGCTCAACCACGGAAAATTCATCTCCTACTACGCTTATGGCTTCTCCTGCCTTGGCTGTAGCCTTCTGCTCTCCTTTTTCAATGGTTACTTCACCGCTGAAGACATTTATTCCCATTGAGCCGGTCTGAACATTGACGGAAAAGACCGATTCCGTTGCGGTTATTTCATTGCCCCGGGCAGAAATTTTGCCGAAATCATCTTTATCCGTGGTTACGAATATCTCGCCTTTTTCCAATCCCGCGGTCATTTTATCACCGTCAAAGCCGTCTATTTTGAGCTCGGTGTTTTCGCTGATGTCCATGTCGGAAAGTTTGGCATCGACGGAGGCGCCGGCTTTTTCGTTGCTTCTTATTATGTCTCCTGCTTCAACTTCGGTTTCTTTATCCAAATTGAAGGAAACGCCTTTTCGTTCGATGCTTACCACGCCGGCGATGTCTTTTACCGTTGCGGCGGATTCTTCGGAACCTCCGAACCAGCCCTTAATGCTTCCAACCGCAGCTATTCCGCCGACGATTATGACAGCGATTATTCCTACCATTATTCCGTTAAACAGTTTTTTGTTGCTCTTAATATTCATGTCACTCTGCCCCACAAAAACAGCACCTCTCCATGAGGTGCCTTACATATAAACATATCTACATCATCTCATCTCAGAAGATTCTTTCTTAATTGACCGGAACAAGGTCTACCGACTTAATCCTCTCCCTACCGGGACGCCTTCCCAAAGATTCTTCTTTAGTGGCTTGTGATTTAACACCAATCCTTTCGCAGATATCACGGTTGCTGAGACACAGTGCCGGATTTACACCGGCTTCCGATTTTGCCTCGGTCATTATATTCACTTATTTTTATATAATATCATCTGCCCTTTCCATTGTCAATTTGTTAATATATTTGACACTTTTAAAACTTTGGATTATAACAATATAATAAACGAATATTAAGGAGGGTAAAAATGAGCAATATAATAGATTATCTTGACTGGCGGGGCGACCTTTCTCTGAAAATGCGTGATTTCAACGAAGTCGATGCGGTCATCCTTTCCCGCCTTTCATACATCCCCTTTGACAATATTGTCCCTAAATCTTTTCTGACCGGCGTAAGCATAAAATCTGCTGTCAAGGACTTGCTCAATGACCCGGGCGCCATTGAAAAGGTATACAAAACCAGCGATTTGCTCATGCTGAAAAAGATATCGGAAAGCCCGCGCTTTTCCCGGCTTTCTCTGTGCGGTTACATAAATCAATGGGATGCAAGCTCGGAAAAACAGTTTTCTGCCCTCACCGTCAAAATATCCGAGGACTTATATTTCATCTCTTACAGAGGCACGGACAACACCCTCGTAGGCTGGAAAGAGGATTTTAACATGAGCTTTATATGTCCCGTTCCGGCGCAACAGTCTGCGGTCGCATATATTGAGGCTGCCGCACGCTGTTTAAAGGGAAATCTAATACCGGGCGGTCATTCCAAGGGCGGCAATCTTGCCGCTTATTCTGCTGCTTTCTGCAACCGTGACGTTCAAAACAGAATAGAAAAAGTATACAATTTTGACGGACCCGGTTTTGATGAAAAGGTTCTGGAAAGCGAAGGCTACAAAGAAATCTGCGGTAAAATAATAACTTTCATTCCCCAGTCTTCCATAGTCGGCATGCTTTTGGAGCATGAAGAAAAATATACCATATTGAAAAGCGTCGAGAGAAACGGTCTCATGCAGCACGATGTCTATTCGTGGGTAATTTCAAGAGATCGCTTCGAGCGGCTGAAAGACGTTACCGACAGCAGCAGATTTCTTGATCACACTCTCAAAGACTGGGTCAAAAACATGACTCCGGCTCAGAGGGAAGCTTTTGTCGACACGGCTTATGCTCTCATATCACAGACGGGCGCCCACACTCTCAGGGAGCTGAACAGCAATGTCGCCGAAAACGCAAGGATAGTTCTGTCTTCCCTCAAGGGTCTCGACGATGACAGCCGTGAAATCCTTTTTAAATCTATCGGTCTTTTCTTCAAGAGTTTGAGAAGCAATCTCCAAATACTGCTGAATTAGGCGGTTCGCTCCACATATTTTCAATATTTTATTGACATTCCACACAATGCGTGGTAGAGTAAATTATGTTTTTAAAGCTTTAAAGCTTCAAAGTTTAAAATCTAAGAAGACACGAAGGGAGCGACATCTTTATGAAAATTCTTATTTTAGTCATATATTTTGCCGTACTTGTCGGTATCGGTCTTTACTGCCGAAAACATGCCACCGACGTAAACGGTTTCGTACTGGGCGGCCGCAGCGTAGGTCCCTGGCTCACGGCTTTCGCCTACGGCACATCCTATTTTTCGGCTGTGGTTTTCGTCGGATATGCAGGCCAGTTCGGCTGGAAATACGGTATTGCGGCAACGTGGGCTGGCATAGGAAATGCTATCATAGGTTCCCTTTTGGCATGGGTTATTCTGGGCAGAAGAACCCGTATAATGACGCAGCACTTGGATTCTGCCACCATGCCTCAGTTTTTCGGCAAAAGGTTTCAGAGCAAGCCGCTGAAAATCGTTGCTTCTGCCATTATTTTCGTATTTCTGATTCCTTACACGGCCTCGCTATATAACGGTCTTTCCAGGCTGTTCGGAATGGCTTTCAACATCGATTACTCGGTATGCATCGTGCTTATGGCTGTTTTAACTGCAATTTACGTTATCGCAGGCGGATATATGGCCACCGCCATAAATGATTTCATACAGGGAATCATCATGCTGTTCGGTATCGTAACAATCATCGCGGCGGTTTTGATGAGCAAAGGCGGCTTCATGGAGGCCCTTTCCGGCCTCGCTCAGATAAGCGACGAAACGGTTTCCGAAACACCGGGAATATTTGCTTCGTTCTTTGGACCTGATCCGCTGAACCTGCTATTTGTGGTAATTCTCACATCCCTTGGAACATGGGGTCTGCCTCAGATGGTTCAGAAGTTTTATGCCATTAAGGACGAGTCCTCTATAAAGAAAGGAACTATAATTTCCACATTGTTCGCACTTGTGGTTGCAGGAGGCTGCTATTTTCTTGGAGGTTTCGGCAGACTGTTCTCCGATCAGGTAGATGTTGCAGCCAACGGATATGATTCTATCATTCCCACCATGCTGCAAAACCTTTCCCCTGCCCTCATAGCTCTGGTCGTAATACTGGTTCTGTCGGCTTCAATGTCCACCTTGTCATCACTGGTAATCGCTTCAAGCTCAACCCTTACCATTGACTTTATCAAGGACAATATCGTAAAGGACATGAAAGAAAAGTCACAGCTCCTGACGATACGCTTCTTTATAGTGGTATTCATTGCAATCTCCGCTATAATTGCCCTTGTTCAATACAAGAGTTCCATTACATTTATCGCACAGCTCATGGGCATATCCTGGGGTGCGCTGGCAGGCGCTTTCCTGGCTCCGTTCCTGTATTCCCTCTATTGGAAAAAGACGACGGCCGGAGCGTGCTGGGCTTCCTTCATTTTCGGCACCGTGCTCATGATAGTGGACATGCTGGCGCCTTCCGTTCTTCCGGAGATAATGCGCTCCCCTATCAACTGCGGTTCCATAGCCATGCTTGCAGGACTTGTAATCGTTCCTGTGGTAAGCCTGATAACAAAGAAGCCGGATGCAGCGCTTGTTGAAGAAACTTTCGCCTGCTACGAAAAACCGACCAGCGTGGCTCAGAAAACCGCTCTGGGAAAATAACCTGATAAGAAGAATTGAAAGACCTGCCGGTGACGGCAGGTCTTTTTACCGGTGTCTATGAATCAAATAGCCCCGCCGGCGCTGGCGCCGGTGGGGCTATTGGTGCGTCTCAGTAAACCCCGGCCGGTGGGGCTATTGGTGCGTCTCAGCAAACCTCGGCCGGCAACGGCACGTCCTTCTATTAGGTACAACAGGCCTCGACTATAAGCGGCAGGCCTTTTGGGCGACTCAACGTTGACTCGGCATCACACTGCTGCCACCCACAAGGCTCTTTATTGACTCGGCATCACCTCAACATAGTCTCACACTGTCTCGATATAGTCCACACTGCTTCAACATCGCCTCAACATAGTCCCGATATCGCCTCGACTGCCGGAAATTTCAAAAAATCTCTCGGTTACGGCATTTTGACCTCTTAAAGGACGGTCGGACTGCCGCAAATCCCGAAGATTCTTTCAGTTACGGCATTTTTAAGGCTTCAAGACGGGTTAAACTGCCGGAAACGAAGAAAAAGTTTTTAATTGCGGCATTTTCGCCGGTCGATAAGGGTCAAAACTGCCGGAAATGCCGGATTTTTCTTTAAACGCGGCATTTGGGCTGTCGTTCAAGAGTCAGGGGGCAAGATTCAAGAGCCATGGGTCAAGGGGCAAGATTCATGCCCGGGCAAGCCTTAAAAATGCCGTAGTTCATCAAAGCATTCTTATTTGCGGTATATAATCAAAGAAGCCCCGCGGGCTGTCGCCCGCGGGGCTTGCTGTTTGCAAGTCTATCCGCGGTTTTGCTGAGCTACGAGCTGCTCTGCGCCGTATATTTTTCTGAGTAAAGGTTTTTCTATCTTGCCTGTGGCATTGCGCGGCACATCTGCGAAAATTATCTTCTTAGGCCTCTTGTATCGAGGCAGTCCCATGCAGAACTCGTTGATTTCCTCTTCGCTGCACTCTGCTCCGTCCACCAATGAAATTATTGCTCCTGCGATTTCTCCCAGTCTCGCATCAGGCAAGCCGATTACAGCCACGTCCTTTATCTTGCTGTAACCCGACAGGAAATTTTCAAGCTGTACAGGGTAGATGTTTTCTCCGCCGCTGACTATTACGTCCTTTTTGCGGTCAACCAGGAAATAAAATCCGTCTTCGTCCTGCATAGCCATGTCTCCCGTATAGAGCCAGCCGTCCTTTAAAACCTCAGCTGTGGCTTTAGGGTCGTTATAATAGCAGGTCATCACTCCGGGGCCTTTGACGCACAGTTCGCCGACTTCCCCCTGCTTGACTTCTTCGTCGTCCGGGCCGACTATCTTACATTCCCAGCGGTATCCGGGCACTCCTATGGCTCCCACCTTATGTATATTTTCAACTCCAAGATGAACGCATCCCGGACCTGTGGATTCTGACAGTCCGTAGTTGGTATCATAAAGATGCTTAGGGAAATATTCTTTCCAGTGTCTTATGAGTGACGGCGGAACGGGCTGCGCTCCTATGTGCATAAGGCGCCACTGGTCAAGCTCATAATCGGAAAGCTTTATTCTTCCTGAGTCAAGGGCTTCGAGGATGTCCTGAGCCCAAGGCACCAGCAGCCAAACTATTGTGCATTTTTCTTTTGATATGGTCTCAAGAATGGTTTCCGGCTCCGTTCCTGTCAGAAGAACAGCCTTGCTTCCTGCACACAGGCTTCCCATCCAGTGAAACTTCGCTCCCGTATGGTAGAGGGGCGGAATGCACAGGAAAGTGTCCTCACGGCCTGTAAGGTGGTGCTTTTGCTCCATTTGTGCAGCCTGCAAAAGGCTTTCGTGATTATGTAAAATCGCTTTCGGAAAACCTGTGGTTCCCGATGAGAAGTAAATTGCGGCGTCGTCCTCGTCTTCCAGTCTTATCATAGGAGGTCTGCTTGAGCAGTCTGCCACCAGTTCACGGTAGCTTTCCGCAAAAGTAGGACAGCTGTCTCCTACATAGATGAGCAGGCGGCCTCTGTTAAGTTCTTCTTCTATGGATTCGATACGTCCTATAAACTGCGGTCCGAAGAATATAACCTGCACCTCTGCCAGATCTGCGCAGTATTTTATTTCTTTGGCATCAAATCTGAAATTAAAGGGCACGGCTATCGCTCCGCTCTTTAAAATTCCGAAATATATGGGAAGCCATTCAAGGCAGTTAAACATCAAGATTGCGACTCTGTCGCCCTTTCCTATTCCTCGTTCGATAAGCATGTTGGCTACTCTGTTTGCCTTTTCGTCAAACACGCTCCAGCTTATTTCTCTTCTGTAAGGTGAGGAAGAAGTCTGCTGAACCAAATCAAATTCTTTCCATGTGATTTTCTTTGTCTCTTTCAAGCTCGGATTTAGCTCAACGAGCGCTACTTCATCGCCATATAGCTTGTGATTCCGTTCTAATAAATCTGTAACCGGCATTGTTATCCCTCTTATCTTTTTAACTTTCAAGCTTTAAAATGTTGATATATTATAAAATACCATAGTTTTCCCATAAAGTCAACCGCAGCGGCCCTCTTTACACAGATTGACAGCTTGCATTTTTTCTTTTATTATTATTTATTATCTTTAACGTGAAAACAGGAGGCTTTATGATTATAGATTTTCACACCCATACTTTTCCGGCTTCTATCGCCGAAAGAGCCCTTTATTCTCTTAGCCGAAATTCGGGAACGGCATATCATACGGACGGCACTTCTGCGGGACTTTTATCTTCCATGGAAAAATCCGGCATAGGTTTAAGCGTAAATCTCCCGGTGGCTACTTCCCCAAAACAGGTCAGCTCTCTAAATTCCCGCATAGCGGAAAGCTTTGACGAGCTTAAAGCCAAAGGTATAATTTCTTTTGGCGCAATGCACCCGGACTGCGAAAACTACCGGAAAGAGTTAAAACGGCTGGCTGACCGGGGAGTGCCCGGTATCAAGCTTCATCCTGCATATCAAAATACGGATTTCAGCGACATCCGCAATATGAGGATTCTGGATTATGCCTCGGAGCTTGGCCTGACAGTTACAATACACGCAGGTATCGATATAGGTCTTTTTGACCGCAACTACGCTTCCGTTTCAAGCATTTTAAGGGTAGTAAAGGAAGTTCAGCCTGCCAAGCTTGTACTGGCTCACATGGGCGGCTGGGACTGCTGGAACGAGGTGGAATCGGACCTTACGGGCGCTCCTGTCTTTATGGACGCTTCTTTTTCTATCGGCCCGGTAACTCTGAATCCCGAGGTTGAGCAAAACCCATACAGCAGCGTTGTCCTATCGGATGAGCAGTTCTTGCGTATTGCAAGAAAGCACGGCATGTCCCGCATCCTGTTTGCCACCGATTCTCCTTGGCAGGACCAAGGCATATATGTGGAGCGTTTTCGCAATATAGGCCTTACGGACCGTGAGCAGGAGATGTTTTTCTCCGAAAATGCCGCCGGATTGCTGGGCATGTAAGGCTTCGGTGGTAAAGCTCCGGCGGTGGCGGACAGGCTGTGGCAGTACGTCCCGGCGGTGGAGCAGCGGTCAATCGGTGGTCAATCGGGGCCAATCGGCGTCGGTCAATCGGCGGCGGTATACAGATTTTAATTTTTCGTATACTTTGTATACGGTTTTGCTCAGGTGTATACCGCAGGTATACCTTTTCCCGGTTTTCGTATACTTTGTACCCGGGTTTAGCTTGAAAGGTATCCATAAGACAGCAAGGCGACAAAGCAGTAATGCGGCAAGGCATCAAGGCGAGCAAGGCATCAAGGCTGCCATGGCAGCCCTGTTGGCGGCGATGCTTATCATGACTACCGGCATAGCCGGTAGTCTATTGATTTGAGCACTCCGTGCTCAAATCGACCGCTAAAGCTGCAATACAACTCAAAAGAGGCCGTCTCTACGGCCTCTTTTTTATTTACATAATTTACAGTTTCTTTATGTCGTCATCGGTGAGCAGGGACATGCCTGCGTCAACCAATACCTTTTGGGCGTATTCGTTGTCGTTTACACGCAGCACTACGCATGCGTTTGAGCCGGAGGTGTTTATGAAAGCATATAGATACTCTACATTTACACCTTTCTTTGCCAGCAGAGAAAGCACGGCCGAAAGTCCTCCCGGCGCATCCGGGATTCTTACGCCTATTACGTCGTTGACTATGAAAACGCCGCCGTTTTCAGCAAGAACCTTTTCGGCTTTTTCAGCATCGCTGACAATCATGCGGATAATTCCGTAATCCTTGGTATCGGCCACATTGAGGGCTCTGATATCCACAGAAACTCCTGCCAGAGCTTGCACTACATTGAGCACGCCTCCCGGACGGTTTTCCGCAAAAATGGAAATCTGTTTAATAGTCATGATTCCTTCCTCCTTATCCCTGATATAAGTTTCTACGGTCAATTACGCGAACGGCCTTGCCTTCGCTTCTGACTATGCTCTTAGGTTCTACAATTTTTACATCGGCGTATATTCCGAGAACGCTCTTAAGCTGCGCAACGACATCCTTTTCTTTCTGAGCCAAATCCGTAAGGGTATCTGTAAAGAATTCCGGAGTCATTTCTACGCGTACTTCCAGCGTATCTGAATATTTCTCCCTGTCTACTATAATCTGGTAGTTTGAAGTCAGGCCGTTTTTGAGCAGTACCATTTCGATTTGTGACGGGAATACGTTTACACCCTTGACAATAAGCATGTCGTCGCTTCTTCCCATAGGTTTTGACATCTTAACGTGAGTACGGCCGCAGGAGCATTTCTTACGTGACAGTACGCATATATCTCTTGTGCGGTAACGCATCAGCGGGAATGCTTCCTTGGTTATGGAGGTGAATACCAGCTCGCCTTTTTCTCCTTCAGGCAGAACTTCTCCTGTCTTAGGATTGATAATCTCAGCTATGAAGTGGTCCTCGTTTACGTGCATTCCTGTCTGTTCCTCGCACTCAAAGGATACTCCCGGTCCTGAAATTTCAGTAAGGCCGTATATGTCATAAGCCTTGATTCCAAGCTTGTTTTCTATGTCGCGGCGCATTTCTTCGGTCCATGCCTCCGCACCGAAGATTCCTGCTTTGAGTTTAATTTTATCTTTAAGTCCACGTTCAACAACGTTTTCCCCAAGGTATGATGCATAGGAAGGAGTACAGCACAAGATTGTAGCTTCCAGGTCTTCCATAAACATGAGCTGTCTGTCTGTGTTTCCCGATGACATAGGAAGGGTCAGACATCCGACTTTGTGGCTTCCTCCGTTTAGGCCGGGACCTCCTGTGAAAAGTCCGTAGCCATAGCAGACCTGACATACGTCGTCTTTGGTTCCGCCTGCTGCAACGATTGCTCTGGCACAGCATTCGTCCCACAGGTCTATGTCGTGCTGGGTATAAAAAGCTACTACGCGTCGGCCTGTGGTTCCGCTTGTGGACTGAATTCTCACGCAGTCTGACAGAGGAACTGCCAAAAGTCCGTAAGGATACTGGTCACGAAGGTCGTCTTTTTCTATAAATGGAAGCTTGTGCAGATCTTCTATGCCGTGGATGTCTTCAGGTTTTACGCCTGCTTCGTCCATGCGCTTACGGTAAAATTCAACATTTTCATATACATGTTTTACTTGAGCTACCAGCCTCTGGCTTTGCAGCTCCCTGAGCTGTTCCAAAGGCATCGTCTCAATTTCCGGTTGGTAGTATCTTTTCATGATGTCCTTCTCCTTATATTTATTTTTAGCCTCTTCCAAGCTTAAATGCTTTTTTGTTCAGTTCAAGGAATTTTGCGGGAACACATTCTTCGACTGCTTTTTCCCATTTTTCAACGGGTATATCAAAATATTTCGAGACTCTGCCCATAAGTACGATATTTACTGCCTTGGAGGAGCCGGCTTCATTGGCAAGGGCAAGACAGTCGAAAGCATCCACGTTAATGCCTTTGTTTTTCATGCTTTCTATGAGGTTTTCCGGGTATTCTGCCGCCCCCGTAATTACAGGCATAGGGTCTATCTGCTGGGTGTTGGTTATAATGCGGCCGTCTGCTTTTAGATATTCCACGTATCTTGCGGCTTCAAGCTGCTCGAAAGCTATTATAAAATCAGCTTCTCCCTTATCTATTATCGGTGAATAAACCTTTTCTCCGAAGCGAACGTATGTAACTACGCTTCCGCCTCTCTGGCTCATTCCGTGAACTTCGGAAACTTTTACATCGTAGCCTTCGGAAAGCATCAGTTGACCTAAAATTTTACTGGCAAGCAGCGTTCCCTGACCGCCTACTCCGACAATCATAATATTTTTTGTCATTTTATTTCACCTCCTGAAGCTTCAATGCGTCGAATTTGCAAAGCTGCATACATACTCCGCAGCCTACGCACAGGGTATTGTCGATTACAGCTTTTTTATTCTTTATGCTTATGGCAGGACAGCCAAGGCGCATACATGACTTGCAGCCTGTGCAGTTCTTTTCATCGGCTTTAAGAGGCGGATTATGCTTTACATATTTTAACAGTGCGCACGGCCGGCGGCTGATTATTACGGAAGGTTCTTTTGCTTTGAGTTCTTCCTTGAGAACTCTGTCACATTCTGCCAGGTCATAAGGGTCTACCACTGCTATGCGGTTAAATCCCATGGCTTTGCAGAGAGCCTCCAAATCTATTTTTCCTGCCGGGTCGCCTTTTATATTGTAACCTGTAGTAGGATTTTGCTGGTGTCCTGTCATTCCCGTAATGGAATTGTCCAGAATTATTACGGTAGAATTGCTCTGGTTATAAGCTATGTTTGCAAGGCCTGTCATTCCGGAGTGCATGAAGGTTGAGTCTCCGATAACAGCTACCGTCTTTCCTTCGCTTTCTTCTCCAAGGGCCTTGTTGAATCCGTGTATTGAGCTTATGGAAGCGCCCATGCACAATGTCATCTCCATGGCGGAAAGAGGTGCTACGGCGCCGAGAGTATAGCATCCTATGTCTCCCAGTACGGTGCATTTGTTCTTTGACAGCACGTAAAACAGTCCTCTGTGCGGACATCCTGCACACATGACAGGCGGCCTTACAGGCATGGTCTCGTCGAGGGATGTAAAAGTTGGTTCTTTTACTCCCAGTTTTTGGGCTATGAGGTTCTGGCTGAATTCTCCTTCCACAGGGAAGATGTCTTTTCCGCTGACTTCAAGTCCCAGCTGTTTGCAGTGATTTTCTATCACCGGATCCAGTTCTTCTATTATCACCAGTTTGTCGACGCTTGCTGCGAAGTCGAGGATAAGCTTTTCTGGCAGCGGATTGACCATGCCCAGCTTTAAGATGCAGGCTTTGTCTCCGAACACTTCTTTGGCGTATTGATAACAGGTGGATGATGTAATGATTCCAAGGGATTTGTCTCCCTTTTCTATGCGGTTGAACTCACCATCCTCTGCAAGGTCTTTTAGCTTGTTCATCCTTTCTTCGACTACGGGATGACGCTTTATGGCGTATGCCGGCATCATTACATACTTGGCGATGTTTTTTATGTACGGCTTTTGCTCCGGCTCCTTGCGTTCTGACGTTTCCACTACGCTCTGGGAATGAGCGATTCTCGTGCACATTTTTATTATTACCGGGGTGTCGTATTCTTCTGATATTTCAAATGCTTTCTTGGCAAACCTGTAAGCCTCTTCTGAGTCGGAAGGCTCGAGCATAGGAACCTTTGACGCAACTGCGTGATGACGTGAGTCCTGCTCGTTCTGTGAGGAGTGCATTCCCGGGTCGTCGGCAACGCATATTACCATTCCTCCGTTTACGCCTGTATATGAGCAGGTGAAAAGCGGGTCGGCTGCAACGTTAAGTCCCACATGTTTCATTGCGCAGAAGCTTCTCTTTCCTGCGAGAGAAGCGCCGAAGGCTACTTCCATGGCGACTTTTTCGTTGGGCGCCCATTCGCAGTATACCTCGTCATATTTTGCTATTTCTTCAGTCACCTCGGTGCTCGGTGTGCCGGGGTAACTGGACACAACGCTTACGCCGGCTTCATAAAGTCCCCGTGCGAGCGCTTTGTTTCCTAACATTATCTCCTTCATAACTAATCAGTGTTCCCTTTCTTTTGCTTATTCTTTTTCTTCTTTTTATTCTTTTGCGGTCTCTGCCACTTGTGAGTTTTTCTCTTTTACACGGCGGATGATTTCTCCGATGCATCCTGTTCCGTAATACAGCATACGTTTCACTCTGCTGATAGTTGCAGTGCTTGCGTTGGTTGCCTGCATGATTTCCGTATAAACTTTTTCGTCGTCAAGCATGCTGGCAACTTCGTAACGCTGTTCCAGCGTTCTCAGCTCCGTTGCTGCGCATAAATCGTCGAAGAACGCACAACATTCGTCTAAATCCTTAAGTTCCATAATCGCTTGATACATACCGATTTTTCGCTCGTTTGAAATACGCTTTGCCATAATACTCCTTTCGTCCCGCTATCTCCGGGTTGCCAGGTTGCTGCCTGGATTTTATCAATCTATCACACACTACGGCGCAATGTTGGCTTTTTGAGCCGATTTCTGCGAATCGGGCAACAATTTTTCCATTAACTGTAAATTATCGGTGGTAAAATACAGTTTTGTTGGCTTTTTGTGCTTCGTCTTGGAAACCGGCCTACATAAAACGCAAAAACCGTTGTCCAAAATGCCCTGCTTCCTGTAAACAGCCAACACCGCTATGTTTTGACACAGGATTTACGGGTATTATGTAAACCTGTGTTGTCCATTTTTGGCTTTCTTTAAAAATCCGCCAACAATCTCTCTCAATAAGAGCTTCTTTGCCTGCGTCTTTTTACGGCAACGCCGACACAATCGCTTTTATTTATTATACCACTTAAACAAAAGCCGGTAAAGAAAATTCTTTAAGTTTTTAAACGTATAAAGCGTTGCATGCTCAAAGTGTCCTTTCTGAAAAAATACCGCCGAAAAGATCTTTTGCCTTTCACGGCGGCGTAGATGCGAGTGATTATTCATCTTTTTTTACGTTGCACAGGCTTTCATTCATTCGCTTTACATTATGCTTTCTCAGTGCAAATTGTATAGTCCAAAAGAAGGCAAAGATAAGTATAAAGATTCCGAAATAACCGGCAAGATTATTACTTTGGGCTCAACACATGGGCTGTCTATTTTACTTCAAGCCGTATTTGAGTTTCCTTTCCTATTTGGCAACATTATCTGAAAAGGTCTTATTGGTTTCAATGGATTTTCGACAGTCGGTTGATTTTTCAATATGTGTGGCAGGCAGTGTTATAAAGAGTGGCTAAATACCGGCTAATTTTTGAAAACAGCCCAAAAACATAAAAAATCCCAACGCTGTAAGCGTTGGGATTTGAACATTCTTGGTTGCGGGGGAAGGACTTGAACCTACGACCTCCGGGTTATGAGCCCGACGAGCTACCAACTGCTCTACCCCGCGTCATCAATATTATATTGTATTCGGTCCATCCCTTAAATATGTCTCCTAAAAAACCAATCCAAGGGTTGGTGCCGGAGACCGGGGTCGAACCGGTACGATCGGTAAGGATCGCAGGATTTTAAGTCCTGTGCGTCTGCCAATTCCGCCACTCCGGCAAAAAAATGGCTCCAAGGGTGGGGCTCGAACCCACAGCCTATCGGTTAACAGCCGAGTGCTCCACCATTGAGCTACCTTGGAACAACGGTTGTCATTTACTGACAACACTGATAATTATACACGATCATATCTGCAATGTCAAGCAAAATTATGATAATTTTTCACTTTTACTTTTCACGGCTTCAAGACGGTCTTTTTCAATATTTTCCTTTACTATAGCAATCTTATTTCTGTACTTTTTAACCGCTTCTTGGTTTCCCGTTTCCTCATATGCCTTGATGAGTTCCTCCATGGTTTCTATATTGCTCGGAGAAATTGTCAGCACTTTTTTAAACTCATCTATGGCATCTTCCGGCATTCCCAGACCCATATGGGCAACGCCTAAATAGTACCACAGCGGCCACCAGTCCTTAAAGCGGCTTTCGGTATATTTGGACAGTATTGAGATGCCTTCCTGAAATTTGCCCGAAAGGATAAAATTGTATCCCTCTTCAATTTCAACCGGCTCATCAAGCAGGGACAGTCTTTCCTCAATTTCCTTCTTCTTTTCTTCATCTCCGGAAAGCTTTATAAAATCCTGCCACGTTAATTTAGCTTTTACATATAATCCTAAATTTATGTATCCGTATCCCAAAAAATAATAGGCCTCGGCAAAATCGGGTCTTCTCAGGGTCACCTCTTCAAAGGATTCTATGGATTCCGCCTTAAATCTTGCGATGAAGTCTTCCTCCTCACCAAGCTCATATGCATCTTTGCAGGCACGGCCGTAACAGTAAACCGCATCTACGCTTTCGGGGTCTATAACCATAGCTGCTCTGAATTGAATGCATGCATAATCGTAATCGTTTTTCTGAGCCGCTTCCACTCCTTCCGCAATCAACCCTTGCGCAAACCTCTTGTCAAAAGTTCTGAGTATATATGCGACATAATTTTCTCTGTATTGGAATTTGGGGTCGCATCCTATTACCATAGCCATGTTTCGTGCTATGGACAAGGTGGATATGCTCTCCAACTCTTTTTTGTCTATGGGAACCGGCACACCTGTCATTATGTCTGCGATTCCTGCCTTTTTAAGATAATTTTCAGATAGTTCGTCAAATATATAGTTGTTCAAATGCGGAATCAGATATTCGCTGATTCTGTCCTCTCTGTTTATCATATCCATATTATATCTCCCATCCCTTTTTCAAAAATCGCTTTACTTCTTCGGCGTTAAAAGTATTTTCCAAATCTTCCGTTAAAACTTTCTCCGCCTCTTCTTCACGTATGCCGGCTTTCATGGCAAACTTTCTGAGTATTCTGTATTGTTCTTCCTTTTTCCGGTTTTTATGCTGGTAGCCGCCTTCGTAATAGAACTCCGCTATCATCTCAAACAGCTCAAAGGGCTTTGCATCAAGCTCATTCATCAGATAAGGCAAAGTCTTTTCAAATCCGCCGCGATTGTAATATATGCCCAGCATCTTCTCAATTTCTTTGAGCCTTACCATATCCTCTGCGCTTATCCAGTCGTTTGAAATTATTTCGTAAGGCGCTTTATCTCTCCATATGATGCCGTATTTTCTGCTCTCGGCGGCTATAGGCGTACCTTTGAGGACCTTTAAAAATCCCATCTGAAAGGCGTCTGCTCCGAGGGCGTAAACCTTGTTGAAAGACCTGGCAAAGATTTCATAAGTCTCATAGGGAAGCCCTGCTATAAGGTCTACATGTATATGTATATTTCCCAAACTCAAAAGCTTTTTTACATTATACAATATGGGATAGATATTTTCTTTACGGTTTATCGCCCTTAACGTTTCGGGGTTTGCGGACTGAATACCTATTTCAAACTGAAACAGGCCTTTCCTTGCTTTTGCAAGCAAATCGAGGGTTTTATCCGTCAGCAGGTCAGCACATATTTCAAAGTGAAAGTTAGCATGACCGTTATCGTTTTCTATCAGATACTTAAATATCTCATAAGCTCTGCCTTCGTCGTAGTTAAAGGTTCTGTCGATAAATTTAACCTGCATTACATTTTTATAGAGAAAATATCTGAGGTTATTTTTCACCCTGTCCACGTCGAGGGCTCTTACCCTTTTCTCTATGGAGGAGAGGCAATAAGAACACCTGAAAGGACACCCTCTTGAAGATTCGTAATAGACCACCTTGTCGCTTTCGCATTCGAGCACCGAATACAAAAAGGGAACGGTATTAAAGTCCAAAGGCTCCATTTGGGGATTTACATATATTTTTTCCTCCATACGATATATGAGCCCCGGCACGGTGTTCAGAGCCTGCCCGTCTTCCTTCAGCACCTCAAGCAGCCTGTAAAAGGAGTATTCTCCCTCTCCGCACAATATAAAATCAACCCACGGATTTTCAAGGGCAAATATATGGCCTTCAAAGCTCACTTCCGGTCCGCCCAGGCATATCCTTATGCCCGGTCTTGCCTTTTTCAAGTCGGAAGCTATGGCCTTAATTTCTTCAATATTCCAAATGTAGCAAGAAAAGCAAACCATGTCATAGTTTGCTCTTACAAGTTCGCCGTATATATACGAAGCCTCATTGTTGATAGTAAACTCACGTATGCTTACGTCGTTATCGGTGTCTGCCGCAACGGTATAAAGATACTTGAGGGCAGGGTTGGAATGTACATATTGAGAATTTAGCGTAGTCAATAAAATTTTCATTTTACAAATCTTATAACATCCTGAATCTTTCGTCTTTTAGCAGACCTCGGTCTTCCATACATCTCTTCAGTGATTTTATCATATTTTCATTGTCTATCGGCAGATTTCCCCGCAGCGAAACGTAGTTGGAAGCGTGATTGCTTCTGAATACGCACGGTTTCGAAGGTCTGGCATATTTGAGCATGAGGCAGGTTTCAGCCAGAACTTCTTCCGGAGAAAGCAGCTTAAACTTGCCTGACCTGTAGTCCTCAAGCAGCGGCGCAGGGGGTTGCAACATAAGTGTCAAAAGGCTCACATATGATGCATTCATTTCGGCAATCATCTTGCCTGTCTCCACGGCATGTTCCTCCCACAGGTCCGGTCCTGCAAGACCGCTTATAAAGGTTACAGACGCTTGGATGCCTGCCGCTTCAAGCATCTTTACTCCTTCGATAAGTTCTTCTCTTGTTTCGCCTTTATTGACCATTTCAAGGACTTTTTGGCTTCCCGATTCGGCTCCCAAATATACCATGGTCATGCCGTGCTCCCTCAGTTCACGCAGTTCTTCCGGAGTTTTGCGCAATGCGTCCGTAGCTCTTCCGTAGGTGGTCACACGCTTGCATTCAGGAAAATGTTCTCTTATATAGTCGAGAATCCTTATAAGTTTGTGATTTGCAAGGCACAAGGCATCGCCGTCACAGAGAAATATTTTTTCAACTCTCGAATAATGGCTTCTTGCCCATGCCAAATCTTCAAGAACTTCTTCCGGCTTTCTTACTTTAAACTGTTTTTCCTTGAACATATTGCAAAACGTGCATTTGTTGTGAGAACATCCTATGGTAACCTGAACAAGCAAGCTGTAAGCTTCGCTTGGCGGTCTGTAAATATCGCCGACATAACGCATATCTAAAATTTCCTTTCCATCGTTTCAATCACTTACTCTTTTATATTCTTCTTTACATTCTTTCCGGCGCTTCCATACCGAGGAGCGCAAGTCCGTTCTTTATGGCAATCTTAGCTGCCTTTACAAGCGCCAGCTTTGAAATTTTTTCTTCTTCATTATCTACCAGTATATGTTCATCATGATAGAATCTGTTAAAGCTTTGCGCCAGATCGACAATATGTCTCGTAAGCACAGAAGGCTCGTATTTTTCGCCTGCATCGATTATGGTCTGAGGCAGCGCATATATGAGTTTGGCAAGCTCATATGCGCTTTCGCTCATTATATACTCAGGATTTACATTGCTGATGTCATCGGCTTTAGCCGCTGCTTCGCCCGCATTGCGAAGGACGCTTGCGGCCCTTGCATGAGTATATTGTACATAAGGACCTGTTTCTCCGTTAAAGTCCAGAACTTTATCCCACGAGAACACGTAATCCTTAATCCTGTTGTTGGAAAGTTCCTGGAATATAACAGCTCCGATGCCCACCTGCTTTGCGGTTTCATCGATATTGTCGGTATTTACTCCCTTTTCCTTGATTATCTCTCTCGTCTGCTCTACTGCTCTGTTTAAAACATCTTCGAGGAATACGACTCTGCCGTGTCTTGTCGACATGGTGCCTTCTTCGAGACTTACCAGTCCGAAAGGAACGTGGATATTATCCTTTGCCCAGTCAAATCCCAGAAGTTCTATAATTTTAATCCACTGCTGGAAATGAAGGTTCTGCTGCGACGCCACAACATATATATTTTTGTAAAAATTATAATGTTCTTTTCTGTAAACGGCCGCCGCTATATCTCTTGTAATGTAAAGGGACGAGCCGTCGGACTTTTTAATCAGCGCAGGCGTCATACCGTAAGGTTCGAGGTCCACAATCTGAGCGCCTTTTGATTCCTGCAAAAGTCCCTTTTCTTCAAGCATCTCCACTATGCGGGGCATCTTATCGGAATAGAAGCTTTCACCTGCGTATGAATCAAACTCGATGCCGAGCATCTTATAAACTCTGTTGAATTCCTTAAGGCTCTCATCACGGAACCACTGCCACAGCTCAGTCTCTTCCTTTTCTCCATGTTCGAGCCTTGCAAAAATCTCCCTTGCCTCATCGTCGAGCTCAGGATGAGTCTCAACTTCTTCATGGAACTTGGTGTAGTAATGAAGCAATGTCTTGATAGGCTCTTTTATCACGTCTTCCTTGCAGCCCCAGCGTCTGTAGGCGCAAATCATCTTTCCGAACTGAGTTCCGTAATCTCCCAGATGATTGATTCTGGTAACATCGTATCCCATTGCCTTGTACAATTTATTTATGGAATTGCCTATTACGGTGCTTCTTATATGTCCTATGTGGAACGGCTTTGCTATGTTAGGCGAAGAAAATTCAACTATTACAGGCTTTCCCTCGCCGATATTGCTCTTGCCGAAATCTTCCTGTTTCTGCAGCACTTCTTCTACCACGTCCTTCACAAACTCCTCTTTGGAGATGAACATGTTCACATATGCGTTAACCTGCTGCACCTGCTCAAATATTGGATTTTCAGCGATTTTTGCGGCAATATCTCCTGCGATCAGAGGCGGCGCCTTTCTCAAAGTCTTAGCCAATTTAAAGCAAGGGAATGCATAGTCTCCCATTTTGGTATCCTGAGGAATCTCAACCATGCTCTGAATTTCTTCTGCTGAAAGACCGTCAACATGCTCAGCTATAATCTTTGCAATTTCTTCTTTGAAATTTACCATTTTATTTTCTCCTTTTCAGTAATCACATCAATTCCCATATTTTCAAGCATCGAAGCAAACACTCCGTTTCCTTCTGTCAGCGTCCCCGAAAATGTGCCGTCATAAATACTGCCTTTGCCGCAGGAAGGGCTGTTTGCTTTCAGAATTGCGCCTTCTATCTCTTCTCCCGATATCTGCGCCATTTTCAGGCACGCATTTAAAGACAGGCGGGCGCCTCTTAAAAAGGCTTCTGTTACATCTTCGCCGTTTTTATTGACAATGCGGTTTCCACGCTTTTCTGCGGGAGGTCTTGGGCATGGCAGATTTGCTGCCCTCTCGGGGCACACAACCATATACTTATGATTTTTACAAAATTCCACTACCTCGCTGTTTTCATTGTTTCCGCCGTTATATTTACAATTATGCCCCATAAGGCATCCGCTTACTATATACATCTTTACTCCTTCAAGGTTACTATCGTTACTCCGTCTCCGCCTTCGTTATAGCGGCCTTTTCTAAATGACGCCACATGCTTATGGCTTCTGAAAATGCTTCTCAGTCCTTCTTTGAGTATTCCTTCGCCTCTTCCGTGTATGACTGTAACTTCTTTGAGGCCTGCCATGTACGCATCATCCAGATATTTATCCACATCCATTATTGCATCTTCAAGATTTTCACCCTGAACGTTAATCGACACCGATACGGATTGAGCTTTCGACTTATACAGCTTTCCGTATTTGCCGCTTTTTGAACTTTCCGTGCGGTCCTCAGTCTCAATAAACATGAGGTCTTCCACATTTATGTTTACTTTCATTATTCCGACTTTGACAGTCAGGTCTCCCTTTTCATCCGGCAATGTCAGAATCTCACCCGTCTGGTCCAAAGTCAAAACCCTTACCTTGTCTCCTATTTTGAGTTCATCAGCATTGACAGGACTTTGGTTTACTCTTTTTATGAGTTTTTCCGCAACGCTGTCTTCGGCTTCTTTAAGACGCCTTCTGTTTTTATCGAATTTTCTGTTCCTCTCACCGAGGCTTTCTATCTTGTTCAATCTGCGAAGTTCACGGCTTACATCTGTTGCCGTTTCCCTCGCTCCCTTTAATATTTCTCTTGCTTCTTCCTTGGCCTTAGCTATGATTTTCTTTTCTCTTTCTTCAAGTTCCGCACTGCGCTTTTCAATCTCTTCTTCCTTACGCTTTACGGAGGCCTTTAAGGCCATGGCCTCATCTCTCTCTTGCTGCGCTTTGCGTCTGTCCCTTTCAATCTTGCCCAGAACCTCTTCAAATTGTATATCTCCTCTTTGGAGAAGGGTTGATGCTCTTTCTATTATCTCATCTGACAGTCCCAGCTTTCTTGAAATCTCAAAAGCATTGGATTTTCCCGGAATACCGGTGAGCAGCCTGTATGTCGGGCTTAGGGTATCGACATCAAATTCCATAGAACCGTTTTCCACACCTTCCGTGGAAATAGCATATTTTTTAAGCTCATTGTAATGGGTGGTAGCAACGGTATATGCTCCGACGGTTTTAAGTTTGTCGAGAACCGAAATCGCCAGCGCAGCTCCCTCCGTCGGGTCTGTACCGGCTCCCAGTTCGTCCAGCAGCACCAGAGAGTTTTCGTCGACGCAATTCAATATCTCGACGATATTTTTCATATGGGACGAGAAGGTGCTCAGGCTCTGCTCTATGCTCTGCTCATCGCCTATGTCCGCAAACACACGGTCAAATACGGGTATCTTGCTGCTGGCAGCAGCAGGAACCGCAAGGCCGCTTTGAGCCATCATAACCAAAAGGCCTACCGTCTTTAAGGTGACGGTTTTTCCTCCTGTATTAGGACCTGTAACGACGAGGGTGGTGTAATCTTCTCCCAGCGATATATTTATAGGGACCACTTTCTTTGCCTCTATCAGAGGATGTCTTGCCTCTTTCAGCACAAGGCTTCCGTTCTCTGTGATTTCCGGCTTTTCTCCCTTTATCTTCATGGCAAATTTGCCTTTGGCAAATATGACGTCAAGGGCTATGAGAAGTTTCTGATTATTTCTTATTTCATGGAAATGTTCTGCTACGGCAGAAGAAAGCTCCGCCAAAATCCGTTCTATTTCAACCTGTTCTGCCAGCTCAAGCTCACGCAGTTCATTATTCAGGTTCACAATTACCTGAGGCTCTATAAACACCGTGGCTCCCGTTGAAGATTGATCATGTATGATTCCGGGAAATCTCCCTCTATGTTCGGCCTTAACGGGGATAACGTATCTGCCGTCACGCATGGTTACTATGGAATCCTGAAGATAAGTTTTGTTGTCAGCAGAGTTTAATATATTGTTTATTCTGTTTTTTATAGCATCGTTTTGCCTTGATATGCTTCTTCTTATATTTTTTAATTGAGGAGAAGCGTTATCCGACATTTCGTCTTCCGACAGTATGCACCTGTCTATGTTTTCGGCAAGGCGCGGAAACGTTACAAGTGCCTCCCGTATACCGTCTATGGCGGGAAGCACAGGTAAATCGCTCTTTAGAAATGTTATGACGTTGCTTGCAACTTTAATATTATAGAGCACCTGAAGCAACTGTCTCATGGTCAGGCTTCCGCCCTTTCTTGCAAAGTGAAGGCAGTCCTCTATATCATAAATCTGTCCGAGGGGAGCGGGGCCTTTGCGTATAATAACGCTTACGGCTTCCTCCGTCTCATTAAGGGCATCTCTGATCTGAGCCGCATTCGTCATAGGTCTCAATGCCTGCAAGATATTTCTTGCAGGCATGCAGTTTGCTTGTTCAGCCAGAATATTCAGTATTTTATTGTACTCCAATATATTCAGTGCTTTAGATTCCATAAGTTTTTTTGTACTTCTCAAGCTCGCTCTTCAGCTGCAAATTTTCCATCTGCAAATCAAAGAATGAATTTTCAAATTCGCTGCAGCGTGCTTCCAGCTCCTTATACTTTTCTTCGCTTTCTTTTTTCTCTTCCATGGTCTTTGCCGCCTGCTCCTTATACTGAGCGAAATTTTTCTTGGCTTCATCCCACAGTTTCAGATAATGTTCCGTATCTTTTTGAAGATTTTCTCTGACTTCTTCAAGTTTACGTATTTCTTCTTTTGCCTCAAAGTATTCGTCTGCTATGTTTATAGCCGTTAAAACAGCAAGGGTTCCCTGACCGTCAACAGAAAAACTGCGGCCAAGTTCCCGCATTTTCTCATTTACGTGAGCTGCAATCTCTCTTATGGTCTCCTCGTCTCTCTGTCCCGCAATGGTGTATTCCTGACCGTAAATTCTTACTTTTGCCTTGTTGTTTTCCATAAAAACGCTCCTTAAATATCTCTGAGAACAACATCCAATTTTTCTTTTAAGTTGGAAAGTATCTTCTTGTGTACGGCATTTACATCTTCGTCGGTCAAAGTCTTGTCATCGTGCCTGTAAGTAAGGGCAAAGGCCACGCTCTTCTTGCCTTCTCCAACCTGAGGTCCTCTGTAAACGTCAAACAGCTCTACTTTTCTCAAAATTTTGCCGCCTGCTTTTTCAATTACTTTTTCTATCTGGCCTACTGTCATATCCTCGTTTACTACGAGAGCTATATCTCTTGAAGTTGCCGGATATTTAGGCAGCGGCGAATATGCTTTTTCGGTATCGGCAAGCTCGGTTATCACGTTGAGCATAAGTTCAGCCGTGTAGCATCTTGTACCTATTCCATACTTTTCGGTAACATCAGGATGAACTTCTCCCATTATTCCCAGTTCAACAAACTCTTCCTCAGGTCCGTTCTCTCCGTATGTCACTTCCCGCGTCATTATTCTTGCGCATCTGCCCGGGTGATAGGTGCCGTATTCTTTTTCGGCTACAAACTCCACTTCCTTGATTCCCAGCTTTTCGAGGAGCTCGCTTACGGCTCCCTTGAGGGTAAAGAAGTCTTCATCCTTGCCGTAAAAACCTATGGACATGGCGTCGCTTTCGATAGGAAGCTTATCCGGCTCCATAAGGTTCGACATGAAAGTATTTCCTATTTCAAAGGCGCGTACGGCCTCTATATTTCTTGAATAGTTTCTTGCAAGCACTTCCAGCATGCTCGGGGTCAAAACGGTTCTCATGACCGAAGTATCTTCTCCGAGAGGGTTCAGAATTTTTACAAAAGCTCTTTCCCATGAATCTTCATCTATTCTTATGTTGTCCACTCCCTTAGGGCTGACAAAGGAATAAGTCTGAATTTCATTGGCTCCCAGAGCGCACATGGTTTCTCTTGCCAAGTCCTTGATGTCTCTTTCATAGGACTGGGAAGCTTCGTTATTTCCCTTAGGAATGGTTACAGGAAGTTTGTCGTAGCCGTAAAGTCTTGCGACTTCTTCAATCAAGTCCTCTTCGATTTCTATGTCCTGTCTGACGGTAGGAGGAGTTACATACATTTCATCCCCCTCGCCTTCTACTTTCATTTCAAGGTTTTCAAAGTATTTGACCATTTCTTCCCTTGAAATATTTATTCCGAGGACCTTATTTATTCTGCTCACCCTGCCGAGGACCGTCTTTGCTTCTTCCACATTGGGATATACGTCTACACAGCCTCCAACTACAGTTCCTGCGCCTATAAGCTCAATGAGTCTGCAAACTCTGTCTGCGGCGGCATGACACAGATTAGGGTCAATGCCTTTTTCGTAGCGTGAGGACGCTTCTGTACGCAGTCCCAGTCTCTTTGCCGTGGTTCTTACGCTATTACCCAGGAAATTTGCGGATTCCACAACTATCGTATTGGTATCTTTTTCTATTTCCGAATTAAGTCCGCCCATGACTCCGGCAACCGCAATGGATTTTTCGGCGTCATGAATCATCAGCATCTTATCGTCCAGAGTTCTTTCGGTTCCGTCAAGGGTTGTGAATTTTTCGCCCTCCTCTGCGGTATCAACTACGATTTTGCGTCCCGCAACGCTGTTGATGTCGAAAGCGTGGAGAGGCTGACCGTATTCGAGCATTACAAAGTTGGTTATGTCAACTATGTTATTTATAGGTCTCATACCTGCATGTATAAGTCTTCTCTGGAGCCACCAAGGCGAATCTTCAACTTTAACGTCTTTTACTATTCTTGCCACATAACGCTTGCAGAGCGGTGATTTTATTTCGACGTTTATAAAATCGGCGGCATTTCCCTCTTCTGTGGTACACTTGGTGTCGGGATATGAAACCTTTTCCTCAAATGTGGCTGCCGCTTCTCTGGCCATACCCAGCATCGAAAGACAGTCAGGTCTGTTAGGCGTTATCTCAAAGTCTATTATGGAATCCTTAAGCTTCAGGGCTTCTGCAAAGTCCATGCCCAGAGGATATTCTCCTCCCAAAATCCATATTCCGTCTCTCTGATTTACCGGAACGACTTTATCCTGAAATCCCAGTTCTCCGAAGGAGCACAGCATTCCGTTGGACTCAACGCCTCTCAGCTTACCTGCCTTTATCTTTACTCCGCCCTCTTTTTTAGGCTGTCCGTGAAGGGGTCCAGGAATCCTGCTTCCGTTCAGAGCAACCGGCACATAGGCTCCCTCAAACACGTTGGGAGCGCCTGTCACTATCTGCACAGGTTCTTCTTCCCCTACATCCAACTGACAGACTACAAGCTTATCGGCATCGGGATGTTTTTCTATTTTAACTATTTTGCCCACTACGACCTTTTCCATGTCACGGCCTACGTTTTCCAACGTTTCAAGATTGGAACCGGACATTATCATTCTGTCGCAGAATTCTTCAGGGCTGACGTTTATATCTGTATAATCTTTTAACCATTCAAGTGAAACTATCATATTTCATGCCTCCTATTTGAACTGCTCGATGAAACGCATATCGTTTTCATAGAGCAATCTTATGTCATCGATTCCGTATTTGAGCATTGCTATTCTCTCTACGCCCATTCCGAAAGCAAATCCCGTATATTTCTCCGTGTCTACTCCGCCTACTCTGAGAACGCTCGGATGAACCATGCCGCAGCCCAAGATTTCAATCCAGCCGCTGCCTTTGCATACCCTGCATCCTTTTCCGCCGCACTTAAAGCATGAAACATCCATTTCTGCGGACGGCTCCGTAAACGGGAAGTGGTGCGGTCTGAACTTTGTTCTTGTGTCAGAGCCGAACATCTGCTTTGCAAAGCTGTCCAACACGCCTTTAAGGTCTGCCATGGTTATTCCCTCGTCGACTACCAGTCCCTCGACCTGATGGAACATAGGTGAGTGAGTTGCGTCAGGAGTATCGCAGCGGAAACATCTTCCCGGCGCAAATACTCTGATAGGAGGTTTCTGGCTCAGCAAGGTCCTTACCTGTACAGGTGAGGTCTGTGTTCTGAGCAAGATTTCATCATTTATGTAAAACGTATCCGTCCAGTCTCTGGCCGGATGATAAGGGTCTGCATTGAGGGCATCAAAGTTATAAAAGACAGTTTCGACTTCAGGTCCTTCTGCCAGTGAAAATCCCATTGATTTAAACACTTTTGCAATTTCTTCAATAGTAATGGTGATAGGGTGCTTGGTTCCCAGCTTGTATGTTTTACCCGGTTCCGTAACATCTATGGCTTCGGCTTTAAACTTTGCCTCTTTTGCCTTTTCCTTCAGGTTATTGACCGTGTCGGAAAGCATCTTTTCCACTTCCGCTCTTACCTGATTGGCAGCCTGACCCAGTTCCTTTCTTTCGTCAGGCGACAGCTTGCCCATGGACCTCAGAATTTCCGTAAGCTCACCTTTTTTGCCAAGCACTTTAATTCTCGTTTCTTCTGCATCCTGCAATGAAGCCGCTTTTTTCAGCTGCTCTCTCGATTCTTCCAGAATTTTTTTAAGTCTCTCTTGCATGTTGTACCTCTCAATGTTGAATTTATTTAATCGTCACTTACGCTTTCCGTGCTCCGGTTCTTACCGATTCGTACATTATAATCGCCGCCGCCACAGATGCGTTCAGTGACTCTATGTTTCCCTTCATGGGTATTTTTATCTTTATATCCGCCTTTTCCATAAGGCTGTCTCTGATTCCGTTTCCTTCGTTACCTATAATCAGCCCGATGTCGCTGCTCAAATTCTCTTCGTAATAGTATCTGCTGTCCTCTAAGCAGGTCGCAACAAGTTTTTTGCCTGCAGCTTTCGCAAATTCAATCAGACTGTCTTCATCGTCCAAAAATAACACAGGCACTCTGAAGAGTGAGCCTGCGGCAGCCCTGACCACCTTGGGGGAAAACAAATCAGCGGTCCCTTTCATGGCAACCACAAGACCGTATCCGGCAGCATCTGCCGTTCTTATAATCGTACCGATGTTTCCCGGGTCCTGCAGCCTGTCCAGAACGACGAAGTTCTTTCCTTCACAGTTTTTCGTAAAATCCTCCCGGTGAAACTCCGGTTTGCTGACTGCGGCCATGATTCCCTGGCTGGTTTCCGTTCGGGACAGCTCTTTAAACAGATTTCTTTCGATTGTAAATATCTTGTCTTGCTCCAAGCCGCAGGGCAGTTTGCTTTCGTCGCCGGCTCTTACCAGCGCTTCTTCCACATGGGCTCCGTTCTTTATCGCTTCTTCGATAAGGTTTTCACCTTCGATAATGTAAAGCCCCATTCTGTCTCTGTATTTCTTTGCAAGAAGTTTTTGAAATTTTTTGTAAACCTGATTGTTTTTAGAAGTAATCACTGTCATTTTTATCCGTACAATCTCTTCGGTATCTATCACAAAGAGCCGGTCTAAACCGGCTCCTTAAATTTCTATTTTAGAAAATCCGGAATCTCGAACTTTGATGTGCCGCCTTCTTCACTGCTGAGTATATCCTGCAATGTACGCTCGGTTCCGCTCAATCCTTCAACTTCGCCAAATATCACTTCTTCCGATTTTGCAGGTTCCTGAACGTCGGGTTTCTTCTTTTCAAGACCTACCGAAGGGGCAGCCTCCGCTTCTTCTTTCTCCAGTCCTTCGTCAAATCCGGTTGCGATAACCGTAATTGCGATTTCGTCATCCATATCTTCGTTTACGGCAGCTCCGAATATCAGGATGCAGTCTCTGTCTGCCTGTTCCTCAACCATACCTGCGATTTCGCTGACTTCAAGCATTCCCAGGTCGTATCCGCCGGAAACATAGAGGAGAATAGCCTTTGCTCCCGCAATGGTAGTTTCGAGAAGCGGACTCTCGATGGCAGATTTGACAGCGCTTTCCGCTCTCTTTTCGCCTGTTCCTTTTCCTGTTCCCATGTGTGCAATGCCTCTGTCCGTCATTACCGACTTAACATCCGCAAAGTCCACATTGATCAAAGCGAAGTCGGAAATCAAATCCGAAATTCCCTGAACGCCCTGTCTCAAAACGTCGTCGGCCATGCGGAAAGCATCCAGCATGGAGGTGTTTCTTTCGCAATTCTGAAGCAATTTATCGTTAGGTACCACTACGAGAGAATCCACATATCTCTTTAAGAAGCTGATACCCAGCTCAGCCTGTTTTCTTCTCTTGGCTCCTTCAAAAGAGAAAGGTTTTGTAACGACGCCTACCGTGAGTATTCCCATATCTCTTGCGGCTTTGGCGATAATAGGCGCAGCTCCTGTTCCTGTTCCGCCTCCCATACCTGCGGTAACGAAAATCATATCTGCCCCGTCCATTATGCCGGTTATCTCATCCAAAGTTTCTTCTGCCGCTCTCTGGCCCACCTCGGGATTGGCTCCTGCGCCCAGTCCTCTGGTCAGCTTTTCTCCTATCTGAATTTTGGTCTCTGCCAAACACCTGTTTAAGGCTTGTCTATCTGTATTAACGGCAATAAACTCGACTCCCTGCAGGCCTGCTTCCACCATGCGGTTCACCGCATTGCATCCGCCGCCGCCAACGCCGATTACCTTAATGACTGCCGCTTTTTCCATTTCTGTCTCAATCTGTAGCATCTTAAATACTTCCTCCTTGGTATTCCCGATTATCTTTTTTATTGTATCATATATCAGTGGATATTTACACTAATTTTTAGGGTTTTTTTGATGTTTTTCAATCTAAAGTAGGGTCGAAGGAAATATATTCCTCACCGCTCACTTTTATAGTTCCTCTTTCGATATTTATGTCGAAAAGTCCCTTGACTACTTTTTGCAGGTTGCCTTCCTCCATAGCCTTCATGATGCTCTGAGGAGTGCCTTTACAGATGAGATAGTCAAGCACATATGCCTTGACGCCGGCGTCGGAAATCTCTATCTTTTTGAAATACATATCCGACTTGCTCATTATATCGAGCATCTCCAACGTCTGTCTCAGTAAAACTTTCTGCTCCGCTTCTATAAGTTGCCCTACCTCAAGTTTGCTTATGGTAAGACCGTAAATCAGGGTAAGCTCCGGCTCTGCCTCCGTCTTACGCAGCACCGTTCCCCCGGCGTCTACCACCACATAATTTTCTCCGTAAACGACGGCAGCAATCTGAGTTCTTTCGGTAAGCTCTATGGAAATTTTGTCGGGAAGTATTCTTTTAACCTTTACCTTTTCCATATAGGCGTCCTTTTCGAGGCGCTTTTTAATGTCGCCGCAGCCTGAACCCCAGAATATATTGCCTCCTGTCTTGCAGTTGCCCATGGTTAAGATTTCATCCTCGCTGTAGTATACGTTGCCTTTTACTTCAAATTCCGTCACGTCAAAAAAAGATGACGATGCAAAGAAGTAAAGCCCCACTCCGAGAGCTATCACTATGAGCAGTTTTACAAGAGGACTCATTTTTGACTTTCTACGTTTTTTTTCTTTTTGTTTCAATGATTCCACCTAAAGAGTTAAGTCCTTTTTCCAAATCCTCGTATCCTCTCTGCACATGAAAAGCGTCGTTTATGACGGTTGTGCCTTCAGCCATAAGGCCTGCCAGTATAAGAGCTGCGCCTCCACGCAAATCGCGGGCGCAGACTTCGCTTCCCTGCAGAGTTTCAACTCCTTTTATTATAGCATTTTTACCGCAAGTTTCAATATCTGCGCCCATTTTAATCAAATCATTTTTATGGGTAAATCTGCTCTCGAAAATTTCTTCCCGCACCGTAGTAAGCCCCTTCGCTACGGAGCATAATGTCATAAGCTGAGGCTGGCAGTCGGTCGGAAACCCCGGATATGGCTGGGTAACTACTATTCCCGGGCTTTTCAGCCTGCCCGGCGACCAGATTTCTATGGTATTTTCAAAGGTCCTGACTCTCGCTCCCATTCGTTCAAAGCAGCCAAGAACTTCTCTCATAATCTCAGGTCTTATGTTCCGAAAGGCCGCTCTTCCCCTCGTTCCCAAGACTGCCGCCATATAAGTGGCTGCTTCTATCCTGTCTTCCAATATGAAATACATCATGTTCTCAGGGCCCTGATTTCTGCTTTCTCTCCCTGCTCCCTTAACAAAAATCGTATCGGTTCCGGCACCGAAAACCTGAAATCCGCCGGTTCTCAGAAATCCCTGCAAATCCGCAATTTCCGGCTCAGTGGCGCAATTTTCTATTATGGTGTCTCCGTTTCCTGCCAAAGCTGCCATAATCAGATTTTCGGTTGCTCCCACGCTGGGATAGGCAAGGGTTATCTTTCCTCCTCTGCATGTTCCTTTGCACGAAATTCTTTCGTCGTCGCTTTCAACTTCAAATCCCAGCTGTTCAAGGCCGTCTATATGTATATCTATCGGTCTTTTACCTATGTTGCATCCTCCGGGTCTGTATATTATCGCCTCTCCGCTCCTTGCAAGCAAGCTTCCCATGAGAAAAACAGATGAACGCATTTCTGCCATAAGATTCTCGGGAACGGCGAATTCGTTGATCCCTCTGCTGTCTACTATGATACAATCCTTTTCCCACCTGGTTTTAGCGCCCAATGCTTTTAGAATTTCTTCCATGGCGAACACGTCGCCTATGCGTGGACAGTCGTATATTTCATATACGCCGCCTCTGCATACGGTTGCTGCCATAACAGGCAGAGCAGAATTTTTGGCTCCCTTTATTCTGTATTCGCCTCTCAGAGGCACGCCACCTTCTATGTAGTAACTTTCCAACAAAAAACACCTCCCGATTCTATCTTCATAGTATGTGAAAGGCACGTACAGTGTGAAGGGTGGAGGGGCGGCTACGGGATGTGGCTCGGGCCGTGGCGGCCGTGCGGTATACATATTTTAGGTTTTCGTATACTTTGTATACCGATTTGGCTCATGTGTATACCGCCGGTATACCTTTTCGGCGTTCCCGTATACTTTGTACCATGGTTTGGCAATTTTTGTATACTGCGGGTATCTCCCCTGGCAACATGTTTTCGTGAATTCACGAAATTATGTTAAAAGTTCCCGGGATTATGTTATCGATTTGACATATTTCGGTGCAAGGTCGGCAGATATTATGTACACCTATGTTGTCGCCGGTCTATGACTTGGCATGGAACCAAAAAATAATGCCGGGCGGCCTTTCGGCCGCCCGACTGTTCATACTTATCTCTTTAAACTTTCATAATCCGATATGATTTTACCGCAGATTATGTCAAGAGCCTTATCCGGGGCGCACGCCCTGCTGGCTTTTGACATTTCCGCAAGCATGTCTGGATTGTTTTTAAGGCGAAGGACATCTTCCACAACTTTCTGAATTTGCAAATCCTTCTCTTCTATCAAAATCGCTCCGCCTCTGTCTGCAACGGCTTTGGCGTTGTAATACTGATGATTGCCCGTCACATGGGGAGAAGGTATCAGGATTGCCGCTTTTCCGCTTACGGTCGTTTCAGCCACCGACAAAGCGCCCGCACGGCTTATTACCACATCGCAGGCAAGCAAATGCAAATCCATGTTTTCAATGTAATCTTTTACCCTTATATTTTCTTTTATATCAGTACCTTTCTTGGTAATCTCTCCCATTATCTCATCGTAGTACCACTTGCCTGTGCCCATAATCATGCTCACATCTTCATGACCGTTAAAGAGCTGCACAAGTTCCACTGCAACTTCGTTGATTTTAGGCGCTCCCAGACTTCCTCCGAAGGTAAATACCACAAAATCGTCCTGCGGAATATTGAGCTTTCTGCGCGCTTCCTGCTTGCTTATCCGGAAAAAGTTTTTTCTTACGGGATTTCCTGCATTTACATGCTTTGACGGTTCCTTAAAATACTGAGACGCATCGGGAAATCCCAAAAATATGTTTTTAACGTATTTTTCGAGAGTTCTGTTGGCAAGGCCGGGATAAGCGTTCTGCTCGTGGAGATAGCAAAGGCACTTCTGCGTATGTCCTGCCACGAGTACCGGAAAACAAACGTAACCTCCCGTTCCGATTATGACATCGGGTTTGAATTTTTTTATAACTCTCTTTGCCTCATGTATTCCCTTTGCCACACGCACTCCGGTCTTTATCATCTGACCCGGGGTCTTCTTTTCAATCCAGCGTGCGTCCACGATTTCCATATCATATCCGCTCTTGGGCACCACTTCTTTTTCAATGCCCTCGTAGCAGCCTACATACAGAATTTCAGTTGATGAATCGATTTCTTTAAATTTGTCTGCAATGGCAAGAGCCGGATATATATGTCCTCCCGTGCCTCCTCCTGTAACGATTACTCTCATCATATCACCTATAAGTCAGAAGATTTTGAAATATTAAGCAGTACTCCCATAGCTCCCATAAATATCAACAATGCGTTTCCTCCGTAACTTACGAAAGGAAGGATGATACCTGTAGGAGGGAAGGACGATGTTACTACGGCTATATTCATAACCACCTGAATTCCTATCATTATGGTTATGCCCGCAGCCATCATCATTCCCATATAGTCGGCAGCATTTATTGCAACATGGCAGCCTCTCCAGATGAGCACCATGTAGACTATCATCAGTCCCAGTATTCCGATAAATCCCAGTTCTTCTCCGATTATTGCCAGGATAAAATCGTTTTGAGGCTCAGGCAGATACAGATTCTTCTGTATGCTGTTGCCGAGTCCAAGACCCGTAAGGCCGCCGGTTCCCATGGCCAGAAGTGATTGAACCACCTGCCATCCGTTTCCCAGCGCATCTGCAAAAGGGTCAAGGAAGCTGGTAAATCTGGCGAATCTGTATCCTTCAGAATCCATGAAAATCAATCCTACGCCTGCAACTCCAGCAGCTCCTGCCAGAATTCCGAGATGCCTCCATTTGACTCCCGCTACCAAAAGCATTCCGCCTGCTATAAACACCACGGTAAATGCCGTAGACATATTGGGCTGTTTCATTATCAGTCCCGCATATACCGCTGCGAGCGCAACTACGGGAACCACACCTCGCCAAAAATCTCCGGCTCGCTTGGAATACCTGTCAAAATAACCGGCCACAAAGATTATCAGACCCAGCTTTGCGATTTCGCCCGGCATTATGGTGATAGGTCCTATGGCAATCCATCTTACGGCGCCTCCCGCCTCACGTCCAAGGGGAGTAAACAGCAGAGCTAAAAGCACTACGCACACTACGGGTATTACTTTATACAGCCTGCCCCATATGTGATAATCTATCTTTGACAGAATCCACATGCCTATAAATCCGGCGATGACCCATATTGCCTGTCTTTTAAGGTATACATAGGGGTCGCCGGCTTCGCTGATAGACTTGTAATAGCTTGCGCTGAAAATCATAACCGTTCCGAAAACCGTCAGAATCACCGTCAGCAATACCAGCCACAGGTCCCCGCTCCTGCCCTCTTTAGGCAGCTTAAGCCGGAATCTTTTCTTGCTCTTCTCCGATTCAGTTTTTGCTTTTTTGGCTTTTCTCATATTGCTCCTTAATTGCCTAATCTGGCAACGATTTCTTTAAAATGATTGCCGCGCTGTTCAAAGTTGTCATACATATCCCAGCTTGCGCATGCAGGAGACAGAAGCACCGTGTCACCTTCTTCTGCAATTTCAAAGGCTTTTTTGACGCATTCTTCCATATCTTTGGCATAGGTATAGGATTTAAAGCCTTCTTTATCCGCTGCCTCCGCTATGATTTTGCCGTCCCTTCCAAGCAGTATCATATGTTTAACGCTTCCGTTGAAGTTCTTTATAAAAGGTTTAAAATCCTGGCTCTTGCCGTCGCCTCCGGCTATGAGCACCACGTTTTTTTCTATGGCCCTTAGGGCAGTAAGGGCTGCGTCAACATTGGTAGCCTTGGAATCGTTGTAGAACCTGACTCCGTCTATCATGCCGCTGTACTCTATCCTGTGCTCAACACCCTTAAAAGTTTTGAGAGTCTCTGCAATCACCCTTTCATCGATACCTGCAAAATAGCAGATTGCCGCAGCAGCCAGCGCATTTTCGACATTATGTTTTCCTATGATCTGCAAATCGCTTTTGTCACACAGCTCAACAAGCTCACCCTTTTCATTGGCGATTATTAGCTTTTCGCCCTTTACGAAAGCTCCTTCGCCAAGTTCCCTGGTCGAAGAAAACTCTATTACCTTTGCCTTGCACTTCTCCGATAACCTGCGGCAGAGTTCATCGTCTCCGTTTATTATGCAATATCCGGTTTCATCCTGGTTGGCAAAGACATTGGCTTTTGCCAAGCCGTAATTTTCCATAGTGTGATGTCTGTTCAGGTGGTCCGGCGTAATATTCAGAATTGCCGATACGACAGGTTTGAAATATTTGGTCGTCTGAAGCTGAAAACTGCTGGTTTCTGTCACAAGCCAGTCATCTTCGGTGGTTTCGAGAGCCTTTGAAATTACGGCAACTCCGATGTTGCCCACCACATGAGTGCTCCTTCCGGCCTTTTTGAAAATTTCACCTACCAAAGTAGTGGTGGTCGTCTTTCCGTTGGTGCCCGTTATGGCTATAAAATTCCCTCTTGCGACTCTGTAGGCTATTTCCAGTTCGCCTACGATTTCGGCGCCGCTGTTCTTTGCTTCTTCGATAAAGGCCAGTTCCGGGTCCACTCCGGGGCTCAGAATGAGCATATCAAATGAACTCATATCTTCAGGAATTTCCCCCATGCACATGGTAACTCCCTTTCCTCTCAGAAAATTGAGCAGCTGGGCGTCAACCTTGCTTTCCTCTTTGGAATCCTGAATGGTAACCTGCGCTCCCAGCTTGAGCATCGCCTGTGTTGCGGCAACTCCCGATTTTCCCATTCCGACTATTAAAACTCTTTTATTTCTTATGTTATTTAAATTGATATTATCCATAATCATTACCTCAATTCCGGTCAAATTGGTTTATATATGCATGAGAACTATTGCCAGCAGACATGACAAAGTCGCAAATCCCCAAAACATGGCCACAACCTTTTTCTCGCTCATTCCGCAAAGCTCAAAATGATGATGAATGGGAGCCATTTTAAAAATCCTCTTCTTCGTCTTTTTAAAATAGGTTACCTGCAAAACCACAGACAGCGCTTCTATGACATATACAAGTCCCGCCACCGCAAGCAAAAATTCCATTTTCATCATTATGGCTCCTGCTGACAGCACTCCTCCGAGAGCCATGGATCCTGTATCTCCCATGAAAATCTTTGCCGGGTTTTTGTTAAATACAAGAAATCCCAGGCAAGCTCCCGCTACGGCTCCGAATACTATTGGCTGGCCTGCATATCCGAAAAAGGTCGCTGCCACCACCATAAAAAAGGCAACCAGAGATGTAACCCCTGATGCAAGACCGTCCAGACCGTCCGTAAGATTTACCGCATTGCTGAATGCAATCATTACAAATATTATAAACGGAATATAAAATATCCCAAGGTCTATGGTCACATCCGCTACCGGAATCCAAATTGCACTGCCTTCCGCAGTACCGTTTCCAGAAAAGAACATCGCAAAAATTCCGAAAGCCAGCGAATACACAAGCTGCATAACTATCTTCTGCTTTGGGCTTAACCCCAGATTGTTCTTTTTTACGGCTTTTTCGTAATCGTCTATAAAGCCTATGGTGCCGAACAGAATCATAGCCACAAGGACTGCGGCAAGTTCAACGGTAAAAACATGCGCTACAAGCGCCACCGCCAGAGAACAGACGCAAGAAGCCGTAATAATGGCTATGCCTCCCATACTCGGCGTACCTGTCTTTTTAAGGTGTGACTGAGGTCCCTCATCTCTTACAAATTGTCTGAATTGCTTTTTTTCCAGAAAAGGAATCAGCATCTTGGTGAGCAGCGCTCCCAAAACCCATGCTGCAAATAATGCTGTTATCGGGAATATCAATGATTCCATTTTGTCTCCTTACTTTTTATCCTTCTAAAATCTCGTTTACTATCTTTTCCATTTCCATGCCTCTCGATGCTTTTACAAGAATCACATCGCCGGCTCTGATAATGCTGTTTTTAACCTTTAAAAAGTCATCTTTTTCGGCAAAAAACATAACTCTGCTTTCTTCCATGCTCTCCTTTGCGCCTTCGGCGTAATATCGGGCATCGTCTCCCACGGCAACCAAAAGGTCGATGTTTTTCTGAGCAGCGTATCTTCCGACAGAGCTGTGGCATGCCTCTGCTCTGTTCGCCAATCCCAATATGTCGCCCAGTATGGCTATCTTCCGGCTGCCCTCTGCCGCCGCCAAGGTATCTATAGCGGACTTTACCGAATCTTCACATGCGTTATAAGTGTCATCTATTACTTTTATGCCGTTTTTTTCGCATATTCTAAGCCTTTTTCCCGTCAGCTCGGCTCTCTTTAATCCCTCCGCCGCTTCTTCGGGGCTTACTCCTATGAGCTCACCTACAGCTATTGCAAGAGACGCATTGAAGGCGTTGTGAGCTCCGGCGGTGGAAAGCTCTATATCATACTGTTTATGATTTCGGCTCAATGTGTATTTTATACCTTTATCGCCAAAATCGCAAATATCCGTTACCCTGTAATCTTCCTTTTCCGTTTCTCCTACGGTTACAAGCCTGTATCTGCCTGAAACCTTTTCCGGAGTAAGATAAGGACAGGATGAGTTTACAGCTAAAACGGAATTTTCATCAAAAAACGAAGTTATCTCCATTTTAGCTTTAAGTATATTGTCTAAGTTCTTCATCATGGCGATATTGACTTCTGCAATCTTTGTTATTATGGCTATGTCAGGCCGCACGATTTCAGTCAAAAGCTCTATTTCTCCCGGGGCGTCCATTCCCATTTCAAGGACTGCGATTTCGGTATCTTCATCAAAATCCAATATGGAAAGAGGCAGACCGTGAGCATTGTTATAGTTTTTCTTGTTTCTCCCGGTCTTGTATTTCGTAGATGCGACGTAGTACATCATATCTCTTGTGCTGGTCTTTCCCACGCTTCCTGTCACCCCTATTTTTTTCTTGAGGGGCAGCAGGTTCAGATAGTACTTTGACAAATCCTGCAGCGCTTTGGTGGTGTTTTTCACAAGAATTACGTTTACATCATCATCCTTCAGTTCTTCTGCCCTTTTTTCGTCGGATATGACTATGCTGCTACACCCTTTTGACATCGTTTGAGTTATATAATCGTGACCGTCGTTGTTTTCTCCTTTAATTGCAAAAAACATTTGACCCGGTTTCACTTCTCTCGAATCTATGGAAAAGCCTCTCACCCTGTCATCCTTACGGCCTTTTAAAATCTCTCCGCCTGTCGCCTTTGCAATTTCTTCTATGGTAAATTCTTTCACTGCTTTCACTCTCCTAAAGATAAAATGACTTCTTTATCATCAAAGTGCCTTATATCATCTCCGATTATCTGATACGTTTCGTGACCCTTGCCTGCGATAACGACGATATCTTTGCATCGTGCTTCTTTTACAGCCCTTTCAATGGCCTTTCTCCTGTCGGGTATGGCCAGTATGGCTTTCTCCTGAAACTTCATTACGCCGGTAATGTCATCTATTATGCTCAGCGGATTCTCCCTTCTCGGGTTGTCGGAAGTGACTATTATAAAATCCGCCGTCTCCATGGCTGCTTTTCCCATTTCAAAGCGCCTGTTTCTATCTCTGTTTCCTCCGCATCCAAAGACCAGAATGATTCTTTCCGGCTCATATTCTCTCAGACTCTCCATAAGGCTTTTCAGAGAAATTCCGTTGTGAGCATAATCCACCAGAACGGTGAAATCTCCCGATGTCGGAATCCTTTCCACACGGCCCGGTATCCGAACTTTTTTAAGGCTTTCTTCAATTACACTCCACGGTATTCCGAGAGACTTGGTTACAGCAATGGCTGCAAGAGAATTTTGCACGTTGAATCTGCCCGGTATATCTAAAAGGATTTTTCTCGTGCTGCCGTCTCCGCAGGGGCTCTTTGACTCTAAAAGGTATTCTATACCCAGCAGGCCCTTTTCAGACCACAGTTTTACATCCCTGTATCTGAAGTCAGCCTCTTCGCTCTTTCCGAAAAATACGGTCTGCTCCAGGTCCGCACCCTTTATTACATCTTTCCAGTGAGGGTCGTCTATGTTTATTATTGCCCTGTGGCACTTTTTAAACAGGGTGCTTTTCCAGAAAAGATATTCTTCAAAATTTTCATGTTCGCCGGCGCCTATGTGGTCCGGAGTAATATTGGTAAATATTCCTATGTCAAAGTTTATATCTTCTGCCCTGCTTTGCATTAAGCCTTGGGAAGACACTTCCATGACCACCGCCTTGCAGCCCTCATCATACATCTCTTTCATTGCCTTCTGAATTTCATATGACTGAGGTGTGGTCGCCGACGCATTTTGCAGGTTTCCTTCGTAGCCCACAAAAACGGTGCCGATGATTCCGGTTTTGATTCCGGCATCTTCAAGTATCTGCCTTATCATAAATACGGTACTGGTCTTCCCTTTTGTACCCGTAACGCCTATTACGAGCATCTTTTCGGAAGGGTTATCATAAAACCTTGCGCTCATATGGGCAAGAGCTTTCCTGACATCCTCCACCTTTATTACGGTGACTTCCGGTTTTATAGTATTTTCAATTTCTGCGTCTTTTTGTATTACGACGGTATCCGCTCCTTTTGAGACAGCCTCGCCGATATAATCTCTCCCGTCTTTCAGCTGCCCTTCGATAGCAAAAAACACCGAATTTTTAACAGCCTTGTCTGAATGGTATACCAATGCTTTCGCCTCTTTATCCAGAGTGCCTGTGACCCTTTGAAAGTCCAGGGATTCAAGAAGAGATTTAAGCTTCATACCTTCCTCTTGCCGGGGTTTCCGGCTTATCTAATATTATTTTTATTGGTTGTATACATATACGTTTGAGCCTCGTTTAACTTTTGTTCCTGCCGCAGGATACTGGGCCGCCACGATAAACTCATCGCCCGCTCCCTCAGGTTTGCTGTATCCAAGCTCGCAGCCCGCTATTATGCCGGCAGCCTCGCTGTATTCTTTGCCTGTTACGTCAGGCACTATGGTGTAGTTACCTTCAATAGCAGCCTTTTCTTCATCCGTATACTGAGGATCAATGTTCAGGTACCTCAGAGTGTCTTCCAATATGCTCTTGGCTATCGGAGCCGCCGTAAGGGAACCGTAGTATGAACCCTTAGGACTGTCTACGATTACCAATATGGCAACCTTAGGGTCATCCATGGGAGCCATACCCAAGAAGGAACTGTAATAATAATCGCCGTACTTTCCGCCTTCGACTTTGTTTGCGGTTCCTGTCTTGCCTCCTATTCTCATGCCGGGTATCTTGGCGTTTCCGCCTCCGCCCTCGGCCACTACATATTCCATGGCCTCACGCATTTCTGCTGCGGTATCTTCCGAAATTACTTTTCTCACTACCTTGGTCTTAAACTGCTCTACCACTTTTCCGTCGGAATCCGTAAGAGCTTTTACGTATCTCGGCTGCAGCAGGTCTCCTCCGTTGCCTATGGCACATACGGCAGTCAAGAGCTGTATCGGAGTAAGGGAAATACTCTGTCCGTATCCCATTGTCGCAAGCTCAACAGGGCCCACATCCTCAAGGTTATACATTATCGAGCTGGTTTCTCCCGGATAATCCACTCCCGTTTTTTCTGTGATTCCGTAAAGCTCTATATATTTATAAAACGTCGTAGCACCCATTTTTCCGGCAACCTTTGCCAGAGCCGGGTTGCACGAATTTCCGAGAGCCTCTTTTATGGTCTGAGTTCCATGGTCCCTGGTGCTCCAGCAATGAAGTGTTACACCGGCCACCGTAACTTTAGTATCGCATGTAAAGGTATCCGTAGGCGAAATGACCTTTTCTTCCAAAGCGGAAGACGCCGTAATGAGCTTAAAGGTCGAACCCGGCTCATAAGTATCGCTGACTATTGGATTTCTCCACATCTTGAAAAGATAGCTCATCTGGTCCTCTTCCTCAAGTTCCTCAAAAGCTTCTCTTTCCTTTTCATCGCAAGGTTCCGTTGCATTGTTGGGGTCAAATCCGGGAGTTATGGCGCTCGCAAGAATCTCTCCGGTCTGAGGGTCCATAATGAGGCACATTATTCTGTCCGCATCGGTCTTTTCCATGCCTTCTTCCAATGCTTTCTCTGCATAATACTGTATGGCCTCGTCTATGGTCAATACCACATTAAGTCCGTCCTGTGCCTCAAAATATTCTTCCGAGCCGTCTACAAGCTCATTGCCGGTAACGTCGGTATTTTTTACCCACCTTCCGGCTATTCCTCCTAAGTATTGGTCATATTCAAGTTCTATTCCCGTCCTTCCGGTATTGTCTACCGTAACGCTTCCGAGAAGCTGGGAGGCAAAGTTGCCGAGAGGATAGTACCTTTTTGTGTCTTCCGACAGGGATATGCCCGGTATGTTAAGTTCTCTGATTTGATCTGCCGTTTCCTTTTCAAGATACTGGGCAATCTTAACAAGGGCCTGTTCCTTTACCAGTTTGGTTTTTACCTCATCAGGTTCCATGCCGACTATGGGAGCCAAATCCTGTGCGACCTGAGCTATTTCATCATCGGTTTTGTTCTCGGCAAGTTCCGCCGGTCTGACCCATACGGAATAACACGTCACGCTTGTGGCCAGTTCCTTGCCGTTTCTGTCGTATATTACTCCTCTTTTGGCTTTTATAGGGATGTCGCTGGTCTGCTGTCCTATGGCTTTTTCCGTTAGTTCGTCTGCATCCACTATCTGAATCCATGCAACTCTGAAAGCAAGCAAAATCATAAGAACTGCTATGACTATGAACCCTATGGCTATCCTTTTTTTGTTAATTACCTTTACAGGTGTATGTTTCATATTTAATCTATGCTCCCTGATGATATATAGAAAGCCGGATTATTAATTTTATTATTAAGTTATCCGGCTTTTTTATATGAAGTTATTTCCACAAAACTATGTATATTGTTAAATGCTTTCAATTATTCGTAAGCCTTTTGCCTTATAAGGTCGGCAAGGCTGCCCTCCGATTCCGCTACGGAAGAGAGGTGTACGCATTCGCTGCCCTGAGGATAATGCATACCCAGTTCCTCGACGGCGTACGTCTCAAGCTGATTTATGCCTGTGCTCGTATCCATCTTTATCTTCATCATATCATTTTCGTTTTCAATGATGTTGTTTTCGTTTCTCAGCTGATTTATGGAATATTGAAGCTTGGCCGCCTGTGCATTGACAACCACTATGCCTATCAGCATTATGCCTATGGCCAAAACGGCAAATACGAGAACACGCAGGTTTGCAGAAGACAGAGTACCGCTTTGCGGCTTTTTTTCCTGCTGTCTTCCTGTATTTATTTCCGGTCTCTTTCTTGTCCTCTTGACTCTCTCCGGCTGAGTCTGCGGTGCAGCGTTATAATAATATTCAGATGTATACGCTCTTCTTGCTGTTGCCATTTTGTCCCTCAATAACTATTTTTCGTTTCTGATTTTTTCTGCAATCCTCAGTTTGGCGCTTCTGGCTCTGGGATTCTCTTCAGTCTCTTCTTTTGACGGAATTACGGGCTTTCCCGTAATTTTCTCAATATCCGCAATTTTGCCGCATACGCAGACAGGAAATTCCTTCGGGCATGTACACGGATTTGCTCTTCTGTTAAATATATCTTTTACTATTCTGTCTTCCAACGAGTGGAAAGTGATTATACAGAGCCTGCCGCCTTCATTAAGCACGTCGCAAAAATCCTCTGTGGCATTTTTAAGCTGTGCAAGCTCATCGTTGACCTCAATCCTTATGGCCTGAAATGTTCTCTTTGCGGGATGAGGACCTGTTCTCCTTGCCGATGCGGGGATTGCCGCCTTGATTACGTCCACAAGCTCAAAAGTGCTTTCTATGGGCTTGTCCTCTCTTTTTCTGACTATGAACTCCGCAATCCTGGAAGCCCACCGTTCTTCTCCGTATCCGGAGATTATATTTGTAAGTTCCTTTTTATCATATTCGTTTACGATGTCTGCCGCAGTCAGCTCATCGTCACGGCTCATCCTCATATCGAGGGGAGCATCTTTCATATAAGAGAACCCTCTCTCAGGGTTGTCCAACTGAAATGAAGACACTCCCAAATCCAGCAAAGCCCCGTCTATTCCGTCTATTCCCAAGTCCTCTAAAACCTGTTTTATGTCGGAATAGTTACTTTGAACAAAGATTTTATTGCATGAATATTTTTCTAACCTTTTTGAAGCGGCATCGATCGCATCCCTGTCTCTGTCGATGCCTATAAGCGTCCCCTTTTCGCTCAGCCTGCGGCATATTCCGGCGCTGTGACCTCCGCCTCCCAGCGTGCCGTCTACATATATGCCGTCTTTTTTTATGTCAAGACCCTCTATACACTGTTCAAACAGCACAGGGGCATGTTTAAATTCCATATGTGAGAGCCTCCTCTATCAGAAATTGTATTCTGCCAGTGCGTTGGCAAAATCTTCTGTTTCCATTTTGTTTTCGTTATCAGGCGAATCCCACACGTCTTTGCTCCAGACCTCAATCTTGGACATGGCGCCCATGGTTACCAGTTCTTTTTCAATTCCGGCATATCCTTTAAGCACCGGCGGAATTACGATTCTTCCCTGTTTGTCGAATTCACACTCTACGGCGTTGGCACAGAAATGTCTTATGAACGCTCTGACTTTAGGGTCTGACTCGGGAAGCTTTGATATTTTTTCCATTTGAGTCTCCCAGTCCTTTGCCGTGTAAATGTACAGGCAGCGGTCGAGGCCCTTTGTCAGAATGCAGCGGTTGCCGAGCCCTGCTCTCAGCTTTGCAGGAACGATCATTCTGTTCTTTTCATCTATGGAATTGTAAGTAGTTCCCATGAACATGAGATGCTCCCGCCTTTCAAAGCCACTCCGATTGAGTGTAAACCATATTTTATATCACCACTATACACCACTTTTTAACACTTATCAATAGTTTTTAGGGATTTTTTAAGATTATTTCACCACCAAAATAAGGAAAGCATATATTGTATTATCCCAATTTATTTAAAGAGAGGATTTTAGAATATGAATTTTTCACAAAACAATTGCGAATGTACAAACCACGACGAAAATCTCGTTTATCTGACCAAGATTTTTTACAATAATCAGGAAACCGCTTCTCCCATACTTGCTACCATTACCGCAAATCAGAATAATTTCTCACAGGAACTGAGCATCGGCGATAACGTATGCGAAAACGCCGAGCACGACAGGTGCCGTCAGTGTGACTGCAACTGCGGATGCGATTGTAACTGCAACTGCGGAAACGGATGCGGATGCGGAAACACCCGCCAGTCACAGAACTGCGGCTGTTGCTGCAACGTGGGACTTTCTCAGAACTCCACCTTCAATATCACCAATGCCTTTGTAATCGTTCACTCCTTTGACATAGCTCCGGCGGCTTCTTTGCCGGCAAGCAGAGTTACGGTAGACGGAATGGCAATTACAGACATTGCAAGAAGCGGAAATCAGTATCTGGGAGACCTGAGCGGCATAATGTCCGAAATAACCAAGTGCCCTTGCAAGTCGCCTTGCGAAAATCCTTGCCCGGGAAATTTCGTGCTCATTTCTCCCGACGGACCTTGGCAGCTCGACGCCACCATAGTCCTTGAAGGTACCGTCTTTGACAACGGCACTGCATGTCAATTCAGAGTATGCTTCAGAACGACAGAAGGTTCGCCTTTCACAATAGCAGGCGGAGCAGCCTTTGCATTCTGCGGCGTTGAAATTCCATGTCAGGTTGCAGGCGTAGCGCCTTCACTGCTGTTTGATTTTGACGCCTGTGCTGCAATACTCAACCCTAATCTGTCCGTAACTTGCTCAAACAACAACTGCATGCTCACTCTCACAGGTTCTCTGGTGGTGACTCCTAAGGTAAATCTTCAGGTGACAAGACCGTCGCTGTTCAGACTGAATGCCCGTGAGGTTGAAATTCCGTGTGACGACGTAGGTCAGTGCAACCCTTGCAATCCTGACCATGCCGATTGTTTTGAAGACAGAGACAACTGCTGCTGCGGCGAAGTGAGATCTTCGGTTTCACAGGGTATAACATGCCAATGCTGCGACACCAACGGAATCAGCTTTTAGTCTGATTAAGGCAATAAAAAACCCCGCATAATGCGGGGATTACATACCGTTTTAAAACTTGTTTTTCTTTCCTATGCGGTTTTTGTACCTGTTCCTGCGATGACTGAATATGGTCTTTTTGCGTTTCTGCACCTTGTTCTCGGCAAGCCTAACCAAATCCTTTATCACAACTATCAGAAGGATTACGATCACTGTTACGAGAGCAAAAGCTATAACCTCATTTACATGCAGAATGCCGTCGTGGACTATATGCAGTTTTTCCTCCAAGAATTCCTTCATAACCTTGTCCTCACCAAGTATAAATTATAGAAATAATATCATGTTTTTACAAAAAATGCAAAGTATAATGTTTTTCTGCCGAAAAATACTACTTTTAAAAGTATTTTAATAATTTGAGGTGCTCACTTTGCTTAAATTTTTTTACGGTTCAAAGAACATCATAGGCCTGTTTTTTATACTCGCTCCGGCTTTGGGATTCGTGTTTTCAGCCAATTCCGAAGAAACATTTCCGGTGCTCCTTCTTTCTTCTGTTATAGGTATACCCATTGCCCGCTCTTTTTATAATTGCCTGTCCTTCAGATTTTGGGTGTGCTTCACCGGACTTGTAGCCAATTATGCAATGTTTCTCTCTGCATACTGGAAAAATACGCCTATAGAATATATCGGTTCAATACTCCTTGGTGCAAGCGCCGGAGGATTGCTCTTTGTCCTCGCTCCCAACATAATCGTGGGCTGGTTCCGCATAAGCAAGACTCTGGTGTTCGGTTTAGTATTCTCTTTATCGGTGCTCTTTGGTTTCGGATTTGCATTGCTGCTCGCTTTCAGACCCTTTGTTGCAATTTTATGCTCTGTGATTCTGATGCTCTTCTCTTCCATGGTATTTTTGGATGAACCTATTTTAATCAATTTCGAAGAAAATATGAGCCATTCTTCCCATGCAAGAAAAAGTCGTGTTAAATCATGCCTGTTTTTTCTTTTTATTGCCGTCTCCGTTGCCGTAGTATGCCGCATAGGGTACATGGATGTATTGTATTCCATAGGCTCTGTCTACTCCCTTTCATACGACAAAGCCGGTATCCTTTTGATACATGGGGGAATGGTTCTGGGCCCCGCTCTCGTGGCTTTATTTACGGATAAAAAGGGAATTTACAGCGGCTGCATTTTGCTCTTGTTTTTATCGGAAATTTCGGTAATGAGCGTAGGTTTTTATAAAACGGGAACCTTTATGGCGTACGTAGGGTGCTTTGTGTTCGGCGCCCTGCTCACGTCTGCACCCATAATATGTTCCCTATTAACTTACTACCTCCTCGGTCCTGCCGCCTTTCACCAGAACCTGTGCAGAGTAATGATATTCTTTCCGCTGGGCCTTGCATCATTGCTGCTTATGACAAACGTTGAGTATGTAGCTTTCGAATCCTACCCTGTGGTTATAGGAACTCTCGCCATGCTTGTTGTCGGTTTTTTCACCGTTTTTTCAGCTTGGAAACACCGCTTAGTGCTTTTAAAAAGGCCTTAGTCGTGGTATAATTGCTTCAAATATATAGAAGTGCGGAGGCGACTCACATGGAGGCGTTTGTAAAGTTTGAACATGTAAAAAAGGTTTATCAAATGGGAGAGGTTTCGATAGAAGCTTTAACCGACGCTGATTTTGAAATTTATAAAGGTGAAATATGCGTTATAGTAGGCCCCTCCGGTGCGGGAAAGACCACGCTGCTCAACATACTCGGCGGCATGGACACCCTTACCTCGGGCAAAGTATGGCTTGACGGCCGGGAAATATCCAAATATACGCAAAGAGAACTTACAACCTACAGAAGATACGATATAGGTTTTGTATTTCAGTTTTATAATCTGGTGCAGAACCTTACGGCTCTTGAAAACGTTTCACTCGCTACCCAGATATGCAAAGAGCCCATGGATTCAAAAGAGGCTCTCGACAAGGTAGGTCTTTCTCACCGCCTTAACAACTTTCCTTCCCAGCTTTCGGGAGGAGAGCAGCAAAGAGTGGCAATAGCACGTGCCTTGGCTAAAAATCCGAAACTGCTGCTTTGTGACGAGCCTACGGGAGCCCTTGACTACAATACGGGCAAATCTATCCTTAAACTGCTTCAGGACACGGCGCGCCAGACTCAAATGACCGTCGTAATCATAACTCACAACCAGGCAATAGCACCTATGGCAGACCGCATAATACACGTAAAAAACGGAGCCGTGGCTTCAGTTGAAACAAACGACAACCCTACTCCTATAGAACAGATAGAGTGGTAAAACGAAAGGTGTATTATTATGAAAGGTGTTATGTTTAAATCTACCATAAGAGAAATCCGTCAAAGCTTTGGCCGGTGGTTTGCGATTCTTGCCATAGTCGCTCTTGGAGTGGGTTTTTTTTCGGGCCTTAAAGTTTGCAAGTCGGCATTTCTTGAAACCGGCAATACATATCTGCATAAACATAATTTTTATGACTATCGGCTGATTTCAACTCTGGGGCTTGAGGATTGCGATGTGGAAACCGTAAATTCGACAGACGGAGTAAAGACTGCCGAAGGTTCCTATTCCTCCGATGTGTTGATAACCATAAAGGATGATGATGCGGGAGCCGTGGTTTCAAAGTTTATGGCAATCTCCGAAAAAATCAACACCCCCAATCTTGTGGCAGGCAAAATGCCTCAGAGGGGAAATGAGTGTCTCGGAGATTCCAGGTATTTTACCAAAGAAGACATAGGCAAAGAAATCTTAATAGATTCAACCAACAAGGAAGACACCCTTGATATGCTGACCTATGATTCCTATACATTAACCGGTCTGGCTGATTCGCCCCTGTACCTCAACTTCGAAAGAGGCTCATCTTCCATAGGAGACGGAAGCATATCTTCCTTTGTGCTGATTCCCCAATCTGGTTTCAGTTCAGATGTTTTTACGGAAATTTACGTAAAACTGGATAAGGAAGCATTTATCTTCAGCGACCAATACAAGTCAATATCGGAGGATGCCAAAGAACCTCTTGAAAACGCATTGGAAAGCTGTGCTCAAAGGCGTTACGATGCAATCGTGGACGAAGCTTATGCAAAGGTGTCGGATGCAGAATCGGAACTGGCAGACAAAAAAGCTCAGCTTCAAAAAGCTCAGTCTGAAATCTCGGTCAACGAGTCCGACCTTAAACGTGGTCAACAGCTTTTGGATGAGGGTTTGGCAGAATACAACTCCGGCCTTTCGCAATATGAGAAAGAAAAAGATGCGGCATACGGACAGCTCCAATTATATTACAGCTCCGGAGCCATTACGGAGGAAGAATATTTATTCCAAAAATCAGCCCTTGACCTGCAGTTTGACAGCGCATGGAAAACTCTCGAAGAATCAAAGGCGCAGCTTGATTTAAAGCAATCCGAAATAAACAGCGGTATGGCTCAAATAGCCGATGCAAAATCAGAGCTTGCGGACGGCAGGGCAAAGATATCAGATGCCGAAAAAAAGCTGACAGATGCAAAAAAAGATATAAACGCCATCGAATATCCTGACAATTATGTTTTGGACAGACAGACCAATGTGGGATATGTGTGCTTTGATAACGATACCGGTATAGTTGAGGGAATTGCCAAAGTTTTTCCTATATTCTTCTTTTTGGTAGCAGCCTTGGTATGCATGACCACCATGAGCCGCATGATTGAAGAACAACGTACCCAGATAGGAGTCTTAAAGGCTCTCGGATACAGCAGGAACCAAATACTGAGCAAATATATATTTTATTCGGCAAGTTCCGCTCTCATCGGTGGAGTCGGCGGATTCTTTGCAGGCACATATATATTTACATGGGTAATCTGGGAGGCGTACAAGATGATGTACGGTTTTTCAGAAGTTATATTTGTCTTTGACTGGCTTCTGGGCGGTTTTGCTCTTCTTGCAGCCCTCATATGCTCTGTCGGAACCACATTGTACGCTTGCTATCACGAACTTTCCCAAGTTCCTGCCCAGCTTATCAGGCCAAAATCCCCTTCGGCAGGCAAGCGGATTTTCCTTGAAAAAATTCCCTTTGTGTGGAATCGCCTGAAATTCCTGCAGAAGGTCTCCGTCAGAAACGTATTCAGATACAAGAAAAGATTTTTCATGATGATACTGGGCATATGCGGATGTACCGCCCTTTTGATAACAGGTCTGGGTATCAGGGACTCAATTAAAAATGTGGTGTCCATGCAATATGATGAGATATACCATGTGGATTACGAAGTTCTCTTTAACCACGGCCTTACGCCGGAGGATCAGTCTGCCTTTGCAGAGGAAAACAAAGAATACATAGAGCAATGCCTCTTTATATACTCGGGCTCAGTAGATGCAAGAACCGGCGGGCAGGTAAAATCCGTAAACCTAATAGTCTGCGACGACGATAATCCTATAGACAAATTCATCGACCTTCATAACGACGACGGCCGGCTTGAATATCCGGGCGAAGGCGAGGGAATTATAAACAGCAATCTTGCCCATACTCTCGGAGTAAAGAAGGGAGACAGCCTCACGGTTTATGACAGCGAACAGAATGCTCTCACCGTAAAAATAACCGGCTTATGCGACAATTACGTATATAACTATCTGTACATAAATGACGCTACCTACCGCTCGGCTTGGGGCGCTCCCGAAATAAACACTGCCTTTATTCTCGGTACACAGGCAGCCGGGGAAGATGACGCAGAGCTTTCCCGCCACGAAATCGGCGCCGCTTTAATGGATGCCGAAAGTGTTTCCTCCGTATCTGTTACGGAAGATTTCAAGGCCCGCATCACCAACATGATGAAAAGCCTTGACTATGTAATCGCGCTGGTAGTTCTGTGTGCCGGAGCCTTGGCGTTCATAGTCCTATATAATCTGACCAATATAAACATAACCGAACGTATCAGAGAAATCGCTACTATCAAGGTTCTCGGCTTTTATCAGAATGAGACTGCTCAGTACGTATTCAGGGAAAACATCACTCTGACGGCAATTTCAGCCCTTGTGGGGCTGCCTCTGGGCTGCTGGCTCCACAGATTCGTAATGGAAAAAATCAAAATCGACTTGCTCAGCTTTGATGTCCACATTACCCTTCTCAGCTATGTTCTGGGAGTTCTGGGAACTTTCGTCTTTGCGATGATTGTCAACCTTGTAATGAGGCGCAAACTCAATAAAATAAGCATGGCAGAGTCGTTAAAATCCATAGAATAGTAAGAATCGTACATTTTCAGAAATGGTGCCACCGCAATCGTCTGAATTGTAAAGTGCCGCAAATTTAAGGAAATCTCCCATTTGCGGCACTTTTGCTACCTTATTTCCCGCCAAAATGCCGGAAACTAAGAAAAATTTCAAATTTACGGCAGTTTCACCCTTCCTACGGCTTATAAAATGCCGTATTTAAAAGAAATTGAGAACTTTACGGCAATTTGAGCCTTATCACTGCGGTCAAAATGCCGCAATTCAAAGAAAATTTAAGATTTACGGCAGTCTTGTTTTTGGCTCTGAATTAAATTCATCTCCTAAACAGCCTTTATAACTATCTCGGCTTCCAAGTTCAGCTCTCCGCTTTCCTTGACTGTCTTGAATATATATCTGCTTTCGTCAGGCTTTGCTCTGAATACGGTAATCACATCCCCATAAGGAGCTTCCTTGCTGTAATGCACCCTGACGGATTTGACCATATACCCGCCTGCAGCCAGCTCAGGAATGTGGTTGCTCAGTACGTCGAGATAATAGGTGTTGTTCATATGGCCGTTGGAATCCAAATCGGAATATCTTACCTTATACTTTTCAACCTCTTCAAAGGATTCATCTTTAGGTATTCTAAGCTTTCCCCTGTACAGTTCCTTGTATTCTCCCACATAATAATTGGAAAAATCCACTTCGTCTGTCTTCAGAACCTTTCTGCTTTCCATGTCTACAAGGGCCCACTGGCTTGCAATTTCAGCCAGTACACGTCCATCCTTTTGTATATCGTAACAACGCAGGAACGTGGCTCTGCTGCTCTCGCACGGCCATGAAGATACCGTTATTGTTTCGCCTACATATACCGGCTCGTATACCTCCATATCCAATCGGCTGAGCATCAAGGTTTTTCCCTCATTTTGCAAGTCTTCATATGACGGTTTTTGAACTTTCATCTGAAGTCTTCCGGCCTCCTGCATCTCTTGCAGCAATCCGGATGCCCTTACTATTTTATTGTGGTCACCTTCATAGGTGTTAATGCATCTTTCGTGTCTGTATTGTTTCTTCATCTTTCCCCTCTCTAACGTACTCTGAATTTTACCCCTAATTTTTGGGTAGCGATAATCTCGCATTCCTTTATATCTTCGGCGCTTATGCTGCTTCCCACGACGGACATGGTGACATCATCCACGTACTTTTTTACGTCCTCCGTAAATTTTATTATGGCTTTGAAGGCGTCCTCTCCGAACTTCGGATGACAGAGCCTGTCGTATTTTTCTGCCGTAGGCGCATTAAGGCTTATGGAGATTGCGTCAAGTTTATCCTTAAAATCCGCAGCAGTGCTTCTTTTGTATATCAGGTCCGAAAGACCGTTGGTGTTAAGCCGTGTTTTCAGGCTCGTATTTTCTTTTACGTAGTCGCATACGTCAAGGAGCAAGTCCAGCCTTTCGGTCGGCTCGCCGTAGCCGCAAAACACCACTTCATCATATCTGCTTAAATCCGTCTCTTCAATAAGCTGAAGCACTTCCTCCGGCGAAGGTTCTCTCTTGAGCCACAGGCTGTCCGCTTCTCCGAGAGAATCCACCATATCCCTTATGCAAAACTCGCATCTGCACGGACATTTATTTGTCATGTTTATGTACAGGCCGCCGGCGTAATCATAAATTACATCTCCTATGTATTCCATATATCTTACCTCTCTTCTACTTAATTTTAAGAGTCTTCAGGTAAGCCTTTTTCTCCGGGCTTATCCGATAGCTTTCTATGGCTTTCTGAATGGATTTGTTTTGAATCCACTTATCCAGCTTTTTAGATTCAATCAGCTTTACGGCGCAGTCGTATTGTTTAATCAGCGCAAAGCTGTAATACCATGCAATGGCCATGTTTATGTAATATTCATCGGATTTTATATCAGCCAGCTTCGTCAAATCCTCCTGTTTAAACCCTTCTTCCAGCAGAAATTGCAGCATCGCCACTATGGCAAACCTCACTCTGTACACCTGTTTGCTTTCAAGCCACGGCATTATGGTCCGGCGAAGAAGTTCAAGGTCTTTTTTTAAAATCTTAGGAGGCAGGCAATCGCATGTCGCCCAGTTGTCCACATAAGGCAGCAGTTCATCTATCATTTCAAGAGCCTCTTTGGGCGTCTTGGCTACCTCCCCTATCAGAAAACCGTGAAGGTTATTTTCTTCGTAGTAATAATGAGGAAGCTCCGCCATAAACTCTTTAAAGTTCTGTTCCTTTGCCAGTTTTTTGGCCAGCTTTCTCATTACGGGAGTTCTGACTCCGATTATGCGCTCTTTATCTATATTGGGAACAAGTTTGCTGTGAAAATCCCTGTATTTTAAATCCTGCTGCTCAAACAGCAGCTCTCTTATTTTTTGCATAACTCTATTCCTTCGATTCCGAATAAAATTTTCTTTTTTTCAATACCTGCTCCAAAGCCGCCTATGCTTCCGTCACCCTTTATAACACGGTGACACGGTATTACGATTAAAAATGGGTTGGCTCCCACCGCATTGCCGCAGGCTCTGCTTCCCTTTGGATTTCCCGCCAACCTTGCAACCTGCCCATAGGACAGAGTCTTTCCATAAGGAATCTCCGAAAGGACTTTCCATATTTTTTGCTGAAATTCGCTTCCCGAACTGAAATCCAGTTCCAGTTCAAAGTTCCGGCGCTTTCCGTCAAAATACTCGGACAGTTGCTTTTCCGCCTCCTCAATAATCCAATCTCTGCATGTGGTTTCCGAGCGTGGTTCATCCTTTCTCATAGAGTGTATCTCTTTAATCTTGCCGTTTTCAGCCGTAATCCTGAGAATGCCCAGCGGCGTCTCCATATAGTCTGTATTCATAGGCATATTTTAGCACAAACTCTGCCGGATATCAAATTCCATATATATTATGAGGAGAGCTTCTATAAAAAGGGCTCTCCTCAGTCTCTTAATAATTTTCAGGTTTTACTTCAAAGTAGGATTGAAGATGCTCGCATACAGGGCATATCTGCGGTGCTTCCGTGCCGTAATACTCGTGACCGCAGTTTCTGCATCTCCATAAAGTTTCTTCAGGCTTTTTAAATACCTCTCCCTTTTTCACATTATCAAGCAACGCCTGATACCTTTCCTCGTGAGTCTTTTCGATAGCTGCCACCATTCTGAATTTGGCGGCAATTTCGGTGAAGCCTTCTTCATCTGCTTCCTTGGCGAACTGGTCGTACATCACAGTCCATTCGTAGTTTTCGCCCGCAATGCCTGCAAGCAGATTATCCGGTGTGGTTCCTATGCCTCCAAGGAGCTTGAACCAAATCTCTGCATGCTCTTTTTCGTTATGGGCCGTTTCTTCAAATATGGCGGCTATCTGCTCATAGCCCTCGTTTTTTGCCACTCCGGCATAGAAGCTGTATTTGTTTCTCGCCTGCGATTCTCCCGAATAGGCTGCCATAAGATTAGCCTCGGTTTTAGAATTTTTTAACTCCATTTTATCCCTCCGCATATAAATAGTCTTCTTTAGGATACTTTTCCCATATTCCGAAAAACTATTCACAGGAGGGTTTACATGCAAAGCTATCCCTTTATTACAGCGTCTATGGCTTTTATAAATGCTGACCTCATGCCTGCCTCTTCAAGAGCGGCTACTCCTCTTATGGTAGTTCCGCCCGGCGAGCAGACATTGTCCTTAAGCTGTCCCGGATGAATTCCGGTTTTAAGCTGCAGTTCTGCGCTGCCTATCATGGTCTGGCACACCATTTCGTAAGCCTGCTTGCGTTGAATTCCATTTTTGACCGCTGCGTCTCCTATAGCTTCTATTATCATATCCATAAAAGCCGGACCGCAGCCCGAAACAGCGCTTCCTGCCTCCATAAGGCGGCTTGGCAGTTCTATGACCTTTCCTACGCTTTCAAGCAGCTCTAAGAGGAAATTACGGTCTTCTTCGGGTAAATCATTTTCTTCCTCAATTAGCAGCACGCCCTTTGACACCGATACCGGTGTGTTAGGCATAATGCACTGCACTTTTGTACTTTCAGGCAATGCCTTTCTGTATCTGTCAAAATCCCAGCCTGCGGCAACAGAAACTATGGACTTTCCCCCCAGCTTGGAGCCGAGAGTTTTTATTACGTCATCTATCTGATAAGGCTTGCATGCCATAAAAATCATTTCGCTCTTTTCCACTGCTTCCGCTGCAGTTGCGCAAGGATTGATGCCCAATATACCGCAGTTTTTTATCAGTTTTTCCTGATTTGGCGCAAAGGCGTATATATCCCGGCCGTTTATTTTTTCCGATTGGGTAAAACCTCTGACCATAGCCTGAGCCATATTTCCCATTCCTATAAATCCTATCTTTTTCATGTTATCCTCCTACACGATGTCAAGTTCTACCGGGCAGTGATCCGAGCCCAATATATCTGTATGAATTTTAGCATCTTTAAGCCTGTCCTTCAAGCCCCGGGACGCAATAAAGTAGTCTATTCTCCAACCCGCGTTCCTCTCACGGGCTTTAAACCTGTATGACCACCACGAATAAACCGATTCTTTTTCGGGATAAAAATACCTGAAAGTATCTATAAATCCGTTTGCGAGCACATTCTCCATTTTGCCGCGTTCTTCATCCGTAAATCCAGCATTACGGCGGTTTGTCTTAGGATTTTTTATATCTATTTCCAGTCTTGCCACATTTAAGTCTCCTGCGTATATCACGGGCTTCTTTTCTTCCAAACCTTTAATATATGCGAGAAAGTCGTCCTCCCACTTCATGCGATACTCAAGGCGCTTAAGTTCATCCTGCGAATTGGGAGTGTAAACCGTAATAAAGTAAAAGTCCTCAAACTCGAGGGTTATCACCCGGCCCTCCCTGTCATGCTCTTCCATGCCTATTCCGTAAGTTACCGAAATGGGCTTTATCTTGGTAAATACCGCTGTACCCGAATATCCCTTTTTCTCAGCGTAATTCCAGTACTGATAATATCCCGGTAAATCCATTTCTATCTGGCCTTCTTGCAGCTTGGTTTCCTGCAGGCAAAAGATATCGGCATCCGCTGCGCTGAAAAAATCCATGAAGCCTTTGCCCATGACGGCGCGCAGCCCGTTGACGTTCCACGAAACCAGTTTCATCTCACTCCTCCTTACCCTTTTCTTTAGCCATACTCATCATTTCTTCTCCCCAATCGCTGAGAGATTCGAGCACAGGCATAAGCCTGTCGCATACCTCCGTTGACGAATATTCTACCCTTATAGGCACCTCCAGATACTCTACCCTTTGCACCAGTCCTGCTTCTTCAAGCTCACGCAATGCGCTCGCCAGCATGGTATTGGATATTCCGGTCATCTTCTTTCTGAGTTCGTTGTATCTCAGTGTGCCATGATTGTTGAGGGTACAAAGTATTTGCATCTTCCACTTACCGCCTATTATAGACATGGCATAGCTCAATGGGCAGTTTTCCAAACACGGACAGTCGTAATGGGTCTCTATCATAGTAAGTTCCTCCTTACTTAGTTGCTTTTTTTTGCACTCTTGATATGGCGTATAAATAGTAATATAATTATATCAGGTAAAATTTTAAGAGTAAATATATTTTTCAGAGTATGGAGGAATAAAGAATGGACATTTACCTTCAAGGGCTGACCATGGGCCTTGCATATGTTGCCCCTATCGGCCTTCAAAATTTATTTGTAATCAACACAGCGCTTACACAGCCTAAACCCAGGGTCTACCTGACGGCTCTCATAGTAATCTTCTTTGACGTCACCCTCGGACTTGCCTGCTTCTTCGGAATAGGAGCCTTAATGGAGGCTTCCGTATGGCTTGAAATGATAGTCCTTCTGGTGGGAAGCTTAATAGTAATATGGATTGGTATCGGCCTTGTCCGTTCCAAGGATGATACCGTAGATACGAGCAAAGACGTCAACGTTCCTATTCTAAAGGTAATAACCACCGCCTGCGTGGTCACATGGTTCAACCCTCAGGCTCTTATAGACGGAAGCATGATGCTTGGAGCATTTAAGGCCACTTTGCCGGCAGGCACGGATTTCTTCTTTGTGGGGGGATTTGCATCTGCATCGGTTATCTGGTTCTTATCCATATCGACGATTATTTCTCTTTTCAGCGCCAAGTTTACTGATAAGACATTGAGAATCATAAACATAGTATGCGGAGTGGTAATAATCTTCTACGGATTTAAACTTTTATGGAGTTTTATACAACTTATCATATAATCAAAAAGGGGCTGCAAAACAGCCCCTATATTTTCGCTTTTATTTTTTTAACTTTTTCATCTTTTTTTTGCGCTCTTTGTTATAAGGGTCAGGGTTATTTCCCATGGTTACGCCTGCCTTAAAGTACATAAATACACCGCCCAGCATACCACAGATAAGACCTCCGCGCGTCATTCCCCAGCCGAGGAAGAAATATCCGACTATGGCAAATACAATCAATGCCACCCACATAATAATTCTTCTGAAGTAGAAAGGAATCTTTTGGCATAGTTTTCTTACAAACTGTCTGAAACCTTTGGATGAATTCTCGATAATCGTAAAAATCATCACTCCAAAGAACAGACCCGAAAGGTAAGCACAGATATAGATAATCACGTCAAGCATTACTTTTTACCTCTCTTTCCCTGTTTTAATTCTTGCTCTTCAGCTTTCATCTTCTTTTGGATTTCCTTCATTTCGGCAGCAATTTCAGCACGCTCTTTTTGAAGCTTGGCTTCTTTTTCGGCGCGGCGCTTTTCGATAGGGTTTTCCTCTTCTGCAGCTCCGGCTTCTTCTATACCCTGCTTAACTTTAAGCTTTCGTGCCTCTTTTCTTGCCTGCGCTTCTCGTCTCTCCTTAAGAGCGGCTTTTCGCTTTTTAAACATCAGAATATCTCCCATTACAATCAGAAGCATGGATATTACCATGGTAATAGCAGCGCCTAATGTCGTATGATAGACTTTCATAAACCCATACAGGCTCTTTGAGCTGAAAATAACTTTTCCTCTTATATCTTCGGCCTTTACTTTTACGGAATCCGAGGTAGCTTCGTTATCCCCGAGCAGAGTATAAGTTTTTTCGTCCTCCGAGATTTCAATAATTCTTCTCACGGGATTATATTTACCGTCGAAGTACTGAACAACATCTCCCTCTTCATAGCTTCCATTCGTTTTGGTGAATACTGCGCTCTTTGCCTTGATTTCCGGCTCCATTACGTCGGTTTCCACCTTACTGTCGGCAATTCCCAAAACCGGTACGATTTCAGTATCGTCATATCCGCCGCCGCCCACGAGAACATGCACGTTGGCTATCAGAAGAGCCGCTAAAACAAAAGCCAAGACTTTACACACACGGTCGATTTTTTTAACCGTAGGTGTGCGGTCATCGGCATATTTTCGCTTCTTTGGTCTTGCAGGAGTTTTTTTTCTATTGTTCTTGTTGCTTGCGCTTCTTTGGTTGCTCATAATTCTCCCTTTTATTTAACTTATTAAATATAGACTCCATATCCACTTTCGAATATGGAGTCTAAACTACACATATCAAATTAGAATCAATATAAATAATCTAACAATTTTTTGATAATAATTTACAACTTATATGTTTTGTGTACAGCTCTATTTAGCTGCCTTTTTTGCTTTCTTTGCTTCTACGTCTGCTAAGTAGTACTTACCAGGAGTGTTGAAGTATTCTTTCTGTAATTCTGCTACCTGCGGTACCAGTA
>JAETTD010000057.1 GCA_021769295.1 Bacillota bacterium | reverse complement strand
TGGAGGGAATCAATCATCTTCTGTTTGCGGGCCTGCACACGGGTAAGGGCCTCCTCGATGGCCTGGATCTGTCCCAGCTTACCGCGGTACTCTTTTAAGTCCTTGTCAAAGTCCGTCTGGCGCTTTACCAGCGTCATGCCGTCTTCCAGAGAGCTGCCTCCCTGATCCCCATCCGAATTCCGTATCGCTTCAATCCGTCTCATCATCCGCCGCTCCCGGACTGTTATAAGCTGTATTTCCTGCAAAAGGAGCTGCATCTTATCCTCCGGGACAGCTTCGGCCAGCCTCTTTTCATCTTCATCCAGGCAATCAAAAAGGAGAGCTTCAAACTCTCCTGTAGTGACTGCGTTTTTATTTCCCTGTGGGGCCGCCCCGCCCTTATTGCCGGCCGCGTTCTTATTCCCCGGCTGGCCGCCTTTATGATTAGTAACGTTACCTTTCGTTTTTGGTAACGTTACTTTATCCCATTTATCCTGGTTTTTCCATTTCCTGACCTGCGTCTCCGACACCTGCAGCTCGGCAGCGATGTCTTTTAACTGCTTCTTTTTATTACTCTCCAGCCAAAGCTGAAAAGCCTTATCCCTGTTCGGGCTCCTCGGCCTTGCCAAGCATCACCACCTCTCAATCGTTCGTGTTTGTTTTTGGAAAAAGCGCCCTGGAGGGCGCTATGACTTGTTATGCTTTATTTTTTTACCCATTCTCCGCTACTTTGTCTAAAGTATAAAAGATCACTGTTTTCAGGTAATCCCCCACTGACCATTACTTTCTGCCACTCCTCGTCTGAAAGTCTGGGGATGTTTAAATCACTTATACTATACAATTTAGAAATATCTATATCAACATTGAGTCTGCAATATTTTTTTCGTAAACTATCTATTTTTTCGTCTGAAAGTCCCGGTGATAAATATATTTTATTTACTAATTTTTGGATGTCACAAGGAATTTCCACATAATCTTCAGAAATTTTATTGCCCATATCCAAAATAATACGAATTTCTTCTTCATATTCATAATTATTTCTTTTTACATATCCCATATACATATATGAAGGGTACGTCTCTGCATTTTCATTTACGATTAATCTTTTTGCATTTTCACCTGAGAAATCCAAATATAAAACTGGCCCAACAAAACCCCCCGACACATGCTCCAAATTTAATGAATCAATTATTCCTTCAACCGTAGTTTCTATACAAACCCCGGCCTTTTCACAGGTATCATGTTGCCCTGCTTTTTCAGGGGGATCGTGTTCTGCTTCTCTATAGGCATAGTATTGCCACATCGCCTCTTTGTCAAATTGTTTACAAAAACACATCCCTGC
>JAETTD010000030.1 GCA_021769295.1 Bacillota bacterium | reverse complement strand
TGCTATGCTTATGGCTGGTACAACAATCAGCGACCACATTCATTTAATGGTGGGTTACCACCGGCAAAGGTAGCATAAACAGCACATAGCTATTACAATTTTCCTTGACCAGAACATTTGTTGTCGCATTAGCTGAAATTCGGAAATCTGCCAACAGTTTTCCTGAAAAACTGTTGGCAAGTTTTGCTTATTTTGAAAAAGTGACAACATCGACATTTTTCGACATGGTCTCTCTCTGTAATTCACTGGATTTTGTTGGCAGCTTCTAACTTATCCAAAATTCTGCCAACATTTGACATGGAGTTCATTTTTTGTCACTCCTCCCTTTGCCATGGAGCCTATTCTTATTACATATAAGAAATCCAGGGCCGCACCGGGGCCGCTCCGGGGACGTTCACAAGCCGTTCCAAACTACTTCCTAAGGCCCGCCCCGCAAAGCTCTATTTTATATCATCCGCAAACCTTATGGTTTCCATTGCGTCCTTTGCGTACTTGTCTGCGCCGATGCGATCCGAATACTCCTGATTGAGGACTGCGCCGCCGACTACGATTTTGCACCAAGGGGCTTTTTCCTTGAGAAGCTTTATAGTCTCCTCCATGGCGGGAACCGTCGTGGTCATCAGAGCGCTCAGGCCCACTGCGGGAGCATTGTTTTCGATAACCGCATTGACGACCAGCTCAGGGGCCACGTCCTTTCCCAAATCTATAACCTTAAAACCGTAATTTTCCAAGAGAAGCTTCACTATATTCTTGCCTATATCGTGAATATCCCCCTGGACGGTGGCAATCACCACCGGACATTTATCTATGGAAGCTTTGCCGGAGGAAGCCATGAAGGTCTTTATCACCTCAAAAGAGCTCTTTGCCGCCTCGGCGCTCATGAGAAGCTGAGGCAGATACACCCTTTTCTCCTCAAAGCCCTTGCCCACTATGTCAAGTGCCGGGATGATTTCATTCTGTATTATTTCAAGGGGCTGGACAGCGGACAGCAGTTCCTTGGTAATCTCCCCCGCCTGCTCTTTCAAACCTTTAACTATGGCCTTTTGCAAATCGGATTTATACTGCTCCTTTGACGACGCAGCTTTAGTTGTAACTGCGGCAGTCTGAGGAGCTTCTTCATACAAAGAAGCAAAGTTTATATACTCGGCGCAGTTTTCGTCAAGGTCGTGCAAAGCATTGTAAGAGTAATAAGTTCTCATCATGCCGCCGGAGTAAGGATTCATTATAGCAGCCGAAAGACCCTTTTCCAGAGCGCAAGCGAAAAATGTGCTGTTTATGGCTTCTCTGTTTGGAAGCCCAAAGGACACGTTGGAAACGCCCAGCGAAGTGTGGCAGCCCAGCTCATTTTTTATTACGTTAAGGGCTTCAAGGGTGGCTTTTGCGGCCTTGGAGTCGGCGCTGACGGTCATGGCCAGCGTGTCAAAGATTATATCCTTTTTATCTATTCCGTACTCAGCGGCTCGTGACAGGATTTTCTTTGCAATCTTTACCCTGCCCTCTGCCGTTTCTGGGATTCCGTTCTCGTCGAGAGTGAGAGCCACAACCAGTCCGCCGTATTTTTTCACCAGCGGGAAAATGGCTTCCATGGAGGACTCCTTGCCGTTTACTGAGTTTATCATAGCCTTGCCGTTATAAAGGCGCAGAGCGGCTTCCATTGCGACAGGGTCTGCCGTGTCGATTTGAAGAGGGAGATTGATGATGGCTTGAAGCTCGAAGACGGCTTTCTTAAGCATTTCAACTTCGTCTATTTCAGGCAGACCCACATTTACGTCCAGAATATGAACGTTGCGCTCCTGCTGGTTTATGCCCTCCTGCAGAATGTAGTCTATGTCATTTTCTTTCAAGGCCTGCTTAAAGCGCTTTTTACCCGTAGGGTTTATGCGCTCCCCTATGAGGACAGGAGCTTGCTCAAACTTTACCGCATGGGTGTATGAAGACACGCAGGTTATGTTTTTAGCTTTCACAGGAATGGGTTTCATCCCCTTTGTTTTGTTTACAATCTCTCTTATGTATTCAGGCGTGGTTCCGCAGCAGCCTCCTGCAACACGGACTCCCTTGCCGATAGCCTTGGCAATATCCGATGCAAATTCATCGGGAAGAGTGCTGTAGACCGCCTTGCCGGCCTCCTCCTTTGGAAGTCCCGCATTAGGTTTCAGCATAACCGGAATCGAAGCATTGGCAAGAAGTTCATCCACTACGCCTGTAAGCTGTTTTGGCTCTAAAGAACAGTTTGCCCCTATGGCATCGGCTCCCATGCCTTCTATGAGGGCCGTCATGGCGGCAGGCGAAGCTCCTGTCATCAGTTTTCCGTCCTCGCCGTAAGCATTGGAAACAAATACAGGAAGGTCGCTGTTCTCTTTTGCAGAAAGCAGAGCGGCTTTGGTCTCGTAGCTGTCGCTCATGGTTTCTATAAAGATTAAATCCACTCCGCATTTCACACCGGCTCTGACGATTTCCGCAAACAATTCCACAGCAGCCTCAAACTCAAAGTCGCCGTAAGGCTTGAGAAGTTTGCCGCAAGGTCCTATATCGAGGGCGACAAACTTTTGTTGTGGAGTAGATGACGCTGACCGGCCTCTTTTGGCGTTTTCAACGGCGGCAGCCACGATTTCCTCAAGCTGCGGCAGAGGAAACTTAAGGGAATTGGCTCCGAAAGTGTTGGTGTTTACCACGTTGCAGCCGGCGTCAAAATAGTCCTTATGGATTTTTTCGATTACTTCCGGGTGGGTAAGATTCCACATTTCGGGATGCTCTCCCGGAAGCAGGCCCGAATCCTGAAGGAGTGTTCCCATTCCTCCGTCAAGATAAAGGATATTGTCTTTCATGTATTCTAAAATATTTGTCATTGATTCCTCCTGAAATTGCAGTCTGTCTTTGAGCAGTCTGCGCAGCTTGTTTTCTTGCAAGGCTTTTCCGTATCTGAAAGTCCGATGAGGGCCGTAACGGATTTTGACGGCGACATCAAGAGACTCTCGTTTAAGGAAAGACCTATCTTTCTCGGACAATCGAGAACTCTGAAAAAGTCCTTTTGCACCTCCAAGCTCAAATCCCCGTACCCTGGGCTGAACCGTGGTCTTGTAAAGAGCCCCTGCGCCCCAGCTTCTCCTGCGATTTCCCCGTTGAAAACGTCGCAGAGACTTTCGATTCGCTCAGCCCCTATGGCCTGAAAGCACAGCGCTTTGGCGGGAGATATGCGGCTGTATTTTGCGATTAGCCTGTCTGTTTCAATGCCTACGGTGGCGGCAAAAAGAACGGCAGAGCCGCACCCGTTTAAATTCTTTGCCAGTGACGGGCTGTGAATCTTTGTAAAGGTCAGGTCGATGTCGTCGCCGCTCACGCTTACATCAAAACGACGGAAACAGACTTTATAAATCATCTTGGGGAGAGCTTCCTCCAAGGAGGCTTCCATGAGAGTTAGAACCTGAGAGTCAGGCTCCTTGCAGCCCATATACCGCAAAATCTCTTTTCTGTTTACGGGAGGTTCACTGTAGTTTTTAACTAAAAGGGTCGATGTCATAGCGCTCATCATGCCTTTCCCAGAATATCCGAAAGGTTGGCCTGAATCTTTTCAGCCACGTCAGGTTTATTCATAGAGTAAACGTGTACATTGGTTATGTTGTTGGCGTATAAATCTATTATCTGGTCTGTGGCATAGGCGATTCCAGCCTGTTTCATGGCGGCAGGGTCATGGCCGAATTTGTCCACAAGGCTCTTGAAGCGCTGCGGCACATAAGAGCCGGAAAGCTTTAATGCCCTTTCAATCTGATTGGCGTTGGTAATAGGCATGATTCCCGGTATTACGGGAACGGTAATGCCCGCTTCCCTTATCTTGTAAAGGAAGTTATATAAAAGGTTGTTGTCGAAAAACATCTGAGTTGTCAGAAAATCGCAGCCGGCAGCCACCTTTTCCTTGAGATATTTGATGTCCTCTTTCTGGTTTACGCTTTCGGGATGTATCTCGGGATAGCAGGCGCCTCCTATGCAGAAATCCGCCCCGCTTTCCTTTAATTCTCTGATAAGGTCTATGGCGTGCTGGTAGTGCCAGTCACTTCTGTCCTGACTTTCCATTTCCGGCGTAAGGTCGCCCCTGAGAGCCATTACGTTCTCTATGCCTGCTTCCTGCATACTGTGAATCATTTCTTCCACCGTGTCTTTGGTTGATGAAACGCAGGTCAGGTGAGCAAGGGTGGAAACCCCGTAAAGCTCTTTTATATTCTTGGCAATGTCGAGGGTATATTTGCTGGTGCCGCCGCCTGCTCCGTAGGTCACGCTCATAAAGGAAGGCTTAAGCTTTGCAATCTCTTCCGTAGCGGTTTTTACACTGTCAAAAGATGAACTTGCCTTTGGAGGGAAAACCTCAAAGGAGAGGGATAAAGTATCTTGTTTTAGCAGATTGATAAGTTTCATAATAGTATCGCTCTTTCTTAAATAATATATATGATTATACTACGACAAAGGGGGATAAATCAAGGGCTCCAGCAGGTTGGGTTGAGTGAGTGGCATGAGATGGAAACAAATTGGACAAAATGTCCAAAAAGGCATTGACAACAGGACAAAATCGTGGTACTATATAAATGTCCTTTAAGGACAGAGAAAGTGTGTTATCGGCGCCAAAAATGACACAAAAATATTCAAATATTAAAGGCGGAAATAAAAATGGATCAAATGGTATTGAAGACACAGCAGTGGATGAATGAGACCTACGGTAATGACAGCAGGTATACAAGAGTTGCGGAAGACGGATATACAGGCTGGGGAACCATTAACGGGCTTATCATAGCATTGCAGATCGAACTGGGAATGGCAGAGACGGCCGCAGTAATCGGACCGACCACCAAGAGCAAATTTAAAGCAAAATACCCTAACGGAATTAAGGAGCAGAGTGCAGATGATACAAAAACGGACAATGTCCACGGAATCATCCAAGGTGCGCTCTGGTGCAAGGGATATTATGCGGAAACCGGCAGCATTACTTTGTATTTTAAAGGCCAGACGGCAAAATCCATTAAATCGCTGAAATCGGATATGGGAATAGGAGGGGATTCCACCGTTACCATGGATATAATGGAATGCCTGCTCTCTATGAAGCAGTTTGTACTTCTCACAAATTACGGGGGAACAGCCGCACTGAGAAGCATCCAGCAGCAGATTAACAGAGATTACCGCAGTTATACGGGAATAATCCCATGTGACGGGCTTTACGGCAGAGAGATGAACACCGATATCATACAGGTGTTGCAGGCGATTGAAGGCTTTGGCCCTGAGGTATCCAACGGAAACTTCGGCAACGGAACAAAGGGAGCTCTCAAAGTCATTACGGCGGCCAATGCGGCTCAGTACCCGGATTGGGTGTGGATTGCAAGTGTGGCCATGGTCTGCAACAAATATCTGGCAAGCCCTGTAAGAACCTGGACGACGACTTTCCAGACTCAGCTCGAAGCTTTTCAGGCGGAATACGCCCTGCCTATTACAAGGCAGCTTGATGTGAACACATGGATGTCCCTCTTTGTGAGCAAGGGAAATCCCGACAGAGCAGCCACAGCCTGCGATACGAGGTTTGAAATTACGGATGCCCTTGCGCAGAAGTTAAAGGCTGATGGCTATAGCATAGTGGGAAGATATTTAACCGGAGGAGATTTTAAGGAGATAAGACCGGGAGAGCTGGAGCGCATTTTAAGCTACGGCCTTAAATATTTCCCTATATTTCAGGAGAATGGACGAGACCTCGCTGAGTTTACCTATGCAAGAGGCGCAGCCCATGCCAAAGCAGCCCGTGAAGCAGCGATTGAAAAGGGTGTGCCACCAACAATCATATACTTTGCAGTCGACCTTGACGTTATGGACTATCAGGTGGATTCCAACATCCTTCCGTATTTCAGAGGTGTTAGCGAACACATGGGACCGATGTTTAAGGTGGGCATATATGCTTCAAGAAATGTCTGCACCAGAGTTTCCAACGCAGGATACGCCGTATCAAGCTTCGTTTCCGACATGTCCACGGGATACAGCGGCAATCTGGGATTTTCCATACCTGCTAACTGGAACTACGACCAATTCCATGAAATAACCGGGTACGGCGGAAGCTGGGATTTGGACAAGGTTGCATACAAAGGCAGGGTGCCCGCCTGCGATAGGGTTCAGTCTTACGCTTCAACCGACTACACTCCGCCGAAGGATCCTGACACCGGCACTACGGCTCACACTATCTTTGAAATTATCTCCATGGTCAGAGAGCTGGAGGACGCTTACGAGGAATTCAGAGGAGGGAAGTATTTGGATTATGTGCCTGAAGGAGAGCATTATACTCTGAAAACTGTTCATGAAGGAGCGCTAAATTATTTATCTTTAAGATATTTAAAAGACGTAGAGTTTGGAATATCTGTTCAGGATCCAGATATATATTTTGAGGAATTTATGGAAAGAGAATATAAGAGCCTTTCGGAAAATCTTAAATTATATATTAAGGATGATAAGAACAGTGTCAAGGATAATATAGGAGGACTGAATGATGTTGCTCATTTAGCGTTGTCAACATTGGCATATGTAGCCATATCAACGGCGCCTGACTACTGGGCTTCATGGGGCGGAGACTTAGCAACGGGAATGAAAGATATTCATGAGTATAAGAAATATTATCCCGATTTGAGCATACAGAAGGTTGCAGATCTTTTCATAGGATCGCATAAAGAAAACTTCCCGAAAGACATTCGTGACAAAATAGATATTCATTGCAATTATACTGATTTTTGTGACGACAATGATGCAATTGCGTTGTCAAAGATCATTAAAAGCAAAGCAGCGACAGTTCATGTGCTGACAGATGCTATGCAGGAGTACTATTCAAATTTGTCAGCAGCAAAAAGATACTCACAAGTCGCATATGATGGTCTTGATTTTTCATCACTTGAAAACCTCTATAATTCAGTTGTTGAAAAAATGATGTATCCGATAGGCGAAGTTACACCTCTGAAATTGCTCAAAGGCGGGGCAACCACGGAAGAACAATATGCTGCATGCAGATCTTTTTCCAATTATTTACACCAAAAGGTAAAATAGAAAGAAAACCTACGGGATGTTTGGTACATCCCGTAGGTGAAAAAATCATTCAAAATGGCAAAATATAGACCTCTTCATCTTGTATGTTGTTATCCAAGGTTATCTTGGCTCCGAAAGAAAGCCACTCTATATCGCATGATGTAGCATTGGTAACTTCAGGGAATCCGGAATATGAAATGTCCGTATATAAAGGATCACGATAATGAGGGTCCGATTTGCAATTCATTTCGATTTTTAAAACCTCATTTCGGGTTCTCCCGGGAGACCCTATGGAAGTTATTATAACAGTATATTGCCCGTCTGGAGAGGTTTCTCTGAAACGCTCTGTTTTGACATGGTAATGCAGATAAAGAGTTGCACAGACAATAAGCAATATAATTATTAAAAAAGCCAATATTTTGGAAAAGGTTTTTAATCCGTCTTTTGTTGTAAAATAGCCGTTGTCTTTCATGTTATAGCCTCTCCTTCTATGATGGATTTTGAACAGGAGGAGCGCTTTCGCTGTTTTGCAGTTCAGACTCCTCCGGAACGTAAAACGGAAGGATATACACTTGGTCACGGTGGTGGTCGCCGCTTATGGTAATCTTAGCACCGATATCGAGCCACTCAACAGCATATGACGCAAGTTCTCCGTTATTATAGAACTTTTCTGTTAAATCTGAATGATGAGCAGCATAAGGATATTTTAAATCAACGGTTGAGAACATATATATGTTCAGCCAGTCCTCGTCGTGATGATTCCTAGGGCTCCCTATGCGGGATATGACTAAAGTGTGAGTCCCGTCAGGCGACTTTTCCTGATAAATCTCTTGGCTTTGAAAATTTTTTGAATGTGTACGATCTGCCAAAGTAGTATATTCCCTTTGAGAGAGGTGTTCTACCATAAACAAGCCGGTAATGACCAAAATTATTTCTATGCAGATAAAGATTTTTAATTTTATATTTTTCATAAATACACCTTTCAATTTTGGTCAAAGGGCAGGATATAAAGCTCCTCCCCTTGACGCCTGTTTTCAAAAAGAATCTGCGCACCCTTATCAACCCAAGAAACATCTATACTTGTATAAGAGAGGCCGTATTTTGTAGCGAGGGTTGCATTAAAAAAAGTGTAGTAATCAGGGTCTTTCTTTGAAAACATCTCTACTTTGAAATTCTCATTCTTTGAGAGGCTGAGCGTGCCTACTCGGGATACCACAACCGTATAATTGCCGTCAGGAGATTGAAAGCGATGCAGCTCCGTAAGTGCATAGGTACGGGTGTAGGAAATATAGAATATGATTATAGCCAAAGTCAAAATTATCAACCATACTATGACATTTTTCTTCAATTCTTCTTCTGTTTTAAAATATTGTTCTGTTTTCATATATGCACCTTCATTATTATATGCTTCGTCAACGCCACTACTTTAAGATAGCTTGCTGAAAGGAAGAATGTACCTTTGAGGGGGCGAAGCATTATTTATTGTAACCTCTGCGCCAAAATCGAGCCACTCTATTTTAAAGGATTGAGAATCGATGTTTGAGTCAGCCACCTCTGTTTTTAATGAAGTATAGTAGGCAGAGGAAGAAAGGTCAACGGGATACATGTAAATTTCAAGCTGTTTTTCGTCGAACAGAAAGTTGCCGGATTCTACCTCAGAGATAACAACGGTAAACCTTCCGTCAGGCGAAGATTCCCGGTAAATTTCAACATTTGAGTATGGAATGCGGGTGATGTGTTTTAATAGAATTACCATAAGGATGACAATCAAAATTGCTTCGATAATCAGCAAGCCCCTAAATTTTTTGTTTTCCATAGATATCCTTTCAAGTTTATGTACATTTTCCTTTGGTAAAAGCTTCTAAAAAGGTAGAATGTATGAATACACCCTGTCACCGTCCTTCACCCAAACCTGAGCGCCTATATCAACCCATTCAATAGTAATATAATCGTCATAATAACCACCTCTTATCAGTTCGACAGAGACATCCAGCGAAGAATGGGCATCAAACTCGTTAACATGTTCGTATGGCTCGTTGACAGAAAGACTTATATTAAAACAAGCTTTTCCAATCCTTGAATCCGAATCGGTTCGTGAAATATACAAGGTATGAGTGCCGCTTGGGGACTGTTCGGAAAAAAGGTCGTTCTTCTTGTATTCCCGTTCTCCGAGCATCCAAAACCCTGCAAATATCAGTATCAGTATTAAAAATATTTCAATAAACACGATTGCAGTTAAAGCTTTTTTCATAATTGTTCACCTTTTCCCTTGCTTTGGTCAAAGGGCAAGACGCAAAGCTGGTCGCTTTGACAATCGCTCGTAATGAGAATCTGCGCACCTGCGTCAAGCCAGGTAACTTCAAAATTTGAACTGCTACAGCCATATTTTGTATTTAGGCTTGTACTGAAGAAAGAGTAGAAATCATCATCTTTCTTTGAAAACATCTCAACTTTTAAATTTACAAAATCGGTGTCCGCAGTAGTTCCGATGTAGGATATGACTACTTCATAGTTGTCGTCAGGCGATTGGTAGTTGGATATCCGCATCAGGGCATAAGTGTTTATGTGGTCAATATAGAATATTATGAAAGATAAGATTAAGATAGCAGCGCATACTATGGCCGCTTTTATAAAGAACCTTGCAGTTTGGGAGTAATTTTCCATTTTCATAAGCACACCTTCAAATGGCCGGATATAATTTGTTCTGGTCAAGGGAAATTGTAATAGCTATGTGCTGTTTATGCTACCTTTGCCGGTGGTAACCCACCATTAAATGAATGTGGTCGCTGATTGTTGTACCAGCCATAAGCATAGCA
>JAETTD010000056.1 GCA_021769295.1 Bacillota bacterium | reverse complement strand
GTATGGCTGTGTAAAAGGCAGCTTTCAGAGAACGCTTGTGATTGTTGATTGTCTTGAATGAATAGCCTTTATCTTTCATGCGTAAAGCCCATTCTTTCGCGTCGGACAGCTTCACGTTCTCAATGCTGCAAGCTCCAAGACTATCTTCTTCCAAAATCCTCATAAGCTGCTTGCGTCCCTGTTTTGTGCCATGCCGTACATTTGCCCGGTGCCTTATCTGCTTTGCGTAAAGTTGGCAGACAGTCATTTTCTTTCCCAACGTGTCAATCCCGTCGTCAAGGTCTTTCTGTATCTCTTTTTCCTTTTCCCGAAGCGAAATATCTTCACGCTTTCCCGCCGGGGTCTTGTCGGTAGGCACTAACTTCCAAGAGTAAACAAATTGCGGGTTCCCAAAGGTATCTATATATTTGTAAGCATATCTTCCGTCTTTTCTCTGGCTCTCTCCTGTGCGTAAAATGCGGTTCTTGTTATCTCGTCTTTTCTCCGACATTGTTCGTCATGCTCCTTTCCATGACGGAAAGAGCCTTGATATGCCTGTATCTATTATACCACATTCAAGGCTCGGTTTCACTATATAACTTCCAAAGTATCAATGAATTTTTCAAACTGTTTTCGCTTGATTTGAATACGGTTGCCGTTCATAATCACCCACCCGGCAGCCGGATTTTCTTCCGCCAATTTACGCAGTTTGTTTTCCCCGATACGGAAATATTTTGACGCTTCCTCAATGGTAAGCGTGTACTTCTCCCAGATAGGCACATCAGTAATATTCATTAAAATGTCCCCCTTTCAATAGAGTACAATAGTTTCAAAAGTAGAAAGAGAGCTTTAATCGGACGGTTATCAGCATAACCTCATGGGAATTTCACCCCCGCATGGTTCTCATGCAGCCCTACCCATTGCCTGCGACGCTCTTAACGCTCGGACTGTGGCTGTAAGGAAGTATCATTGTATATTCTGCGCTGTCGTCGCCCGCAAGCCGCTACACTTGCTTTCCGGCGCGGTGTTGGTCGCTCGACTGTCCGGGTGGAGATAACCCCACCCGGATAGTGTCATGGCGTACCCGCCGTATGGCTCGGCGCAAAAGGAACGTATCCGATTTGCCCTATGCTGCGCCGCCGTTATCTTGCGCCGCTTTCTTTTTCAAGGTTCAAAAATGGCTGTGCTGCCCGCGTCAGCAGCGGAACGGAAAAGGGGGAGAGTGAAAGCGTCCCGCCGCCGCTGCGGTTATTCCTCTGTCCTAAAGGTGAGGACAGCCATCATCAGTTTTGCTTGCAGCCGTTCCCGAATGTCGTGGTCTACGCCGAAATAGACGTTCCCGCGCTCGTCGTACAGCTT
>JAETTD010000029.1 GCA_021769295.1 Bacillota bacterium | reverse complement strand
TGTTATTTTCTTTATGCGAGTCCCTTTGGACGAGCATATAAGAAAATCTACAATCACTCAAACGGACGAAGTAAAGCGTAACGGTCTTGCTTATGCAGCTATATATGCACGGGGCGCTTTTTCCATAACACTCTCAAACAGACGAAGTAGAGCGAAGCGGTCTTGCGGTGCAGCTATATATGCACGGGGGCGCTATTTCCATACACTCTCAAACGGACGAAGTAGAGCGCACTGGTCTTGTATTATAGCTATATGTACACTGAGGGTAAATTAAAGCTGATACAAAATCTCTCCGATATCTCCATTGATACAAATGGATTTATTTTTTATTTCATCAGGCGCATATGCCTCTCCATAGTTCAGACAGGCATAAACAGCGTTTTTCCACTCGTGTGCCATACGCCAAAAGCTATATTTTACTATTGTTGGCGTATTGAATCCGACGGCTGCCTCTAAAAACATCACTTTCATATCCTGATGTCCACGGAGAAATTGTGCATACCGTTCTGAAGCCAAATGCCATCCTCTATCCTCCACAAATGTATGATCCGCTCGAAGGTTCATGCTCATAGGCTCCCCGCACTTCGGGCAATGGGGGACAAGGTCTGACGGAACCGTCATTTTAGGTGATACGCCTTTTGGCAAGATCAATGTACCATCCGTATCAACGACATAGCCCTGCGCTTCAACCATTTCCCGAATAATGGATTCATTATCATAAGTATTCTGATGACAAGGCTTGCTGCACTGAAACAAGCCATAATCTCCCTGTGTATAGAATAACCGGTGTTTATCAAAGCCGGCTTTTTGGAAACAATGGTCTACATTCGTTGTCAGCACGAAATAATCTTTGTCTTTCACCAGGCCGTACAGTTTATGGTAGACTGGCTTCGGAGCATCTATATACCGGTTGATATAAATATACCGGCTCCAGTAAGCCCAATGTTCTTCCAGTGTATCATAGGGGTAGAAGCCGCCGGAATACATGTCGTTGAAATGATACTTTTTGGCAAAGTCATGGAAGTATCTGTCAAAACGTTCTCCCGTATAAACAAGACCGGCAGAAGTAGAGAGGCCTGCGCCTGCGCCGATAACGATCGCGTCAGCGGCCTCTACTTCTTTTTTCAGCTTATCTATCTGCTCTAAGCAATCTTCTGTATATATCGTAATCCCTCTCCTTAAAAACATTGAATATCACCTCTATCCCGCTTTTTTTCTGTCCCTTAAACTCTTTTACCGTCTGTATTGCGATCTCAGCCGCTTTTTCATTAGGAAAATGGAACTCCCCCGTTGAAATACAACAAAAAGCGATACTTTTTATGCCGTTCCCCTCCGCTATCTCCAAACACGATCTGTAGCAGGACTCAAGTAGCCTTTCATCATTCTTCGTTACTCTGTCCTGGATGATCGGTCCGACCGTATGGATCACAAAGCGGCAGGGAAGGTTATAAGCAGATGTGATCTTTGCCCCGCCTGTCGGCTCATCATATCCTTGTTCTCTCATCAGCCTGTCGCAGGCAAGGCGAAGCTGTACGCCGCTAAAAGTATGGATTTGATTATCAATGCAATTATGACAAGGACAGAAGCAGCCAAGCATCTGGGAATTGGCAGCATTTACGATCGCGTCGCAACCAAGTGTCGTAATATCGCCTTTCCATAAATAAATATTTTTTTGTATAGGCGGCAGATCGGTAAGCGCAACAATCCCTTTCCTTACAGCTTCTTCCTGCAAATAAGAATCCTGCACCTCTAAAAAATCGTCGCTTACGGATATTGGCATACGGATATTAAAAAGCGAACGAAGCAAGTTCTTTTGTCCCTGCTCACTCGCCGGTATATTCAAATTTGCAAATCCAGGCTGTTCTCTCAAAAGAGCCTTAATCAAATAAATCCTTTTTTCTGTCTGTGTCATCTCTTTATCCTTTCCACGGCTCCAGCTATCTGGCGGATCCAGGAGCCTCGCAGCTGGGATTACGAGGCTCCCGGAAGATTATCTTCAGAATTTTCCGTTCTGGTTCTGCCAGGACGCTCTGTCGGCTACCTTTTCCATCACATCCCAATGCTCTGCGATCTTACCATCCTCCACACGCCATAGATCGTAGTAAGCCGTGGACGCGCCGCCGAAAGTCCCTTCGCTTACAGCCAGTACAAAATTGCCCTGCGCCAGTACCTGATGTACCGTAGTATAGATCATTTGGACGCCTTGCTCCTCCAAAGCCGCCAGCGCCGCCCCTAGCCCAGACAATCCGTCTGCAATGCCAGTGTTATGCTGGATATAAATATCACCGTCAAAGTAATCCGGCGTCTTCTCAGAGTGGTTCCCTTGCATAACGTCGTAAAGGAATCTCTTTACAATCTCTCGGTTCTCCTCAGTCTTATCTATATCCGTTACTTCCATAGCTCCGTCAATCTGTGTCCTTCCAGAAGGATTTGGGGCAGAAGCCGCTGCAAGATTATCCCAATGTTCTGCAATCAGACCGTCTTTATCAAAACGGAAAATGTCAAAAGCAACCTGTTCTCCCGCCCCCGCAAAGTTATAAACCGTCTGCAAGAATACCTTGTCCCCATCTTCAAAAGCACGGATATTCTTTACTGTCGTTCTGACAGGAGCAGATGCAAGATAGGCTACAGATCCTACAAAGGCATCTCGTCCTGTAGCGTACGCAAGATTATGTTGGATATAATCCGATGCTAGCAATCTTTCTGCCTGTTCTGTATCTCCATTAGCAAAAGTGTGGATAAGAGCAATCGCTTTCTGTGTGTTCGTCATTTTTGTTTCCTCCTTAATATTGGCTTTGTTATCAGACAAATATAGATTTATCTACTTTACCCTTGTACACTGAGGGTAATCTTTCTTGAAGTATCGGAGCGGCCGTTCCTCGGACTTCCTGACTATATTATATTGGCGGTTCTTTTTATTGTAAAGAACGCACAATATTGTGGTATAGGCACTAAAAGGAAACTATTGGATAGCTGCCAGGGAGGAACGACATTGACACTATTTTGGTAATACAGTATAATCATGCTATAAGTTTCAAATAGAAACTATTATGCGGAGGTGTATGCATATGAAAACACAGGCTACAGTAAAAGAGCTGCCTGCTTGCCCTGTAGAGACAACGCTTTCTCTTATTGGGGATAAATGGAAAGTATTGATCTTACGCGACTTGCTCCCCGGCACAAAACGCTTTGGGGAGCTGAAGAAATCTATTGGAGGAGTATCTCAAAAGGTGCTGACCGCTCAGCTTCGGGATATGGAGGAGAATGGCCTTGTCAATCGTAAAGTATATGCAGAAGTGCCGCCAAAAGTAGAGTATTCACTTACTGATCTCGGACATAGCTTAAAGCCGGTTCTTGATGCGCTATGGCATTGGGGAGAAGAATACAAAGACTCATTGTCTATCTAGAAAATTTAAGTTTGGGCAGGGCGCGTAGTAGTTTGTAAGCAGCGTGGGGATTGTAGTTAGGAACCCTCGGACGCTCTCTGCCCGCAAGCTCCATCTGCAAAATCTATGCCCGGACAGGGCGCGTAGTGATTTGTAGGCAGCGTGGGGATTGTAGTTAGGAACCCTCGGACGCTCTCTGCCCGCAAGCTCTTTCTGCAAAATCTAAGCCCGGATAGGACGCGTAGTGATTTGTAGACAGCGTGGGGATCGTAGACAGGAACCCTCGGACGCTCTCTGCCCGCAAGCTCTTTCTGCAAAATCTAAGCCCGGCCAAAACGGTCGGCGAGAACGCCTCCCATCTGCCGGGCTAACATTTTCCAAGATAGATCTTCCGGGCCTCCCGCTTAACCCTCGCTTATCCTATCTACAATCCCCACGCTAATCTACATACTTACAGCCTCCACATTTTGCTTAAAAGGAAGTCATACGCTCTGAGCCATATGAGTATCTAAGCGATCCTCTATGTAATCTGGAACGGCGGATTACACGCCTGTCTTGGCATGTACTGTAAAACCGCCCCGGGCATATATAGCTGCATAAGCAAGACTTCAAGTGGAGCGTTCTGAGTACAGTTTGTTTTGATTGTTATTTTCTTTATGCGAGTCCCTTTGGACGAGCATATGAGAAAATCTACAATCACTCAAACGGACGAAGTAAAGCGCAGCGGTCTTGCTTATGCAGCTATATATGCCCGGGGCGCTTTTTCCATACACTCTCAAACGGACGAAGTAAAGCGCAGCGGTCTTGCTTATGCAGCTATATATGCCCAGGGCGCATTTTTTATACGATCTCAAACGGACGAAGTAGAGCGCAGCGGTCTTGCTTATGCAGCTATATATGCACGGGGCGCTTTTTCCATACACTCTCAAACGGACGAAGTAAAGCGCAGCGGTCTTGCTTATGCAGCTATATATGCACGGGGCGCTATTTCCATACAAACTCAAACGGACGAAGTAGAGCGCATTTTACACCACTTTGCTCGTAGGCGGCAGGGAGAAATCTCTGCCGCAAATTTTTTGAAAAAGGTCTTGTTTGTGACGTAACGTAACGATGTATAATATATCATAGGAGGTGGGCAATTATGGCAAAACACAGAGCAATACCGCTTGGGTTTATGACGGTTGGAGAGGTTGCAAAGAAAATAGGAGTTACTGTCCGTACATTGCAATACTATGACAAGGAAGGTTTGTTGTCCCCTTCGGCAGAAAGTGAAGGTGGGCGAAGACTTTATACAGATAAAGATTTAGTTATACTTCATCAAATTATATCTTTGAAATCATTGGGTTTTTCTTTGGATGATATAAAGCGTCACTTAATTTCTTTAGAAACACCGGCTGATGTGGCAACCGCCCTTACCGAACAGGCAGATAGCATACGAGAGAAAATAGGACAGCTAACCGCCTCTTTGACAGCAATCGAACAGTTAAAGGAAGAAGTGTTACAAATGCAGACAGTCAATTTTAAGAAGTATGCAGATATTATTGTCAATCTGCAAATGAAAAACGACTCTTACTATCTCATTAAGCGGTTTGATGACGATATGCTCGATCATATCCGTAATCGGTTTGATAAGGAAAGCGGTTTGGATTTTATGGATAGATTTAATCGTTTGAGTGATGAAATTATAGAACTTCAAAAGGCGAATGTGTCCCCTGAAAGTGAGAAATGCCAACGAATTGTAAAAGAGTATTGGGGATTGGTTACAGAATTTACGAACGGTGATATGAGCATGCTTCCAAAATTGATGGAGATCGGCAATATTGATACCGCTACAAATGCTTGGGAAGAAAGACAAAAAATTGTAAACGCTTATTTAGAGCCGGCTTTGCAAGCCTACTTTTCAAGACTTGGAGAAAATCCGTTTGAGGAGGTGGAATGATGAATCATGCAATACAAGTTCGTGGATTAAAGAAAAGCTATGGCGGAAACATTGTTCTAGGCGGACTTGATTTTGAAATTGAAAAGGGAGAAACTTTCGCTCTGCTCGGTGTAAATGGTGCAGGAAAAACGACATCCCTTGAATGTATTGAGGGTTTGAGAAAATACGATAGCGGTACAATTACGGTAAACGGGAAAATGGGTATTCAGCTGCAATCATCATCTTTACCTGCCCATATCAAACCGATGGAGGCTGTAAGATTATTTTCAAAATGGAACAAGGCAAAGATCGATTTCACTATGCTTAACGCTCTTGGCATTAAAGAAGCCACGAAGAAACAGTACATCCAACTATCCACAGGGCAAAAAAGGCGATTACACCTTGCCCTTGCACTTATTGGTAATCCAGATATTATTTTTCTCGATGAGCCGACTGCTGGGCTTGATGCCCTGGGCAGGGTTTCACTTCACGAGCAGATTCGCAAGCTCAAGTCACAAGGGAAAACGATCGTTTTGGCAAGTCACGATATGGCAGAAGTGGAAAGCTTATGTGACCGCATTGCAATTTTGAATAATGGGAGTATTGCCTTTTGTGGCACAGCGGCAGAACTGACAGATAAGATTGGGGAAAAGTATTTTATCCATATCAAAACGAGGCAGGGGGACAGCGCTTTTGAAACGGATAATATTGAAGATACTTTGATTGCCCTGATTGGTGATTTGAAGCAAAAAGAAATTCGTATATTGGATATTAAAGTTGACCGTGGCACACTGGAACGACATTTTATCGAAATGGCAAGGAGGGAAACAGAATGAACGGTTTTTTATATGGTGTAACATTACAGTGGAAATTGGATATACGAAGTAAATCCCTCTTAGTTACCTGCTATATCGTTCCGCTTATTTTCTTTCTCCTTATGGGCGGTATTTTTACTTCCGTTATGCCCGAAATGGGAAGTACGATAATACAATCTATGATTGTAATGAGTGTTTCAATGGGAGCATTTATCGGATTACCGCCGTCGTTGATCGAGACTTACGGAAGTGACATAAAAAAAGCTTATAAAGCAAACGGAGTACCTATCTGTTTAGGACTTATTACAATGTTCCTTTCAGCATTTGTCCATTTGATGATTACCTGTGTTGTGATAGTGCTACTTGCCCCTATTCTATTTGAAGCAACTTTGCCGATACAGCTTCCGTTTTTCTTTCTTGCGCTTGCTATATACATTACCTCGTCGTTAAGTATTGGAAGCGTTTTAGGATTGACGGTAAAAAATCAAGCGAAGCTGACGATGATAGCACAATTAGTGTTTTTGCCTTCAATTATGCTTTCGGGGATTATGTTTCCTATTGAGTTTCTACCCGATTTTTTGGAAACGATAGGACTAATTTTCCCAGCCTCTTGGGGATACCGATTGATGTTGGATAATGGGTTTTGCTTTGAAAATCTATGGTATCTAACCTTTATCTTTTTTGCAGCGGTAATTGTATGTGGGATAGTTTTGAAAAAACAAAAAGTAAAATAATATCCCAAGCCTGCACGGGATCCATTCAACTGGCTCCCCCATTTGCTCCATCCGCCCATAAAGCATTCCCATTTAGGATGCTGCTCCCCTATGCAACCGCTAACGGACTTGTAAGCAGCGTGGGGATTGTAGTTAGGAACCCTCGCTTATCCTATCTACAATCCCCACGCTAATCTACATACTTACAGCCTCCATATCATTGTCAAAAAGGAAGTTCTTCATTATGTAATCTGGAACGGCGGACTACAGGCCTGTTTGATTATACTAAAAAACAGGAACATCATGACTTTAGCTATATGTTCCTGAGTGTTCGGAGTATCTTTAATATATTTCATGACGTATAAAATTATTTAAGCAATTTGTCGTAGGTAGTTTCTAAACAGTCACGGATGCCTTGAAGCTGTGAAACGGAAATGTGCTGAACACCTCTCTCAATTTTCACAAGCGCCTCTCTTGTAATATCTATATCTTGTAATTGGAGCATGCGGACAAGCGTCGTTTGTTTTATTCCCTTTTCAAGCCGGATCCTACGAATATTGTTTCCGATATTTCCATTTGCCTGCTTGATTTTTTGTTCCATATCGCCCCCTTTTAAAAGAACTTAAAATAAGTTCATTTAGAAGTTTATTTTAATTAGAAAAAATGATAAAATGGGACTAGAACTAGTCCACTTTGTGTGTATCCAGCATGAAAATTATTTTAAAGCGCCATGTTCTTTCTCATGCTGTAAAATTGCCTGACGAATAAGATATAATACTTCACCATTTATGGAACGACCTTCAAATTCAGACAAACTTTTTAATTTCTTATGTGTTTCTGAGTCGATTCGAAGTCCTAAGTGTTTATCTTTTTCCATATGAATTCTCCATTTTATTCAAATAATAAGTTCAAAATAAGTTCAACTATTATATTTATTTTATGGAATGTGAGAATTGTTATGCCTAATATGGACTCGTTTTAAGTACACTTTATTTTGAAAAAGGGGAGGATAAATATGTTTATTGAAAAAGAATTAAGTTTGTTGACACAAAAGATAGGAACGGACGAATTGTTAGATAAGATTTTTAGAACGTATTTTAAAGAAATGCGAGAGGAGTATTTTTATGACGTTGAAAAGGAATATCAAAACAGTAGGCAAGTCCTAGAACAAATCCTTGAGGAAGAGCAGGAAAAGAGCCTGAAAATGATAGAAGAATTGTTTAAGGAGAATATGAAATATTGCGTAGGCTTTGGATTTAAAAAAGGATTATATTTTGGATTTGAACAATATTTTAAAGAAGAAAGCACAAAAGATCCTTTTGATGAATATGTACATGATGACCTCTTGACAATGCCTAATATGGAAAAACATAGAGAATATTATGAACGTAGAAGGAAAATAAAAGGGCTGGTTGAAAAAATAAAAGAAAATTTGAGCGAGGACGATTCAGAACAAATGATAATATTTTTTTGCACTTTTGGAGAAAGGGAATTAGGGGTTTTAAGACATTCATTCTATATAGGGTATCGCTATGCGTTAGATATTGTGGAAGAAATAGATTTGTTAGGAACAGCAAAAATTGCAGATAAGATATTATACACAGAATATAAGCTGGGTTTTACAATGACGGGAAAAGAAAGAGAACAGCTAGCAAAACAGCATACGAAAGAAGTCAAAAATGAAACGCCCGAGGCACCTTTTTTCATACACTCTCAAACTCATAGAACTCATGGTGGAGAATGTAGTAATTGATCTAAAGCAAGGGATTGTAGACAGGAATGCTCGGACGCTTTCTGCCCACAAGCTCCATCTGCAAAACCTAAGCCCAGGCAGAACGGTCGGCGAGAACGCCTCCCATCTGCCGGGCTAACATTTTCCAGGACCGGTCTTTCGGGCCTCCCGCTTAACCCTCGCTTATCCTATCTACAATCCCCACGCTAATCTACATACTTACAGCCTCCACATTTTTGCCAAAGAGGAAGTCATGCGCTCTGAGACATGATATATAAGCGATCCTCTATGTAATCTGGAACGGAGGATTACAGGCCTGTCTTGGCATGTACTGTAAAAACGCCCCGCGCACATATAGCTCCATAAACAAGACTTCAAGTGAAGCGTTCTGAGTACAGTTTGTTTTGATTGTTATTTTCTATATGCGAGTCCCTCTGGACGAACATATAAGAAAATCTACAATCACTCAAACGGACGAAGTAGAGCGTAACGGTCTTGCGGTGTAGCTATATGTGCGCGGAGCGTTATTTCCATACAGACTCAAACGGACGAAGTAAAGCGCAACGATCCTTGCGGGGCCGCTATATGTGCCCGGGGCGCCTTTTTCCATACAGACTCAAACGGACGAAGTAGAGCGTAACGGTCTTGCGTTATAGCTACCTTTTACTCATATATCCCAAGCCTGCACGGAAACCATTCAACTGGCTCCCCTAAGCCTTTAATCTGTTCAGCATAGCTAATTACATCGTGGAAGTCATTTGCCAACAGCCCTATATCATTGAACTTCACCCCGGGCAAACCAACCTGCAAGGAATTACAGAGAAAAGAGTGGAATCCGGCAATGTCCCAGCCAAGAATATCGTTCCCAATCCACAAACTGTTATCTATACTGCCGTTCATCACTCCATGGCTATTGCTGCCCTTCAATTCTTTTGCCAATATTTTAAAATACTTTTTCGTTGTTGAAATGCTCACAATACGGCAGGCAATTCCTGTACAAAACCTTTTATAGAAATCCTGTGCATCAGATGCTCGAAAAAATCTGCAATCTACATCAATTCGTCTAAGTTCAAACAGACGATTGGCGGCATCTGAAAACTCTTTGTATTGCTCGTCGTCCATCCTTAAAAAATTTTGATATTCCTGTCTTTCTCCTTTGCTCCATCCGCCCATAAAGCATTCCCATTTAGGATGCTGCTCCCCTATACAACTGCTAACGGACAGGATTTGTTTTCCAATCCCCTGTAGATGTTCTGATGCATTTATTATTCCACATATATAATATCCAATAACTTTGAACTGTTCCATATCTTATACCCTTTCCTGTACTGATTGTGTAGGATATGCTACATAAAGACAGAGGATTATTTTCTACTGTTTCAGCGTGTACTGAAAAAATGCCCCGCGCACATATAGCTGCATAAGCAAGACTTCAAGTGAAGCGTTCTGAGTACAGTTTGTTTTGATTGTTATTTTCTTTATGCGAGTCCCTTTGGACGAGCATATAAGAAAATC
>JAETTD010000055.1 GCA_021769295.1 Bacillota bacterium | reverse complement strand
GAGAGACACCTTCTTTCGTAAATGTTGCAAATGTTTGTTTAGGCACTTTCATTATACAACACACGGAATCGAGGTGTCTTTCTTTTATGCAAAATCACGAACTTGCTCATTTATAGATATAAGAAAAAATGCTCGCAGACCTTATGGTGCCTGCTTTTTTTGTGTCAAATTTTCTGTTTTATTCTATAGTATTATATAGTATTATTTCAAGAAGTGTGATATACTATATCCAGGAGGGATTTGTTATGAAGGTTACTACATCGAAATCCAAAAATTCGGAGTCATTTTACATTGCCAAAAGTTATATTAATAACAAAGGAAAAAGCACTTCTGTAAACGTGCGCAAACTTGGTACACTCAAGGAACTTTTGATTGATCATGGTCCAACACGTGATGATGTTATGCGATGGGCTAAAGAAGAAGCCCGGCTGGAAACTCTCAAATATAAAAAAGAACGGCAGACAAAAGCTGTTCCTGTCACTTTTCACTCCGATCAGAAACTTGATTATGACCAACAGGTTCTGTATCGTGGCGGGTACCTTTTTCCACAAGCTTTCTATTACCGACTTCAAATGGATAAAACCTGCCGTAAATTAAGAGATAAATATAAATTCAAATATGATATCAATGCAATCCTTTCTGATCTTATCTATGCAAGAATCCTTGAACCGGCCAGTAAGCGTTCTTCTTACAAGACCGCTTCGGAGTTTCTGGAAAAACCTTCTTACCAGCTGCATGACTTGTACCGTTCTCTGGATGTGCTTGGAAATGAATCCGATTTTATCCAGTCGGAACTATATAAAAACAGTCATCTTCTTGGAAAAAGAAACGATAAGATTCTCTACTATGACTGCACCAATTACTACTTTGAGATTGAACAGGAGGATGGTGATAAGAAGTACGGAAAAAGTAAGGAACATCGCCCAAATCCAATCATCCAAATGGGAATGTTTATGGATGGGGACGGTATCCCCCTTGCTTTTTCACTGTTCCCTGGAAATACAAATGAGCAGACTTCCTTAAAACCACTGGAGACAAAAGTACTTCAGGATTTCGGCTGTACTAAGTTTATCTATTGCAGCGATGCAGGGCTTGGTTCAGAGGCAATCAAAAGAATAAACCATGCTGGCGAACGTGCTTTTATCGTTACTCAGTCCATTAAAAAGCTAAACAAGGATGACAAAAAGTGGGCCTTAGATAAAAATGGATTTAGACGTGTGTCGGATGATATTCCTGTGGAGCTTTCTGAAATCCCAGAAAATGATAATGGACTATATTATAAAGACGAACCTTATACGCCTCATACTCTGCATCAGCGGCTGATTGTGACGTATTCTCCAAAGTACGCAAGATATCAGAAGTCCATACGTGATGCCCAGGTAGAACGTGCTGAAAAAATGCTCAGTACCGGTACGGTAAAGAAGGAACGTCGTAATCCGAATGATCCTGCCCGATTCATAGGGAAAATCGCAGCAACCGAAGATGGAGAAGCTGCA
>JAETTD010000054.1 GCA_021769295.1 Bacillota bacterium | reverse complement strand
TCTTTGATGATGTGCTGTATATCCAGCGTGGGAAAACGAATTTTCACATAATCAAACAGCATGGTAAGCGGTGCTTCTGGATTGAACCTTGCCAGTTCTTTATGCAGAGTTTCCAGAAGTTCCTTTGACGGCTTCATTTTTCCGCTTTCTATCTTGTTGAGATATTCCCTTGTGATACCAGAAGCCACCGCCAGCCTGCCTTGTGAGATACCGTAAGCAATCCGTTTCTCCCGTAATTCTTTTATCCATTGTTCTTCATTCAGAACCATACCCCCAATCTGTCAAGTGTGAAGTTTTTTAAGGCGACTTCACAGCCGATTTTTACTGGGAAATCATGCCAGAAGCCTTATGTTTCCTATGTTTTTCGTCTATTGTCTATTTGCAAACGTACCCCTCTGTTAGATACCGAGGGGTTTTACCTGCTGGCGTGGCTTACGCCACACCAGCAACGGCTAGTCCGTGCCGTCGCCTTTCGCTTCGCACGTCGCCGTCCCGTCCTGCCTTGCTTGTGCAAGAGAGCCGATAGTCTGCAAAAAGTCATGTCCTTTCGGGACTAAAGGCGTGTAAAATTCGCTGATAACGCTTGTTCCCACATCACAATAGCCACGCCCCTTGATACGCTTCTGGAAAAACTGCTTTTTCACATCTGAACCAAACAGCATACCGTAACCTAATTCGCTGATACGCCCAAGTCCCACGCGGAAATTGAAGTTATCTCTGATACCGTCCGAGAAATACTTTGCGTCTGGACGCTGGCAGGCAACGATAAGGAAATATCCTGCTTGCCGTCCTAACATAACGATTTTCTTTAACTGGCTAAGTAAGCCCACGCTTTCTTTTGTCCCCAGCATTTCAAAAAACGCCACATATTCATCAAAGATAAGAAAGCAGGGTGGCAGTCCCAGATAAGCGTAGTTTTCGCCCGTCTTATAGTTCGGGTGTCGCTTCATTTCCTCACTTCGCTGTACCATACCCTCATAAAAGGCATTGACGCAATCAATCATTTTTTCTTTGGTGTGATACACATTTTCCATAACTGTCCCTAAGTCTGCTAAGTCCGCATTTTTCGGGTCTAAGATGTAAAGGACAGCGTTGGTATGCAGTAAGGCTTCAATGAGCGTCAGCAGAAAATAGGTTTTACCGCCACCAGTCCCACCAGCAATCAGAGCGTGAGGGAGTGCGTCATATTCCCAGACAAGATTTTTCATCAATTTAAGACAGCCATTTTCTGCCCGTACTTCATCAATAGTAATGCGGTTCGCTATCATATCATAAAGCAGGGTATATTCGATATAACCGTCATGTAAGGTCTTGTCGGTCAGCTCACAATATAATCCACTTTCCAATTTATCCTCTAACCGTAAAAGCTGGTCTTGATATTTTCCCAGCGTAATTTCACAGCGGATATGAAGCAGTCCCTTTTCCATTTGATAATAAATCTTTGGAAACCAGACGATTTTTTCCCTTGATCTGCTTTGCAGGTCAGTAAAAAAACCGCTGTCTTGTACGGTATCGGCTTCATACCACTTAT
>JAETTD010000053.1 GCA_021769295.1 Bacillota bacterium | reverse complement strand
TAATTTATGTATTCCTCCAGTTCCTTGCGGAAATGATCGACAGACTCGAACTTCTGCAAATATAATAATTCTGATTTTAACAGTCCGAAAAAGTTTTCCATAACCGCATTATCCAAACAGTTTCCCTTACGAGACATGCTCTGACTAATACCTTTTTCACGCAGCCGATATTGATAGCGTTTCATCTGGTACTGCCAACCCTGATCCGAGTGAAGTATAAGTTCCGGAGCATCGGGCAGATCCTTTATGGCATCTTCAAGCATTTTCATTGTTTGGTAAAAGGTCGGATGTTCAGCTATATTATAACTTATTATTTCCCTATTATATAAGTCCATAATAGGCGACAGATAAAGCTTCTTGCCGAACAGAGAAAATTCAGTAAGGTCTATAACCCACTTTTGATTAGGACGTTCCGCCATAAAATTACGTTTCAGCAAGTCAGGCACAACGGCACCAACCTCTCCTTTGTATGAACGATACTTTTTAAGGCGCACCCGGCATTTAACTCCACATTCGTTCATTAACTTAAGCACCGTTTTATGGTTTATAGAATATCCGCGATTGTGCATCTCTACTGTGATACGGCGGTAACCATAACGTCCCTTATGATCGTGGTATATACTTACAATCTCGTTTTTCTCTTGTTTGTATTTATCGGGGAACTTTAACTGCTTCAGATGATAATAGAACGTACTACGCGCCATCCCCGTAACTTCCAATAGCGTGGGAAGGGTATGTTCCGGTCTTAGTTCTTCGATGGCTTTTGCCCGTTCCCGTTCTCGCGGACGATGCGTTCCTCGACTAAGACCCTCAATTTTTTTAAGTAAGCAACCTCGGCGCGAAGACGTTGGTTTTCGACTCGCAAGTCATTTTCTTCCTGTGGTTGTAGTTCCTGTTTATTAGGCTTGGTTCTCATCTTACCCCGATTATCACGGTAAAGACCGGATTCACCTTCTTCATAATAGATACGCTCCCATTTGCTCAGCGTACTCTCATTGTAAATACCGAACTTTGCCGTTGTTTCCGTTAAAGATAAGTGATTCTCGTGCATGTGCCTGATAGCTGACAACTTAAAATCGCCGCTGTAAGTATATTGCCGTATACGAAGACCTTCTTCGCCGAACTCTTTATAACGCGCAATCCAACGCGACAAAGGCGTATAGCTTATTCCAAAATGCTTGGAGGCGGACGATACGGAATGTTGCCCTCTGACAACAGACAAAACTGCCGCTAATTTCTCCTCATAACTGTACTTCATAAAACACCCCAAAAGTTATGTCCAACTTTTGGGGTGCAGTTCATGATGATCTTCCCCTTTTCACAGACCGCATCAGCGCTGCGCTTTCATATAATGCTGTTCCAGCAGTTTATAAAGCGATGACTGCGGATAAAGAATCTTTCCACCAAGAGTAGTATAAGGGATTTGGCGGTTGTCCCGGTAATTCTGCAAGGAGCGTTTCGAGATGCTGAAGATGCTGCAAATCTCCTCACTGGTCAGGTACAGTTCATTTCCGATGGTCGGGCGGTGCGTGTCGAT
>JAETTD010000028.1 GCA_021769295.1 Bacillota bacterium | reverse complement strand
ATCTTTCCTCGAAGCGGTGATCTGTACTTTTACATGGGAAAGATAAGCATCCTGTGCTTTCCCTTTGTAATGTAGAGGAAGTTTTACTTTTCCCTTCCTGCGGTTGCGCAGTTCGGTGGCAAATACCCATTTGTTATGATACAGGAGCTTTCGCTTGGCAGTCAGACGGATCACATAATCCTGGCCCATGGAATCCAGCTTGAGGAACATCTTGTTATCATCATAGCCACGGTCCATGACAAAGGTTGCTTTTTCAAATAATGCGGATGCCCGTTCCATGGCTGAAAAAGTAATATCGTTGATGGAAGTGAAATTTTTTTCAGCTGAAGAATGGATCCCTGAAAAAAGGCTGACTGGATGATGGCTGCTGGTAAGAACCGTGGCTTCTGTTACATGATACCCTTTTTTGTAAACGTTCTTAGTGGAGGTGGATTCAGAGCCATCACGCACCCAGCCAAGAGATTCAAATTTGTAACCGTCAGGTTTCACAACATCACTGTCATCGATATGGATCACCGGCTGATCAGGGCACCATTTTTTCACTTGTGTCAGGTAAGTTTTCAGGGCATCTTTTGGGGTGCCTTTTGCAAGATGTCTGGAAAGGCGGTCAACGATGTTGATTTTTCTTGACGGTTCATGTAACTGGTCAACGATGTCGGTGAGCAGACAGCTTCCGGAAGCAAGAATACCGTAATTCATGTCAGCAATAAACTTTCTTTCCGGTTTGGGAAGCTTTCTGGAAATTTTATTAGAAAAAGATAAAATTTCCCTTTTCATTTGATACGTATTTGATGTAAAATTAACCACAGGGAATCCTCCTTCTTTTTGTTTAGTGATATTTTTTGTGGTGATTAAATTTTACATCAAAAAGGATTAGGATTCCTTATATTTTGAGCATTTTTTGAAAGTTGTTTATAACCGAAGCGGTTGGTTTGAAACTCTGTGGATAAAACTGCGGAAACTCAAGTTCACTGGGCTTTATCAACCCGGACTATGCAAAAGAGGGAACAGAGCTGGGAATGATTTGGGGTATTAGCGGAATAAGGAGGAAAGTGTAGTGGAGAATTATATTGGAGCGAGAGTAGATTATGAGCCAAAGTATAAAGATGTTTTAACCTATTTTCAGAATATTGGGAATCTTTATACTTGGGAGGCTGATCCTTGGTATGAAACTTGTAAATCGTGGGCAGAAACATGTTATATTCATGCAGGGATTAGTGGGGCTGAAATTACATTCCAAGGAAAAGATGCACAGGCGTTTTTATCAAAACTTTGTATGAATAACATCAGCAAATGGAAAAACGGAAAAAATAAACATTTGGTTATGCTTGATGAAGAAGGATTGATAGCAGCTCATTGTCTTAGTATGAAAGACGACGATAATACATATCGGATTACGGCTGCACTTCCATTTGCAGCAATGAAACTGTTGGAGACTGGTGCTTATGATGTGAAAATGACCATGCGTGATATCTTTGTCTTTCAATTTTCAGGACCAAAGTCATTAACAATTATAGAAAAACTTACGAATACGAATCTTCATGATCTAGCATTTTTGCAATTTCGTAAGGTAAGTATTCCGGGACTGAATATTGAAGTGGAAGTGAACAGGATTGGGATGAGTGGAACACTTGCATATGAAATTCGTGGTTTAAAAGAAGATGGTCCCAATGTATATCATGCGGCTTATGAGATCGGAAAACCTATGGGATTAAAGAGGCTTGGATGGCGGAGTTATCCGGTGAATCATGCTTTTGGAGGATATCCGCAAGTTACGGTATCATTTGAGAGCGCTTCCTATAAAGATCCGAAGGTTGTAGAAATGTCACCTGCAAATATTTCATATACTGGAAGTGTTGAACCAGAGAATCTTCGTGCACGTTTCCGTACGCCGGTAGAGGTTGGCTGGCAATGGATGGCAAAATTGGATCATGACTTTATTGGAAGAAAAGCTCTTGAGAAAGAAATGTCAAATCCTCAAAAGATGATTGTATCTTTAATTTGGAATCCGGAAGATATTTTAGATGTACAGGCATCTTTGTATGGAGAGGGGGAGCCTTATAAGCAGATGGAGTATCCTTGTTGCGTTCCGGGCATGTGTGGAGGACATCAGGACTATGTTACCACAAGGGATGGCAAGATTATTGGTTTATCCAGTAGTGCGGTATATAGTTCCCATTATCATAAAATGATTTCTGAATGTACCATAGATATGGAATATGCCAAAGAGCGCGAAGAAGTGATTGTAAAATGGGGCGATTATGGAAAGCGTATAAAGGATATCCGTGCAGTAATTGCAAAATTTCCATTAAATGATCTGGTTGAGAATAAAGATTATGATATTAGTTCTTGTCCGTATGGCTTTGAAGAATGAAGGGAGTTTCCATGAGTAAAAAAAATAGAAAATGGCTGGTATTTACGATTATGTGTCTTGCATATATGCCGGGAAGTTATGCACAATACCAGTTATCCGTGTTTGCCCCGGAACTAATACAATCTTTTGGACTTACAACATCGCAGTTTTCATCTTTATTTACGGCGCCTATGATTGTAGCAATTTTCTTGAGCTTTGTAGGAGGAATGATTTCTGACAAGGTTGGTTCAAAGAAAGTCATTAATATTTCATTTGTTATAGCTGGAATTGGAATGATTGGGAGAGTTTTTGCAAATAGCTATATGCCATTTTTTCTTTGCATGGCATTAACCGGTTTCTCCAATATGTTTGTCAATATTAATGCATCCAAGATTACTGCAAGTTGGTTTGAGCAGGAAAAGCTAGGGATTTTGATGGGCATATTTGCATTTTGCGGACAACTTCCGGGAGCCTTTGCGACAGCAACGACGGCAGTTTTGTTTGATAGTAGGACATCTGCTTTTATTGTATCAGCAATATTCTGTATTAGTGTATTTGTTTTATGGTTGCTTTTTGTGAAAGATAGACCAGAGGATACAATGGAAGAAAGGGAGAAGATAGATCAGGAAAATCAACCTTCCATTGGGGATTCTCTTAAGGTAGTACTTTCTAATAAAGGTATATGGCTGGTTTCTATTTGCATTATGATGGTTCTTGGCAGTACGGTAACTTTATCCACTTTTATGCCGGTAGCATTGCAGACCATGTATGGAATAGATTTGAAAGTATGTGGTACGATTGCATCTATGTTGACATTGGGAAATTGTATTGGTTCTATTACAGGTCCCATTGTATTCTCTAAAATCAAAAATGTTAAAGTGTTTGTATCAGGAGCTGCCGTGTTGAGTTTTGCCGGAATTATTATGTGTTGGAGATTTCCGTCTATATTCGTTTTACACATACTGGTTCTTTATACTGGGATTGTGCTTGGAGCGTCAATGCCTATTTTCCTTTCCGCACCGGTTTTGTTAGAAGGACTTGGAACTAAATATGCAGGAAGTGCGGCGGGTGTCATCTCTACATTACAGCTTCTTGGAGCTGTTTTGATTCCAACTTATATCTTAACACCGATTGCGGGAGAAAATTATAGTTTGTTGTTTATGCTTGCATCCATATGTATGGTAATTATGTTCCTCTGTGGGCTGTTACTCCCTCAGTTTGGAAACAATCAAAAGTAAGAATCACAAAATAAATGAAAATCTTCCTATGTTGCAATGAAATTGCTGTCGCAAGCCAAATTTCAAGCATAGGAGGATGTCCAAATTAGAGTGTTTCGCAGATGAAGCAGGATATTAATAAATAGAGAAGCATATTTTCATCCAGGTAATCCAGTGAAATATGGAGCAGGTCTTCGATTTTTCGTAGCCGGTAGATCAAGGTGTTTCTATGAAGATGAAGCGTCCGGGCAGTCTCCGCTATATTTCTTCCGTTGATAAGATAGCATTTTAAATTATGAATGAGTGTGAGATCCTGCTCCATATGGCTTTGCCACAGGGATAAAACAGCTGGGTGGCAGAAGCCCGGCAAGGAGTTTTTTTCCTTAAGGACACCATATAAAACATGTGGAAAGGCTTCATCAAACCTTTGAATATGTTTTTGAGGCTCCAAAGGGTAAGATTTCATAAGCCTGCATTGTCCATATGCCATGGAAAGCTCCGTGAATCTAAAAAAACGGGTGCTTATATAGACCTTAAGGGAAAGCCGTTTTAGCAAATCCTCCAGTGCGGCGTATGATTTTTCATAATCAGGATCAAAATCCCGCCTGCGGCAAACCGCAACAATAGAATGTTCAAAATAGAGGACAACTCCATGAGGCAGAATGTTTTTTATCTGATGAATATAGGCAGACTGACGGGTATCCGAGACGTCAGATTCCGGAAGGGAAAATTGATAAAGATACCAAATATCCTCGTTCGTATAATTTCTGGCTTGGAGATAATAAGAGGTAGAAAGCTCATCTGCCGGATATCCCTGTAAAAGCCGTATAACATAATAGTTTTCTTCATCCTGCAAAAGAAAAGGCTGAATCTGGTGATTCATAGCAAGCTCTGTAAAATGAACGACTTCTAATAACAAAGCCTTTTGTGCTTCCGTGAAGGGACCGTTCATATCTGTCGTACCGAATGCTCCAAAGTTTTTTCCCTCAAAATAAAGCGGAGCGGTCAGAGAGTGATGGGATGGATCCTGACGAAAGACGCTGGAGATTAAGCGGTTTCCGCTGTGAATTTCCTGCATAACTCTCTGGTGTTCGTCAGGATATATGGATTCTGTCGGTGTAAAGCCGAAATTGATAACCTCGTCCCAGAGAGTTCCCTCGATTTTTTCCTGAAATTTCCCGGTATAATGCAGCAGCTTTCCGGTTGGAGAAAAAAGGGCAATCGGGTTGCAAAGAAAGGTGGCCGCATAATCAAGCAGATCTGAAATGTCTTTGTTTTCGATAATTATATTTAGGCATTGCTCATACCAGGCATAGTACTTATCAAAAATATCCAGAAACTCACGGAATACCTTATGAAAAGGCTCGTCCGTATATAAGATGGCGGCATGCTCCATCCAGGAAGGGTTTATCTGTCCCTCCTTTGATCCGGTTTTGGTACAGAAAATCAGGAACCGGGGCTTACGTATATCCCATTCCCTATCAAGGAAAGAGCTCTCTTGTGTTAAATACAGAAAATCATTATCGATTATTTCCATGGAATCATCAAACATGCGGGCATGCCGGAATAATTGATCTAAGCCCGTAGATTTATAAAAAATCCTGTATTTATCAGGAATCCAGTCAAGGATGACAGAAATGCTCATAGATTTCATTGCAAAATACTCCTTTGGTTATTTTTGACGAAAAAAGACGGTATAAATGAATTATATAACTGATGACGGGAGATGGCAACTGCTTTACTATAAATATATAGGAAATACTGTTCAGGCGCCGACAGTTAGAGAGGATATAATATAATTCAGACAAAAGGAAGGAGGCAATAAAAAGAGCGGAGGGAGCATCCTATAAAGGGGTATCGATTTTTTAATATTATAACTATATAGTTGAAAGGATTATTTTTTATGAAAAAGATATTGTTAAATGGAGTAGACGGAAATTTTGGAAGCAGATCAGCCCGTGTATTGCTGGAAAAATATCCTCATGAAGCTTTGATTTTTACGGCTCCAACAAAAAATGGTCTTGAAAAATACCAGGCAATGGGCATTGAAACCAGAATTGCCGATTTTAACAATGCGGAAAAACTGACGGAAGCATTTAAAGATGCGGATACAGTTATTCTGATCTCCATGCCATTCGTTGGACCGAAAAGAAGAGCGGCACATAAAATTGCAATTGATGCGGCTGTGGCGGCAGGTGTAAACAAACTGGTTTATACATCGATTGTAGGAGCCGGACATGAGGATATCAATGCTTACGAAGTAAACGATCATGTATGGACCGAAGGGTATATCAAAAAACAGCCCATCCATTATTTGATTCTTCGGGATTCCCAATATGCGGAAGCAATGGTCTCCACATTTGTGGAAGCAGTTGAAAATACAAACGGCATCATCCGCAATAACATGGGAGATGGGAAAATGGCATTTGTTTCGAGGGATGACTGTGCGCTTGCGGCGGCCTGTGCGGCAATGTCTGATTGGGAAGATCGAATTGTTGATATAAATGGAGCCGAGCTTCTGACAATTGCACAGTACATGGCAATCGCCTCGGAGGTTACGGGTAAAAAGACGGAATATCAATATATCAACGATGATGAGATGTATGAGTTCTTTGACTCCATCGGCGTTCCAAGGACAACGGAGGAAATGTGGGCGGACACGGCGAAGAACTTCCCATTTTGCTCAGATGGAATGGTGTCCTTTGGCAGGGCAATCCGTCTGAATCAAATGAGTACATTTACAGATGATTTTGAAAAGCTGACAGGGCAAAAGCCCATCACGGTAAGAGAAATGTTTGAAGATATGGAAAATCATTTAATCGGAACAAGAACATCTACAGATAATTAAAAACAGTAGGAGGACGAAAAATGGCAGAAATGATGAATCCGGCGCTGGAAGGCGCCACCTTATTGTTCCCACAGGGATCTTTTATTACGGCATATGCTTATACGGGCGTGGAGGATGAGATCAAGGCATATCAGACCAGCGCATGGATTGGAACGGCACTTATGACATCCCCCATTTATGATGTATACGGACCGGATGCCGTTAAATTAATGGGACAGGTCTGTACAAATGATTTTACCACGCTGGGAATGAACGGCATACGCCATGCCGTAATGTGCAATGAGAAAGGTCAGATTCTGACAGACGGCGTTGTAATCCGTATCGGAGAAGATCGTTACAGAACCTACTGGCTTGATCCGGTGATCTCTTATTATGTCAATACATCAGATCTGGATGTGCATGGCGAAAACATGAGCGGAAAGGAATATTTTATCCAGATTGACGGTGAAAAGTCCTTAGAGATTCTGGAAAACGCATTCCAGGCCAATCTTCACGACATCAAATTCGGCAGACATAGAATCCAGGAGGTAAACGGAAAACAGGTACGCATCATCCGGCTTGGCATGTCCGGCAACCTTGCTTATGAAATTCACGGAGATATGGCGGATTATGCGGAGATCTATAATCTGGTATGGGCGGCAGGTGAAAAGCTGGGAGCAAGAAAGCTTGGGCTCCAGGCTTATAACATGTTTAACCATACGGAGGCCGGATTCCCGAATATCAATCTTCACTATCCGCTTCCGTGGCTGGAAACCAGCGAGAAAATGACAGAATATATGCGCACAGTGCCTCAGTTATCCATGTTCAATCTCAATCGAAGGCTTCTCGGAAGTGTGGGGGATGATCTTCAGGCTCGCTTTGTTACTCCCTATGATGTGGGATGGGATTTCCTGATTAAATATAATCATGACTTCATTGGAAAAGAAGCCCTCCTTGAAATGTCGAAAAAGCCACAAAAAAAATGCGTAACCCTGGAATGGAACGCCGAGGATGTGGCAGAAGTCTTTGCAACCATGCTCAGCCCTGGGGAGGAACCCTGCGAGGATATTACCAAACCCTGCGCTCTTGAATACTATTTCTGTGTCAGAGAGTTTGGTTTTGAGTACCGGGCGGATAAGGTGCTGGCTGCAGATAAGGAGATCGGGATCACAAGCGGAAAAATCATCTCTTATACCTATAACAGCATGATTTCTCTGGCCTTCATTTCCGCAGAATATGCCAAAGAAGGGACGGAGCTTGAAATACTCTGGGGAACGCCGGGAACCCGCCAGATGAAGGTTCGCGCAAAGGTTGCCAGATTCCCGTATAATCAGGATTATATCCGTAATGAAAAGCGGGATGTTTCGGATATACCTGTTTTTGAAAGATGAAACCGGAGATGATTACATAGGGAAAATAAAATTTATGTGTTCCCCTGCAGAGTTTTCAAGCTTTGCAGGGGATCTGCTGTTTACGGGTTTATTCTTTTAACTTAATACATATACCTGTATTAATTATTGAACATAATATAGAATTTATTTCTCATGTAGCAGATTATCTTGTAGATGTAGGAAGAAATGCAGGAAATAAATCAGGCTATGCAGGATTCTCTTGGGGTTGTTAGAAATGGAAATTCCCTGTTAAAAGGGATTCGGAAAGTGCAGGAACTAAAAGGAAATTCTTCTGCTCCGGTGCACGGAAGGACAGGTGTTTTCCTTGGCGGACTTCATATCCGGCTAACTGCATTTTTTGTAGAAATTCCTCATAGTTGATGGAAGTCCAGATTGCCTTATCAACTGCAACACGTAGTTTGGCTTTCCAACTGGTGCCACGATGATATTCCATGTTCTCTTTATAGCTTTTACCTTTTTCTCCGGTTGGCATACTGGTGGCAAGTCCATTTTCATAGCAAATGCGATTACTGATCCGGCAGATTTTATGGTAGCTCCGCTTATTGGAAATATATTTGTGATGATCAACAAAACTTGCTGCATTAAAGATGATGTGGTTATGGATATGATTTTTGTCAATATGGGTACTGATCACGTATTCATATTTCCCTTTCAGTACTTCATCTGCAAATTGCTGTCCTAAGCGATGGGCAGTTTCGGCATCAACTTCTCCAGGTTTAAATGACTGGATCAGATGAAATGCCAGGTTATCACCTTTGTCCATTCCATTCTTTTTTGCCATTTCTCTTGTCATAGAAAATTCAAGATCTGCAGTTTCCGGAGAACAGCCAAAACTGGAAACCAGAAGTTTTTCATTTGTTTTATCTGGATTCGTGATGTAGTCCAGAGCTTTCTTGTCTGTTGCGTAATGCAAAATATAATGATAGCATATTGCTGAAAACGATCAAGAAATTAGTAAAAGATGCCTTCTGGAATGATAAACTTTCTCGATTGAAAAGTGTTCGAATGGAAGATATTGAGTTTATATCAGAGTTGTTTTTTGTTGTTTTAGAGAATAAAGTCCTTGATTCTTCTCCAAAGGTATTAGATGATTTATATGGAAAATATTAAGATGATGAGGAAAGCATAAAGAGGGCTGAGAATGAGTATAAAAAAGTAATTGAAGTATTACAAAAATTGAATTTAGATTTCAATACTAATAAGCGTTTGTGTTGGACGACACACTTATATACTGTATTTTCTTTCGCCTGGACACTTGTGAGAAAAAATATCTCAGCAGAAAGTAAAGCAAATTTGGTTAAAGAGTTTTATGCTGAATATTTTTCAAAAAGTAGCAATTATGAAGGAATGCTTAAAGAATATAAAGATGCATCATCAAGTAGAACACGTTCAGAGACACAAAGAAAGAAGAGACTGTTCGCATTGCTATCATATTGTGGGATAGATAATGATAACGGAAAGTAAACAAAAATGTTTATTAGTATATGGTGGCTTTTATAGGGATATTATTTGAATAAAAAGCTGTAAAAATTCACGTTGAATTTTACAGCTTTTTATGTATAATATAAGTAGCAGAAACAATATAAAATCAAGGAAGGAGCTGAAAGAATATGGCAAGTATTTTACCAGTATCTGATTTGAGAAATTATAATGAAGTCCTGAAAAACTGTCACAAAGGAGAACCGGTATATCTGACCAAGAATGGCAGAGGACGTTTCGTTGTCATGGATATTGAAGATTATGAGCGTGACCGGGCAGAGAAAAAGCTTCTGATGAAGTTGCAAGAAGCTGAAGAAGCAGTGAAAGACGGAGAAGGCTGGCTGGATCTGGATGAATTAAAAGCACTTGTGGGGAAATAAGATGTTAAAACTGCGGATCAATCCGATTGTTGCAAAGGATTTGAAGAACATCCGGGATTATATTGCCGAAGACAACGAGGAATATGCTGCGAAGACGCTAAAAGAGATTTATGGTAAATTTGAAAATCTTCAAATGTTTCCGGGAATGGGGTCGGATCTCTCCAAACGGGTCAGCTTTCGGACAGATTATAAATATGCGATATGGGAAGATTATGTAATTATCTATAAGGTCGGTAACGAATATGTAGAGATTTATCGTGTAGTTAACCGATATCAGGATATCACGAGAATCTTTGATTGATAACAGAGATGTGATAACAAATTGATAACACCGTTCAGTACAGCCTATGGATTTAGGACAGTAGAACACATATAAAACCAAATAGAACCATAATACCAATACTAAAAAGTATAGTGGTGAGATTTTATTTGCGAGTTCGAATAAAAAAATGGAGCTCGGAAATCCAGCATTTATGCGGGTTTCCGGGCTCTTGCTATGTGGTTTGAGTACAGATTGAGTACATTTTTTAAAATATCCAACCATGATGTTTCTGAAGAAGGTCATTATGGTCGTAACCATATTTGGTAAGTTGAAAGACCTCTCCTTTAGTTCCGAGAGCAGTAATCATATGATAATGTAATAATTCTTCAAGAGCTGCTTCCCAAATGGCAACAGTGCGTCCATTATTGTCAGGAAGCATTTCTTTTTGATTAGTTGTAATTGATACACCTGATAAAGTACGAATTTTTAGTATTTGTCCACTGGGATCAGAACAAGCTTCGCCAAGAAGTTGTTTAGCTTCTTTACTTAAATCAGGTGTTGAAGATGAAGGCATGGGAGAGGTCTCTTCAAATAATTGTTGAATATCTTCCTTGGAAATGGGTTCCCAAGTAGGAGCTGTTTTATCAATCTTATCACTTAATATGGATTGCATTTGTGAAAGGCTGTTTTGTAATTCTTTAATAGATGAAACATATTCGCTGCCTTGAATTAGTTTTTCTACTTGGTCTGCCCTAACCCATCCTATTGCGGGACAGTCTGCAATAGTTTTAGTTATCGATGTTCCTATTTTATATTTTAATTCGTTTTCATCATTGTAGTAATTCACATGGATTCCACTATTTTGCACTTTTTGTCTGAAGACATTTAATTTTTCACGACCGAAATCATTTTGCTCAGATTTTGCCAAAGGTATGTTTTCTGGATGCTGATGTAAAAAGGCTAAAATTGGTATACCTTTTTCTTGGGCATAATGGAATTCTTTTTCTGTATAACTCATATTAACATCAGGGTCTATGGAACCATATCGTCCAGCAATTATGAGTAGGTAATAATCGCTTATATCTATCATTTTGGTGATATAGGCCCATTGACTCAAAGGACTTGCAGGAAACTGTTCCATACCAACAGGAATACAGTTATTGTCTAATAAGCAGCTAAATACAGCGGCTCTTTCAACTTTTAAATCTTCATATGTTGAACTAACGAAAACTTGATATTTCTTATCCATATATAAATCTCCTATGCAGTGTAAAGAGTTATTTGTGATTTCTGCAATTCCAATTCCACTTTTTCTTTTGTTTCTGCTATTTCACCTATAGCTGCCTGCGTAGCTTCATTTGGATTATCACCAGCGGATTTCAAAGCACTCTGGTAGATAAAATTCATTTTTTCCCATTTCAATAAGTCATTAAATACCTTATAACTTCTGATATTCAACAAAGCATCCTGCAAAGACAGCGTATGTGCTTTCCCTCTGCTGGTATATCCGATTTCGAGATAAGAAGAAAGAACCGGATTCAGATGGATAGATACGGTATCATTCTTTAACAGATTGTCTTCTCCACGCTCTCCGCTGATCTGGAGGATGCCAGAATTACAAAGCACCATAAGTACACCCATCAAATCACCGACTGTTTCCAGACGAAGTCCGGCAGTATCACTGCCATTCAAAGCATTATAACTGACACCAAGTGCAGCTGCAATTTTCTCTAACTGAGGAGGTTGTGGCTGCATTTTATTGGTTTCGTATTTTCGGATAGAAACCGGATGGATACCGGTCAGCTCAGCCAGTTTATCTTGCGTGATTCCGATTTGCTTTCTGCAGTATTTGATTTTTTCTCCTATGGTCATTCTTATCGTCCTCCATGTATCGAGATGGCTACATTATACCATGTTTGAAAAAATTTTTCTACTAGCATTTCAAAATACTTGACAATAGCGGAGTCGCTACATATAATGGGAATATAAAATGTAGCGATATCGCTATAAAAAGAAAAGGAGGATGCATATATGGCAGAAAACAACAAGATTTATATTACTGCAAATGAACTTGCAGAAATGCTGGGTGTTTCTGTAGGTCATGCTTACAAGTTGATTCGTAAGCTGAATCAGGAACTGGAAAAAGAGGGATTTCTGGTGATTGCGGGCAAAGTTCCCAGACGCTATTTTGAAAAACGCTGGTATGGTTTCAGCGTGTAGGACAATATGAAGTGACCCCACATTTGTAGCAACGTGGATTTACCTGTATACTGGAGTTTGATAAAAACAATGGTAACAGGGATTGGAGTGCTATCATTAAAGTAGAGTCGCAAAACTCACCAAATCTATGATATTATCAATGCATAGGAAGGTGAGAAAAATGCAATACGACAAATCATTCAAAGATGAAGCAGTAAA
>JAETTD010000027.1 GCA_021769295.1 Bacillota bacterium | reverse complement strand
TAAGACCATTTTACCAGACAAGGAGAAGAAAAGAAATGGAGAAAACGAGATTTCATACAGGTATGGAAAATTTAAAGAAAATCGATGGGAAAGGCGGCGAAGCAGTCATCCGGTCACTGGAAACAATCTCCCCTGATCTTGGAAAGTATATTATTGAATTTGCATTCGGGGATATCTATGCGCGGAGCGGCCTGTCCTTACAGGAGCGCGAAATGATCACGTTAGCCAGCCTTCTCACTGCCGGAGGATGTGAACCACAACTGGAAGTCCATATCCATGGAGCTTTAAATGTAGGAATTGCTCCTGAAAAGATCATTGAGATATTCCTGCAGTGCATCCCATATACTGGCTTCCCCAAAGTCCTGAATGCCGTTTCTGTGGCAAAAAAGATATTTGAAAATTAAGGATTTTTTCTGCGTTATAGTATTATATGAAAAGTATATTCCCCTTCAACTTTTGTCCCGTGGTTCTCACTTTTGCCACGGAGTATAGACTTTTGCCAAAAAGTATAGGGTTTCGTCCTGTGGTATCCATTTATCCAAATACTACAGAACAAAACCCTGTTTTTCATTTACCCCACCTGGAGCAAAATATTTCATTCACATCCAATTTGCGCATAAAAACACAAGTCCATTTCCCCCAAAAGTGCCCGAAAAGCCCGGAAAATCAACGTTTCTTAACGAGAAGCGCCACTGTTTCAACGGTATTACCTCTTTCCCACAAAACTTTCCTTACTTCCTTGCCGTCAATATAAATCGGGAAGTTAAACTCTATCGACTTCAAAGGCATTTCCGATCCTCCATTCGGGTATATCTGGATTTCTTTAATGAGGTAAGTGATAAGGCTTTTCTTTTCCTCGTCACTCATTATAGCATATAATTTTCCAAAGTTCTGCATGATTTTGTAAACATTATCAAGCGTGATGGCTTCCATCTCAATGGAGTTTTTTCTTAATTTGGCATCTTCAATGCGTTCCTCCAGTTCCACCATCGTATCATACAAAGCATCAAGCCTTAGTGTCATATCATGGATTTTTCTTTCACGAAATCGGGCATCCGCAGGAAGATTATCAATCTCATTTTCCAGACGAGCCTTATTCAAGTCCACTTCTTTTAGCTTATTTTCATAATTGGCAAGTTCTTTATCCACCGTGCTTGTATCTGTCTGCACTCCAATTCGCTTTTCAATCTCTTTCGCAAAATAGGCATCGCTTACCAGTTCTTTTACGGCTTCAACTACAAGAGGCTCAATATCTGTTTTCCGAAGGGATGCTTTATAATCGCAATGATGACCTCGCTCCTGCTTATTTCTGCCGCATATATAATAATAAACTTCCTTATATGTGCCGTCTTTATTTGTCCATGCATGTTTATTCGTGTACATCGAACTGCCGCAAATAGGGCATTTCAATACACCAGTCAGAAGATGTGACCTATCTTTGCCAACCTTTGACGGCTGCTTAATTCCTGTTGCTTTCCGCTTTGCATGAACTTTCTGCCAGAGTTCCTCGCTGACAATTCCCTCATGCTGTCCGTCCTCTAAAATATAATCATCGGTATGAACCTGCTTATATTCGTTTTTTGTTCCCTTGACCTTTTCCCGTGTCCTCCTGCCGTAAGCAATTTTTCCGCAGTAAACAGGATTGTCTAATATCTGCCGTATTAAATGGCTGCTCCATGTTTCTAACTTTCCGTTCTGACGGGGAATTTTCTTTATTCCTTGCAAGTTAAGGTATTTCGCAACTCCACCAAGTCCTATATCTGAATTTCCAAACTTGTTAAATATAATTCGGATTGCTTCAGCTTCGGTTTCTTCTATTAAAAGTTGATTGTCTTTTAGATAATAGCCATACGGGGCAAAGCCACCGTTCCAACCACCCTGTCTTGCTTTTTCCCTGCGTCCGTTCATGGTCTGCTCGATAATGTTTTCCCTCTCAATCTCCGCAACCGCAGAGAGAACGGATATTAAGAGCTTGCCGCTTGTCTGGGATGAGTCTATTCCTTCCTCAATACAGATAAGGTTTATTCCATAGGACTGCACAAACTCCAGAGAATTTAGAATGTCGGCTGCGTTTCTTCCAAAACGGGAAAGTTTATAAACAAGAATATATTCTATCTCCAATCCGTTTTTTATGTCGGAAAGCATTTTCTTAAATGCAGGTCGCCCCTCGATTGATTTACCTGACTTTCCTGCGTCCTCATAGATGCCGACAATCTCCATTTCCTCACGGTCTGCAAAACGCTTCAAGCTGTTTTTCTGCCCCTCAAGGCTGTATCCGTCAACCTGCATCTCGGTACTTACTCTGGGATACAAGACACATTTCTTTCCTTCTCTGTTCATTCTACCACCTCCGATAATTTAGGAAAATGTGATATGTACGGTTGCGTAAGCCTACGCAACACTATCCAATTCCTGCAAAACAAATCTTCCGTATTTTTCAACAATCTGCACCATAGCTTTGATAAAAGTATCGAAATTTTCCTCTTCATCAACCTTACTCTCGTGCTGCTGTTCCGCATTTGTGGACGCTTTAACATTTTCCATCTGGCTACCTCCGCAAAACAAAGCGGCTGTATGCCCTAAATTATAGAGATACAACCGCAGTCTGACCAATGTACAAATTTCTCCGTTTCCTCTAATTTGCACATTTTCCGTTGGGTCTGTTATTAAGTGAAATACTAACGGCAAGAGCTTTATCTACTCTTGCCATTATGTTTTCGGACATCATTCCCATATGCTGTTTTAACCGTTGTTTATCAATCGTCCGTATCTGTTCAAGCAGGATAATGGAGTCTTTATCAAGTCCCTCAAAATCATTTACTGCCGTATGTGTAGGTAATTTTGCCTTTGTGTGTACTCGGCTCGTAATAGCCGCCACAATTACTGTAGGGCTATGCCTGTTTCCTATATCATTAGAAATGATAAGTACAGGTCTTGTACCGCCTTGCTCCGAGCCGACAACGGGATTTAAGTCTGCGTAGAAGATGTCCCCACGCTTAATAGTCCTTTCCATTATGTGTTTAACCTCCTATCTGGATTTAGGCAGGTGCTTCCTGCCTATGTAGCAGCCAGATACAAGGAAGTATTTAAGGTCGGGAGAGCATTAACAAAATCTCTGTTCTTATGACCGCCTTATTATCTGGCTTTATGATAGGAGCATCTCTATTTGTCCTCGACACCCCGAAATGCAATGCGTCTTTGACGCAGGGAAGTCGCCAAACGGTCAGCAGCGAACTGACGCCACGGGAGTTCCACCCCAACTGTCGTTCTGACAGAGCCGCCCTCATTGTCTGCGACGGTTTTATCTCGCTCGGACTATGACTGGACGGGAGTATCATTATCCTCTTTGTGGGTTATGGCGAAATCGGGAGCTGCCCAATATTTTGAGTCGGTAGAATAGGTTCACCACCTTTTCATCGCTCGCTGCCGCTTGGCAGGTCGTGGCGTACCGCTGCACACGCTTATGCTCATCACAATCACAAAGAGAAAGTATTTGGCGAATGATTATTCGGTTGTCAAGGAACTGTCCCCGTTTTCGCCACACAAAGGAAAATGGGGTGAAGGCTTTTTTGCCTTACACCCCATAGTCCTTGGGAAACCTCGATTTTCCCCTCTACTCAAAAAACTTTTTTAATTTTTCTTTGAGCCTGTCCATTCTTCTGTAAACAGCCTTTTCGGTAGTGTTAAGCCGTGATGCAATTTCACGGGTAGAATATCCTTGTATTTTCATCACAGCAATTTGCAGGGTGAGCCTGTCCACCATGATAAGGATTTGATAGAGCTGCTGATTTTCAATGCTGTCTAAAAAATCCTCAACGGTTTTCACTTCAGGCGGTGCTGTTTCCTCGGCAAATTCCTCAAGGTATGTACCTGCGTCCTGCAATCTGCGGTAATACCGCCTGTCGGAATTAAAGACCGCCCAATCGTGAGTATGGAGCTGTTCGATGGTATCCTCATTGACACCCAAGCTCCGTAGCTGCTTTTCCTCGGCTTCTTTCCAGAGCCGCCATTTCTTTTCTTCTCTGCCATAGTTGAATGACATTCCCGTTACCTCCAATCTGAATTTTTTTGAAAAATCCAGATTGGCAGGCGGTGAACGGCATCCCACGCCAGAAACAGGCTTGTGCCATATTCCTGCAAAAAACGACAAAAGAAAAACCGCAAAGGCTGTCACACCTTTACGGTTTAGGGAGAGTTTATTTCTATTATGTAGAGATTTGGCTTCTACTTTTGAGGTACAAAGCCCCCTTGCAGTAGCGAGGATTTTTTTAACAGGTTATCCGCCCATCCTCGGTATGGTATATGTAAGTAGAAGCTACTGCTTGCAGGCAATAAAAATCCCTCCAAACTTCAAAAAGCGAAGTCGGAGAGTGTTTAGGGTATAGCAAATCGGCTCACCGAAACATCGTTTTTTTTATTCGGTGGGCTTGTCCTACCTATGGTTATATAAAAACAGAGCCGATAAACCTGTGATTGCTCACTTGTTCATCGGCTCTGCGTCTTATGCGTCTGGCTCTTTGATGACGATTACTTGTAATTCCTTGGCTTCAACCAATACTTCCTGCTTGCACTTCGGACAGTAAAGAGGATAGTTTTTTAATACAGTATCCTCTCTGATTTTATTGCGGGTTTTACTTCCGCAAAGAGGGCAATGCACCCAATCAGTAATAGCATCTTGCTTACTCATAATTGGCACCTGCCAATTCTTTCTCTAAAAATTGCCTTATATATGGATTGTTTTCCTCGCTCAATGTAGGTTGAAACGCCATGTAACGGCATTTCTGATACTGCTCACCATCCAACGCAAAGGTATATCCCATTACACACTTCGGATTACAGTCATCAGGATTGATAAGCCGCTTGCAGACGGATGCTTTCTTGATTTCCTTTTTCACCTTTTCGGGGAGAGTATCAAGAAAACTCTGATATTCCTTTATATGTTCGGGATAAATGCGGAGTTTCATCCCTGTTTTTCGGGATATGAATGTTGCCAGAGTTCTTTTGCTGCTGTTTAGCACATAGGACACAACATAGCCGCTTTTTTGTAATTTAATGTCGCACTTACAGCCGTTCTCTGTCAAATACCCATTGATTTGATTTACAAAGCCACGGAAACGCTCATCAACCGTTTCCATAAACATATTAAATTTCTCGTCCATAAGTCCCTCCGTTATCACTTTTTCTTTGATACGGGTATCCATACCTCATATTGTGCGTTCTGTGGGTCTGGATTTAAGTAAACCTCAATATCGGGGGCATTGGCATACTCATATCCAGAGGTGGGAAGCCACTCTGTTATAATCCGCTGCTCCAATTCCTGTATGGACTGGTTTGTACCCGTTCCAGAAAAGATTGCCCAAGTAGATGCAGGCACGGTATATTCTTCAAACTCACCGCTTGTTTTTGTACTGGAAACGGCAATGAAATATTTCCATTGTTCTTCATCATTGCAGGCACTCATGCCCAAAAGCCCCATTGGCGGCGTATCCATCATTCCTGCCAGTTTCTGTATTGTTCCATTTACAGCGGCATCCTGCCACATCTTAGGTACAACCATAAAGTTATTTTCGATTTCCTTATCAAGCGGTGCAGATACACCAATAATACGGAATGCTTCTTTTGTTTCAATTCTATAATTCATTTCTGTCGCTCCTTTCACAGCAATTCTAAACACAATGGGGGAAAAAGATTTCACGGATACTCCCTCGTCTTTCACAGACGAAGGGGCTATCCCATGAAAAGACTGGAACGCCCTGTTAAATGCAGTCGGAGAACGGTAGCCGTACTTCTCTGCAATATCAATAATCCGTTCATCCCCGCCCTGCAAGTCTACTGCCGCTAAAGACATTTTTCTTCTTCGGATATACTCTGCCAGAGTGATGCCCGCCATATAAGTAAACATCCTCTGGTAGTGATAAGTGGAACAGCAGGCAATCCGCCCAAGCTGTTCATAATCAATTTCGCCTGTCAAGTGTTCCTCAATATAATTCATGCTTTGGTTTAATCTTTCAACCCATTCCATGAGATACCTCCTTATCCGCACATATTGTGCTTTATGGACATAAATTCGCCTTTATTATTATAAGGCTTATTCTTAAATTTTTCCTCTCTATCCTTGCACAAAAAAGAGAGGCGGCTATTCAATAATTGATATTTGCCTTTCTGGCTTGGCTGCATAAGTCACGAGTGGACAGCGTGTAGCTTTTTCCGTCTTTGATAAAATGTGTCCCACACTGCCGAAACTCAAAATGTACTTTATGTGTGATACATTGCTCCCGTATGGCAAGTACCCAGGCATAATCAAGCGGTCTGGCGTTTCTGTCTGATTCGCCGCCGACTACGACTAATTCAACATTATCAAGATAGGCGGCAAGATTTATTTTCTCAATTAATGGCTGGCAGATAATATTTTTATGTTTGATTGGTAGTTCATTGAAAATGGAAAGCCTGTAATCGGCTCTGTCTTGATTTTCCACCGTACAACCAACCGTAACATTCTCGTATCCATCGTTCCAGTCCTCTGGGATACAATCCATAAACCGTTCAATACGCTTTGTCAGAAACAGAAAGTACAGGTCAGAACGCTCCCGTATCATCTGCCAACATTCAGAACGCCATTCATCGGCATCCTCAATCAGAAAATCCGTAGAAAAGCAGAGATATACGGTCTGTCCCGATTTGATTTTGTATGCTCCCGATTTATTTTTAGCAATGGGGGCGTAGAAGTTATCTGTCTTTACAACATTGTTCGTATCAATCCCACGCTTGAAGTCGCCTTTATGAATGTAACAGTATTTGCATCCCTCGCTATGTTTGTGGCAGCCACGCCACGGATTCCACATTGCCATTTTTATAACCTCACATTCCCGCAGACAGGGCAGCGTACCCACTCTGCTCTATTGTTTATATCCATAAGATACCTCACTGATAACGCCATCAAAGTAAACAAAATCTCCATCGGGATAATTCCAAACAGCTTGAAATTTCGTGGGGTATTTAATGCCGCTGGGGAAAAGCCGATAATCATTACAAATTGCAGACCACGGTACATATTCCATGCTTCCGTCCGTTCCTGCAACGGCTCTGTCATTTGTGGTAAAAGAAATCATTTCGTACTGTTCATTAAAGGCAAAGATACCGCTTGCCGTTTGCCCTTTGTAATTGATTGTTGCCCGTACTTCAAAATCACTTATTTCCTCAAATGTGATATAGTCCTGTAAGAGAATAGTAGGGGCAAATAAACTTTCAGCAAGAAAAGTAGCAAGGCAAGCCCTATCCATATCTGCCCCTGTCTGGTCGAACAGGGTAATAGCTTTTGCAATCACACCTTTCATGCCGCCAGTCCCGTTTTGATAGTAGTCATATCCCTCAAAAGGAATACCGAACATACTACTTTCAATGAGTGTCATTCGGCAAGGCTCATTGATAAAATTGTACTGTGTATAGTCGATTGTCAGAGTAGGGCGGTCTTTACCCTGCGAAAAATCGACATTGTAATATTCCATTTTCAGATACGACATTTTCTGTGTCCCTATATAACCGCAGTTTTCAATATACCTTTGAATGGCGGTTGGTAAATGTGAAAAATCTTTTTCTGTAAAAACTTCATTGTATGTCCGTAACTGATTTTCAGACATCAGAGTGTCAATATCTTTCTGAAAATCTCTTTTTACTGGGGAGTATGGAATATGAAACCATATCAAAATCATTCCAATAAGTACAAGCAATACGCCAATTACAATAAACATTCTTCTTTTCCTCACTTTTTTCATAGTCAGCCTAATTCCTCCGCATAGTTTTCCATTCGCTCTAATCCTGCATAGAGCTTTGTATAAAGCGAAAACAGTTGCTCAATTTCTTCCTCGCTGAAATCGGCAAACAACAGGCTTAAAGCCTTCATGTGCCGTTCTCCGATTTCGTCTGCATAGCGTTTTACTTCCTCTGTTAGTTCAATAAGAACAGAGTTATTGTTGCTTAATAGCAGACGGACAAAACCTTTCTTTTCAAGTGCTAACGCTAATTTCTTCACATTCTGTCTTGAACAGCCCATCAAGTTTCCAACATTTGTTAGCGTCCGTGGCTCTGGGCAGAACTCTGTCATTGCAAGCAGAAGCCATTGCTTCATGGATATTTCTGTTTGAAGTTTCTCACCTGCGGTCTGCATACGATTTTGCAAGACAAAAATGCTTGAAAAGATTGCCTGCACCCTGTGCTGCGTATCGCAGTTGAATTGCTCAAATAGTTCGTTCATTTTTCTACGCACCTCCGTTAAGTAGTAATAAGTTCCCACTTCTTATATTATAGTAACTTGTTACCCGTTATGTCAAGTCCTCAGATTGACAATTCACAAAAAAGTTGAAGACGGCTTTTTCACTTCCACAATATAGAGATTTAATATCCTATTACAAGAGATTTCACATCGTTTAACCGGAAGCCACATCTCTGTAAAATATAAGAGTAAGATTTTCAGAGTATAGGTGGTGAGCTAATGGACGAAAGGAACAATCATTTTGACTTCGATTTCACGCCGATAGGACAGGCAATCAAAAAAGCCCGTGAAGCCAGAGGGATGACAAGGGAACAGCTATCTGGCATAATTGGCTATACGTCTCCATATCCTCCTGCATCGGTACACTTACAAATTTGAACAGTTCCGTTTCTGCATCCAGATAAGTAAATGAAGTATGTATGGTATCATAAAGGACAACCTCATCATCCAGAAAACGATACCGGAACTCTTCAATCTCATTGGCACATTTGCATACCGCATAAATAAAGGCAAAGGTAAAAGAGTAGTTATTCTTTTTCACCATTTTCAAGAAATTTGTAATATCCAATTTCAGGCTGATGCAATACTGCGGTTCCAAACTATTCTGGAAAATCTGGCAGTGCATATTCCTTTTCCATGTTTTCCTGTCAATCACCTGATAACTCGTTTCCATACCTGCTGACCTCCGTATATTCTTTTTTGTCTGATTATACCCTCTTAGTTGTATGCTGTCAATATTGTTGTATACTGTCTTTGGGTGAAAAATATGGCAGTGTCCCCACACCGCCACAAATTATCACATATTCAATTCTTCCATCGCATGGAGGATATGGATTTTCATAGCACTTCTTGCTCCCTCCCCATTCCTCATCCGCAGGAACTCCATAATAGTTCTATGATCCTGAATTGTATCTGAAACTGCTTTGCCCTTCTCTTTGGAAAGCTGAACTCCCTTATCAATGGCCTGGTAAATAACTGGCAGCAGCTTTGTCATAAATTCATTATGGGTTGCCTTTGCAATCGCTTTATGAAAATTTCTCTCTGTTTCTGTTCTGTCTTTCCCACCAGCGATCTCCTCTTCTATCTGCTTCCCCAGACGCAGGATATGTTCGATTTCCTCATCGCTGGCCCGCATTGCCGCATAATATGCCGCCTCCGGCTCCACAATCAGCCTCATCTCATACAGGTCCCGGATATCCGTTTTTATATCAGCCAGAGATGGAACGCCTCCCTTGTCAATCTCAAAATCTTCCCGTACAAAAGTTCCAAGACCTCTGCGTATTTCCACAACCCCATTCGCAGCCAGAATACGGAATGCCTCCCGGAGCGTTGTCCGGCTGATTTCCAATTCACCAGACAGTTCTATTTCATTGGGAAGTTTCTCCCCCGGAAGAAACCTTTTCTCTATCACGATCATTGTCAGAATATCATCTGCTACTCTGTCAGACAGTCTCTTCTGCATCTCTTTTTCCTCTCTCTCCATTTATAATTCTTTCCGCCGCCTGCTCCGATGTTATATGGGAAACATCTATTTTTTTCGTATCCAGTATTTCATATAAACCAATCCTGGCAATACTTCTCTGAATCACATCCGCTGACCGGATACCTGCATCTATATCCTTTTGCAGACGTTTTCTTAGACTATCCGCATCACAAATCAGAGAAAAGGTATGTACAAGACAATTCTCTGTTTCCAGTTTTGCTATAATTTCATCTATAATACCCTGCTCGTGCATTACCCAACAGAATATGATATTCTCATATGCGCTGCAACGAATAAACTGATTCAGCAGGAAACAGATATTCTCCATTACCATTTTCTTTGTTTCCGGTGTTACCTGAAAGGGGTGCATATCCCAACACCAATCCCCATCAAGAAAAACACAGTTCAGAAGTTTATTTTTCAAAATCTGGCAGGTCATAGTTTTTCCAATTCCCATCGTTCCGCCTATTAAGTAAATGTTTTTCATAGTCTTCTTATTCCTGCAGTGCCAGCACCATCATATAGTCTTCATCCTGCTCCCTTAATACCTGAAATCCAAGTTTCTGATACATCCTATAGGCATAATTATCCTTATTTACACTAAGGGAAACTTTTTCATATCCCTTGTTTTTCAACAGCGCGATCATTTCCTGCATCAGTTTACTTCCAATCCCCTAACTCCGAAACCCCTTCTTCACCGAAATAGCAAACTCCGGTGTATGGTCATCCACATTACCATATCCTTTTACTTTTCCTACTAATATCCTTGTCCACGCTGCGCCAAGTATATGACCACATGCTTCTGCCAACAGATACAGATCATCCGGCTGTCCAAAATCCGTAATATACACCGCAAGCTCCGACTGATTTACAATCTCCCTTGGCGGCGCCGCGGCACCCTCCGGAAGATAAATTGCATCATACAAAAACGCTTTCAGCAACGGGTACTCCTTCGGTTTGATCAGACGAATTTCTATTTCATCTGCTGTTAGAATCTGTCTCTGAATTTTTTTACTGAAACTATGTAAAACGGTATCATAGGCATGATCGATCATGTTCAGAAGCTCTTCGTCAGGGAAGTCTTCCAGATAAACCGTGTTCCAATAGGGCTGCTGCACAGGCGGACAGTGATATCCCCTTACCACTACACCCGGATAGACCTCCCTGTAAAATTGCCCTGCATCTGCTGTACACTTTAAAGTAATCTTGAAGTCTTCCTGATTCGGATAAATCTGTGCAAAAACTTTCCCATTCAGCTTATAGCAAATGGGCATGTCTCCGAAGGGATAATCTTCATAGGCTCTCCATTTATTCAGACAATATGCCTTGATATCTTCCAATCTCATATTCATCATCCTTCTAACTCTGAAAACAAAACCCTTGCAAATTCTTCTCTGGCATATTTTTCTCTCCACGGAGTATGGCCGCATTGTTCAAGCACATAAGATTTCATATCCACATTGCGTTCTCTTAATGGCTGAATAACGCCCTCCGACGGATGTGGATCAACTGCTCCCTGAATCAGCACCAACGGACAGGAAATTCTCCCAAACCTTTCTAACAGTTTTCCGGATTTCCGCAATCCGGCAGCTTCCTTCCAGACTTTTTCATACAGATCTCCGTTTACTTCTGCCTTATCCCTCAAATACTCTTCTTCCTGATATCCATCTGCTCTGTCACATATTTCACCTAAGCGCCGCAGATATTCATCCTTTTCTCCAAAACCTTCCTCAAGCTGACGCAGAATCTGGTCAAATTCTTCCGCTTCCTCTGATGACATATTTCTTTTTCTGCGTTCTCCGATCTGAGAAACATATGCTTCATCCAAAGAACCGCAGCCAATCAAAATTACTTTTTCCACTTTATCCGGAAATCTTTCCGCAAACAATCCTGCCAGCCATGCACCCCAGGAATGTCCCGCCAAGATTACTTTTCCGAAGCAGTTCTCTTCAATTTGCCCCATTAACTCTTCTTCCAGTTCCATAATTGTGTATTTTGACTGCATCGGTTCAAGAACGCCAAACTCTTTTGAAATCAATCTGGCGAGTCCGAATGCCGAACCTGCCGCTCCCGGTCCACCATGCAGAACGACAATATGATATGGCTCTTTTCCGTGTTTTCTGACCATAATGCTCTCCTTCACAGTCGCTTTTCTATACAGACAAATTCCTATCCCTCTCTTTTTTCCATCGTATGATAGCAGAGGAAATCTCCGTTTTCTGTTTCAATTTTTTCATACGAAATAATCTGATACCCTCGTCTCAGATACATACTTTCCGCCGGGAAAGAAGCGTCTATATGAACCTTTGGATAATTTTCAAAAATCCGTGCTTCCAGTAAATCCATCAATCTGCTTCCATATCCTTTTCCCTGATATTCCGGTAAAATAAACAATCTGCAAATCTCATTCTTCCGGATGCTCCCTGATCCTATGACATTTCCACGTACCACCACAAGATAGATTTCTTCGGAATACATCACTTCTTCAATCCTTGCTTCACTGTGCAGATCAAGAAAGAACTGCACTGCACCTGACGGATAATAGTGAGGATATACTTTTTGTATCGTTTCCTTTACAATAGCAGCCACCTGTTCCGGACAATGTGCCAATTTTAATTCTATATCAGACTCAAACATTTTTCAATTTTCTCCTGATTTATCCGTACCATCTTCAGGCTTTATAAGCCCTTCCTGAAACAACGTTTCAAATGTATTTACTGCTCCCCCATGCTCCACGATTTTCCCATCAACCACTTTGTCTATATCTACCCCAGTAAAGGCCAGTTTTTTATTTGTAGGCTTCATTCCCAGCCATTCTCCTTTGTGTGTCCCTTCCATGATAAACTCAGAGATAACATGATCACCGTCACAATACTGCCTGATGATCTTCATAGAATAATCGGGATATGTATTCTTTACTGCAATAAGATGGCTTCTCAT
>JAETTD010000052.1 GCA_021769295.1 Bacillota bacterium | reverse complement strand
TAAAACTCGCTGATAACACTTGTCCCTACATCACAGTAGCCACGCCCTTTGATACGCTTCTGGAAAAACTGCTTTTTCACATCTGAACCGAACAGCATACCGTAACCTAATTCGCTGATACGCCCAAGCCCTACACGGAAGTTGAAGTTATCCCTTATCCCGTCGCTGAAATATTTTGCGTCTGGACGCTGGCAGGCGACAATCAGAAAATAGCCTGCTTGTCGTCCTAACATAACGATTTTCTTTAGCTGGCTAAGTAAGCTCATGCTTTCCTTTGTTGCTAGCATTTCAAAAAACGCCACATATTCATCAAAGATTAGAAAGCAGGGCGGTAGTCCCAGATAAGCGTAGTTTTCGCCCGTCTTATACTTCGGGTGCTGTTTCATTTCTTCGCTTCGTGCCACCATACCGTCATAAAAGGCATTGACACAATCAATCATTTCTTCTTTCGTATGATAGACATTTGGCATAACTGTTCCCAAGTCCGCAAGGTCAGCGTTCTTCGGGTCTAAGATGTAAAGCTCGGCGTTGGTCTGTAACAATGCTTCAATGATTGTCAGCAGAAAGTAAGTTTTACCGCCACCAGTTCCACCAGCTATCAGAGCGTGAGGGAGTGCGTCATATTCCCAGACAAGATTTTTCATCAGCCTAAGACAGCCGTTTTCTGCTTTCACTTCATCAATAGAAATACGGTTTGCTATCATATCATACAAAAGCGTGTATTCAATGTAGCCGTCATGCAAGGTCTTGTCGGTCAGTTCACAGTACAAGCCACTTTCCAATTTATCCTCTAATCGTAAGAGCTGGTCTTGATATTTCCCCAGCGTAATTTCACAGCGGATATGAAGCAATCCTTTTTCCATTTGATAGTAAATCTTTGGAAACCAGGCGATTTTTTCCCTTGATCTGCTTTGCAGGTCAGTAAAAAAACCGCTGTCTTGTACGGTATCGGCTTCATACCACTTGTTTTCCAGTATCATTCTTGCCAGCTTTTGACGGTGCAGTAGCTTCTTGAAACTGTCATAACAGAAGCGGTAATACCAAAAAGCGACCAATGCACAAACACCAGTCGCTATCAGTATGGTTATGAAGTTGTAAGGGGAAAGCGTCAAGCCGTTCTCTAACAAGCTGATATGCTTCCAATCGGTACGCATGAGCTGTTTCATATTCAATAGCAGAAGAACTACCACGAATACAAAAAGAAGCGTCCCTATGGAAAAATGGTAGACAAGGTGCTTGTCGCTGGCTCTGATACGGTGTCCTTTATTTAACATCATTCTCATAAATCAATCACTCCTTTCTGGGTACGAAAAAAACAGTTAATCCTAAGACTAACTGCTTTGTGTGTATGGATATAAAATTGTCAAACTGAAATTTGAAAATCACTTTTTCTTGATAAGTTTCAGTTTTATATTTCTTCTTTCAGCAATCTTCTGAAACACCTCCACCACATACAAGCATTGTGCCTTAAATGGTAGTAAGGACAATTCGTCATTGGATTGTATTTGTTTCATTGCTTCTTGCAATTCTGAAAGTTCTAGTAAATTGACTGTCACACAAAAGAAAGTTTTCCTACGCCCGTCATTATAGTTAGAAAGTA
>JAETTD010000026.1 GCA_021769295.1 Bacillota bacterium | reverse complement strand
TCTGATCTCAGCGGTCTGTTGTATCGAACAGATTTTAAGGTTTGCAGAGCAGCCTCCCGACAGTTTATCCAACATCCTTTCTAATGCTTGCAGCATAGGGTGCGGTTCTTTTAATGCCGCTTGAATAGCAGACATTACCTGCTTTTTCGGTCCGGAGCGATCAGGGGAAACATATTTTCTCATTTGCGCTTGTTCCATCTGAAGATATCCTTTTGACATATAAACGCCCCGCTTGGCATCTTCCGTTGCATATGCCTTTATCCGCTCAATAAAGCTGTCAGTCATTGCACTCTTTGCGCTTTTCCCCATTTTTGGGGGGATAGTCGCTTTTCCCCATTCAACTGGTGCGCCGGTTTTTCTTGATGAAAAGTTTATCATCATTCAAGCGTATACAAAATTGTAATTTTCGTGGAGCTGCATTTAACACTTCCGGGATCTGGCCCTACATTTGTTCCATATATTTTGAATGTCCAATGTCCACTTGCGGGGTCTCCATAAAAGGACAAAATCTCCGATGTGTTTTTGACTACTCTCTCAACGGTTCTCCCTCGCGGGGAAGTGATTGAATACTTGGTCGTAGTAATCGGACTCATTGAAGAACTACCGGCGCTTAATCTTCCAAGAGAAACCTGGACGCTCTCCACTACAGCGTTAGATGGCAGAGTAGAAAAATTTGCATCTGCTCCAGCGGACCATCCATTCTGATAGCCACCCAGAGAGAGGGTATTTGTAACATATTCATACCTCGACCCGCCGGTCGCCAACAAATCCGCATCCAAGGTCACAGAATAAACCTTTTTTCCCTCGGTATCATCCATCCTCGGCTCTTCCGCAAACGCCGTCGTAGCCATCATGGAAACTACCATCACAGCAGCCAGCAATGCCGCAAATAAACGTTTCTTCATTTTGAACTCCTCTTCTTAGTAGTGTCGATGCAAATATTTTTCTTGTATATCTATAGGAAGGCTGGGATAAAAGTGTTCCTCTGCATATATTTTTGTTTGCTTACTCCAAAAACGCGCCATAAACAAAAACTCACTAATATCAAATGCATAGAGAGACTTTATCAAATATTTTGATAAATTTATAATTTGAAGTTGCTCCACGGATATACCTGTTCCTAAAAACTCTATGCATAAATGATCGAGTAGAAGGGCAAGTACATTCGGCGTATATGCCTCCCTTAGAAGAGAAAGACCCTCTCCCAAGAAAAAAGAAACTCTTTTATCGTGATCCACATTCAAGTTTGGAATCTGTTGCCTGATATTCTCAAATTCGTCAGTGGCCAGTCCTTTGGTAAATGCTATAGTATATACATCAAAAAAGTATTTGAATAGTTCATCATAATCATCCGTCTGAAAGTAACTCATAGGCTACCTATACAAATTAACATCAGGAATGGTGCCATAGTCTCCTTCATCAAAACCACGGATATTTCTTACCTCAATCCTCGTCCATCCACGTGTATACCCTTCAGCCATCCTTCTTGGGAACGCTTGGATAATACCTTCTTCTGAATAGTTTAAACTATGTTGTAGCCCACGCTCATTATAAACCCTGACATTAAGAGTTACCTTATCAATCCAATCAAGACCTATATTTTTTGCCCAAACACTCCAGTTGTCATTTCCGTCATTATGAGCATAAACATATAGCCAATTCGGCCACCCAGGAATCCTAGGATCAACATCATTATTCTGATGAACTTGAATTTCACCGTCTGCGTCTTTAGAAATTACAACCAGTGCATCATCATCCGTTATTTCCTGATACGATTTTGAGGAATTTTCGCTACACACTGTTACAGGAAAATCCTTCGAGGTACCTGTAATCTCCATTTCTACCGCAAGCGCCGTCGTGGCCAGCATGGAAACTACCATCATGGTGGTCAGCAATGCAGCAAGTAAACGCTTTCTCATAACTTTAACCTCTTTCACTTATGAAGTTCAATTTTAATCAGTAAGTTACAAATCCAGTCACCGATATTCCAAAATTAGAGTTGTTCCTGATTGCGAGCGAGTAATTGCCCCTCTGGTTGACCTCTATGGTCTTATCAAAGCGGCCATTCTGGGCTCTGAAAGGATAAAACAACCCATCAGGCGCAATCAGCCCAAAGTCAACACTGGCAGATCGCGGAGAGTAACTGGCGTTAATGCCCACAGTTTCTCCTATCTCTAATGGCAAATCGGCCCCTGTGACCGCCATCGTGTTCTCTGGGATATCTATGGTAAACCGCCCTGACGCACGTTCAATACCAGAATATACAGGGCACGTTTCTGCACCGACAGCGTTCACATTTAAGCAAACACAACTAATCACAATCACACAGCTAAAAGCCATGCAAAAAAACTTTTTTAATTGCACAATTTCACCTCCTCCCTTAGAACTACCATTCTAAATTAAATTCTATCCTCGGATTCATCGTCACCTCCTCTCCGCTCACATCTTCCAAGCGAAGACCCTCTTTATTTTTGATAGCAATAGCCACTCCAATAAATACCACCAACATTGCCAAAACCAGCACCAAAACGCCACTTTTTACGAATCTCTTCTTTGTATTCTTTCTGGATACCTTTGGAGTATCCTGGTCCCCTGGTTCTAGGGGAAAGGGATCAAGTTTCTCCTCTTCGTGCACTATATCATCAAGATCATTAAGCAAGTAGTCAACCGGAACCCCATATAGTTCGCTCAAGCCACGCAGATTTTCTGTAGAAGGCATCCCGCCTCCTGATTCCCATTTTGACACAGCTTGCCGGGACACCTTCACAGCCTCCGCCAATTCTAATTGGGTAAGCCCTTTCTCTTTTCGCAAGTGAACCAGTTTTTCATCCAGCTTCATCCATTTCACTCCCCAATCTTAGTCAATATCCCATTGAATGTAAACCGTGTGCGGTTTACATTCAGGCAACGTAGCGTTGCCTCAACCTTTTTTCTCATTATTTTTTATCTTTCTGTACTCTGCAAGCTCCTCTTCATGTCCCTCCCTAAACTGCTCCATCAGGTCACCAACCACGTCGCTGATGCTTCTCCGCTGCACATAGGCAATCCTCTGGATATCCTCATACAAGCTCGGCATCACCGACAGGCTCACCCGCTTCTTGATCTCCCGATTCTCCTTGGGACGGCCCCTCCCGCTCCCGGAGGCTATCGGCGCACCGTCAACGATGCTTCCAACTACTGACGTTCTCCTGCGGTTCTCTCTATCCTCAAATTTAGCCATTCTCTTTTTCCGTCCTTTCGTATTTTTCCGCAATCATCATATCCGCAATTTTGTTGTACTCAATGGAGATCTCGCTACCGGGCGTCTGCTCCACCACGGCCAGCCCGTCATAGATACCCTTCTTGGCAACGGCCAGCCGCTTGATCACGCCCAGGAGGTTATACTCCTTCCTCAGAGCGGTCAGTATTTCATTATCATCGGCCACCCGCTTCTCGTAAAGCGTCGCAATGACCCCCAGGACCTTCAGCTCCGGGTTAATCAGCTCCTGAATTTCCCGAATACTGTCCTGGAGCTGCGTCAGACCCCGGTAGGCCAGGTAATCCGTCTTGACGGGGATAATCACACCGTCGGCACAGGAGAGCGCGTTGATCGTCAGTATGGAGAGCTGCGGAGGGCAATCCACCAGGATGAAGTCATACTCCCCCCGAACCGGCCGCAAGGCCCGGTCCAGAATCTTCTCCCGGCTGGCCCTGGAAAGCAGCTCCATCTCCATCGGAGCCAGGTCAATGATGGATGTGACAATGTGCAGCCGGTCGCTGATCTGCTCGATGCACTCGCTGACCGGCACCCCGTCCTTTCTTAGAACGTCTACAATCGTCCGCTTCATCTCCAGCGGCTCCAGCCCCACGCTGATCGTCAGGCTGGCCTGGCTGTCCAGGTCAATCAGGAGAACCCGCTTTCCCTTTGCCGCCAGAGCCACGCCGAGATTGTGCGTCGTTGTGGTCTTCGCCACGCCGCCCTTCTGGTTTGCTATCGCTATTACCTTCAAGTCCTTCACTCCTTATTTCAGTTATATAGCTTGCGTCTGCTATTTAAGTTATATAAAGTATATTACTTATTCCTGATATTGTCAAGTAAAAAGCGGTGCCTCCAGGCCTGGAGGCACCGCTTTTTACTTCATATACATCTGTTATATTTGATATATAGCGTAACCGGGTAAACCGCTATGACTATAATTTTACAATTTATTTACATCCATTTTCAGAAAACGTACTATAATTTTTATGTTTTATGAAGGTTGTGTTTTCAAAATGTTAAACCGGCAAAAAATCTATTCTCATTTTTTTTATCCCTTGCTGGCTGGTCTGGCGATTCTAGGCTATCTTGCCATATTGTTCTGTTTTCTTATTTTTCCTCAAAAAAACATGTCCCAATCTAATCCCCCCCTACAGGACACAAGCGCATATTTACAAACATGGAACATATATTCCGAATCCTTCAAAGAAAATTATTATGCTAGCTCTGATCATTCTGCTTTTGGCGAAGGATTTCGGTACTCTGTCTTATCTGGCTCAATTGCTTTAAATTCATCTAGTAATAAGCGAGGTGATTCTCTCACAAAAATTACAGGCAGTGGTTCTGATCTCAATGTCATTTGGTTCTTAAACGATGTATGGGATGCTCTCGATGTACCAACAGAAAATCGCTGCCCAATAGCCCATTGTAATTGGGTTGTTTTCAGTACGGATGGAGGTGATAGACTTCTCATCGCCACTTCAAAAGACGATAACACAATTTACGTTGCCGAACAAATTTTATAAATCTAATTTAACGACTGACGAAAGGAGTGTACAGATAAATCTTTAAACTTTATCTGTCATAAACTGCAATGAAGAAGAAAATCCTTAAAATGTGCTCTATTATTTTGGTTCTCACTATGCTTTCCACATATTCCATTATTTTTGCAGCGGCCAGCGATTTTAGCGATCTTACCCCGGATAGAATTTCAATTGAAAAAGCGATTACAGATATTGATGAGGAGTTGCAGTCAAACGGTACTTCTATTGAAGTTGAATTAACAAATCTGCGTTCTCAATACATAAACAATGCAGTAGCAGCGGAAAGCTCAGAGGAAATGGAACGCTGGATGAAACTGGCCTCTGGTGTGGATATTTTAATCAATGATTATGCCAGTTACAAATCTCTTGAGCAGGGAAATCTTATGCCTCAAAGCGGCCCTATTGATGAAGCCTACTTGAAGACAGCTGTAGCTGCAGTAGTCACTTGGTTCTCTAGTAAGCGTTATTATTTGTCTGCGGAATTACTTGTTACCGCAAGGGACAACACGTCCGAGGATTTAGTTTATATCCCTTCAAACAAAAATATCATTTACAATAGTTCTGTTGTAAAAAACCTTATTAAAAACGGCCGAAGCTCTGGTAGTGGGGAATTTTCATCCAGTGGGGAACTAGACTTATATTACGCCATTCACTTGTTTAACTACGAAAAAAAGAATAATGTCTTTATTCTTACTGACATATATGATTACGAACACGGTGACCAATCTTATGGCGACTCAATCGCCCAAGTAGCAGTTGATACCATGGCGGATGCTCAGTCAGCAGGAATTATAGTTCCGTATACGGTTCTTGTCAGAGTTCCCTATTAAAACTATTGACATTAAAGAACCACTATTGTCAAGTTAAAAGGCGGTGCCTCCAGGCCTGGGGGCACCGCTTTTTATTTCATATACATCTATTATATTTGATATATACCTTAATTGTGTTATATATCTTATACCTTCACAAACAGTCCAATGGGGCAAATATCGCTAAATCCAGGCGTTGAGATATACCAGCAGCCGGGGCCGGTCGGCTCCCCTCTCACCTCCAGGGTTATGTCATGCCACCCATCCGGGAACAGAGCCGAAAACCACTCCCCGGCATGGATGCCCCGGCCCTCCAGGAGCAACCGAGGGTGCGGATCGGTGTCTGCCGGATCTGGTAACTGAAGCTGGGCAATTCTCATTTCCTCTGCCATACTCTCTAACTCCTTCCTCATAGGTAATGTCGTATAACATCATTATCGTTTAGAGCTCCCTCTAATATCCGGCTCAACACGGAAGTATATCCTTTTCCCAATGACCTTGCCTTTCTCAATGCCTGCGGCGAAAGACGAAGCGTCACGGTCTGTTTATTGCGTTCCAATCTACTCTCCTCACTCACACGATGAAACCCTTTCAACTCTTCTTCTGTAAGTTCCGGACTATCCTCGTCAAACACAATCGGTAAATTTTTCGCCTTTTCCAGCATTTCCAATTCCTCCTGCGTAATTGGTCCTCGCTGATCAATCGACGTTTTTATAATCATAATACTCCTCCTTTTCCCTCTTAGTCGCTTGCCTTGCAGAAATTATCCGTATGGCTTCTGGGCGTTCCGTGTAAACTACTGTTACCACCATAAACGTGCCACCAATTTCTCCAATCGTCAGATACCTATCCTCATTCAAAGAATGGGCATCATCGTACTTTTCAATGCGGCAAGGATCAGAAAACACAAGAATTGCCGTTCTAAACTGTATTCCGTGTTTTGCTACATTCTTCTTGTCCTTTTCATCGTCCCACTCAAACTGCATACTATTCTTTCCCACCTCTTTCTTTATTATTATATCATCGCGTAAGACAAATTGCAACACTTTTCGGTTAATCATGTGTTCTATCAACCTGCAGCTCTGTCAAAATTTCATCGTAATACTTTGCAACCGTCCCCCTATCTATCTGCAATGCCCTAGCTATCACCGACTTCTTTTTTTCCTCTGGATGGCTACGCATATAATCAGCCACCAAATTCTTTTTCTCCGGCCGACCGCCACCACTTACAACTTCTCCCATCCTCCCCCTTATTTCCCGTATACCTCGAATTAGCTCCAAATGTTGGGCCTGCTTTCTCCAATTTCGCTTATTCACCGGCATAGTCATCCCGGAGAGCCTTGCTATATCATCCCTGGGAAACGTCACATAGTCCTCATTGAACATCGAAAGAGCTGCCTCTACATCATCCCTTGTAAACCTGTTGACTTCCTCCACGCTCATTTCATCATAGGGCAGAAGGAGAGCGTAGGCATCCTGGCGAAGTTCCTCCTCCTCAATCCCACACTTCTTAGCATAGATCGCTAAGGTCATTATCCCATGATAGCGGTGGCCCACTCGGATCTCATCCTGGATACGGCGTAACCACCAATCATATAGATCTCTTTTTACCGTCCAGCGTCCCCGCCGCTCCCCCTTCACGATCCGGCGCTCATACCAGTCCGGGTATTTCTCCTTTGCCTCCGCCATCGGCATACTGCTCTTTCTCAAGATGCCCTGCAGCTTCTGCCGCTCTCCGTTTGACGCTGGTATGTACTCCAATAGATCATCCAGCTCTACCCGATCTCCCAGCCGAAAAGCCACCACAGGATAGCCTTGACCCAGCTTCGTCCCGGAACCGATCACCCGAAACCCCTGCATGAGCCCCTGCATCTGCGGCTGCTTGATAGACGATGTATACCTGTTCCAAATCTGCCGGGTGAGGGAATATTTTAACTCCTTCAGGTAATGCTGGTTCTGCCGATACATGGGAACCGGCTCGGATAGAACATAATACAAATGCAGTCCTGTTCCGCTGTTTACTACAAAAGTAGCCTTTGGCAAAATATCCTTGTCCATCTGATGCAGCACATCCCGGAGCTGGGGCATTCCAACCCCGTCAATATCAAAAACCAGGGCATAAATAAACCGCGCAAATTTTCCAGACCGCTTTCTCCCGTAATACGAAATCGGCGCCATAATGGTAAAATCCGTGTCCGCCAACTCCTCCAGCTTCTTCAGATCATCCGTAATGATATACCGCTTTGCCTTACCGTCCCCCTCAATCTCCAAAGCAATCCCATTAAGAGAACCACCCTTACCGGGGAGAGAAACAGCGATTCCATTCGGCTTTTTATCCTCATAATGCCCTTTTCGCTCAAAAGACCCCTCCGGGAAAATCTCCCGGTAAAATTCAAACGGTGTAACCTGTTCTAAAAATTGCTCCATATGGGCATTCTTCTCCTCATACAAAGCCCTGTATTCCTCAATCGTGCCACGAAACGGCTCCACCATAAGGACACCTCCGACAAGATAAATAAGCTATATATGATAAATACCATAAATAATACACACATCGTAAATAAAAGAAAAAGAAGCAAAAAGAAAAATCCGCTACGGCGGGGACGAGGGAGCCGCCTGCGGGCGGCAGGGGGGAAAGGGAGAGCCAAAGAGCGCCGCCTCCGGCGGCTTAAAGAGAAAGTCACCTCCCCCTTTCCCCCCTCACTCCGGCTATGGAAATGATGGAAAACCCTACGGGTTTACCACATTCCCACAGCCTCCGCTCACCCCCTTTTTCCCCTCCGACTTTCTCTCGTTTTAAGAGAAAAAAAGTAACGATTTTCTATCTAAGGGGGCCGTTTATTATCAATAGAGTTTTTCAACATTTTTTGTTATAATTATAGCCTGTCCGGTCTGGCTTTTCAAGCCCTCCAGAAAGGCTATTTTTCACAAATCCTCATCTCCCTCGGAACCACATCCAGGGGCTTAGTGTGGAGGCATATAACCTCCCAATAACCGGCTCTGAAGTTTGCCTTAAATTTTGGCTTGAGCATGATATTGTACTCACCCGGCTCCGCGCACCATTGCCTGTCTTCAATCATGCTGCCATACCCTCTATTGTAAATTCCGTTGATCCCCAGCCTGTCGATCAGCCGGTGTCCGTCTTCATCCTCCTGAAGAAGTTCCTCCAGAATTTGCTTTCGAGCCTGTGCCGCCGGAAAGTCAACCACGTATGGGCTCTGTATCACCGTTTTCCAGAGTACCACCTTTTTCATATGCTTATTTCCGTCTTTGTACCGATGGTCCGTTTCCTCTGAGAAAACAACAAAATAGCCAGTGTGTTCTTTTTTTGGCCTCAGCTTTCTATCTGCGTTTGCCCTTTCCCTGGATATCCGCAGCAGATTGGCGTTCAGCGCCCGCTGATGGGCGCTCTCAGCCTTTTCAGCGGCCAGGGCCGACTCCATGTCCGCCACCATCTGCCGGGCCTCCTCAGCGGCTTCCTGGGCCGTGTAGCGAGCCTCCCGTTTCGCCTCTTCAATCGCTCTCTCAGCACCGTATTTCGTACTCCTGGCCTCCCGCTCCGCTCTGGCCTGTTCCTGGAGCATTTTGTCATACTCTTTCAGTTTCAATATTACATGGGTACACTCCGGGTCAGACTGGCCACCAGGAACGTCCTTATAGCCGCCGAAAGTCCCTTCCTTCACAAATTTCGCCATATCATCCACCCTCCTTACAGGCCTCGGATATAGTTATCCGCGACAACGCTGATACGGTTATGTCCCAGGGCCTTGCTGCACACCAGCATAGCAGCCTTGTCCAGCTTCTTCCCGGCCTCGTCTTTCCGGCAAACATATACCTCACTCTGGTACCGCCGCCCCGTCCCCCGGTTCACCCGGTCAAAAGGGATCTCTTTTATCGCCCTGGCATGGGCCTTATAGATGGCTGTGGCATACTCGGCCCGGTAGCCGTGAATGTCGGCGCTCTTATGGACGTGCTGCCATACCTTTTCCTCTGGCGGCGTGTTCCTGATCCGCTCCACGATCTGCTCCGTGTTCTTACCGATGATAGGGCTCAGGCGCGCCCTGCCGCCCTTCCCGTTCCGCACAAAGGTAAAATACTCCCCCTGAAACAGCCGGGTGTCCTGGAGCATGGTGAGCCGTTTTTCAGCCGCCGGTGTTGGGCGAGCCTCCTGGACGGCCTCCAGGCGGGAGATCTCCTTCTCGATCTGTTCCCGGGTAACCAGGTCTTTTCCCCGCAGTTCCCCCAGCTCACTCCGGCGAAGCCCGGTCCCCCGGCAGAATTTAATCAGCTCGTCATTATTGGTCTTGGAGAAATGCCGGTCACGCACCCGGTCCCCGCGGCTCCGTTTAATGTCCCCCCGGTTCCGCTTGGGGGGCTTGAAATAATTTTCGTCGTCCGGCTGGATGCCGTAGAGCTTGCCGAGGGCCTTCGCCTCCAGCTGCACCGTCCAAGCGGAGAGGCCCTGGTCAGCCCGAACTTGGAGCCATTCATTGACGTACTTCTTTGCGCTTTTCAGCGTGGTACATCCTGAATGCTTTTCTTTGATGTACTTGATGAAATACTTGGTATGCTTCCAATAGCTCTTGTAGGTGTTATAGGAAAAAATCTTGTCTTTTTCCGTTCCATCGGCCACCGCTGCCTTTTTGCTCTCGCCAAAGGCTTGCATCCCCGTCAGGCGTTCATAGGCTTGCTGGTGGAGGTCCTTCGAGTATGACTTGTTTCGCCGCCCCAACTGATAATCTCCCTTCATAGAGCGTTTAATGTAAATAATATATTTTTACTATGGTTGTACAATATATTATATAACTTATAGTCTATATTCACCTTATATAATTTATAGATGTTAAAGCCAGGCCGCCTCATGTCAGCTCCAGTCGGAGACTCGGCAATCGGCAAAGTACACTTTTTAACGTCTTATGTGTGACGGGCTTGGGATCACTCCCTACACTTTTTTGAGCTGCTTATGTGTGCAGCCCCAATTTATTGAGATCTACGGCAGTTCGGGATCTGTCGGCTCCTTTGTAGAGGGAGCGGCTCTCCGGCAAATTTACAGCATGACCGGCTACGTTCAGAGGGTGGGAAGGGACACGATACGTTTTACTTACCATCGCTTTCAAAAAGATTACTTGCTCAGGGTCCATGATGCGCTTTCCAGTTCACAAAGGTTACTACGGCAAGCCCGCGCACCACACAGGTGTATCAAACCCGGATGGCTTCTGAATAGCAAAATGCTAAACCCCCGACCGGAGAACCCGGAGCCGGGACGCTCTGGGCCTAATTACTATTTACCCTCGCCCAGACGAGCTATGATCTTGTGCTGCAGCGCCTCCTTTCCCGCCGACCGGCGCCGGCAAATTTCTATGACAGCAGGAAATAATTTCCTGCTGTTTTTAGTATAGCATAGACTTCCGGGGCAGTCAAGATAATCCTAAAACTATAGTCATAGCGGTTTACCCGTTCACGCATAGCGCAAACGGGTAAACCGCTATAATTGTCAAAGAGGCAAGCAACAAGTTCTATTTCGAACTCGCTACTTGCCTCTTTTCGATGACACATTCCTTCTACTTCTCTTTTGCAGCTCTTCCTATCTGATCAAAAATTTTAAGAAGCTCATGATAAGATTCTCCCAAAGAGCTACCTACAATTCTTTCATCACTATCTTCATCTCGCTCTGACACAAAACTCTCACAGTACTTTGCGCAGGATCGAAGAATCTTTGTAAAATCTGCTCTCCGCCCATCAAAAGGCCATGGTTCAAGACCCATGTCATCTTTATCTCCCATAGTCATACGAACACCGTCAGGGGCCGTGTATGGAACCTCTCCACCATATCCTACACTAAAATCTTTGGAGGATATCACCCCGGAATCCCTTAACTCACGGAGTAAGTTCCCATACTCATTACGGGTCATATTCGTCACATCATACTTTGATGCAAGAGCTGATGCCATTTCGAGAGATAAATTTTTTCTATTCACCTTTTCTCCTGGATATTCTGCTATGCCCCCATGAGAAATGTAAACATCTTTATTTGCGGTCAAAGATACTCTTGTTTTTACCCTATTCTCAAATGTTTTTCCTGCATCAGGAACCAACGCACTCCCCTGCGCCCTAACATCTTGAATTTTACTTATCATCATGTCATGTCAGGGTAGTACCCAAGCAACGATGAAAAACGGCCTTTTCGCTCATTCGTGTCTTTTGTCACCCCATTTGTATAAGTTAATTTCCAGTTAAATTCAGTCCTGGCGGAATTATCTTCTCCAATTTCGACAAACCACGAATATGTTACTACTCGATTTAACGAATACTGGATGTCAACTTTCACGGGCGCTCTATCATCAATTGTATATTCAAAATATTTCAATTTATCAGCAAACTGGGCAGATGTTTCCCTTATGGTATATTTCCCGGTGAGGCTAATATTCCATCCAACGACTTGATAGTTATGATCAATGATATACTGGTTGAAACCACTCATTCTATATGAATCCCAAAACACACTTTGGGCAACGCTTTTGGTCAAACTGGTTTCTGTGGCAAAGGACTTAAGGGCTATCTTAGCCGTTGATCCTGCTGCAACAACAACGGGGGTTACAACAGCTCTTTGCATTAAAAATGTGGTATCCCCCGTTGTCGCCAATCGCAAAGGCGACTGTTCGCCGGACGCAAACGTATTGATGTCTGAGTCTTGGATATCAACTGCCAAAGCTGTAGAACTAATCATCGAAATAGCCATAAAGACAGCTAAAACGATAGATGTAATGCGTTTTTTCATAACAAGGTCTCTCCTTATTGTAGAATTTTACATAATTCCTATTCCGGGTATCCACCTACGCTTGAACATCCACAGTCGATGACCTACATTGCAGAGCTTGATCTTGATCCTGCACCGTAGCTCTCATTTCTGAGCGAGCCTCTCTAAATGCCTGTAAGTATACCGACGTCGCTTCGTCAAAAAATCTATGCTCTTCCTTGGTCTGATTTTCCATCCAACCTCCTCCAAGACTGTTATAGCTTGCAATTACCTCACCATTTGGAGCTCTGATCTCAGCGGTCTGTTGTATCGAACAGATTTTAAGGTTTGCAGAGCAGCCTCCCGACAGTTTATCCAACATCCTTTCTAATGCTTGCAGCATAGGGTGCGGTTCTTTTAATG
>JAETTD010000051.1 GCA_021769295.1 Bacillota bacterium | reverse complement strand
AGGTTTTCCCGGTGGCACATCTCCATGACTTCCGCTTTGAAATATTCCATAGCTGCGTCCGTACAGCGGTGCTTGCAGCCCTCCCTTGTGTCCGCTGGTCTTTCCATGTAGGGCAACAGCGGCACTTCCGCAATCCGCAAGCTGTTTATAACGATATGCACATGGATATTTCCGCTGTGGTTATGCCCGTCCGGGTGGGTGCATACTAACGCTTGGTGTCCGGGGAAATGTTCTTTACAAAATTCCTCACCCAACTGCTGCGCCCGGTCTACGGTCAAGCCGTTATCCTGTGCGTCACGGGGGTCAAAGCTGATGATATAGTGGTGGCTCTTTACGTCCTCCCGTTTTTGGTTCTTGCCGTATTTGAGGTTGGAGCGCATACACGCTATGGCGAAATCCTCACCGCCGCAATTCAGAGAGGAAATGCGGTAATCGTCACGGGGGATAAGCCGCCCATTTTCATCAAGGGTGGGCTTCATGGTAAACTCGTCATGCTCAAAGGTTAGGTACTGTTCGGCAGCTCCATAGTCGGCATTTTTAGAGCTGATATGTTTGAATGTTGCCAACGGCTTCACCTACTTTCTGTAAGACTTCAAACTTTAAGGCGGCAAGCTCCGCTGTGGCGGCTCTCACTTCTTGGGAGAGGGCGTTATAAGGTGCGCCGTATTCGTTCAGACAGCGGGCAATCTGATTTAAGTTGCCGCCTATTTTCCCATACTCGGCTGTGAGCTTCCCCACGGCAGAGAGCAGTTCATCATTGACCGGGGAAACGGTAATGACCGGGCGTATTCGTGACTTAATTAGGGCTTGCCGGATATATTCGGACTGGCTCATTTTGCAGAGGGTGACACGCTCGGAAAACTCGGCGTATTCTTCCTCGGTCAAGCGTGTCTTGATTACCCGGTGGCGGTGGGGCGTGTTGTATCTTTTCATAGCTGTGAACCTCCTTTCATGAGTGGATTTTTTCAAGCGGCGTAAGCCGCAAAAAGGCGGGCTTGGGGTGGCAACCCCAACAAGATTCCCATAGGACAAAATGAGCGATAAGCGAATTTTGGTACTATGGTAGAATCTTGCTCTAAGAAAGTGGCTGTTTCCTCTATGTGGGCTTCCGTCAATACCTTTAGTGCCGCAAGCGGGGATTTTGCCAAAGCTACGGCGGCATTTCTCCCCCTACTACCTACAACACCACGCAAAGCAAAAATGACGGTGATTTGCGGAAATTCCCCTCTATTCCTTACAAAACCACGCAAGCCGGAATAGGCGGGAATTTTGAGAAATTTCTTTTTATCCCCCTTTGCACGGCATAATACTGGCGATTTCTGAAAATGCCAAAAATGGGCGCAAAAAAACAGGAAACCTTTTCTTGATTTCCTGTCTTGATATGCCGTTATGTATGTATGGCTACTATTAAATTTTTAGCTGGCTAAAATTCTATAAATTTGAAGTTATCTTTTTCTATCGCTTAAAATTTTCTCATTGAATCTATCAAGAAATTCTTTGGAATTGACCCATGTAAGGCTCCCATCCTCATTTGTGAAATCATAACCAGACAATTCATATAATGCAGTTGCACAAATATATTCATACATTCCCGCATTCGGACTTTTGTAGATAATCCAATATAACGGCTTCAT
>JAETTD010000010.1 GCA_021769295.1 Bacillota bacterium | reverse complement strand
GACTGCGGAACAATCACATCCAACTTCTTCCCATGGAACACATGCGGAGCTACTATGAGATCCTTCCTCGGAGTGGATTCAAGCTACATACCGTATGCAATCCTTAACTGGCTGAATCCTATCGTATCAATCGTCTTCGGTTTCACAGGAATCACAATGACAAAGATGACTGAAGAAGAATACGAGAAGATCTTGGAAGAGAGAAAAGCTGAAAAAGAAGCTGCTCTGAAAGCTCTCGAAGCTTAATAAAAAAAGAAAGAATTAAATAAAACATAACATTAAAAAGGTGCGTTCCTTCAAGGAACGCACCTTTTCTTTACTCTACTATAATCACTGATTATCATCAGGATATTTTACCAGCTTTCTAAGTTCTTCGAGCCGTTCTCCGTCCATAGGAGGAACTCCCTTAAGCCTGTATGTTATACCGAGCTTGCCGTACTTTTCCACAGCCATGGTGTGGTAAGCCAACAACTCTATCTTATCGATGTGCTTTATGCGCTTTATAAACTCGTTGAGAGCCTCAATATCTTCCTCTGTATCGTTTATATCTGGCACTACTACGTTTCTTACCCATACGTGCTTATCATGCTTATTTATGATGTCTATAATCTCGAGCAAGGTTTCCTGGTCTCTGCCTGTAATAATCTTAAACCTTTCGGGGTCCGGATGTTTAATATCAAGAAGCACCAAATCGCAGGTTTCAATAGCCTTATCGGTAAACTCATCCACATATGTGCCGCTGGCGTCTATAGCGCTGCCGATGCCTTCCTTTTTAAGAGCTTTCATGGCCTCAATCAAAAACTCTCCCTGCATCAGAGATTCTCCGCCCGAAAACGTCACGCCGCCGTTATCACCGTAATAAGGCATTCCTCTTACAGCCCAATGGACTACCTCATCTATATCTATATCTCTTCCGGCATCAGTTCCCCATGAGTCCGGATTGTGGCAATAGAGACATCTGGCGGGACATCCTTGCATAAAAAACACGGTCCTTATACCCGGTCCGTCTACAGCCCCAAACGTTTCTATAGAGTGCAATCTGCCTTTCATAAGCTTCACCTCCGCTTATCATCTAACCGCAATTGTACAAGTATACTATGAAAGTATGCGAGGTGCTCACAAAATGGGCACCTCGCATCAGTTTTACATTTTATTTTATCAAAGATTTGATAGTCTGTTTTTATACATGCTGGTGGAATGTTCTTGCAATAACTTCTTTCTGGTGGTTCTTTGAAAGTGCATTAAATCTTACAGCATATCCTGATACTCTTACTGTTAAGTTAGGGTATTTTTCAGGATTGTCATAAGCATCCTCAAGCAGGCTTCTATTCAGAACGTTTACGTTCAGGTGATGAGCTCCTCTGTCAAAGTAACCGTTTAACAATCCTACCAAAGTAGTTGTCCTGTCTTCCTTTTCCTTACCCAAAGCAGCAGGAGTGATTGAGAATGTGTTGGAAACTCCATCCTGGCAAGTATCCCAGTCAATCTTGGATACTGAGTTCAAAGAAGCAACTGCACCGTGGCTGTCTCTTTCGTGCATTGGGTTAGCACCAGGAGCGAACGGAGTTCCTGCTCTTCTTCCGTCAGGAGTGTTACCTGTCTTCTTACCGTACATTACGTTTGAAGTGATAGTCAGTACTGACAATGTGTGTACTGCATTTCTGTAAGTAGGGTGTTTTCTCAATTCTTCAATAGTTCTTTCTGAAATCTTAACTGCGATTTCATCTACTCTGTCGTCATCGTTACCGTATTTAGGGAATTCTCCTTCAGTTCTGTAGTCAACGATAACACCGTTTTCATCTCTGATAGGATATACCTTTGCATATTTGATTGCGGACAGGGAGTCAGCAGCTACAGAGAAGCCTGCAACGCCGAATGCCATGAGTCTCTTAACTTCTGAGTTCAGGAATGCCATCTGTGAACGTTCGAAGTCGTATTTATCATGCATGAAATGAATAATGTTCATGATATTTACATAGAGTTCCATCAACCATTCGAGATAAATGTTGAATCTTCTCCATGCTTCGTCAAAGTCGATAGGACCGTCGCCTACGGATTCCATCTGAGGACCAACGTGTTCTCCTGTTCTTTCATCGATACCACCGTTAAGACCTAAGAGAAGAATCTTAGCCAAGTTACATCTTGCGCCGAAGAACTGCATCTGCTGTCCCATCTGAATAGCTGATACGCAGCAAGCGATTGAGTAGTCTTCGCCGTATGAAGGTCTCATCTTATCATCGTTCTCGTACTGAATTGAGTCAGTGTCGATTGAAACCTGTGCACAGAATCTCTTGAAAGGTTCAGGCAGCTGTTTTGACCAAAGAACTGTCAGGTTTGGTTCCGGAGCAGGTCCCAAGTTGTACAGGGTCTGTAATACTCTGTATGAGTTCTTGGTAACTTTGTGTCTTCCGTCCATTCCAACACCGCCGATACCTTCGGTAATCCACATTGGGTCTCCACCGAAGAGTTCGTTGTATTCGTTGGTTCTAAGGTGTCTTGCAACTCTCAGCTTCAGGATGTAGTCGTCAACGAATTCCTGAATCTGTTCTTCTGTGTATGTTCCACGAGCCAAGTCTCTTTCAGCATAAATGTCGATGAAAGTGGAAGTTCTTCCGATTGACATAGCTGCGCCGTTTTCTTCTTTGATACCTGCCAGATATGCGAAGTAAGTCCACTGAATTGCTTCCTTAACGTCTTTTGCAGGTCCGGATATGTCATAGCCATAAGCTGCTGCCATCTTCTTGATTTCTTTAAGTGCAGTAATCTGATTTGTAACTTCTTCAGCAGTTCTGATGTTTTCTTCATTCATAACGTGTCTTGAAGCGATCAGTTCATGGTCTTTCTGCTTTTCTTCGATTAAGTAGTCGATACCGTAAAGAGCAGCTCTTCTGTAGTCGCCGATGATTCTTCCGCGGCCGTAAGCATCAGGAAGACCTGTGATGAATCCAAGGTGTCTTACCTGTCTCATTTCCTTTGAATATGCCTTGAATACTCCGTCATTATGAGTAGTAACATAGTCAAACATTCTGTCGATTTCTTCAGGAAGCTTTTCGCCGTATTCAGCTACTTCTTCTCTTACCATTTTGATTCCGCCGAATGGGCAAATACCTCTCTTTAAAGGTTCGTCTGTCTGAAGACCTACGATAATATCTTTACCCGGAATGATATATCCCGGTTCAAATGCGTTTATTCTCATGATTCTGCTTGCGTCAACCTTTAATGTTCCGCCAGCTTTTCTTTCTGCTACAAGAAGTTCCTGTACTCTGTCATAGCACTCTTTTGTTCTTTCTGTAGCACCTGCAAGGAAGCTTGCATCGCCGTCATATGGCTTGTAGTTTAAATGAATAAATTCTTCTACGTCGATGTTTTCGGTCCAGTTACCTTCGATAAAACCTTCCCATTCTTTTCTCATATAAGTATCCTCCTCGTTGTATATTGTATACAAATGTTGTTAATAAAAAATGGTTTTCACATAATAGATGCCTCCTCGCATCTGCGTCACCACGAATATAATATACCCTTGTATACAGTATAGTCAAACATTTTTTGTTAAAATTTTTGCATTTTTTTTAATACAAAAAATGCCTTGAAATTTCCTCTGTTTCCATGGAAAATCCGGGCATTTTTCAGTGGCGGTCAGTGGCGGTCAGCAACAAAATATACTGCCGAGCAAAGCCGACTACACATATATTCTTATGCTCTTTACCTTGTAATCCGACTTTATTTTATTCCAGTCTATTGCGGACTTATGAGCCTTGAGCACGGACTTGTCCGTACTTTCATCAAATTTAATGCTGTACTGCGCTCCTTTTCTGTCAGTAATTACCGTGTTATTAAATTTATGTTCCGTAATCATAAGAGGAATTGAGCCTGCTGTCGCTTCTGCCCATTCCAAGGATTTTATGCCTTCCTGCATCCCAAGCTCTCCATATGCCCTATATGCCTCTGAATTGGATATATTAAGTCCGTAATCGCCGTAAACTTTAAGGCCTGCGTCTGCGAGAAGCTCTATCTGCCCTATATTTCCCGCGTAGACTCCCGTTCCGTCATCACGGAGCACCCGTGCGATTCTGTCAAGGTTCTTTTCAAGCCAAAACTCGTTTTTACCCTTGCTCATGCCCGCCACGTATGGCATCAATCCGATATTAAGTTCCTCTGCCTTTGTCATACACTCCTCATATTGGCTTATGGGAACAAGCGCCCTTATCTTATCTCCCGCTATGCTTCTGCACTTCTCCACTATATCTTTTGACCTATTGTCAAAAAAGCTTTCTTTACTGTCGAAGTAAATTTCAATCCCTCTTTCGTCTCTGGCGAGTTCTGTCCTGTTCTTTGTCCTCTCCGGCAGCGGTTTCCGGTCTGCCATGCGCTTATATTTCTCTTTAATCTTGCCCTCAAGCTCAGGCAGGGCTTGTCTTCGCAGGGCATTTACTGCCGAAAGCTGAATGTGAGCCGGCACCGGTTCTTCTATTGCAATATTGTCAACATAAAAGGCCGTCCCGCCGGTTTTTGCAATCTGAAGCTTTACGGTTTCGCCGCATGACCTGCCGCTTTCCGAGACTTCCGGAATTATGTTGCTTTTAACCCTTGCTTCCACGCCTGCGGCCCTCACCGTCAGGGAAAATTCCTTCCCTGCGATTATTTTAACTTCTGCTTTTATGGGTGCCTTTCTTATAAATTTCCCTTCTTCAAAAGTTATGTTATCAAAGGTTTTTTTCGCTTCCTTCATCATCTTAGATGATGTGAGCCTGTAAACTTTATCGCCTTTCTTGACTTCTGATTTTATATCTCCCACACGCATCCGGTTCTTGCCTATAGGCTCTGCATAGGTAACCAGATTTCCTGTGAGTTCCCTGCTTCTTATTTCTATGTAATCACCTTTGACGATTTCTTTTTCCGTATTTATTTCTACCAAAGGACCTGTGCTGTTGCTATTCACGGTTCCCACAAAAACGCCTGCATTTTTGGAAAAGTCAGGCGACATAAGGTCCGCTCCGGGATTTCCGTAGAAGTACCCTTTTGTAAAGCCGCCTCTGTTAAACACCTGCTTCAAAGCCTCCCAATCTTCCTTTGATACTTTATAGCTTCCCTTGCGTTGCCACTCATCAAGGTACTTTCGATAAACGGAAGTTACCACTGCCACATATTCGGGCGATTTCATGCGTCCTTCAATTTTAAGAGATGCAACTCCCGCCTCTGCAAGCTTGCCTATTTCCTCCACAAGGCACAAATCCTTTGGGCTCAGAGGATATTTTTCTCCTTTTATTCCGCTGTATGGCAATCTGCACGGCTGTGCGCAGGCTCCTTTGTTGCCGGACCGTCCGCCTATAAACCTGCTTAGCTGGCACTGTCCCGAATAACAGATACAAAGAGCTCCGTGGACAAAGACTTCTATTTCCACTCCCGTGCTTACGGCTTCCCTTATTTCATCAAAGGTGAGTTCCCTTGCCATAACAACTCTTTCATAACCGAGCTTTGCCGCTGCAAGTACGCCTTTGCTATCATACACCCCTCCTTGGGTTGAAAGATGAAGAGGAAGATCCGGAAGCCGCTCCTTTAAGAGTTTTCCCAGCCCCAAGTCCTGAATTATCAATGCATCAACGCCCATGGAATAATATCTGCAGGCCTGCTGATATGCCTCTGCGAGTTCCTCATCATCAAGGAGAGTGTTCATGGTGATATATGTCTTTACGTTTCTGAGATGAGCGTAATCTATGGCCTTCTCTATTTCTTCATCAGAAAAGTTCTGCGCATTAACACGGGCGTTAAAACTTTTTCCGCCCACATATACGGCGTCCGCTCCGTTTTCTACCGCCGCAATAAATTGTTTTGATCCGCCTGCGGGGACCAACAGCTCACATTTTCTCATATAATTTCCTCATAAAAAATCTTCTTTTATATCATACTACCCTTAGGAGGATTGGGCAAGATGGATAATTTTTTCTCGGACATTGCGGTAAGTTTATATCAGGTTGCAGCAATATTTTTTCGTGCCTTCTCTCCCCTCTTTATCGGGCTTATCCTTGCTTATCTTCTCAACCCCCTGACAGAATGGGTCAGGCAGCGAATTGCAGGAAAGGATTCCGCAGAGCTGCATCTTGAGAGCCCTAAAGGCAGAATTCCGGCTATCATCATAACTTACGTCGCAGTATCGGCCCTGATATTTTTTATAATCTATGCTTTCATCATACTGATATTGGGCGCTCTGCCGTCAGGCGGCATATATGAAACAGCTCAAAAGGTATATGAATATTTCAGCACTTCTTACGACAACATGATGTCCTTCCTGTCAAAATATCTGCCTGAAGATTTGACCGAGAGCAGCTATAACCCTAAAAATGAGCTTATGGGCTGGCTCGGAAAAAATCTTTCTTTTTCAAACATATTGGAAACAATCGGCGCTTTTGCCGGAAGCCTCATAAATATTTTCGTCGGCATAGTGGCAAGCATATATCTTTTGAAGGATAAGGAATTCTTTATTTCCCTGTGGCAGCAGTTCATGTCCGTCATTCTAAAGCAGCGTACTCACGGCGTCATAAGCGAAATACTGAATGAAATCAACCAAGTCATCACCACTTTTATCAAAGGCGCTTTGGTGGACAGCATAATAGTTGCATTGTTATCTTCCATAGCTCTCTCTGTCCTTAAAGTGAAATATGCCGTAATCATAGGGCTCATTGGTGGAATTTTAAATATAATACCTTATTTTGGACCTTTCTTCGGCATGGTGCCCGCTTTTTTTGCGGCCCTTGCCACCGGCGGTCTCGGTCAGGCAATCATGGCGGTTCTGGCTCTTTTCGGAGTTCAGCAAATAGACAGCAATTATATATATCCCAAAATCGTAGGCACTTCCATAGGGCTTCATCCGTTCTTTGTACTGCTTTCCGTAAGCGTTTTCGGTTACTTCGGCGGTATAGCGGGCATGCTCCTTGCCGTTCCCCTTGCCGGAATTGCGCAGGTCCTTATAAAAAGGTGGGCGTACAAGTCTTAGCAAAAAGGGGCTGTCGCCAGCCCCTTTGATATATCTCTAAAATCATGAAAAAGTTATGGTAGTTCCCGTTTTGCCGCAGAGAGCCTCTACTGCCTTGTCGAGGGAAGTTATTATCGCTTTTTTCTCAGGATTTGCCCTCACAAACTTCATGGCTGCTTCTACTTTCGGCAGCATGCTTCCCGGTGCAAACTGTCCGTCTTCGCAATATTGCGATGCTTCTCTCAAATTCATCTTTTGCAGATCTTCCTGGTCAGGCTTGTTAAAGTTTATTGCCACCTTCTCCACTTCCGTTAGTATTAAGAGCACATCAGCGTCAACCTGTTCGGCCAGCAGCTCCGCTGCAAAGTCTTTGTCGATGACCGCCGCAACTCCTTCGAGAGAACCGTCCCTGTGCTCAATAACAGGCACTCCGCCGCCTCCGCAGCTTATGACCACTGTAGAATCCCAGAGTTTCTTGATTGGCTGTATCTCGACGATTTTCCTCGGAAGCGGAGACGCTACAACCCTTCTCCAGCCTCTTCCCGCATCTTCTCTCATTTCATATCCCTTTTCTGTATGCAGCCTGTCGGCTTCTTCTTTGCTGTAGAAGGGGCCTATGGGCTTTGTTGGATTTTTAAATGCCGGGTCATCTTTTTCAACAATCATCTGAGTTGCTACCGTCACCACAGGTATATTTTTGTTTCTTCTGTTCAATGCGTATTTAATTCCCTGCTGCAAATGGTACCCTATATATCCTTGGGACATAGCTCCGCACACATCGAAAGGCATTGGCGGCGTCACTTCTCTGGCAGTTTCGGATGCCAAAAGGATTCTTCCCACCTGAGGCCCATTGCCGTGAACCACGGCTATCTCATATCCTTTTTCGCTGATTTCGGCTATTTTTTCGCTTGTCTTTTTAACCACCTCAAGCTGTGCTTCTGCAGTAGGATTATCTTTTCCCGATTGCAGAGCATTGCCGCCGAGGGCTATAACAATTTTCTGTGTCATCATATTCCCCCTATATCTTCACGGTTTACGGGACAGGACATACATCTCGGGCCGCCTCTTCCCCTTGATAGTTCGGCGCTGGGTATGGTAAGTACCTTTATGCCGTGTTTGTCCAATAAATCGTTGGTAACGTAATTTCGCTCATAAGTGACGACCGTTCCCGGCGCTATGCAGAGGGTGTTGGAGCCGTCGTTCCATTGTTCTCGCTGAGCTGCAATTAAATCTCCTCCGCCGCATCTTATTAGCTTTACGGCAGGAAGCCCCAGCTCCTTTGAAAGAAGTTTTTCAAGGCTGTCGGTTATGGTTTTAAAGTTCAGTTTTCCGTCTTTTCCCATAGTTATTTCGTACACTGACAGCGGTCCCTCAATTTCGGGGTGTATGGTAAATTTGTCATAATCCACCATGGTAAACACGGTATCAAGGTGCATGAATGCCCTGCACTTTGGAATGTCAAATACAATTACTTTTTTAAAATCCGACTTTGACAAAAGGTTCTCAGAAAAATTTTCGATTCCTGCTATGGTGGTTCTCTCGGAGTAACCTACCGCTACCATTTCGCGGGAAAGCACCAGCACGTCTCCGCCCTCGATAGAGTAGTCGCCGTAAATATCATACCACTGCTTGTTTTCCTTCGAGGCAAAGTCGGAATTGTATTCAAACATATATTTCAGCAGCAGCGACTCTCTTCTCCTTGCGGGAGTGTGCATGTGGTGAATGTTGATTCCGCTGCCTATACATGCTCCGGGGTCCCTTGTAAAATACAGATTGGGCATAGGGTCCATTACAAAGGGATAATCCTCCGTAATCAAATCCGACAGGGATCCCGTCTTGACTTCTCCCAAATCGGCACGCCTGACCCCTGCTATGATTTCTTCCACCATGTTCTCCGGCGTCAAGTTCATTAAAAATCGGTGTATGGCATGCTTCATGCCCTCGGATTCTATGAAGCTCAGTTCTATCATGCGGTTTACAAAATCGTCTCTTACCTTATCGTCTGCCAAAGCTTTTGCGGTTTCTTTTTCGTAATAGAGCACTTCCACATCGTTGGCTCTGAGAAGTTCGGCAAACTTGTCATGTTCTTCTTGCGCCGCTTTCAGGTAAGGCACGTCGTCGAACAGAAGTCTTTTCATGGTTGCCGGCGTCAGCGCTTCAACTTCTCTTCCGGGTCTGTGGAGCAAAACTCTGTTTAGCTTTCCTATTTCGGAATAATTGTGAATTCCGGGATGCATATGCTCCTCCTTTCTGTCTTAAATCTCATATCATGAAATAGTTGCAACCATGACTGCTTTTATGGTGTGCATTCTGTTTTCTGCTTCATCAAAGACTTTGGAATGCTTTGATTGGAACACTTCGTCCGTCACTTCCCTTATATCGTATCCTTTTTCGTTTTGCTCTTTTGCGAGTGAAGTTTCAAAGTCGTGGAAGGAAGGCAGGCAATGCATGAAGATTACGTCATTGTTCCATGTTTTTTCCAGCATTTCTTTCGTAACCCTGTAAGGAGTAAGCAGTTTTACCCTTTCAGGAATCTGCTCTTCTTCTCCCATTGACGCCCAAATATCCGTATAAATCACATCGGCGTTTTTTAGGCAATTTTCATCGGAAGTGACTTCTATTACTGCTCCCGTTTCTTTTGCAACTTCTTTGACTTTCCGCATAACATTTTCGTCCACCTGCGCCACCAGTTCCTTAGGTCCGTATGCCGCAAAGCACATGCCCATCTTGGCGCAGCCTTGCATCCATGCGTAGGCCATGTTGTTTCTCACGTCTCCGCAAAATACCACCTTGACCTTCTGAATCGGCTTTGACACATGTTCTTCAATGGTCATAAGGTCTGCCAAAATCTGGGTAGGGTGGTCTACATCCGTCAGGCCGTTCCATACGGGTACTCCTGAATACCGCGCTAAGTCCTCCACAACTTTTTGCTCAAATCCTCTGTATTCGATTCCGTCATAAAACCTTCCGAGGACTTTTGCCGTATCTTTGAGGGACTCTTTTTTACCCATTTGGGAGCTCTTGCTATCCAAAAACGTCACATTGGCTCCTTCTTCATGGCATGCGACTTCAAATGCACACCTTGTTCTTGTGGATGTTTTTTCAAACAGCAGGCAAATATTTTTACCTTTCAGATTTTCACTGTGTATGCCTGCTCTCTTTTTACTTTTTAAATCTTTTGCCAAATCCAGCAAATATCTTATTTCTTCAGGGGTCAAATCCATCAATGTCAGGAAACTACGCCCTTTTAAATTTACTGCCATTTTTACATTCTCCTTCATTGTAATTCGCTTGTTTTGCGTTCTTATCTTAATGTTTCCCAAATTCGTTTTAAATATTATGACAGCAAATCGGCAATATATATAAAAAAATGAGATGCAAAAAATTTTACCCCCTGGGGGGTAAAAAATTTTACATCTCGGATTTAATATATATATGCCTGAAGTTCCGTTATTTTTTTGGTTTTTCGCCGTGATACTGATAGTAGCAAACTTCCATGCGTCCGTTAAACAGCTTTCTGCGTCTGTTGGCAGGCCTGCCAAAGACTTTGTTCTCTATGGTTTTGTCGGGAGTTATGGCAAACATGGACCACGTAGGATTCTCGTGTATGAATCTTGCGAATCCCTCGTACAGCCTGTCTATGGAATTCCTGTCTCCTATTCGTTCTCCGTATGGAGGATTGGTGATTATGATTCCTCCTTCTCTGCTTCCGAAGTCGAGCTTGGCTCCGTCGGAAACGGAAAAGTTTATGTCATCCAGCACGCCTGCTTCGGCAGCGTTTTCCATTGCGCATTTAATCGCTTTCTTATCTATATCGGAAGCGTATATTTCAAGGGTTTTGTCCCAATCTATCTCAGCAAATGCCTTTTTTCGTTCTTCCTTCCAGAGCTTGTCCGGAATTGCCTCCCACTGTTCACATACGAATTCTCTGTTAAGGCCCGGCGCTATGTTTCTGCCTATCATAGCCGCTTCTATAGCAATGGTCCCTGAGCCGCAGCATGGGTCAGTCAGAATTCTGTCGGGATGCCAGAAAGAAAGGTTTATCATGGCTGCCGCCAGCGTTTCCTTAATGGGTGCTGCCACTGCGTTTTGCCTGTATCCTCTTTTATGAAGGCCGGCTCCCGTCGTGTCAAGGGTTACGGTAACTCGGTCTTTTAGCAATGTAATCTTTATATCGTACAAAGCTCCCGATTTCTCAAAACGGTCTATGGCATAAGTTTCCTTCAGCTTTTCTATTATGGCTTTTTCTGCCACCGACTGGCATGCGGGAACGCTGGAAAGCTTTGACTTTACAGATGAGCCGTTGACTATGAATTTGCCGTCGACGGGAATCCATTCTTCCCACGGAATCGCCTTTATCTGCTGAAACAGGTCTTCAAATTCAAGGGCTTTGAATTCTGCCATTTTTATCTGCACCCTGTCAGCGCATCTCAACCAGAGGTTTGCTCTTACCACAGCCCTCTCATCGCCTAAAAATGTTATCTTTCCGTCTTCTGATTTTATAATTTTATAGCCTAGCGCTTCTACTTCTCTCTTAACGGGCGCCTCAAGTCCAAAGGTCGCCGTTGCAATCAATTCCAGTTTCATGTTTAGAGGTAAGGCGCCTTTTTATTCAGGGAGTTGTCCCTTAAGGCTTCCAATTCATTGAGGGCCTTTCCCGTGCCTACCGCAACGCACGATTTAGGGTCTTCGGCAATTATGACTTTAATTCCCGTTCTGTCTTCGATTCTTTTGTCGATTCCGTACAACAATGCGCCGCCGCCCGTGATTATGATTCCGGAATTGCTTATGTCTGCCGCAAGTTCAGGCGGAGTTCTTTCCAAAACGTTGTGTACTGCTTCACATATTTCATGAAGAGGTTCTTCAAGAGCTTCCATTATTTCTTCGGAAGTTACGTCAACGCTCTTCGGAAGTCCGGTAACCAAGTCACGTCCTCTGCATTCCTTTACTATGGTTTCCTCCCTTGGGAAAGCGGTTCCGATTGTGAGTTTCAGTTCTTCCGCTGTTCTTTCTCCGATATACAGCTTGTGCGCTTTTCTCATGTATTTTACAATGGCTTCATCGAACTTGTCTCCTGCCATTTTCACGGAGGTGCTTGCAACAATTCCACCCAGAGAAATAACCGCAATGTCGGTGGTTCCTCCGCCGATGTCTATAACCATTACTCCGTCCGGTTTGCTTATGTCAATGCCAGCTCCTATAGCAGCGGCTACTGGTTCTTCCATAAGAAATACATCTTTTCCGCCTGCCTGCTCTGCTGCTTCCCTAACAGCTCGCTTTTCAACTTCCGTAACGCCGCTTGGCACGCAGACCATAATTCTCGGCTTGAAAAATCTTCCGTTGCCGCAAGTCTTTCTTATAAAATATTTGAGCATTCTTTCGGTAATATCATAATCGGAAACCACTCCGTCTCTCAGCGGTCTTATGGCTACGATATTAGCCGGAGTTCTTCCAAGCATCTGTCTTGCCTCTTCCCCAACTGCAAGAATCTCATCGGTATCGTTATTGATAGCTACAACCGAAGGCTCATTTAAAACGATGCCTTTCCCTTTTATATATACCAATACGTTGGCCGTGCCCAAATCGATACCTACTTCGTTAGAAAATCCCATTCCTTATCTCCTTTTCCAATTTCTATTTATATAAATCTCATGTAAACTTTGTTCATATTATATTATCATTTACATTTCTCAAAACATTATATATAAAATTTTTCTTTTTTTCAATTTGTTTAGAAGAATTCTATGTGAATTTTTAATATTATTTCGTCATTGCGGCAAAATATTATGGGAGGTGATTAGTTTGGAAGATAAATTTGCAGAGTTGAAGCCACAAGATATGAAAATCATTTCCGAAGCTGAACAGAAATTGTCGAAAGCGTCCGGCAAGTCTGTTGCTTTGGTTGCATATAATGCGCAAAAATAGGCATTTTACTTTCGCATGCGGGAACAACCATATGGTTTGGTTGTTCCCGTTCTATATGGTTTATATCCGCCATGGGCACGATTGCTGTTGGCAAATATTATTCGGAGCAGCTTTGGAACAATCAATATCCGCGGGCCGAATAGCCCTGCTGCCGTAAATTCAAAATTTTTGCAAGTTTACGGCATCTCAAAAGTTGCAAAGGCAATCAGGCCTCCGAAACATGAGGCTCCGCAAACTTAAAGCTACGCAAGTCCGGACTTTAGTACACTACCTTGCCGAGGGCGGAGAGGATAAGCTCCATTGCCAGCTCGCCTGTCTTATTTCTTACATCAAGCATCGGATTGACCTCCACCATATCCAGCGCTAAAACCTTGCCGCTGGTATACAGAGTTTCCACAAGGTAAAAAGCTTCTCTGAGAGTAAGGCCGCTATGTACTATTGTACCTGTTCCCGGTGCCGATTCAGGTGTAATGGAATCAATATCAAAGCTTACATGTATTCCTTCGGTACCGTCGGAAGCAATCTTAATAGCTTCTTCGATTACGGCAGGCATGCCCATTCTGTCAATGTCTGCAATGGAGAATACCGTTACGCCGTGCTCTTTCATGCGCACCCGCTCCATCTCGTCGATGTCTCTGCCTGCAATCTGAACACAGTTTTTGGTATCGGCATATACAGGTTCCTGACCGAAATCAACCATTATATCAGGTCCCGCTCCGCATACGGCAGAGAACGGCATTCCGTGCATATTGCCTGACGGTGATGACACGTCATTGTTCCAGTCTCCGTGGGCGTCCACCCATATTACTCCGATTTTCTTAAAATGTTTGGCTGTGGCAGAAATGCTTCCTGCTGCGATACTGTGATCACCGCCCAGCACTACGGGGAAAGCGCCTTCTTCGTGTGAAGCCAATACTTCTTCATATAACTTTTTATTTATGTCATTTACCTGCTCATAGCATCTCATGGTGTCACAGGTGGCTCCCTCATTTTTTGGAATCAAATCGCCCTTGTCCACACATTTCATGCCGAGTTTTTCAATGCCGCTTACCACGCCTGCATACCTGATAGCCGCAGGCCCCATGTTAACGCCCCGAGTTCCTGCTCCAAGGTCCATTTGGACACCGATTAAATCAACTCTTTTCATTTTATTACTCCTTTTCAATACATCAATTCTAAATCACAATCGTTATAATTATAACATAGTTCGGTCTCTAAGGCAATTCTTCTAAGTGTTCTTTAATAAATTTAATAAATCTTTTGCTTGCCATAGGCAGGCTGTTCTCATCCTTGTAAGCTATGGCAAAGGTTCTTGTCAAAGGAGGGTCAAGTGGTCTTGCCACTATATTGTAATTGATTCTTTGTAATATGAGCTCCGCCAAAATACTTACGCCAAGTCCGGCTTCGACCATGGTCATGATAGAATAATCATCGTGTACCGTATATCTTACGTTAGGAACCACTCCTATGGATTTAAATGCTTCTAAGGATTCATAATAATGTCCTTCTTCCACAAGAATATACGGCTCCTTAGCCAAAAGTTTAAGGGGCACGGTATCAAGCTCTGCAAGAGGATGATTTTCGGGCAATACAGCAAGGAGCGCTCCCTTTTTTTCTGCTGTGATTTCCAATCCGCTTGCGGCGTGGGGACTTACAAAGCCAAAGTCTATGGCTCCTGTTTTTATCCAATCCTGTATGATGCTGTAATCACCCTGGTTGATGATAAATTCCACCTTGGGATATTTTTTCTGAAATTCTTTCAAAAGGCCGGGCATCCAGTGCGCCGTTATACTGCTGAAAGCTCCCATTCTTATAATTCCCGTCTCAAGTCCCTTGATGTCTTTTGCCTTTTCCTGCATGGCAAAGTACTGGTAAATGGTCTTTTCTATATAAGGATACAGTTCTTTTCCCTCATGGGTCAAAGTCGCCCCGTTACGGGAGCGGTTTAATAGCTTTATTGACAATTCGTTCTCAAGGGAAGCAATCATCTGGCTGATTCCCGATTGTGTGTAGCCTAAGAATTCCGCTGCCTTTGAAAAGCTTCCCATTTCCACGATTTTCTGTAATGCCAGGTATCTGTGCATAAGCCGTCTTCCTTTCGCCTTTTCTTGTGTGTATTGTAAATTACGCTCATTTCAAAGTCAACAGTTTATATTACATTTTCTAATATTTCTATTATATATTTTTGTTTTACTTATAGTTGTTCTCATTATATAATCGAGATGTCAAAAGATATAAAAAGAGTAATAAACAGGAGGTATTAAAATGATGTCAAAAGAAAAATTTTTAAAAGCTGCTTTTAACAACGCTGTAAATCAAGTAGATATAAGCCGTGTTGCTCCTGAACTCAACGAAACAATTATCAGAACCGGCATACAGGCGTATGCGGATATAAAAGGTGTTTCTTGCACAAAGGACGAGATAGACCAAACCATCGCAAACGGCCTTGCGGTATTAAAAAGCGCCGGTGAGGATTATCGCTATCAGGACTGGTCAATGCTTAGATAACTGATTTTACACATAAATATTGTTCCTTTTAAGTGAAAAGACAGGTTTTGAAGCCTGTCTTTTTACATATCTTTTAAAATTTTGCTTATCAGTAAGGTTTTTTATAGAATCGGCCGTTTACCTGTTCGGTCTTTATCACATTTACAAAGGCCTTAGGGTCCACCTTCTTGATTGCGGATATGACTTTATCCACCTGCTCTCTTCCGACAACCGAATACAATATGTGTCTCTGCATGCCTTCATAGCATCCGGTGGCTTCTATAAGTGTTGCATCATGGTGGGTTATCTCCTTTATCCTGCCATATACCGCATCCGGGAGCTCGGTAATTATAAGTAATGTGTCTTTTTGATAGCGCTTAAATAAAATCTGAATTACCTGAGTTCCGGCATACTGATAAATTATGGAATACAGTGCCTTGTCAAAGCCGAACAGAATGCCTGCCGTAGTCAATATTATTACGTTGGCAAGAAAAATATAATTCCACGCATCTATGCCCCTTTTCTCGGAGAAATATATGGATATAAAGTCGGTTCCTCCTCCGCTGGCTCCGTTGATAAGGCACAGGCTTATGGCCGCGCTTCCCAAAATTCCGCCGAATATGCTTATTAAAAGCGTATCATAAGTTATGGTCACAGACGGAAAGATGTCCGTCAGAATGCTGGACAAAAATACTACATAAAACGAGTAAAACGTAAATCTCTTTCCTATATATTTGAATCCTATGTACGCAGGAATAAGATTCATAGGCAAGTATATTGCGGAATACGCTATATCTATATGAAGAAACTGTTTTGCCACTTGCTGTATAAGTATGGTAAGTCCGCTGAAACCTCCGGGGAATAAACCTCCTGTTTCCACAAAGCTTTTCAAATTGAATCCGATGACAGCCGATGCCAGAGTAAGGCAAAGTAACATTTTTATCTCTTTCTTAATCTTTGTCTTTTTTTCGAGGGACATATCTTTCACCTTATTATATTATTTATTTTTCTTTATCTATGATTTTACAGACATCAACCCAGCCGAGAGCTTTTGAAAATTTGTAAAGCTCATCACAGCTAAACTCTATTGCGCTGTTGCTGCTTCCGCAGGCCGGAAATATGGTATCAAATCGTTTCAGTGACTCGTCGCAGTATATTCTGACTTTTTCGTTTTCAATTCCGAAAGCGCATACACCGCCTATGGCGTGCCCTGTAAATGCGACCACCTCATCGGCAGAAAGCATCTTTGCCTTCTGATGAAAAGTATCCTTAAACTTACGATTATCTATTTTAGTGTCTCCTGCGGTCTGTACCAAAACGCATCCGTCTTCGCCGTCTTTAAAAGAAAGGGTCTTGCATATTCTTGCACCTTCGACGCCCACTGCCTGAGCGGCCAGTTCCACCGTTGCGCTTGAAACATCAAATTCCATTATCCTGTCTTCAATACCGAACTGTTTAAAATAATTTCTCACTGTATCAATAGCCATATTTATTCTCTCCTGCATTATGATGACTTATTATAGCATGATTCTTTCTGCAAGGGTACACTATATTTTAAGTATACATGCATCATTGTCAATATTTTGTTGACAGTCCTCAAATGTTTTGTTAAAGTAAACATATTGTTATGTGAAAATTTATGTGTATTACATCAAAAAACTTTGGAGGATTTTTTTTAAAATGGAACAACTCAATCATGAAAATCACAAGGGGCAATTCGGTTCCAGATTCGGCTTTATGATGGCCGCAATCGGCTCCGCAGTAGGCCTCGGAAACTTATGGGGCTTTCCTTATAAGATGGGTGCAAACGGAGGATTTGCATTCTTGCTTCTCTATCTGGTGCTCGTAGTCTTCGTAGGATTTGTAATCATGCTGACCGAGCTCGCACTGGGAAGAAAGACAGGAAAAGGCGTAGTAGGCGCCTACGAATCACTGTCAAAAAAATACGCATTTATCGGTTGGATGGAAGCTATTGCACCATGGCTGATTCTATCCTTCTATTCAATGCTCGGAGGATACTGCATCAAATATGCTTTATCAAACCTTGGCGATCTTTTCGGAGCAAGCTGGGGAATAGGCGGAATGGACAGCGGAGAATTCTTCGGTGAATTTACTACCAATATGGTTCAAACCGTAATCTTCTCCCTTATATTCGTAATTCTTACTGTAATTATAGTAAGAGGCGGCGTTTCCGGCGGTATCGAAAAATTCTCGGCCGTTGCAATGCCTGCATTGTTTATATTACTCGTAATAGTTATAATCAGAAGCGTTACTCTTCCGGGTGCATCAGAAGGCTTAGCTTTCATGTTCAAGCCTGACTGGTCTGCTTTTGAAGGAACGGGCTGGATAAAGGTATTATCCGTCGCAGGCGGTCAGATGTTCTTCTCCCTTTCACTGGGAATGGCAATAATGATTGCTTATGGCTCATATCTGCCTAAAGACCAAAACCTTGAGAACAGCGCTTTGGTAATTCCTTTCGCTGACACTCTCGTTGCCATAATGGCCGGACTTGCAACAATGCCTGCCGTATTTGCTTCGGGCTTTCAACCGGGACAAGGCCCCGGACTGCTGTTCATAACTCTGCAGACTGTATTTAATTCCATGGGTGGCTTCGGACCTCTGTTCGGCTTCTTCTTCTACAGCCTTGTGTTTATAGCAGCTATCACTTCTTCTATAGCACTGCTGGAAGGAATCGCTGCGGTTGCAATGGATAAGGCCATAGAAAAAGGCAAAAAACCGAACAGAAAAAAGATAGTTACTATACTGGGTATATCTATCGCAATTACAGCTTCACTTGTATCATTGGACGGACTTGGAGCTAACGGTTTCCCTCAGTTCTTCGGACAGAGCACTTGGCTCGACGCCATTGATTTGATTGCAGAAGGCATACTGATGCCTCTCGGCGCTTGCTACTGCGCTATAGTAATACCTACCTCGTGGGTTAACGAGGAAGCTACTCTCAACGGAGCACAATTCAGAACCAAGACTTTCTATGATTTCTGTATTAAGTTTATAGCTCCGGTTATGATGGTAATGGTACTTCTGGGTCAAATGGATTCGTTCTTCGGACTCGGAATGTTCAGCTAATCGAATATACATATTGACATAATGAAAAAGGAGGCTGTGAGTCAGCCTCCTTTTTTATGATTCTATGATAAATTAGGTTTACATAATACATGACAAGCTTTGTAAAATCAATACTCTTCGCTCAGCAGAAAATCTGACAAATGCACAACCTTTACTCCGTTGATATTGCCGGAAGCAAGATCATCCAGTGTTACCACATATTTAGGGTAGTGGTCTCTGATTTCGAGCAGATTGGCAACCTCACGGTCGGATTCCTCCGGCATATTGCGGCACACTTGCACATAGATGCGCTCGTCTCGCCGCACCGCTACAAAGTCGATTTCCTTTGTTTCGTTCTTACCTATATAAGCCTCATAGCCTCTTCTGCGAAGTTCAAAGTACACAATGTTTTCAAGCATAGCGGCGACGGATTTCGGGTTGAATCCCATCATGCAGTATTTGAGAGAAGCGTCCGCAAGATAGAATTTTTCCTGCGTTTTCAGCACGGATTTTCCTTGCAGATCATATCTGTGGCAGCGGTATATCACAAAAGCCTTTTCCAACCACTCCAAATAGTTATATACGGATTCAACCGAAAGAGAGCGACCCTCGCTTTTCAGAAACTTTACGATAGCATTAGCTGAAAAGGTCTTGCCCACATTTTCAACAACATACTTCACAACACGATTGAACAAGTCAAAATTCGTGATGTTGTGGCGCCTTGTAATATCGTTTGTTATAACGGAAGTATAGATGCCCTCAATTATCTGATACGCTGCACCCTCATCAAAATTACTCAACGCAACAATCGGAAAACCACCCATGCGAATATACTCAGTAAGCAGTTCTTTCGGCGAACGGCAGCTTGCTTCCTTAAACTTCATATATTCGGAAAAAGACAACGTAAACACAGGAATAGTAATATACCGTCCGCTCAAATAGGTGGATATTTCACTTGACATCAACTTAGAATTGGAGCCGGTCACATAAATATCCGTATTGGCATTTTCAAGCAGACTATTGACGGCTTTTTCCCAGCCTTTGATTTCCTGCACTTCGTCAAGCAAGAGATAATACCGTTCGCCGTCCGTCATTTTCTCTTTAATACCGTTATACATATCCTTATCCGTCATGCCGTCGTCAAAATCTTCCGATGTATAACGCATACTGATAATATGGTCGGCACGGATACCGTTCTCTGTTAAGTCACGTTCGAGCATTTCTAAAATCGTGGATTTACCGCAGCGGCGAATACCCGCCAATATTTTTACAAGGGGCACATCACGATAAATTTTCAGTTTATCCATATACTGGTGTCTAACGATCATAATCTCGCCTCCTTTATAAGGAGTATACCCAAAAAAATTTATATAATCAACAGTTTTTGCTGAAATTTCGTAAAAACTTTCTATTTTTAAGTTGTTTTTTGGCTCGTGCGGCAAGCCCGGCTCTACAGATACAAAATCAAAAGCAATATTGCTCCCGGCAAGCCGAGGATACCTAAAATCAGCGCATTGAGCATATTCAGCGGTATCAGAAAACCAAGTCCTGCGCCTATGGTATTTATTATCACAATGACTATGCCGCCTATTAAGCTGTTCACCGCCAGTTTAAGAATTATCTTCAAAGGCCACACAAAAAGCCTTCCGAATATGAAAATCAAAAGCACAGCCCCTGCATATGTGAGAAAAATGCTCAAATCCAAACCCATTTCTTTCCCTCCGTATTTGTATAAAATATGTCCCTTTGGAATAAAATAGAATTAAATAACACGAGAAAGGTGTGATGATTTTGCCTATTTCAATAAAAGAGAAATTTTTCAAGGGACATCCTTTTGTCATGGAAAAAGCCCGCGGCTCCAACGCCCTGAAAACAAGCTACACCGAAGATGACCAGCTTTACAAATCTATAGACAATGCACGCTCCGAACTGGAACTTGCCGTTCTCACCTTTAATGAACTGACCGATGACAAAGCTATTGACTATGCGTCATACAATCTTCTGGCAGCGAGAGCCAAATACTCCTATCTGATAAAACTGGCAAAAGAAAAAAAATTATCTCTCTGAGTTCCCCTCAGAGAGATTTTTTTACAATTCTCTGCGGCCCTCCACCGCTTTCAGCAAAGTAACCTCGTCCGCATATTCCAAGTCACCGCCCACCGGAAGACCGTGAGCAATTCTCGTAACCTTGATTCCGGTAGGTTTGATAAGTCTTGCTATGTACATCGCTGTGGCTTCCCCCTCTATATTGGGATTGGTCGCTATTATCAGCTCTTTTACATCGGTTTTTTGAAGCCGTATAATCAGAGATTTGAGGTTTATATCTTCGGGCCCTATTCCTTCCATTGGAGAAATCACGCCGTGAAGCACGTGATAAAGGCCGTTGAAGTCCCTTATACGCTCCATGGCGGCAACATCTCTGGGGCTTTCGACGACGCATATTATGTCAGTACGCCTGGATGCATCGGCGCATATTGCACATGGGTCCATGTCTGTGAGATTTCCGCATACACTGCAGTATTTCATATCTCTTTTGGCTTCCGTAATCGAGTCTGCCAGAGCGTTAGCCTCCGAATCATCAAGGGATAGTATGTGAAAGGCCAAGCGCTGGGCAGTCTTATAGCCTATTCCCGGCAGTTTTGACAGTTCGCCTATTAACTTTGCAAGCGGTTTAGGATACTGTTTCATAGCACATATTACCTACAGCCCCGGAATTCCGAGTCCGCCCGTCAGTTTGCTCATTTCGCTGTTTGAAATTTCGTCTATCTGGCGCAAGCCTTCGTTTACGGCAACTATGATTAAATCCTGAAGCATTTCGATGTCTTCAGGGTCTACAACTTCGGGTTTAAGCTCCAGCTTGGTTATCTCCTTCTTGCCGCTTACCGTAACCGTAACCGCTCCGCCTCCTGCAGTGGTCGTAACTTCTTTTTCCTCTATTTCAGCTTGCAGCAATTCCATTTTTCTCTGCATTGCCTGCATCTGCTGAAGCTGCTTCTGCATTCCGCCTCCGCCTGCCGAAGGTTTTTTGCCTGCTCTCATTCCTTTTCCCATTATTTCCTCCTACTCAATATCTATATTTATTCCCAAAATCTGTCCCGCCTCTCTGGCAAGTTCTTCTGTTTTTAAATCTTGCTCAGGTTCAGACGGCTTATCTTCTTTCAGTCTGCAAATCATCTTCATGCGTCTGCCCATTCTCTCAGACATCATTCTCTCAAGTTCCTGTCTTTTCTGTTCCGCATACTTCTGCGTAAACCCGCTGACTGCCTCTATCGTAAAAGTATCTCCTCCCAAGTGAACAAGCTCCGTTCCGCTTCTGATAAGGTTAAAGCTGCCGGCGCTTCCTTCGCCCTCTTCAAAGATGCTGTGCCACAGTCTGGCATCAACAATGTCAGCCGAAGCAGGCTCCGAACTTGGTGTGGAAGCATGCGCAGGCTCCGCAGCGGCTTTTTCGTCTGCCTGAACCGGCGGTTCTTCCAGCATTTCCTTTGCAGGAAGCGGCTGCTGTCTGTGCGGCGCCGGACGCCTTATATTGCGCTCCTCGTGCTCCTCTCCCGCAGCTATGGAAACTATGGCGAGTTCCAGCAGCACCCTCGGGTTTGTTGACCACCTGGCATCGTTTATGGTTTTGGAAAGCCTCGTAACAGCAAAGTCTATCTCTTCCACGCTTATCTGTTTGCTCTGCTCCCTTATGCGGCTAAGATTCTCAGCCGACATATTCAGCATGTCTTCTGCATCCTTTACAAATTTGGTTATAAGCAGGCTTCTGTAATGACTTACCCAGTCTTTCATTATCTGCTTTACGTCCTTGCCGTCCATGAGCACTTCGTTTAAGAGAACCAGCGCTTCCGGTGATTTTTTAAGCAGGACCAGTTCCGTCAAGTCGATGAAAAAATCTTCTCCCGTTGTTCCCACGTATTCGAGGACTTTATCTCTGTCTATGACTTTATCACCGCCTGCAAGTACCTGGTCAAGTATGCTCAGACCGTCTCTGACGGAACCGTCGGCACAGTTGGCCAAAAGCCTTGCGGCGCCCTCACTCAGCTCAATTCCACGCTGCATGCATATATGCATCATATCTTCCGCTATGACTTTCTGAGATACCCTTCTGAAATCAAGCCTCATGCACCTCGAAAGGATCGTCTGCGGAAGCTTTTGCGGCTCCGTGGTCGCCAATATGAACATGACATGCTCAGGCGGTTCTTCAAGGGTCTTTAACAGCGCATTGAAAGCCCCGGATGACAACATGTGCACTTCATCTATGATATATACTTTTTTGTTTCCCACAGCGGGAGGATATTTGACGCTTTCTCTCAGTTCTCTTATGTTTTCAACTCCGTTGTTTGAGGCTGCGTCTATTTCGATAACATCCATAAAACTTCCGTTTTTTATGGCGACGCAGTGCGGGCATACACCGCATGGTTTTTGCCCCTCGGAGAGACAGTTCACTGCCTTTGCAAGTATCCTTGCTGTTGTCGTCTTGCCTGTTCCCCTCGTTCCGCAAAAAAGATAGGCGTGGCTTACGCTCGCCGTCTCTATCTGATTCTTTAAAATTTTAACAATATGCTCCTGACCGAGAATCTCTTCAAAAGTCTCCGGTCTGTAAGCTCTGTATAATGCGGTGTACATAAAGGCTCCTTTTATAAAAATTGCCCTTAAAGAGCCGCGCATGGCGTTGGAGAAGGCTAATCTGCGGCACATAAGAACTTCCGCTTATTGCTGCTTCCTTCCGGACCTGACAAGGTTCACGGCATCCCATTGCGCAGGACCCAAACCATGCCAGGCGAAGCTCTTTAAGGGCAATTTAATTACTTACCTATTATATTATCTTTTCTTATACTTTTCAAGTGTTTATTGCGATGCAAGCTGCTGTCCTTCTAACATTTTCATCGCATCTTCCTCACTTATAACCGGAACTCCCAGTTCCTTTGCCTTTTTATTCTTTCCCGATGAAGAATTGACGTCATTATTTATGAGATAATCGGTCTTTGAGCTTACGGAGCCGGACACCTTTCCTCCCTCTTTTTCAATGCGGGCTTTGAGGGCTTCACGATTTTCGAAGTGGTTCAGGCTTCCCGTAATTACAAAAGTAAGCCCCTCAAGGGATGTTCCGCTTTCCTCCTCGCTCTCATCAAGCTTAACTTCGGCAAGCAGGTCTGCAACAATCTTTTTGTTCTCCTCTTTATCGAAAAACGCACGGAAACTCTGCGCCATAACATCGCCGATTCCGTCGACGGAAAGCAGCTCATCAACAGTAATATTCTGTATCTTTTCCCACTTGTTGCCGCAAAATTTTGAGATCAGACGGGCGTTTGCCTTTCCTATTCCCGGAATTCCAAGACTGTACAAAAGTCTCTCTGGCGTGGTGTTTTTGGCCTTCTGGGCCGATTTGAGGAGGTTGTCGAAGGACTTCTCGCCAAAGCCCTCCATTTCGATAAATCGGTCACGGTATCGCTCTATTTTGAAAAGATCCGCCAGCTCTTTCACCATGCCCTGTGCCACCAGTTTTTCTATGGTCATCTCCGACAGACCTTCTATATTCATGGCGTCTCTCGACACGAACAGAGACAGCAGTTTAATTTGCTTTGCCAGACACTCGGGGTTTATGCAATTTAAGGTCTGCACTCCGTTATCGTCCTTTATCACCGCCTTTTTTCCGCATACCGGACAGTTTTCGGGCAGCATTATGTTGTTGCTGCCTGTAAGGTTTTCTGCTATCTGCGGTATAATCATGTTGGCCTTGTATACCGTTATGCGGTCGCCGATGCCAAGCTTCAGTTCACGCATAACGCTTATGTTATGAACGGACGCACGGCTGACGGTGGTTCCTTCGAGTTCGACAGGCTCAAAGATTGCGATTGGGTTTATGAGCCCTGTCCTTGAAGCGCTCCATTCTATTTCTTTCAGGGTTGTTTCCCTGAGTTCGTCTTTCCACTTGAAAGCTATGGAATCTCTCGGGAACTTGGAAGTCCTTCCCAGGGAATTCCCGTATTCTATGTCGTCGTATATTAAAACAAGTCCGTCGGAAGGAATTATATTTTCTTCAATATTGTCTGCAAACCAGCGTATAGTCTCCTCTATGTTGCCGTGATTTACGTGCTTGTATGTGACGCATTCAAAGCCCTGACCGGCAAGCCAATTAAACTGCTCACTGCGCCTGCTGAAGTTCATGTTTTCGGCTGATACCAATGCAAATGCATAAAATCTTACGTTCCGCTCTGCCGTAATTCTGTTGTTCAGCTGGCGCACCGAGCCCGAACACAAGTTTCTCGGGTTCTTGTACTTTGAACTGTCGTCGGTTATTGTATCGTTAATTTTTTCAAAATCTTCATAAGAGATAACCGCCTCGCCGCGCAGTATCAGTTCTCCTTTAAAATCTATCTCCACGGGAAGGTTTGCAAATACCTTCGCATTGTTGGTAACGACTTCTCCTATTTCTCCGTTGCCCCTGGTTACGGCCTTTGCCAGCTTGCCGTCCCGATATGTCAGAACTATGGTCAGTCCGTCCAGTTTCCACGATAATATTCCCTGCTGCTCGCCCAGCCATGTGACGAGTTGGCTAACATCTTTTGTCTTATCCAATGAGAGCATTCTCTGGGGATGAGCTTCTTTGGGCAAATCCGAAAGCACTTCATATCCCACGTTTACCGTAGGACTGTTTGACAAAATCGTTCCCGTTTCCTTTTCAAGGGCGATAAGTTCATCATAAAGGGCGTCGTATTCGAAGTTTGTCATAATCTCGCGGCTTTCCTGATAATAAGCCCTTGAAGCCCTGTTTAAAATCTGAACGAGCTCTTTTATCCTCTCTATTTTCTTTTCCGGATTTTTTTCCGGTTTTATGTTTTCCATAAAATTACCTTCCCAAATTATAATTTTTTCAAAGGCGCAATTCCTCTTGCCAGCTTTTTCTTGCCTGCATTGTCAAAGATGACGGTGACCGTCTTTGCATCTGCTTCAAGGACGGTACCGGTTCCGAACTTTCCGTGAGACACCTTGTCTCCGGGTTCAAAGTCCGCATCGCCTCCGCCTGCGTTAGCCTTGACGGCCTTCTTAGCCTGCTGCAACGGGTCATAAGGCCTATAGGCGGGTTTGACGGAAAATCCGTCGAGGGTTCCGGTGTCGATTCCCAAAGGATTTTCCCTGCGGCGGCCCGGCATGTATACGGTATCTCCCGCTTCATCAAGGACAGATTTGTCCAGTTCCCTCAAAAATACCGACTCTCTCGTATAGTCGCCCTGTCCGTACATCATTCTGTAGGCTGAGCTTGTAAGGAAAAGCCTTTCCTTTGCTCTCGTCATTCCCACGTAGCAAAGCCTCCGTTCTTCTTCGAGCTTTTCTTCCGAGTCTATGGAGCGGTGGCTCGGGAACAGGCCGTCCTCCATTCCCGGCATAAACACTACAGGGAACTCGAGGCCTTTTGCGCTGTGCAATGTCATCAGGGTTACCTTGCCTGACTCCGACTCATATTTGTCGGCGTCGCCGTCGGTAGCTACCTTTTCCAGAAACTCTTCAAGGGTGGCCTGCTCTCCCTGTTCCCGCTTTTCTTTTTCAAAATCGCTGATAAACGATTTAAAGTCCAAAAGGTTTTCCACCCTGCCTTCCGCTTCAATAGTATTCTGCTCTTCCAGCGATTTCATATACCCGGTACGAACCAACAGATTATCGTAAATATCCGAAATCCTCAGGTTTTCTTTTTCGCTCCGGCAAAGTTCTATCGTTTCGGTCATCTGCCTTACTGAATCCCTTGCCTTTGAAGGAAGTCCTGCGATAACTCCTTCGTCGGATATGGTCTCCAGCATGGATTCGCCTCTTATTAAAGAAAGTGCCCGCAGCTTTTCTATGGTCTTTGCTCCTATACCTCTCTTAGGCTCATTTATAATTCTGAGCAGCGACATCTCGTCCTGTGGATTTACCACAAGGCGCATATATGAAATCATGTCTTTCGTTTCTTTTCTTTCGTAGAAACTGAATCCTGAAAGTATCTGATAAGGAATCTGCTGCTTTCTCAAAGCGTCTTCAAACAATCTTGACTGAGCGTTGGTTCTGTACAGTACGGCGAAATCGTCGTAACTCATATTCGGGCCCTTGAGAAGCTGAATTTCTCTCGTTATGTAGTATGCTTCCTCTTTGTCACTGTCCAGCCGGGTGTATACGATTTTGTGTCCTTTGTCCTGCGAAGTCCAGAGTTTTTTGGCTTTTCTGCCTCTGTTGTTTCTTATTACGGAATGGGCTGCGGTCAATATGTTGCCGCAGGAGCGATAGTTCTGCTCGAGTTTTATAACTTTCGCCGCCGGAAAATCTTTTTCAAAGTCCAAGATGTTTCTAATATCCGCTCCTCGCCATTCGTATATGCATTGGTCGTCGTCTCCCACCACGCAGAGGTTTTGGTGCGCTTCTGCAAGCAGCTTGATAATTTGATACTGAATATGGTTTGTATCCTGATATTCGTCTACCATTATATAATTAAATCTGCTCTGATATTCTTCCAGTATTCTCGGATAATCCCGAAGCACGTGTAGTGCATTGCGGAGCAGGTCGTCAAAGTCCATGGCGTTATTTTTCTTAAGGCGCTTCTGATATTCCTTATATACGCCGTAGATAACTTTCGTCTTGAAATTTTCTCCCTCCAGTTCGATGAACTCCTCCGGCCCCCTGTCGGCTTCCTTTTCTTTGCTTATTATGGAGCCGAGATAGTTTACCGGGTATTCTTTGCTGTCTATATTCAGCTCTTTTATTATGTTCTTGAGCAGCGCCTTCTGGTCCACGGTGTCGTAAACTACAAAGTTCTTTTCATATCCGGCTGCTTCGTAATTTTCACGGAGTATTCTGAGGCTCATGGAGTGGAAGGTCAGTATCCACATTCCCCGGCAGCTGCCCGTCAGGGATTCCACTCTCCTGCGCATTTCGTCGGCTGCCTTGTTTGTGAAGGTTACCGCCAGAATCCGGCTCGGGCTTACTCCCTGTTCTATCAGATATGCTATCCTGTGGGTCATGGTTGCGGTCTTTCCGCTTCCGGCGCCTGCCAGTATCAGCAGCGGGCCTTCCGTGCAAAGGGCCGCCTCTCTTTGCTTATCGTTTAAGTTGTCTAAATTCATACTTGCTCCCCTTTTTAATTTATGCTTTATTGTACCACATTTTTAGTCGCTCACCAAGAGGCAAGTGGGGGGGATGGGGACTGTTATGGATGTGGTGGCTGCGCTGACACGGTTTTGTGAATTCACGCAATTGTATTAAGGTTTCCCGAAAGGGTGTTGCTTCTGCTGCAATGCTTCTGTGAATTCACGTAATTATGTTAAAGTCTCGTCGGTTTGTGTTGCCTGGAATGACACGGGTTTGTGAATTCACGCAATTGTGTTAAGGTTTCTCGAAAGGCTGTTGCCTCTGCTACAATGCTTCTGTGAATTCACGTAATTACGTTAAGGTCTGAGCGATTTGTGTTGGCCGAGGGCGGCGGAGGTTTTTTTCGTAAAGGCTATTTACATTTTTTTCCATTTATGGTATGCTGTGTTTATGAATTATTTAGAATTTACGAAATTAGAATTGCAAAATTTGAAATTGCTTCTTAAAAGCTATCAGGAGCAGCGGGCTAACCTCCCTTCCTGCAATATGACTTGCCGGGATATAAGCGGGAAGAAGCATTATTATATTTCCTGCGGAAATTCAAAATACGCTTATACTGATGACCAACAGCTGATTGAAGATATAAAGCGCAAGCATTTTCTGGATAAAAGCATTGCCTTTTTAATGGCGGATATACGAGGCTTGGAACGATTGATGAGGACTTTTCGTCCCTGTGACTATGTATCTGTCAACGATTCTTTGCCTCGGGTTTACAGGCTTACCGGCGAGGAGTCGGCCGATGCTGAGATGACCAGCGTTGCTGGAATGGATAGTGGTACTGAAACATCTGGCGGGGTCGGGCTGAGCAAGGTTACGGAAGGGGCTGAGGTGGTCAGCTCAACCGGAAGCACTAAAACCGCCACAGATGCGAAAACCGCCGGAGAGGTTGGTTCCGAGAGCACGCTGACGATGCACAGAACCTCCTTTGGCCTGCAGGTGCGCTCCAAGTCAGAGGCACTCATAGCCGAGATGCTTCACGCCAATAAAATCACCTTTGAGTATGAGCTTCCGCTGCTGCTGAGGGAGGGCGACAGCCAAGTACTGGTGCGACCGGATTTTACCATTATTACAAAATATGGGCGTATATATTGGGAGCATATGGGAATGATGTCAAAGCCCGAGTACGCCGATAAGGCGCTCAAGAAAATAGCCCTGTATACAAAAAACGGCATTACCATTCCCAACAATCTGATAATTACCATGGATTCGCAGGACGGCATAATAGATATGATGCGGCTGAAAGTAATGATTCACGGGCTCACGGTTTAAGGGGTTTGGAGAACTTATAAGCACGTACAGCAACAGCGCCTCATTTAGAGACGCTGTTTAATCCCATAGGTTCATCTCTGAAAATTCTTTCATCCATAACTTTCAGGTCGTCTGCAATTTGAGGGACAAATTCCATGCAGTCGATTATCTGGGTTTTGAGATCGATGCCCGGTGCGATTTCCACCAAAGTGACTCCGGCCGGACGCAGTTCAAAGACGGCTCTTTCGGTTATGTATAAAACCGGCTGCTTAACTTTGTTTGCATAGAAGCCGGAGAAAGTTATGTGCTCCACTTCTTTTACAAACTTTTTCTTGGTGCCCTCGTTGAGAATGTGCAATTTTCCGTCCCTGCACTCCACATCAAGTCCTTTTGCCGTAAAAGTTCCGCAGTAGCATACTTTCTTGGCATTCTGGGTTATATCGATAAAGCCGCCGGCTCCGGCAAGGCGGGTTCCGAACTTTGATACGTTCAAATCTCCGTTAGGGGCGGTTTCGGCAAGGCCTAAGAACGCCAAATCCAATCCGCCGCCCTGATAAAAATCAAACTGTACATTGTGGTCGAGGATGCACATCGGGTTGGCTGCCGCACCGAATTGAGTTCCTCCCATGGGCACTCCCGCAATGGAGCCTGCTTCAACGGTAAGAGTCATATAATCCGAAATACCCTCTTCGGCGGCCACATTGCCTATGACCTCGGGAACTCCTGTTCCAAGGTTTACTATGGCGTTTTCACGAAGCTCCATGGCAGCACGCCGTGCAATTATCTTTCTGGCATTGAGCGGAACGTGGGCGATAGCGTCAAGCGGAATTTGAAACTCACCTGTCAGCGAACCGTCATAAGGCGTTCCGAGACACTGCATGTTATCTTCATCGCTTCCTACCACGATTGCATCGACGTATATGCCCGGAATCTTGACAAGCTTAGGGTCAAGGCTTCCCGCCTTCACAATCTTCTCAACTTGCACGATGACCTTCCCTCCGCTGTTTTTGCAGGCCTGCGCCATGGCGGTTGAGTCCAAAGGTCCGATTTCTCTGTGAACCGTACAGTTACCGTATTCGTCGGCATAGCTTGCTCTCAGAAATACCACGTCTATGGGCATGGTTTTGTACAGAAGCCTCTCCTTCCCGCCGATTTCAACTAACTCCACAATGTCTTCCGTAGTGACTTCGTTAAGCTTTCCTCCGCCGTTTCGAGGGTCAACAAAGGTGTAGAGACCCACATGGGTCAGCGTTCCTATATTGTGAGCTGCTATGTCACGGTACATATGGGTGATTACGCCCTGAGGCAAATTGTACGCTTCTATCTTGTTTGCCAAAGCAAGGTCGCCGAGTCTGGCAGCCCTGTCCCAGTGACCGCCTATGACTCTCTTAACCATGCCTTCGTGACCGTAATGGTCTCCTCCGGTTCCGTCTCTGTGACCTTGCCCTGCTGCAAACAGCAATGTTAAATCTTTAGGATGCCCTGTTTCAAGAAATCTCTTTTCCAATGCCTTGGAAAGCGCTTCCGGGCAAGCGCAGCTCACAAACCCTCCGGTTGACAGTGTTACTCCGTCCTCCACAAGCATCGCGGCTTCTTCTGCTGTAATGATTTTAGCCTTATTCATCGTCTACTCCCAAAATTTACTTATTTTTAAAGTCCGCAGGTCTTTTCTCCAAAAATGCCTGCATGCCTTCTTTTTGGTCCTCACTTGCAAAACACATTGCAAAGAGCTCATTCTCCATGGCTATTCCGTTATCAATGTCCATTTCCAGACCTCTTGCTATTGCAGCCTTGGAATATTTGACTGCCAACGGCGCATTTTTTGCAATGGATTCGGCCATGGCCACGGCTTCGCCCATTAAATCCTCCTGGGGAACCACCTTGTTGGCCAAACCTATTTCCAAGGCTTCTGCGGCTCCAATCATTCGACCTGTAAAAATCAGCTCTTTCGCCTTACCGATTCCTACTCTGCGAGGAAGCCTCTGCGTTCCGGAAAATCCCGGCGTAATGCCAAGACCGACTTCAGGCTGACCGAACTTGGCTTTTTCTCCCGCTATGATTATGTCGCAGGAAAGAGCAAGTTCGCATCCGCCGCCGAGAGCAAAACCGTTGACGGCCGCTATGGTCGGAATTTCAAGCTTTTCTATGCGCCTCATGAGGGCAGAGCCTCTCTGTCCCCACTTGCGTCCTCCTTCAAGGTCCAGGACGGACTGTTCTCCGATGTCCGCCCCCGCCACAAAGGACCTGCCCTCGCCCGTAATTATCAGGGCCGAGATTTGACCATTGGCTTCAATTTCCGAAACGGCGGCTTCCAAATCCGCTATTACTTCTTTGTTGAGAGCATTGAGAGCCTCAGGCCTGTTTATGGTCAGAATGGCATAGCCATTCCGGTATTCTGATTTAACCGTATTTGACATGTCGTGTTACCTCCTAATACAGCTCTCTGTAAATTTCCATAATAAGTTCCTTATCCAAAGGCACATAGGAATTGGTTACAAGTCTCTGCTGGTTTGCAAGGACAGAATCTGCAAAAGCCTCGATGTCCGTCTCTTTGAAGCCGTAATTTCTCAGCGGCTGAAGGTGGAGTATTTTCTCGAGCAGAGCGTTAAGAGCCGCAATGGAGTCCTTCTCGCTTCCGCCTAAAATTGAGGCGATAAGCTTCTTAAACTCTGCAATCTTTCCGTCAGGGTTGATTTGATCATACTTTTCAAACACTTTACCGAACAGCAGATAATTGGATTCGCCGTGAGGCACGTGATAAGTTCCGCCCAAAGGGAAAGACATGGCGTGAACCGTTGCGCAGCCTGCCTGTAAGAACGCAAGGCCGGCATATGTAGCTGCCGTCAAAAATTCCTCACCGTAATCAAATCTTGCATCCTGTCCCTGCTCTGCGATTCGCTTGAAGCCTTCCAATATTATCTCCATGGCTTTCACTCCGAAAAGTTCCGAGGTCATGGTTGCTCTCGAAGGAGAAAGGAAGGATTCCGCACCGTGAATAAATGCGTCTATGGCAGAAGATGCAAAGGCCTTGTACGGCAAAGTCTTAAGGAATTCAGGAATCAGGCAGATTTTTTTAGGGATGATAAGGTCATCCACAAGCCCCAGCTTGGTGGTATTTCCGTTGTCCTCTTTAACGATAGCGATTGAAATGTTTGTAACTTCCGAGCCTGTACCGCAGGTGGTCGGAATGGCGATGAGTTCCTTCTCGGGGATTACGGGGAGTTTGCGGAAATAAAGGTCATGAACCGCCCCCACTCTCTTGAGAGAAAGCACCTTGGCAACATCCATAACCGCTCCGCCGCCTATGGCGATGATTCTGTCGTAATCCTCAGGATTAAGAGCGTCAAAGATTTTGGAAATGCTTTCCTCGGACGGCTCTCCCTCTCCGTACTCTTCTTCAAAGCACGTTACACATCCCAAGTTCAGATGACTTACATACGGGTCGTAAATATATTTATTTGTAAAAATGAGGTCTCTTTCGCCAACCTTAAATTCGTCGGCAAATTCCTTAAAAGTGTTAAACTTATACATTTCAGGTCTCATTAAAATTTCTCTCATTTCGTTTACCTTCTTTCTTCACCCGAATACACCACCTCAAATTCCTCAAAAATCAGAGGCAGCTCATCGGAAAATATGATGTCCATTCTATCGCATAATCTTTCATACTTTTTTTGATTGAAACGTTTCCATTGACTTACCGTGCCAAGGCCTTCGAGCCGAGCCAAAGAGGCGGTCACATCACCGAACCGAACAGGCACTATCCTCACGGTTTTTACAATTGCATATGCCTGACCGGACATGTCGCACACTACATTGTACTGTCCTTCCTCAGGCAATGGCTGGCTGTTGGCATCAAAGAAATCCACCGAATAGGATTCGCCGCGCACTTCGCCTGCAAGCACCCTGGCTATAATGTTTTTTCTGTATTCTCCGTCATCGGAAAATTTCCACAGTTGATATGGATAGTCCTTTAATTCTTCTTTGTCTTTTGTGAATTCCTGCCACATTCTCTTTGCCGAAGTCTGTCTTTCGTACAGCCTGTAGCGCCTGAATACGCCAAGCAAGAGAAACAGACCGCTTATGGCACATATAAGCGGTCTTGCAAGCACAATTCCTGCTATAAAGAAAACAAGCCAAACCCCTATGGATAGAATTCCTGTAGTTTTAAATATACCTTTCACCTTTTAATCCTCCGGTCTTAGGTTATATCTCCGTCGTCCCATCTTTGTACTTCTATAATGTTTCCGTCAGGATCCTTGGCGTAAACGAGAGTTAACGTCTGACCCTTGGTTTCGTAATAATGTTTTGATATTGTGCCGCAGGCGCTTCCACCGTTGGCCCTGACCTTTTCGTAGGTCTCTTCCACATTGTCCACCGCTATGGCGATGTGGCCCATGCCTCCGCCGTTTATCGCATTGGCAGGCGTTCCGTCGGGAGTTTCCCATGTGAAGAACTCAATGGTAGGTCCGTCTTCGGGATAGCCGGGAAGAGCCATATGAGCTCCTCTGACATGGGCTCCCTTAAAGCCTGCCGCTGCTTCATACCAGTCTCCGTAAAGGTCTCTCAGCGGCGGTACGATTTTCATATCAAACACCGTTTCATAAAATTTAGTCAGTTTCTCCCAGTCAGGAGTATTTATGTTAGTATGTGTGTATTTCATAGAATTCCTCTTTTCTGCTATTGCGGAGCTGCCGGCGCTTTTCCTGCCTTCTTTGATGAAAGCTTGCCGAGAAGCTTAGGGAGAATCAGCATGATTACAGCAAATATCAGCAAGCCGACCGAAATCGGTTTTGTGAACAGCGAAGCAAAGCTTGCCTGATTTGCAATAAGTGCAGTTCTCATATTGCTTTCGATGATATTTCCCAATATGAAGCCCAAAACTATAGGTGGCAGTGGGAAGTCGTTATTTACTAAGAAATATCCTATAATTCCGACGATAAACAGAATCCATGTATCAAAGAGCCTGTTGTTTACCGTAATGCTTCCTACGGTGCACATCAGCAATATGATAGGGAACAGTATATTCATCGGGACTGCCAGCAGCTTGATGAATACTTTCATCAAGCCCATTTCCATAACGTACATGATGATGTTTGCCAGCAGATAAGCTGCAAATATTACTCCCACAACATCAGTGCTTGTCTGGAACAATAACGGTCCCGGCTGAAGTCCGTGCACGATTAGTCCGCCAAGCAGTATGGATGTAACCAAGTCTCCCGGTATTCCCAGAGTCAGCATAGGTATAAGAGCTCCGCCGCAGCAGGCATTGTTTGCCGATTCCGAGGCAACTACGCCCTCGGTTATTCCCGTTCCGAATTTTTCAGGATGATCTGACGTCTGCATCGCCGTTGAGTATGACAGCAGCGAAGCCGTTGCCTGTCCTATTCCCGGAAGAATTCCTATAAAGGTTCCTATCAGAGAGCCGGAAAGATGTGTTTTTAACGTTCCCTTGAGCATCTGTTTATTAGGCAGAGCCTTCACATGCCCCGGGTCTATGGTATTAAATTTTTGATTTATTGTCTTTAATTGAGTCAATACCTCTGTCAAGGCGAACAGTCCCATAAGAACATCCAACGTGTCAAGTCCGCCGTTGAGCTGCCATGCATTAAAAGTAAGTCTTGGAGTTCCCATGACGGCATCCATTCCAACCATTGCAAACAGCATTCCTATGATTGCCGAGATAAAGCCTTTTATCATGCTCTTCGAGCAAAGGCTTACAACAACCGAAAGTCCCATGATTCCCATGGCAAAGTATTCCCATGCGCCGAACATAAGAGCTATCTTTGCAAGCTGCGGCGCTATTACGATTAAGGCAAGAGCACTTATGATGCCTCCTACAAATGATGAGAAAACACCTATGGTAAGAGCATCCCCGGCCCGGCCGTTCCTCGCCATAGGCGAGCCGTCAAAGCATGTTACGATTGACGCCGGAGAACCCGGTATGTTAAGCAGTACGGCTGCAATAAGTCCGCCTGAAATTCCTCCTACATAAATGCCTATCAATGTAGTTATACCCTGCGATGAAGTCATTGCAAAGGTAAATGGGAGTATAAGAGAAACGCCGAGGGCTGCGGTAAGCCCCGGAATAGCCCCGAAAACCATGCCGAAGAATACACCTGCAACAAGCAGTACCAGTAACAAAGGTTGTTGAATAAAAACTTCAAGTCCAGTTAATAATGTACTCACTGTTTATTCTCCTTCCAACATAAACTTGTTTTGCATCGGGTGCACTTCTCTGCGATAGAAGCGCACCCGCATTTTAATAACTTAAAACTATTTAACCAAATCTGCCCATTTTTCAAGGTCAGCAGCGATGGAATCCGTCTTCTTTGCCAGTTCTTCACCTGTGCAGAATGCAGGAGTGTATCCAAGATTCAGCAGTGTTTCCTGACATTTTTCGTCTTCGCATGCAGCTTCGAAAGCTTTAACCAGATAATCAACTACTGCACTGTCAACTCCGCCTGTAGTCCAAATTGATCTGTGGAGACCGAATTCGATGTCGTATCCCTGTTCCTTGAAAGTAGGAGCATCAAAGAAGCTTACTCTTTCAGCGGCAGAAACACCCAGAACTCTCATTTCACCGGAATCCACGAGGGCTTTGATTTCTGATACCTGACAAACTACGGCATCATTTTCGCCGCCTAATACAGCTGTTCTTGATTTTGAACCGCCGTCATACGGAACATATGTAAATTCAAATCCCGCAACATCGGCCAAGCCATAAGTAAAGAACTCGTTGGAACCGCCCTTTGAAGTGGATGCGATGGTGCATTTTGTTCCTGCCTGCTTTGCATAAGCAACAAAGTCATCAAAAGTCTTCCATTCTGAATTTGCTGCAACAGCCAAAACGTTGGCGTCTTCTGCGATTACACATACAGGTGTCAGTTCTGCATAAAGTTCGTCGTTCAATGCTCCCGACATATACTGCGCAATCCATGCTTCAGGTGCAACAGAAACCAGACTGTATCCGTCAGGTTCTGCGTTGAAGCACTCATAGCTTCCTGTCAGCGCATTGGCTCCTTCTATGTTGGTAACTACCATTGTCTGTCCGTCTAAATCTATGGACTGAGCAACGGCTCTTACCATTAAATCCGTTCCGCCGCCTGCAGAGTAAGGAACTATGCAGTTAACCGGTTCTGTCGGAAAGTCGATGTCATCACCGCTTCCGCAAGCTGTGAAGCATCCCATTGCTACCAATAAGCATAGTGCTAACATGATAATCTTCTTAAACATTTTTTCTCCTCCTTGTTTTCAGGTCTTTTATATGAGCCCTCCTCCGGGGGTAATCATATCAGTTTAAAATAATTTGCCCTTAGGAAGTCTCGTACTCAACACTTCCGTAAACAGCAGCTTTGTTGCTATGGTTGCAATCAAAGCTATAATAAGGTATAAAACAAATTTCTTTATTTTTTGTTCCTTAGTTCCTTCCAGTTTTCCCATTTTAAAGCTGTAAAATACAATGAGCGCTGCTTCAAAGATAAATGTCGCTATGGAAAATCCTATAATCGGCATCAGCAGAAGATACAGTGCCATGACTATTATCGTAAAGACTCCCTCTTTGCACCATATAGGCTCACACTTGGTATCATCCTTTTTAATTACGGCTTTTATTATCATAGCAACCGCCAAAAGGCTTATGATTCCAAGCCACAGCCACATGTAAACATCGGGCCTGGTTATCCAATCCGGATTTCCGGTAATTTTCATATCCTGAGTCTCTATCACCCCGACGATACTGATGACAATGATTACAATTCCATAAAGCACATCCCTTTTCCATTTTGCCATAATCATCACCTCTCTTTTTTTGTAAACAGATATTGCATTATTCCAAATGACAGCAATAACGCACCTATATAAATTTTAAACAAATTATTGTACGAGCCCGTTTCATCAATAATTATTCCCGGAATCGTAGCTCCCAAAGCTCCTCCCAGCGAAGAGCACAGCTTCAATACAGCAAATACGCTTCCCATGCCTTCTTTGCCGAAAAGCTTTGATACCCACACAGGCAAGCCTACCGTTATTATCGGGGCTCCTCCTATTCCAAAAAGTATGGTAAATCCATAAGCCAGCACTATGCTTCTGCTTATCAATATGCCGTCTATCATGGCAATCAGCAAGAAGAAATATATGTAAATATTCGATTTGAGCTCTCCGGCTTTGTCTATTATGGCCCCGTATAGAGGCTTGCCTATAATCATCGCCACTCCGTATGCCGATACAACCTTTGCTGCCGCTGCGGCATCATAGCCGCTTTGGGATATTATAGGCGACATGTGGGTCACAACCGGCGATATAATTATTCCCACTGATACGATAGCCACCGCCATAAGCAGAAAATTTCTGTCCTTTACAGCTTCTTTTAAAGTAATGCTGCCTTGGATTTTCACATCCTCTTTTGCGGAAAAATCGAAGCCGTATGCCTTCATTCCTTTTTTCTCCGGTGTATCCGCCAATATGGCAAAGGCCGCTATGCTAAGGAGCGCTATTACGGCGGACTGGATAAAAAAGGTACTGTGAACATCATACTTTTCTATAATTTCCGCAAGCAAGGCCGGTGCAAAGATTGTAGCCAGCCCCGAACCGCAGGTGGCAAGTCCGATTGCAAAGCCTCTCTTCTTAGAAAACCATGCGGTAAGCAGGATTGAACAGGGAACAATGGTTCCCGAACCGTACCCGAGACCTATTATCAGCATTCCCAGATAACATGTGGCTATGGAGCCTGCCATTGCCAGAATCACATACCCTGCCGACATCAAGAGACCCGATGCAAAAATCACTTTTCGTGCTCCCAGTTTTTCGATAATCGGACTTGCAAACAGCAGAGATACCACACTTCCCGATTGATAAAATGCCGTTATGGATGACCTTAACGTATTGCTCACGCCTATGCTCTCCATTAAAGGATTTAAAAATACCGAAATACAGTTAAAGGCCAAGCCGAACCCGTAAAACATCACTATGCCGCAGCCGAAAGTTATGAGCCAAGCATAATGCAGTCTTTTATTCATTTGTTTAACATTCCTTTTTTATACGCTACTCAACAATATGCTGGGCATAAACATCTGCGTGGGAATATACCACGCTCTTCTGTGCGCCTACGTACTTTTTGAATCCCATGTCGCTGAGGAACTGCAATATGTGTGCCTGAGCCGGCGCATCCTTCCATTCAGGTCTGTGCCATGTGAGCTCGCCTCTGCAAAATACGCTTTCCGTCGGCGGGCAGTCGGAGTTGTCCAAGTCGGCAGGCGGATTCCAGTTTGACGGTCCCAGCACCGAATAACATGCGTCTGCCGTCGTAAACGGAGCTCCCGTTCTCGGCATGTATTTGAAATGCACTTTTCCTGCGTTGTCCGGATTGCAGAGAATCTTTTTGAGGGTTTCTTCGTCCTCCGGCTCTGCATTGGTGTCAACTTTCATTTCGAGGAAGGTGAAGTCATGGGTTGCGATGCTTCCCTTTGCTACTCCGTTCTCCTCTTTCATGGTTTCTATGAACCCGAAAATCTTGGAATATCCAAGCTGTTCTCTGCCCGTAAGGATGGCGTCTGTAACGTCTTCCCAAAGTACCGGCTCAAACATGGCGATAAAATCGTCTTTTTCTCCTTTAAAGTGTACAGGCACTTCCACATGTACGATGTCATAGCCGCCTCCCTGAAGCCACGCTATATTCCTCAATGCCGAGAATGTGATTATTACATGAGGTGAAAGCAGTTCGTATTTCTCAGGCAAAATAGTATTTAACTTTTCTTCCGATACTTCGCATACTACTTTATAGTGAGTCGTCTTTGTAGGCGAATCATACACCCACCTTCCCCCTTCGGGTTTTTGTCTCGGAGTTACACAAGGCCCAAAGACAACAGGCATCATGTACATTTTACCTTCTTCAAATTTAAAACTCATTTTTGCTCCTTTCTGTATCTTATACCGGTTTATACCGGGTCTTTTATAAATTTATCTGCCAGCTTATATGCTTCAGCAAGCTGCATATCTCTTTTTTCAAGCAGAGCGTCTATGTCCTGGCCTTCATAGTCATAAAAGCCTTTTCCTGTCTTAATTCCGAAGGCTCTTTCTTCTTCCATTTTTATCAGAGTCTTAGGAAGTCCTTCCTCCGGCGGAAGCTGATAGCTGTGGTTTTTATAGTTATTTATGGACATGTCCACTCCGCCAAAGTCAATCTTCTTACATATTCCAAGAACCATGGCTCTCGGGATAAAACTCATCTTTGCCGCAAAGTCTATATCCTCCGCAGTGCAGTATCCGTTGTCCAAGAGGAAGAAAACCTCTCTGTTTATACATTGAAGCAGCCTGTTCACTATGTATCCTCGTATAAATTTTTTCATCTGAACGGGCACTTTGCCGCATTGTTTGAGCATGGCAACGGCTTCGTCTGCAAATTCCTGCGGAGCCTCTTCGCTTTTAATCACCTCTACGAGGGGTATCAGCTGAGCAGGCCCGTACCAATGGGCGATTATCTGCTGAGGCAGCAGTTCCTTCGGAACCACCTCAAATATATTTAAGGCGGAAGTGTTTGAGGCTACGATTATATCTTTTGGTATTATATCCGCCAGTTCCTTATAAAAACTCCTCTTTATATCTTCCTTTTCCACTATGGTCTCCATTATGAACTGAACATCGCTGACAGCCTCTTTAAGGGAGCTGGCAAAATGCACTCTTTCATATATTTCGTCTATATCGGCATCACCCAGAAGCCCTTGTTCCTTTGATACTTTCAGTCCGTCATATATTCGTGTTTTTGCCAGCTTTCTGTTCTTCTCGTCGGGTTCCCATATGTTTACGGAAAATCCTCCCGATGCAAAAGACTGGGTTATTCCGGGCCCCATGGTTCCTGCCCCTATAACGGCAATCTTTTTTATCTTAGATGAAAATTCATTGCTCATTTTTAACCTCCTGTTACGTTCTTCACAAATTTAATTGTGCAAATCTTATGCCAAAATTTATATGAGCCCCGAAACCCCCTTTTTTTCTGCTTTTTTTAACTTGGCGCCGGGAGATGTTACATTTTTTTGTTACTTTTTCCTCCAGTTTTGTTCCATTTTTATCGAAATGTAACATCGGTGCTTTTCCATGAACCCTTTATGATAAACATTGCAAATCAAGCCTTTATATGAGCCGGGCTCCTTGCCGGGCCCCGTTGGCACAATTCTTGAAAGTAATTTTTATATAAATAGAAGCAAGGAGGAAAAAATGGGATTGAAAACAGCGGCTCAATATATACAGAGCCTTAGAGAACTAAACACAAGAGTATATATGTTCGGCGAAAAAATCGACAATTGGGTGGATCACCCGATGATAAGACCGTCCATATCATGTGTAGCCATGACTTATGCTCTGGCGCAGGATGAAAAATACAAAGACCTTATGACTGCCACATCTCACCTTACGGGAAAAAGGATAAACAGATTCACCCACATACACCAAAGTCCGGAGGACCTCATCAATAAGGTGAAAATGCAGCGCCTTCTCGGCCAGAAGACGGCAAGTTGCTTTCAGAGATGCGTGGGCATGGACGCTTTCAATGCCGTGTATTCCACTACTTATGAAATAGATGAAAAATACGGCACAAATTATCACGAAAATTTCAAAAAATTTCTCATATATGTGCAGGACAATGATCTGGTGGTTGACGGCGCAATGACAGACCCCAAGGGAGACCGTTCCAAGCCTCCTCACATGCAAAACGATGAAGACATGTTTGTCCATATCAAGGAGCGGACGCCTGACGGAATCATAGTCAGAGGCGCCAAAGCCCACCAGACCGGCTCCGTCAACTCTCACTGGCACATAGTGATGCCGACCCAATCCATGAGAGAGGAGGACAAAGACTACGCTGTATCCTTTGCGTGTCCAAGCGATGCAGAAGGGTTATTCATGATATACGGCCGGCAGTCATGCGACACGAGAAAGCTGGAAACAAAAGCAGACATAGACCTTGGCAACAAGAAGTTCGGTGGTCAGGAAGCTCTCGTGGTCTTCGACGACGTGTTCATCCCCAACGAATACATCTTCATGGCGGGCGAATACGATTTTGCCGGAATGATGGTAGAAAGATTTGCAGGATTTCACCGGCAGTCTTATGGAGGCTGCAAAGTAGGCGTTGGAGACGTAATAATAGGTGCGGCAGCGCTGGCAGCGGAATACAACGGAGTGGAAAAGGCTTCCGCAGTCAAGGACAAACTCATAGAAATGACCCACCTCAACGAAACGCTGTATAGCTGCGGAATAGCCTGCTCATCTCAGGGCTGTCCTACGAAGTGCGGAAGCTACATGATAGATTTGCTCCTGGCCAATGTCTGCAAGCAGAATATAACCAGATACCCGTACGAAATCGTACGGCTGGCAGAGGATATTGCCGGCGGTCTCATGGTAACCATGCCAAGCGAAAGGGATTTTAAATCGGAAACGGTAGTAGGCAGAAACGGCGAGACCATAGGCGACATATGCAGCAAATACTTTGCAGGCAGTGAAATCGCAACTACCGAAGACCGTATGAGAATTTTAAGATTCCTTGAAAACATATGCCTCGGCTCTTCCGCCGTCGGATACAGAACCGAATCAATGCACGGCGCAGGTTCTCCTCAGGCTCAAAGAATCATGATTCAAAGGCAAGGAGATATACAAGGGAAAAAGAAACTCGCAAAGGATATTGCGGGAATCATCAAATAACTACCGCATAAGGAGGATATATAAATGGAATTCAGTTATTCAAGAGAACAACAAATGGTCAAAAAGATGCTGAAGGAATTTGCCGAAAAGGAAATAGCTCCCATATCAGCAGAAATAGACGAAAAGGCCATCTACCCTTACGAAACCATATCCAAGCTGGCAAAGCTGGGACTTATGGGAATGCCTTTCCCTGCCGAATACGGCGGAGCAGGTACGGATTATCTGACATATATAATGGCCATAGAAGAAATCTCAAAAGTGGACGCTTCTCATGGAGTAATCATTCAGACTCACAACGCTCTGTGCTGCTGGCCTATCTTTACCTACGGAACCAAGGAGCAAAAGGAAAAATATCTTCCTGATTTGCTCTCGGGCAAAAAGCTGGGCGCCTTTGGTCTTACGGAGCCAAATGCGGGAACAGATGCTGCCGGGACCCAGACAAAGGCCGTCCTTGACAATGATGAATGGGTATTAAACGGCTCCAAGATATTCATCTCCGGCGGCGGCATAGCAGAGGTATACATAATCATGGCCATGACCGACAACTCCAAAGGAACAAAGGGAATCAGCGCCTTTATCGTAGAAAAAGACACTCCGGGCTTTACGGTGCCGAAGCACGAAAACAAAATGGGCATCCGTGGCTCCATAGCTTCGGAGCTTGTGTTCGAAGATTGCAGAATACCAAAGGAAAACCTGCTGGGTCAGGAGGGAAAAGGCTTTAAAGTAGCCATGACTTCCCTCGACGTAGGAAGACTGGGCATAGCCGCTCAAGCTCTCGGAATAGCACAGGGCGCCTTTGATGAAACGGTAAAATACATGAAACAGAGAAAACAGTTCGGAAAGCCTCTCACCAAGTTTCAGGCTCTCTCCTTTGAAATGGCTTCAATGAAAGTAAAGATAGACGGGGCAAGATACCTTCTCTACGACGCATGTAACAGACGTGACAGAGGTCTTCCTGCTACCGTTGCGGCGGCAGAAGCCAAGCTGGCATGTTCGGAAGCCGCATCCTACGTTACAAACAAAGCCGTGCAGTTCCACGGAGGATACGGATACATCAAAGACTACCCTGTAGAAAGAATGTATAGAGATGCCAAGATTACCGAGATTTATGAGGGTACTTCCGAAGTAATGAAAATGGTAATGTCAGGAGAAATTTTCAAATAGGAGGAGAGATAATGAGAATAATCGTATGTGTAAAACAGGTTCCCGATACAACTGAAATCAAAATAAATCCGGAAACGGGAACGTTGATAAGAGACGGCGTACCGTCCATATTAAATCCGGATGACGCAAACGCTCTTGAGCAGGCTCTGCAAATCAAAGATTCCCATCCCGGCACAGAAGTCATCGCCATAACCATGGGGCCTCCTCAGGCAAAGGAAATGCTTCAGGAATGTATCGCCATGGGTGCAGACGATGCGGTGCTGCTGTCTGACAGAGCTCTCGGAGGTTCGGATACATGGGCCACTTCCAATGCAGTTGCCGCAGGAATCAAAAAGATAGGCGACTTTGATTTGATATTTGCCGGCAGACAGGCCATAGACGGCGACACAGCCCAGGTAGGCCCGCAAATTGCCGAAAAACTGGGGCTTCCTCAGATTACATATGTAAAAGACTTCGAACTGTCAGACGGCAAGGCAACCGTTCGCCGTGCTTTGGAGGACGGCTACCAAACCCTTCGTGTAAGTTTGCCTTGCGTTCTTACAGCCATAAAGGAGCTGAACACTCCGAGATACATGTCCGTGCCCGGCATATTGAAAGCCGCCAAGCACGAAATCAAGGTATGGAGCGCCGCCGACATCGGTGTTGACAGCGCTTCGGTCGGTCTCAAAGCATCTCCTACAAACGTATTCAAATCCTTCACCCCTAAGCCTAAGGGCGCAGGTGTTGCCGTTGCCGGAGATACTCCTAAAGAAAAAGCCGCAAATCTCATAGCTGCGTTCAAAGAAAAACATATAATTTAGGGAGGAAAACGATGAAAGATTTTGAAAAATATAAAGATATATGGGTTTTTGCCGAACAGAGAAACGGAAAGCTCATGAATGTCGCCCTTGAGCTTGTCGGCGAAGGTTACAGGCTTTCAAGAGAGCTTGGCAATGATACAAAGGTTTGTGCCGTCCTTGTCGGAAATGATGTGGAAAATTTGAAGGACGAGCTCTATGCTTACGGAGCGGACAAGGTATACCTGCTTGAGCACCCTCTGCTTGCCAACTACACTACTGACGGATACACAAAGGCGATTACGGATGCCATAAACGAATACATGCCCGAAATCGTTCTTTTCGGCGCAACTCACATAGGCCGTGATTTGGCTCCGAGAATCGCCGCAAGGCTTAACACCGGCCTTACGGCAGACTGCACAAGGCTTGACATCAGCGTTGCCAGCTACATGGATTATCTCGAACAAAATACCACCGCCAGCTTAACAGGTCTTGACAGAAATGACCAGAGCAAGGGTCTTAAACAGACAAGACCTGCTTTCGGCGGAAATCTCATGGCCACAATCGTTACTCCCGGCACCCGACCTCAAATGGCAACCGTAAGGCCGGGGGTTATGAGCAAGCGTGAAAAGGCCGATGGCGCCTCCGTCGCTTCCGGCGAACTTGTTCGGGTACAGGTGGCTCTCGCTCCGGAGGACATCTCCGTCGAAGTCTTGGAAACGGTAAAGGCTGTCAAGGAAATGGTTTCCCTTACTGACGCCAAAATCATCTGCTCCGGCGGAAGAGGTCTGGGCGGTCCCGAGGGCTTTGAGCTGATAAGGGCTCTCGCAGAAAAGGTCGGCGGCGTCGTAGGCGCTTCAAGAGCCGCAGTAGATGCAGGCTGGATTGACCAGAGTCATCAGGTCGGCCAGACAGGCACCACCGTAAAGCCTGAAATCTATTTTGCCTGCGGCATCTCCGGTGCAATACAACACCTTGCAGGAATGCAGACTTCCAAGATAATAGTTGCCATAAACAAGGACCCTGAATGTCCGATGATGAAACTGGCAGACTATGCTATCGAAGGCGATTTGAAGAAAGTTATCCCTGAAATACTGGCATTATGGGATTAAAACACCGGATGGTGTCGCCGCAACTGTTTAAATTGTAAAGTGCCGCAAATTTAAGAAAATCTCCTATTTGCGGCACTTTTGCTACCTTATTTCCCGCCAAAATGCCGGGAAATAAGAAAAATTTTAAATTTACGGCAATTTTACCCTTCCTACGGCTCATAAAATGCCGTATTTAAAAGAAATTGCGAACTTTACGGCAATTTGGCCCCTGTCATCCCTGTCAAAATGCCGCAATTCAAAGAAAATTTAAGGTTTACGGCAGTCTCGCTGATCGCCGCCCGCCGGGCGTTGCTGTTCATTTATATTCACTTCATCAGTCTCCAAAGGTGAGTTCTGCTGATTCCCAGAAGCTCGGCGGCCTTTGTCTTGTTTCCGCCGGTCTGCTTCAGGGCGCTTTCTATGTCATAAGATTTTATCTTGCCTTTTTCAGGCGGCTCATTCCGGTAAACATTGGAGTAATTTATATCCTTAGGAGAATTTGCCAGCAGGAACTTTACATCCTCCAGCTTTATTTCCTTGTCATAATACCCGAGGATAAACAGACGCTCCACAAAATTCTGAAGCTCCCTTACATTGCCTTCCCACTCGTATTCCAATATGTATTTATAAGCTTCATAGGTGATGTCTGCCGTATATGAAATCCCGTATTTAGAAGAGAACCGCTCTATAAAATCCTGCATCAAGATGCATATATCAGTGCGCCTTTCCCTGAGAGGAGGTATGGTAAGAAACACCGTGCCCAGCCTATAGAACAAATCCTGTCTGAAACGGCCTTCCTTGACTTCATTATATATGTCTTTGTGGCTTGCAGCGATAACACGCACATCAACCGGAATGACTCCGTCTCCGCCGATTCTTCTGATTTCCTTTTCCTGGAGCACCCTGAGCAATGCGCTCTGAGAAGCCATAGACAGCTCGCCTATTTCATCCAAAAACACCGTGCCCTTGTGAGCAAGTTCAAAGATTCCCGCTTTGCCACCCTTTTTGGCTCCGGTAAAGGAACCTTCACTATATCCGAACAGTTCGCTTTCCAGCAAATTCTCAGGCAAGGCGGCGCAGTTGATTGCATAGAAAGGCTCGTTTGCCCTCTCACTTTCATTGTGGATACACTGAGCGAAAAGCTCCTTGCCCACTCCGCTTTCTCCGTATATCAATATGTTCGAATTAAAGCGGGCGCACTGCCTGGTTTTTTCTTTGCAGTCATTTATCTCTTTGCTTGCACCCTTAATATCGTCCATATTGAATTTGGCATATTGTTTCTTCTTGTAGAGCTCCGCTCTTATCTTCTTTTCTTCTTCCAAAACCTTTGACGCCTGCCTGAAGGCAATTAAAAATTCCTTTTCCTCTGCCGTGTCAGAAATCATCTTTGTGTTCATGATAACCCGCACATCGTCATTTGTCTTGGTTACTATATTTTTAAAATCCGACGTCAGTATATTGGTCCACTTAACCTCGGGAAAACACTTCTTTATATCAATGGTTTTATTGTTTTCTTCCCTGCTTATTCTGAGCAGATTTCCGGCGTAATCGTTTACCAGATTTACATTGAAGGCTTCATCAATGGTCATAATACCTTCGCTCTTGCTGCTGATGATACTTTCCGTTCTCTTGTTTTGGATTGCGTCCTTGCGCCTTATGTCTATAATGTTTATGGCCTCGAGAACAGCTTCTCTTATGGCATTTTCTCCTATGTACAGAGGAGAACAGATTCCTCCCAATTCTTTTGCCCGTTTTATTCCGTTATGACCGCTCAGAAGAATTCTGCCCCTCATAAGGATTTCATCTACTTTGGGAAAATAATCTTCCATATTCTTATATCTGCTCACCTCTGCTTCGACGCCAAACATCGAATTGAGATAAGCAGGGATTCTCTCGTATTGAAGCAGGTTGTTGCTTTCCTGAAACAGAAGCGTAATTCTGTCGCCCTTCTTAGGCTCGAACTTTATCAGGGATTCAAGCACGTCAAGCATGTCAGGTTCCACTGCTACCAAAGGCAGATTGACGTAATCTTTTATTATTCCGCACGTATATCCCCTTGCCAATATAGCGTCGTATCCCAGATTTTCCAGCATGACGGCCTTTTTTCTCAATGTATAATAGGAAAAGTCACTGCCGTATTGTATTACTTCAGTGTCGTCAAACTCATTTCTGAACTGGTCATCGTACATTTCAAATTTGTCTTGCCAAGTAAGCACCGCTATCTTTCGCTTTTTCATAAGCCTTCTCCTGCCTTTGAATTAGCCTTATCAGGTAAAGAAATACACTAATTTCTCTCCAATATGGTCGAGAACACCACCGAGGTCTGCGTTTTGCCAAAGTGCTGCAACTTTCCCATAAACTCATCCAAAAGGCTTGTCGACGAAAAAATCACCTTGAGAAGCATCGAATATTCTCCCGTTATGTGATTGCACTCAAGCACGCATTCCTGTGCCTTTACAAACTCATAAAACTTTGAGCTGTCTTCCGGCGGCACGCTGACCAATATGAACGCCTTAACTCCGTATCCGAGCTTTTCCATGTTTATCTTGGCATGAATTCCCTTTATATATCCTTCTTTCTCAAGCTTTTCTATCCTCGCTGCAACTGCCGGCGTTGTAAGAAAAACCTCGTTGGAAAGGTCTTTTAACGATATTCTGCCATTTTTGCTGAGGAGTTCTATTATCTTCAGGTCAATTTCGTCAAGATTTCTCATAAGCGTTATTTGCAAGCATCCATAGCCGCTTTTATTTTAGCCGGCATCGCTCTGCATTCTTCCTCCGTATTTGATGCAACTGATACACGTATTCCGGGGCCTAAAGTTATGGTAAAGACATTCATCTTTTGAAGCTCGCAGCTTACTGCCTCGGCATTTTGGCAAGGCACGGTCACAAAGAATCCCGAATCGTAAGGGCACACTTTTAAGCCCGCTTTTGAAGATGCTTGCATAAAAGCTTTTCCTCTTTTTTTGAGAATTTTCATGTAGGCATTTCGCTCGGCGACTACATCGGCAAATAAGCTGTCATCTTCCAAAATATCCGCTATTACCGTCATTGCAGCCCTGTTCCCGTTGGACCAGCTCGCCCTGCACTCTGCGCTCATCACATCTTTAAACTCTTTGGCTGTCTTTTCATCCGAAGCCATACATATCAGCGCTCCGCAACGCATTCCATACATAGTATATCCTTTTGAAGCTGAGAAAGCAACAAGGGGCAACAAATTTTCAGGCAGGTGAATCAGCTTTTTAAAAAACTGTCTGTATTCTTTTGCATCTCCCGAAAAGTCAAGATATGCTATGTCTACCAACAAGGCAATCTTTTTTTCAGGGAATTTTTTAACCGATTTGAGGAGATTATCCCAATCTTCCGATGTAAAAGTGTATCCTGTCGGATTGTGAGCCGGAGTATTGATTATTATGAGGGTCTCATCCTGTTCATCTAAAATTTTTCCCAGTTGATTTTCAAAGTCAACATAGTCAAACTTGTTCTCCCGGTTAAAGAGATTATAGGTCTCAACCTTTCTGCCTATTTCCGCCGAAATTATGTCATACGGGCTCCAATGCCAGTCAGATGTAAGAATCTTGTCCCTCGGCTTGGTATAAGCTGAAATCGCATTTCTTATTGCCCCGGTTCCTCCCGGCGCATAGCAGACCTCCAGATAAGCCTCGGGCATTTCATCTAAGAACACTGCCTTTTTTACTGCTTCCAGATATTCCGGTATCCCCAGTATGGGTGCGTATGCAGCATAATCCTCCGGAGCCAGCCCTCTTATACATCTCATGACGGAATCGAGTACAATTAGCTTCCCCTCATCGTTTAACAAAACCCCTATGGTGGAGTTTATGACGTTTTCTTTGCCGATTTGGGCAATCCTCTCTTTAGCCTTTGAAGAAACGCCAAAGAGCTTATCCGGTGCCCCTATGGAAGTTCTTCCGTTCTGCTGTGCAAAAATCATTTTATATCCCTCCCTGTATTAAATCGGATACGCTTTGTTTTTTATATCGTAAAGTTCAATATCCACGCCGTTTGCTTTTGCATCTCTTTTTTTAAAAAATTCCATGGCAACCTGTGGGAAAAGCGCATATGACAGAACATCTTCATCCTGAAGCCTATAAATTTTCATTTCTTCCCTCAGCTTGTCAAGTTCAGGGGAGAGCAAGTCGGCAGGTCGTATTGTAATGGGCGCTTCGTCTCCTATGGCAAGTTTCTGAATCTCCTTGTTAAACGGCTTTATCGTCTTTCCGTAATTTCCGTGAAGTATATCTTTGGTCTCTTTTGACATGAGCTTATACCGCTGGCCGCTCAGTATATTTAAGACTGCCTGAGTTCCGACAATTTGCGATGAAGGCGTTACGAGGGGCGGCTGCCCCAGATCTTCTCTCACCTTCGGCACCTCATTTAAAACATCATAAAATTTATCCATCGCATTCTGTTCTTTCAGCTGCATCACCAGATTTGAAAGCATTCCGCCCGGCACCTGATATAAAAGAGTCTTTACGTCCACTCCCATTACCTTTGCATCAATCTGCCCCTCTTTGAGGAATCTGTCTCTTATAGGTCTGAAATAGTCTGCTATTTCAGCCAGCAGGTTGCAGTCAAGGCCGGTGTCAAATTCGGTGCCTTCCAAAGCTTTTGCCATTACCTCCGTAGGCGGCTGGCTGGTTCCCATGGAAAAAGGGGAGATTGCCGTATCTATAATATCGCATCCTGCCTCAATAGCCTTCATATATGTTATGTCAGCTATTCCGCCGCCGCAGTGGCTGTGAAGCTGCAGAGGAATATTTACACTGGCTTTTATGGAAGTTACAAGCTCGTATGCTGCCTGAGGAGTCAGAATTCCTGCCATGTCTTTTATACATATGGAATCAGCGCCCAGTTCTTCCATTTCTCTTGCAAGGTCTGTCCAATAATCCGTGGTGTAACCTTCTCCCGTAGTATAAGCGAGAGCAAGCTGAACTTCGCCTCCCTCTTTTTTTGCTGCCTTAACGGCGGTCTGCAAATTTCTCAAATCGTTAAAAGCATCAAATATTCTGAGAATATCAATACCGTTACCGATGGATTTCTGAACAAAATATTCCACCACATCGTCAGCATAATGCCTGTATCCAAGCAGATTCTGACCTCTCAAAAGCATCTGAAGCTTGCTGCCGGGAAGCCCTTTACGCAAAATTCTCAGCCTTTCCCAAGGGTCCTCGTCGAGGAACCTAAGGCAGGCGTCAAAAGTTGCTCCGCCCCAGCATTCTATCGAATGATACCCCACTTTATCCATTTTCTCCAGTATGGGAATCATATCCTCAATCCTCATTCTCGTCGCTGCCAGAGACTGGTGAGCATCTCTTAAAACCGTTTCTGTAATCTTTACTTTTTTTACATTGTTTGCCATAGTCTAATGCTCCTTTATTTTAAACTCCGAAGATTGCCATGAATACTCCTGCAGCCACTGCTGTTCCTATTACTCCTGCAACATTGGGACCCATGGCGTGCATCAGCAAAAAATTGGTCGGGTCTTCTTCTGCTCCGACTTTCTGAGCAACCCTTGCCGCCATTGGCACTGCAGATACGCCTGCCGCTCCAATGAGTGGATTTATCTTGCCACCGCTCAGCTTGCACATCAGCTTTCCAAACATGACTCCTGCCGCTGTCGCTATAGAAAAAGCCAGCAGGCCGAGGAGCACTATCTTAATGGTATCCCATCTCAGAAAAGCATCGGCACTCGTCGTTGCACCTACGGAAGTACCTAAAAATATGACCACTATATACATCAGCGCATTGGAGGCGGTTTCCGTAAGCTGTCTCACAACGCCGCTCTCTCTAAAAAGATTTCCCAGCATCAACATACCGATTAGAGGAGTTGTGGACGGGAGAAGGGAGCACACTACAATAGTCACAACTATAGGAAAGAGAATTTTCTCTTTCCTGGTTACCGCCCTCATCTGTTTCATTTTTATCCTGCGTTCTTCCTTTGTTGTCAGCGCCCGCATTATCGGAGGCTGGATAATAGGAACGAGTGCCATATATGAATAAGCTGCTACGGCAATCGGCCCCATAAGCTCATTTTGTCCGAGTTTCATCGCCAGATAAATGGACGTAGGGCCGTCGGCTCCGCCTATTATGGCAATTGCTGCGGCTGCGGCCGTATTAAAGCCCATAACCATTGCCAATATATACGCACCGAAAACGCCGAACTGTGCGGCAGCTCCCAGAAGAAAGCTCCGTGGGTTGGCGATTAGCGGTCCGAAATCCGTCAGCGCTCCTACGCCAAGAAATATCAGCGACGGCAATATGGTCCATTCATCCAGCTTAAAAAAGAAGTAAAGTAATCCGCCTTCCTCCATTATAGGAGGATAAATATTAACAAGAAGCATTCCGAAGGAAATCGGCAGCAGAAGCAAAGGCTCATATTGCTTGGCTATGGCGAGATACATGAAGAAGCAGGCCACTCCCACCATTGCCAGATTTCCTATGCTTAAATTGTGAAAAGCTGTCTGCGCCAGCAAATTTTCCAGTGTATTGATTATGTATTCCATAAGGCAGCCTTTCTCTTATATAACAGTAGCTATCTTCTGCCCTGCTTCAACGGGCTCTCCCTCTGATACGAACAGCTTTTCAATCTTTCCGTCGCAAGGCGCAATTACCGGTATTTCCATTTTCATTGCCTCAAGTATGACTATGCTATCGCCGCTTTTGACGCTTGTGCCCTCCGGCGCTGTCACCTTCCAGACTTTTCCCGCTGTGCCTGCTGTAATTTCTTTGCCTTTGTGCTCTGCTTCTGCTGTCTTTTTTTCTACTTCGACTTCGTATTCCGCTCCGTTGACCCTTATGATATATTTTTCCATTTTATTTATCTCCTATCTTCTTCTCTTTACTGATTTAACCATGTAGCCTATATATCCGCCGTCCTGCCCCATATCGCTTTTATCCTTATTAAATGCCTCAATCGCCGCCATAATTACGGCTATAAGCTGCTCATTCTCTCCTTTGCCCGTTTGAACTTCTTCCTTTTTCGGTTCAGCATCAATCGGACTTTCTTCCTTGGATATAAATTTAAAAAGATAAATAACCAGGCTTATAAGTATCAGCATTGCAAAGACGGTGCCCATTCCGAGCAAAGTATCTGCGCCTGCTTTTATGAGTATTTCTGTTATTGTCATTTGGATTCACCGCCTCTAAAACACGTTCCTGAAAGCTTCTAAGGCTCCTATGATATATTTCCTGCTCTCTTCGGGAGATATTATCTTATCAGCATATCCATGTTCCGAAAGGACTTCTGCGCTGCAACCGTCTTTTTCGTATTCCATAGCCTTGCGCTCTGCTTCCACAGGAGTGTCCTTAGGAAACATTATTTGAGCTGCTTGCCTTGCATTCATCATCTCAACTACGGCGCCTTTCCATATAAATACCATGTCTGCACTTAATCCTTTGCTGTTCATAAGGCTGTAAGCGCTGCCAACGGTCTTTCCCACTATCAGGCTTATTTTAGGTATTTTCGACTTAACAAGGGCTCTTGCCATTTCTTCTGCCGACGATGCGGCAAAACGGTTATTCCTCTCTTCTATACTGAATCCGTCTGTATTTACTATGGTAACTACCGCTATGGAAAACCTGTCGCAAAATTCTATAAATTCAGAGGCTTTTTTCATTCCGAGAGAAGTAAGTCTGTTGCTTCTGTTTTCGTCATAGCTGTTGGCTACGACTCCGACTGCGAATCCGTTTAATTTTATGAATCCGGTAACAATGTCTTTGCCTGTATTAACTTTTGTCTCTATAAACAGCCTGTCATCTGAAATTTCTTTCAGAAGTTCTCCTGCCTCATCCTTCTTGGGTTCCATATCTACGCATAACCTGTTAAGGTCGTCTTTTACTTCTGCCTGTTCGGGCAGCCTTCCGGATGCCGGCGGCAGCAGCTTTATCAGTTCTCTTATTTTTTTATACTGCCCATCGTCGAGATTTCCGTCTGTAAAGAATTCGTCGCTCTTGCTTTTTTCTCCGACTACCAACAGTTTTCCTTCTTTTTTCTCTATAAAAAGGAAATCTGCCATTTCCGCAAGCATGGCCATACTTCCCACGCATTCACCTGTTACAAGCATTATTTGCAGCACTTCTTCTTTGGCCTCAAGCACTGTCTTATACAGCGAGGCGAAGGCGTTAAGCCCGTCTACGCCTTCTTCTATACGAAATCCGGTCGAATTAAACATTCCTACTACGGGAGCCTGGGCTCTTACCGCCAGCCTGTATATGTTGTTTATCTTTTCTGCGTGAGTTACTCCGAAGGTTCCTCCCATTACATCTTTATCCTGACAAAAAACATAAACGACATGTCCATCTACAGTGCCGTACCCGGTTATAACACCGTCTGACTCAATCACCCGGTTCGGTTCGCATGTACCGCTTGCTTTGGCAATCATCTTTCCGCCAAGCTCTACAAAACTACCCGCATCCAATATCTCTAAAATGTGCTTTAAGCCTGCCGTCATATGCTCTCTTTCTGTAACAACCATGAATATCCTCCACTTCAAAAATGGCTTTACTTTATTAAGTCACTTCCACTGATTTTAATCGTATCAACTGTTTTATTTGCTTGGAGTTTACTGCTCAAACGTTGAAATGTCAATGGTTTGACGGGATTGCTCACTTTTTTAATTTATTGGCTTTTTTACTTTATTTTTTTAAGTTTAGCCTTTAAAATTCTTTAAAATATATAATTGTATACTTGATTGGACGAAGTACGGTTATCAGAAAACAGGCATGCCGGCTTTTATGAATCTTATGAGTTTTGCGGCAATTTGGCCTCCTCTGCAAGCCAAAAAATGCCGTAACTAAAAGAAAATTTAAGTTTTGCGGCAGTCTAACAAACAGTCCAAGCAAAACACAATAAAAGACGCCTGACATCTGTCAAGCGTCTTTATTTCTTTATATTTTTTATACTAATTCTAAGAATACAACCTCAGCGTTGTCGCCTTGGCGAGGTCCTAATTTTAAAATTCTTGTATATCCACCATTTCTATCGGCGTATTTCGGTGCGATTTCATCAAACAGTTTTGTTACCACGTCTTCATCGAAAACATAAGCCAAAACCTGTCTTCTTGCATGAAGATCACCGCGCTTTGCCAACGTAATAAGCTTTTCTGCTTCTCTTCTGGTTTCCTTTGCTCTGCAATCAGTAGTCTGGATTCTTCCCTCTCTGAACAAATCTGTTACAAGGTTTCTCAGCATTGATTTTCTGTGAGCAGAAGGTCTTCCCAGTTTTCTGTATCCTGGCATTTTAAGATTCTCCTTTCTGCGAGTTAATCATCGCTCGGCTTAAGTCCAAGCCCTAATTCTTCCAATTTTGCTTTTACTTCGTCAAGAGATTTCTTTCCGAGATTTCTGACTTTCATCATATCATCTTCTGTCTTCTGAGTAAGCTCTTCAACAGTGTTGATAGCCGCTCTCTTGAGGCAGTTGAAAGAACGAACCGAAAGTTCCAGTTCTTCAATAGTCATTTCAAGAGCTTTTTCTTTCTGGTCTTCTTCCTTTTCAACCATGATTTCCATGGCATCCGTAGTATCAGTGAGCTGGATAAACAGGTTCAAATGTTCCTGCATTATCTTGCCTCCGATTGAAACTCCTTCTTCAGGAGTGATAGAGCCGTCCGTCCAAATTTCCAATACAAGTCTGTCATAGTCTGTAACCTGACCTACTCTGGTATTTTCAACCGTAAAGTTTACCTTTCTTACAGGCGTATAAATGGAATCCACCGGAATCACTGAAATCGGTGTGCTCTCATTTTTATTCTGCTCTGCAGGAACGTAACCCCTGCCTCTTGCAAGGTTGATTTCCATTACAAGGGTAGCATTTTCCTCAAGAGTTGCGATATGCAAATCAGGGTTGAAGATTTCCATATCCGAATCTCCGATAATATCTGCGGCAGTTACCTCTTTAGGTCCCACGGCATTTATTATCGCTCTTTTGGTGCTTTCGCTTTCTAATCTGACAGCAAGCTTCTTTAAGTTTAATATGATTTCTGTAACGTCTTCTTTTACTCCCGGTATTGTTGAGAACTCATGAAGTATTCCGTCGATTTTTACAGATGTAACAGCTGCACCCGGAAGGGAGCTCAGAAGAATTCTTCTCAGAGCGTTCCCTAATGTTGTGCCGTAACCTCTTTCCAGAGGTTCTACAACAAATTTGCCATAACATCCGTCTTCATCAATGAACTTATTGATTGTTGGTTTTTCGATTTCTATCACTCAAAACCCTCCCTTTCATTCCAAGTTTAGAAGTACCGTACTATTACGGGTTTAAGCTTGCTTATAACCCGTAAAAAGCTTCTGTCAAGGGTCTGAGGGTGGAGATTTACGAAGTAAATACTACCCGACCCTTGATAGGTTCTTACTTGGAATACAATTCGACGATTAAATGCTCTGCAATTGGAGTGTCTATGTCTTCTCTTCTTGGCATAGCAACGACTTTACCTTCTAATTTATCAACATCTACAGTCATCCATGAAGGAACTGTAATTGACATTTCTTTAATTTCCTTGAACTTAGGTGAGCTCTGGCTCTTTTCCTTAACCTTGATAACATCTCCTGCTTTCAGTTCCTGTGAAGGAATGTTAGCTTTCTTTCCGTTAACGGTAAAGTGGCCGTGAGTTACAAGTTGTCTTGCTTCCTTTCTTGAAGCGGCAAAACCAAGTCTGAATACCACGTTATCCAGTCTTGTTTCGAGCAGAATCATCAGGTTTTCACCGGTCTTACCCTGCTTCTTTGCAGCCTTGTCAAAGAGGTTTCTGAACTGAGTTTCCTGCATTCCGTAGAATCTCTTTGCTTTCTGCTTTTCACGAAGCTGCAAGCCGTAGTCTGTCTGTTTCTTTCTTGCCTGACCGTGCTGTCCAGGAGCGTAATTTCTTCTTTCAATAGCACACTTGCTGCTGTAGCATCTTTCGCCTTTCAAGAAAAGCTTTTGACCTTCTCTTCTGCATAATTTGCAGTTTGCATCTGTATATCTTGACATCTAAATTACTCCTCCTTTCTTAGACTCTTCTTCTCTTTGGCGGTCTGCATCCGTTGTGCGGGATAGGTGTGATATCCTTAATCATGGTGATATCAAGACCTGCAGTCTGAAGCGCTCTGATAGCTGCTTCTCTTCCGGAACCAGGACCTTTTACATAAACTTCTACAGTCTTTAAACCGTGTTCCATTGCGCCTTTGGCTGCTTCTTCTGCTGCCATCTGAGCTGCGAACGGAGTTGATTTTCTTGAACCTTTAAATCCGAGGGAACCTGCGCTTGACCATGAAAGTGCATTGCCCTCCATATCTGTAAGAGTAACTAAAGTATTGTTAAAGGTGGATTGGATATGTGCCTGGCCTTTTTCAATGTTCTTACGTTCTCTTCTCTTCTTTCTTACTGCTTTTTTAACAGTTTTAGCCATTATTTCCTACCTCCTTTACTTAGCCTTTTTCTTTCTTCCTACGGTCTTCTTAGGACCCTTACGAGTTCTTGCGTTTGTCTTTGTGTTCTGACCTCTTACAGGAAGTCCTCTTCTGTGTCTGATACCTCTGTAGCTTCCGATTTCCATAAGTCTCTTGATGTTCAGTGAAACTTCTCTTCTCAGGTCACCTTCTACCACATATTCGGCATCAATGATTTTTCTGATTGCACCTGCTTCCTCTTCTGTCAGGTCCTTAACTCTTGTGTCAGGGTTAATGCCTGCTTTTTCGAGGATTGCCTGTGCAGTTGGTTTACCAATACCATAGATGTAGGTTAAACCGATTTCTACTCTTTTTTCTCTTGGTAAGTCAACACCGGCTATACGAGCCATATTCTTTCTCCTTCCCTTATCTTCCGTCGCTTTGCCGGGAGCGATATAGACAAGTTCTCTTAATAAATTTGAAACAACCCTTTTTTATGCGCTGCCCCGGTCGTCATGCGCAAAGGCTGCATTATTGATTTAATCAACCTTGCTTCTGCTTGTGCTTAGGATTTTCGCAGATAACCATTACCTTGCCGTTTCTTTTGATTACTTTGCACTTTTCGCAGATAGGTTTTACAGAAGCTCTTACTTTCATTTCTGTTCCTCCTTATGCTTTTAGAGAATTTTATTTATCTCTCCAAATGATTCTTCCTCTCGTAAGGTCGTAAGGCGAAAGTTCTACCTTTACCTTATCGCCGGGAAGAATTCTGATATAGTTCATTCTTATTTTGCCTGAAATGTGTGCAAGCACTTCAAAACCGTTGTCCAGTTTAACTTTAAACATCGCATTTGGCTGTGCGTCTACAACAGTTCCCATTGCCTCAATGACGTCTTTTTTCGCCATAAATACATCTCCTTTTTAATTACAGGGTAAGCACTTCCGGCTCACCATCAGTTATTACAACAGTGTTTTCATAATGCGCAGACAACTTGCCGTCTACGGTAACGGCCGTCCAGTCATCCTGCAGAACATCCACCTCATAGGAGCCCTGCGTAATCATGGGCTCTATTGCAAGGGTCATTCCGCTTTGCAGTCTCGGACCTTTGCCGGGCTTTCCGTAATTTGGAATCTGAGGGTCTTCGTGCATGTCGCTTCCTATTCCGTGACCGACGAAATCCCTTATAACTCCGAAGCCTTCGCCTTCTACCGTATTCTGTATCGCATTTGAAATATCCGATAATCTGTAGCCCTCTTTAGCAAACCGTATTCCTTCGAAAAACGCATTTTCGGCCGTTTCTATCAGCCTCTTTGCTTCTTCGCTTATATTTCCCACGGCATAAGTTCTGGCTGCGTCTGCCATATAGCCCTTGTATTCTACCACAAGGTCAACGCTTACGATGTCTCCCTCTTTAAGAATTCTTTTTTTGCTCGGAATTCCATGAACTACTTCCTCGTTTACGGAAACACATACGCTTGCGGGATATCCGCAGTATCCCTTTTCCGCAGCCTTCATCTTATGCGCTTTGACGGTTTTTTCAACAAAGCGGTCTATCTCAATTGTGGCTATCCCCGGCTTAATGATCTCTTTAAGCTCGTTTAAAATATAGCTTGCCACCTTGCCGGCGCTACGCATTAGTTCAATTTCCTGCTTTGATTTGATGATGATCATATTTATTCACCCAGAGCTTTTACAATGTCTGCAAATACATTTTCAAGACCTGTCGCTCCGTCGATGTGAGCAATGTTTCCTGCCTTTTCGTAATATTCGATTAAAGGCATTGTCTGTGCTTCATATACTTCAATCCTGTTAGCTACGGTTTCTGCATTATCATCGGCTCTCTGAATCAGAGGACCGCCGCATACATCGCAGACGCCTTCTTTTTTAGGAGGAATGTTTACAACATGGTAGCTTGCTCCGCAGGCTTTGCAAACACGCCTGCCGGTAAGTCTAACCATCAATTCTTCCTTTTCTACGGATATGTCAAGTACTTTATCAATCTTTGACTGGTGAGCAGCTAAGAATTCATCCAATTTTTCTGCCTGATATACGGTTCTTGGGAATCCGTCAAGCAAAAATCCATTGGCGCAGTCATCTTCGAGCAATCTTGTGGTTGCTATTTCGATAACCAAATCATCCGGCACCAGTTCGCCTTTGTTCATATATTCCTGAGCTTTCTTTCCCAGCTCTGTTCCCTTTTTGATGTTTTCTCTGAAAATATCTCCTGTGGAAATGTGAGGAATATTATATTTTTCAACAATCTTGGCCGCCTGAGTACCTTTGCCTGCTCCCGGAGGTCCTAATAATATTGTTCTAAGCATTTTATCATCTCCCTTAACCTTTTAAGGTCTACTTAAGAAATCCTTGATAGTTTCTCATAAGCATTTGATTTTCAAGCGCTCTTACTGTTTCAAGTGCAACACCTACCGCAATCAAGAGTGATGTTCCGCCGAAGTGTATCTGTAACGGAGTTAAAACGCTTATGATAGTAGGCAATGTAGCTATAAGTGCAAGGAAAAGCGCACCTACAACCGTTATTCTTGACATTACCTTGCTCAAATAATCCTCAGTCGCTTTGCCCGGTCTTATTCCCGGTATAAATCCGCCGTTGGATTTCAGGTTGCTTGCTACTTCCTTAGGATTGAATGATACTCCCGTGTAGAAGTAAGTAAACGCTATGATAAGCACTACATTCAGTACCGCATAAATCCATACTCCCGGATTACCTGCAGGTGATAACCACTTGGTTACCCATGCGGTAAAGCCTGAGTTCGGGAAGAAGTAGGTTATCGTCAGCGGAAACTGAAGTATCGACAGTGCAAAGATGATAGGGATAACACCTGACTGGTTAACCTTCATAGGAATATGTGTCGACTGTCCGCCGTACATTTTTCTTCCTACTACTCTCTTTGCATACTGTACAGGTATTCTTCTCTGACCTTCCTGTATCAGCACAACACCTGCAACAACCAGAACTGCAACCACTACTAATATTACCAGTGTTACGATTGAAATCGCACCGTCTTCAACGCTTGTAGCAAGGCTTCTGATTCCGCTTGGAATTCTTGCTACGATACCTGCAAAGATAATAAGTGAAATACCGTTGCCGACGCCCTTGTCGTTAATTTGCTCGCCGAGCCACATCAGGAATGCGGTACCTGCCGTCAATACGAGTACAACCACTATGATTGAAAATGCGCTCTTGTCTATTACCGCTTTTCTGAACAAACCTACTGTCAGTCCTATAGCCTGAACCAAGCCCAGAACAACCGTCAGATAGCGAGTGATTTGCGCCATCTTCTTTCTTCCTTCTGTTCCTTCTTGCGCCAAACGCTGAAAGTACGGGAACGCCATGGTGAGTAGCTGAATGATAATCGATGCAGTGATGTATGGTGTAATACTCAATGCAAAAATCGTAAAGTTACTGAATGCTCCACCGGAGAACAAATCAAACAAATCCAGTAATCCGGCTTCACCTGTGAACATCTGGTCCAAAACAGTTCTGTTGATATTCGGTACAGGTATATTGGAACCTATACGGAAAACAACCAGCATCAACAGGGTGAAAATCATCTTCGACCTGATTTCTGCAACTTTCCATGCCTGAGCAATCGTCTTCAGCATACCCATACTAAATCACCTCTGCCTTTCCTCCTGCAGCTTCAATCTTTTCTACAGCGGTCTTGCTGAATTTATCAGCCTTAACTGTCAAAGCCACGTTTAATGTTCCCTGTCCGAGAACCTTGATTCCGTCTTTTACCTGCTTTAACATGCCTGCTTCTTCCAAGGTGCTCTGGGTAACTACGGTGCCCGCTTCAAACTTATTCAAGTCCTCAACATTAACTATTGCATATTCTTTTGCCCAGATATTGGTAAATCCTCTCTTAGGCAATCTTCTGTATAAAGGCATCTGTCCGCCTTCAAATCCCAGACGAACGCCGCCGCCTGATCTTGAATTCTGACCGTTCATACCTCTTCCGGCAGTTTTGCCCTGACCTGTTGCGGTACCGCGGCCCTTTCTCTTAGGTGCCTTTGTTGCTCCCTTTGGTGCTTTTAATTCATGTAATTTCATCTATGGCACCTCCTTATTCTTCCACAGTTACAAGATGCGCAACTTTGGCAACAGCGCCGCGAGTCTGCGGAGTGTCTGCCAATTCTACTGTCTGGTGCATCTTTTTAAGTCCAAGCGCTTCAACAACTTTTCTCTGCTTAGGGGAAGCGCCGATTGTGCTCTTAGTTAAAGTGATTTTAATCATTTTTGCCATTTTGCGTTTCCTCCTATCCTAAGATTTCTTCCTTAGTCTTGCCTCTCAGCTTAGCAACCTTATCTACTGTCATCATGCCTTTAAGGCCTTCGATTGTAGCATAAGCCATGTTGCCTGTGTTGTTGGAGCCGATGGATTTAGCTCTAACGTCTCTGATACCTGCAGCTTCAAGTACGGTACGTACTGATGAACCTGCGATAACTCCTGTACCTTGTGCAGCCGGCATGATTAAAACTCTGCCTGCTCCGAAAACTCCGATGTTTCTGTGTGGTACAGTTGTTCCTACTGTAGGAACGTATATTAAATTCTTCTTTGCATCTTCTTCAGCTTTTCTTACAGCTTCAGGGATTTCCTGAGATTTTCCGAGGCCAACGCCTACATGACCGTTTTCGTCGCCGACTACCACGGTTACGCTGAATCTCATGTTTCTGCCGCCCTTAACTGTCTTTGCAACTCTTCTTATATTAACGATAGTTGATTTTAAGTCCAGCTTGGATGCATCAATGATATTACGCATTCCTTATTTCCTCCTGTTAGAATTTTAATCCGCCTTCACGAGCGCCTTCTGCCAACTCTGCAACTCTTCCGTGATATAAGAATCCGCCTCTGTCGAAGCAAACTTCCTCAATACCCTTTTCAAGAGCTCTCTTTGCCAGGGCTGCTCCTACCTTCTTTGCAGCTTCCTTGTTTCCACCGTAACCAACTTCTGCTTTTAATTCCTTGTCCAGAGAAGATGCGGCAACCAAGGTGGTTCCGTTTACGTCATCTATAATCTGTGCAGAAATATTTTTGTTGGATCTGTAAACGCAAAGTCTCGGTTTTTCAGGAGTTCCATAAAGGTTTTTTCTTACTCTTTCATGTCTTTTGACACGTCTGTCATTTCTGCTTTCTTTAGCCATTTTCACTTCACTCCTTTCTATTACTTAGCGCCGGTCTTTCCTTCTTTTCTGCGAATAACTTCATCAGCATACTTGATACCTTTTCCCTTATAAGGTTCAGGTCTTCTCCATGCTCTGATGTTTGCTGCATAGTTTCCTACAAGCGCCTTATCAGTACCTTTTACTACAACTTCCGTTGCTGAAGGACATTCTGTGGTGATTCCTTCCGGATCTTCCAGTTCTACAGGATGTGAATATCCAAGGTTCAACACGAGGGTCTTACCCTTTTTCTCTGCCTTATAACCAACACCTACAAGCTGCATCTTCTTTTCGAAGCCTGCCGTAACGCCTGTAACCATGTTGTTTATCAAAGTTCTTGCAAGACCGTGCTGTGAACGATGCTCCCTCTGGTCGCTTTCTCTTGTAACGTTTACAACGCCGTCTGCAACTTCTACTTTTATAAGTTTGCTTATCTGCTCTGATAACTGTCCCTTAGGGCCTTTAACGGTAACTACATTGTTTGCATCTACCGTTACCTCTACGCCGGCAGGAACAACTACAGGTTTTCTACCAATTCTTGACATTTTTCGTTCCTCCTACCATACATAACAGATTACTTCACCGCCGATTCCAAGGCGTCTTGCTTCTTTATCGCTGATAACTCCCTTTGATGTGGAGATGATTGCGATGCCGAGGCCTCCTAAAACTCTTGGAATTTCGCCGGCTTTTGCATATTTCTTAAGGCCCGGTTTGGAAATCTTTTTGATTCCGCTGATGACCTTTTCCTTGTTTGCACCGTACTTCATTGTGACTTTGATTATGCCTTGCTTGTTATCATCTATAACTTCGAAATCCGCAATGTAGCCTTCTGCTTTTAAGATTTCAGCAATCGCTTTTTTCATATTGGATGCCGGAATCTCAACAGTTTCGTGTCCTACAGTATTGGCGTTTCTGATTCTCGTTAGCATATCCGCTATAGGATCTGTCATTGTCATTACAGTATTTCTCCTTTCTTTTATATTACCAGCTTGCTTTTCTTACGCCAGGAATTTCTCCTTTATATGCAAGCTCTCTGAAACAGATACGGCAGATGCCGTATTTTCTCAATACAGCATGAGGTCTTCCGCAAAGTCTGCATCTTGTATATGCACGAGTTGAATATTTAGGTTTTCTCTGCTGCTTTACTTTGAGAGATGTTTTTGCCATGATTCCCTCCTATTTCTCAAACGGCATTCCGAGGAGTTCAAGCAGTGCCTGAGCTTCTTCGTCAGTCTTAGCCGTAGTTGTAAATACAATGTTCATACCTTTAATCATATCAACCTTATCGTAGTTGATTTCCGGGAAGATTAACTGTTCTTTGATACCCATTGAATAGTTTCCTCTGCCGTCAAAGGAGTTCTTGCTAACGCCCTTGAAGTCTCTTACTCTCGGAAGGGAGATGTTGAAAAGCTTGTCAACAAATTCATACATGTTTTCCCCTCTCAGGGTTACTTTTGCGCCTACAGGCATTCCCTGTCTGACTTTGAAGTTAGCTATTGATTTTTTAGCCTTTGTCACAACAGGTCTCTGTCCTGTTATCAATCCGATTTCTTCAACTGCGGATTCCATAACTTTTGCGTTGTCTTTAGCTTCGCCAAGACCCATATTTATTGTAACTTTTTCCAGCTTAGGAACTTCCATAACATTTTTGTACTGGAATTTTTCCTTTAATGCGCCGAAAACCTGTTCATCATACATTGTCTTTAATCTTGCTGTCAAAATTCTCTCCTCCTTTCCTAATCTATTACGTTGCCTGTTTTCTTTGCAACTCTTACTTTTTTACCGTTCTCAATCTTGTAGCCTACTCTTGTTCCCTGCTTTGTCTTGGTGTCATAAAGCATTACGTTTGAAACGTCGATAGGACCTTCCATATGCTTGATTTCCGCAGCAGCCTTCTGTGTAGCTTTTGCATGCTTTGTCTGCATATTTACGCCCTGTACGATTACTTTATTTTCCTTTGGCATAGCTTTGAGAACTTTACCGGTCTTGCCTTTATCCTTACCGGTGATTACTACCACCGTATCGTCTTTCTTTATACGCATCCTTTACACCTCCTACAGTACTTCCGGTGCCAATGACACGATTTTCATAAAGCCTTTTTCTCTCAGTTCTCTGGCAACCGGTCCGAAGATACGAGTTCCCACAGGATTCTTATCTTCTTTATCTTTGATGATTACTGCAGCGTTCTGGTCGAATTTAACATAGCTTCCGTCAGCTCTTCTGGCACCATGTTTAGTTCTCACTACTACAGCCTTCACAACGTCACCTTTTTTTACAACTCCGCCCGGAGTAGCTTCCTTAACCGCACAAACGATTACGTCGCCGATGTTTGCATACTGACGGCTTGTTCCTCCGAGGATGCGGATGCAAAGAAGTTCTTTTGCTCCGGAATTGTCGGCAACTCTTAATCTGGTTTCTGTCTGAATCATGATCTGGTGCCTCCTTTATTTAACCTTTTCGATAATGTTTACAAGTCTCCATCTCTTGTCCTTTGACAGAGGTCTTGTTTCCATAATTCTTACTTTATCGCCAATCTGGCATTCGTTGTTCTCATCATGAGCTTTAACCTTCTTGGTTCTCTTTACAGCTTTTCCGTAAAGGGAATGTCTTACGAAGTCTTCGATGGCAACAACTACAGTCTTATCCATTTTGTCTGATACAACAACACCGACTTTAGTCTTTCTTCTGTTTCTTTCAACTGTCATATTACATCCTCCTTTCTATTAGCCCTGAACCTTTGCCAGTTCTTTTTCTCTGATGATAGTTTTAACTCTTGCGATGTCCTTTTTGAGTTCTCTCATCTTAACAGGGTTTTCAAGTTGTCCTGTTGCGTGCTGGAATCTCAGGTTGAACAATTCCTTTTTCATCTTGGACAGTTCGGTATTTAATTCAATATCTGTCATTTCTCTCATTTTCTTCAATTCCATTATGCTTCACCACCCTTTGCTTCCTGTTCCTTGATGGCAAACTTACATTTAACCGGCAGCTTGTGAGATGCAAGTCTCATGGCTTCTCTTGCCTTTTCTTCTGAAACTCCCTCAATCTCAAACATAACTCTGCCCGGTTTAACTACTGCTACCCAGTACTCAGGAGCACCTTTACCGGAACCCATACGTACTTCAGCAGGTTTCTTTGTTACCGACTTGTGTGGGAAAATCTTAATATATACTTTACCGCCTCTTTTAATAGATCTTGTCATAGCTACTCTGGCAGCCTCGATCTGATTAGAGGTGATCCATCCACATTCTTGTGAAACTAATCCGTATGAACCGTAAGTAATCGTGTTACCCTTGGTTGCTACGCCTTTCATTCTTCCTCTATGAACTCTTCTGCGTTTAACGCGCTTTGGCATTAACATGGCTTAAGTTCCTCCTTTCCATCCTTGTTTAGTTTTCGGTGTTTGCAGCCTCCGTTGCTGCTTCTGCTTGCGGCTGTGCCTTAGGAGTCTTTCTTACTCTTGGATTTACAGCCTTAGGAGCTTCGTTTCTGTCGTTTCTGTCTCTTCTGCCGCCCTGACGACCCTGTCTGTCGCCATCCCTACGCTGACGTCTTTCGCCGTCTCTCTTAGGTCTTCTTTCTCTCTTTTCGCGTTTTTCTTCGCGAATAGGGCTCTGCAATCCTTTGTCAAGCACTTCACCGTGGTTAATCCAAACTTTTACGCCGATTTTACCGTAAGTTGTATCTGCTTCTGCAAAACCGTAGTCGATGTCGGCTCTAAGTGTATGAAGAGGAACATTTCCTTCGCTGTACTTTTCGCTTCTTGCGATTTCAGCTCCGCCAAGTCTGCCGGATACCGCTACCTTTATACCCTTTGCACCGGCTTTCATAGTTCTGCCGATTACCTGCTTCATAGCTCTTCTGAAAGAAACACGTCTTTCGAGGGACTGGGCAACGTTTTCAGCGGTAAGCTGTGCGTCCAGTTCTGATCTTCTTACTTCTTCGATTGAAATTTCAACTTCTTTTCCGGTCATCTTTACCAAGTCCTTTTTAAGAACTTCGATACCGTCTCCGGCTCTTCCGATTACCATTCCCGGCTTTGCGGTGAGAATGATAACTCTGATTTTATTTTCAGTGGCTCTTTCAATGATAACTTTTGAAACGCCGGCAACATATAATTTTTTCTTTACATATTCTCTTACCTGGTGATCTTCTGCCAGAAAATCTGCAAAGTTTTTCTTATCTCCATACCATTTAGATTCCCAGTCTTTGATAACGCCCACTCTGAGACCGTGTGGACTAACTTTCTGACCCATTAATGAACCTCCTATCTTATTCCTTTTCTTTTAAAGTTACGCCAACGTGGCTTGATCTCTTCAGGATAATTGATGCTCTGCCCTGTGAACCGGCTCTCCACCTTTTCATCGTAGGGCCCTGATGTGCGTACACTTCAGCAACATATAAATTGTCCGGATTCATGTCGAAGTTGTTTTCAGCGTTTGCTGCCGCTGATTTAACAACTTTTTCTACAATCTGAGAACCTTTGCCCGGAGTGAACTTTAAGATGTTCAATGCCTCATTTAAGTCCTTGCCTCTTACTAAGTCCGTAACAGGTTTTAACTTGATAGGAGACATTCTCACGTACTTTGCAACTGCTTTTGCTTCCATTTTTCATGTTCTCCTTTCTTATTTCTTAACCTTTGAAGACTTATCGGCCGCATGACCTCTGTAGTTTCTGGTTGGAGCAAATTCTCCAAGTCTGTGTCCTACCATATCTTCTGTGATGTACACAGGAACGTGTTTCTTTCCGTCGTGTACTGCGATGGTATGTCCCACCATCTGTGGGAATATTGTTGATGGTCTTGACCATGTTTTGATAACTTTCTTTTCGTTAGCTGCGTTCATATCGTCGATTGCTTTAAGCAGCTTCGCATTTACGAAAGGGCCTTTTTTCAGTGATCTACCCATTATCTTTGCTCCTTCCTATTATTTTTCATTTCTTCTCTTTACGATATATTTGTTTGAAGCTTTATTCTTCTTTCTTGTCTTATATCCAAGTGCAGGTTTACCCCAAGGAGTAACAGGACTCTTACGTCCAACAGGTGCTCTGCCTTCACCACCGCCGTGTGGGTGATCGTTAGGGTTCATTACGGAACCTCTTACGGTAGGTCTTATACCCATGTGTCTCTTTCTTCCTGCTTTACCTATCTGGATGTTTGAGTGGTCTGCATTGCCTACTTCTCCGATTGTGGCTCTGCATCTCATGCTCACTTTTCTTACTTCGCCGGAAGGAAGTCTTACCTGTGCGTAATCTCCTTCTTTAGCCATGAGCTGTGCTCCGTTTCCTGCTGATCTTGCCAGCTGTCCGCCTTTGCCAGGCTTAAGCTCGATGTTGTGGATAATTGTGCCGACAGGAATGTTAGCGATAGGAAGAGCATTTCCTACTACGATATCTGCTTCAGGTCCTGATACGATTACCTGACCTACTTCCAATTTGTTCGGTGCGATGATGTATCTCTTTTCACCGTCTGCATAAGCGATAAGCGCGATGTTAGCGCTTCTGTTCGGGTCGTATTCGATAGTTTTAACGGTTCCCGGAATATCGTCTTTATTTCTTTTGAAATCTATAATTCTGTATTTTGGTCTTGTGCCGCCACCTTGATGTCTTACTGTGATTTTACCTCTGTTGTTTCTTCCTGCATGCTTCTTAAGAGTCACTGTCAGTGATTTTTCAGGGGTTTTTGCAGTAATTTCTTCAAATGTGGAAACTGTCATTCCTCTCAGACCAGGAGTAGTCGGATTGTATTTTCTAATTCCCATTTTTTACATGCCTCCTAAACTTATAGTCCCTGGAAGAATTCAATCTCTTTGCTCTTATCTGTAAGAGTAACGATTGCTTTCTTGTAAGCAGCTGTTCTGCCGACGTTTCTTCCCATTCTTTTAACTTTTCCGTCGTAATTCATGATGTTAACTCTGGCAACCTCTACGCCGAAGATTTCTTCGATAGCAAGTTTAACCTGTGTCTTGTTAGCATCCTTTGCAACTTTGAACGTGTACTTTTTGTCCTGAGCTACGTCCATACTCTGTTCTGAAATAACCGGTTCCAGAATGATATCATATGCTGTCTTCATTACAGGTACACCTCCTCGATTTTCTTAACTGCATCCTGAGTTACGATGAAGCTTTCGTGATTTACGATTTCATAAACGTTCATTGTGTTTACGAGCACCGTTCTAACTCCAGGGATGTTGGCTGCTGATCTGATTACGTTTTCGTCTTTTTCAGCCATTACGATTAAAGCTTTCTTACCTGCTTTAACATTTGCGAGCACCTTAATCATTTCTTTTGTCTTAGGTGCTTCGAATTTTAATTCGTCTAAAACGATGATTTCTTTTTCAGCTACCTTTGAAGAAAGTACAGACTTCATTGCAAGTCTTCTTAACTTCTTAGGAAGTGTATATCTATAGTCTCTTGGCTTTGGAGCGAATACTATACCGCCTCCTACCTGTGAAGGGTCTGTTGAGTGTCCCTGTCTGTGACGACCTGTTCCCTTCTGTCTGAAAGGCTTACGTCCGCCTCCTCTTACTTCGCCTCTGGTCTTTGCGGACTGTGTGCCCTGTCTCTGGTTTGCCAGATAGTTCTTAACTACTGCGTGAACTGCGAATTCGTTTGGAGTTATTCCGAAGATTTCATCTTTTAATTCGATTGCTCCGGCTTCGGCTCCTGCCATGTTTAGCATTGTTACTTTTGCCATTTTTGCTTCCTCCTTCCCTCAGTTCCTATTTGTCCTGACCTTTAACTGCATACTGAACGCGAACCAGTCCGCCTTTGTTTCCCGGTACTGCGCCCTTAACCAGCATAAGGTTTCTGTCTTCAATAACTTTTACCAGAACTATGTTCTGAACTGTAACGGTATCTCTACCCATTCTTCCCGGACCTTTGTTGCCCTTGAATACTCTTGAAGGATAAGTACCTGCTGCCAGCGCTCCGGCCAGTCTCTTGTGCTTTGAACCGTGAGTCATAGGGCCTCTGTGATGTCCGTGTCTCTTGATGTTACCCTGAGTACCTTTACCTTTTGATACTCCTGTGATGTCAAGCTTCTTTCCTTCTTCGAATTCTGCAACCGTGATTACCTGTCCTACTTCGTAAGTTTCGCCTTCTTCTACTCTGAATTCGGCTAAATACTTCTTTGTAACGACGCCGGCTTTTGCAAAATGTCCGGTCAGCGGTTTGTTCACTCTCTGTGGCTTCTGGTCTTCAAAGCCAACCTGAACTGCATTGTATCCGTCAGTTTCAACTGTCTTAACCTGAGTTACAACTTCCGGACCTGCTTCAATGACTGTTACAGGAATTACGTTTCCTGCTTCGTCGAAGATCTGAGTCATTCCGATCTTCTTTCCTAAGATTGCTTTCATATTTTTTCCTCCATTGTCTTACATTGGAACGCTCTGGTTTGGAATTCACATTGTGCCTTGGTCTTGCTGACACAGGATGCTAAGACCGGCCTTCCCTCTCATGCGTTCTTACTAAGGGAGTGTTCCCTTCTTGCTTGTTTGCTTGTCTTTTGACTCATCTGCTGCGTTGCTGCTCGCTTCTGCGGTGCTTGTGTGCTTGAGCACACGCCGCTTCTCGAAGCTCGCGCGCCTTGCATATGTGCCAAAATCCTACGCAACCCTTTTTACGCTTACAGCTTGATTTCGATGTCTACGCCTGCTGGCAGGTCCAGCTTGGTGAGAGCGTCTGTAGTCTTAAGTGTAGCGTTTGTGATGTCGATAAGTCTCTTGTGAGTTCTCTGTTCGAACTGTTCTCTTGAGTCCTTGTACTTGTGTACGGCTCTTAAGATTGTAACGACTTCTTTTTCCGTAGGAAGCGGAATAGGGCCTGAAACATCGGCGCCTGTTTTCTTGGCTGTCTCTACGATTTTAGCTGCTGACTGGTCTAACAAAGCGTGGTCATAAGCCTTCAGTTTGATTCTGATTTTCTGTAATTCGCTCATTTTCTTCCTCCTGAATTTTTTGTACTGTTTTCGCTATGCTTGTACAAGGGGTTCCAAATGCCTTGTTTTCAACGTGTACAGTGGTTTGCTTGCTTCGTACACGCTGCCGTGTGTTTTTCGTTTTTGCCCACACAGCAAAAACTCGGCGAATCCCTTCGACCTCATCGAGTGAGGACATACTCTGCGGAAATTACCTGATAGCCCAGCAACTTCCCGCTTCATCGCCTTTTTTCACAAGCTATTTAAGTATATAGTATTTGTCAAACTATTGCAAGAGAAAATTTTATATTTTTACTGATTTTTTTATATAAAAACAGGTATTTTAAAGGGATTGAAAGCTTCATCCCTGCACACTTTTCCCTGCGTTTGTATTTGGCGGGCATAAGCACATGTTTCAGAAGATGTGTAAGATATGCGAGAGAAGGGTGAATGACAGAAAAGAGACATGTGGAACTGCCGTAAATACGAAATTTTTTCTTGATTACGGCATTTTGAAGGCTTTGATGTGGGCCAAACTGCCGGACATTTTTAAATTTTGTAGATTTACGGCATTTTATGTGTCGAAAGTAGGCCTAAACTGCCGTAAATTCCGTAATTCGATTTAAACACGGCATTATTGACCGTTCAAAGGCGGTCAAACTGCCGTAAACACGAAAATTCTCTTTGTTTACGGCAGTCAGCCATTTTGACGCCCTTGTGACGTTGAACACCGGGCTTTTCTCACGCCCGATTCCCCATGATAAAGGTCGCCCCGCCGAGGGCAGCGCCGCTCATCCCCGGGCGGCGCTGCCCTCGGCGGGGCGACCATCATTTTCCTATATGTTTCTTGCGATCTTTGCGCCTACTTCGGCATTGTTCAGCACAAGTTTGATATTTGCCTCAAGACTTCTTCCTTCTGTCAGGTCTTTGACCTTGGACAACAGGAACGGCGTTATTTCTTTGCCTTTGACTCCTTTTTCTTCGCATTCGGCTACTGCCTGCTTGATGACCACGTCCATTTCTTCAAATGGGATTTCATCTTCTTCAGGGATAGGGCAGGTTACGAGAACTCCGCCTTTAAGACCCAGTTCGCTTTTCATTGAAATCAAAGCGCCTATTTCCTCAGGCGAGTCCAAACGGCAAATAGCCTTTTCTCCGCTCTTTCTGCTGTAAAAAGCAGGTATTTCATCTGTTCCGTAAGCGATTACCGGAACACCTGCGGTTTCAAGATATTCCAAGGTTGCAGGTATGTCCAGTATAGCCTTTGCGCCTGCACAAACCACTGTAACATCGGTCATCTTCAACTCTTCGAGGTCGGCAGATATGTCAAAGCTTTCGCCGGCGCCTCTGTGTACTCCGCCTATGCCTCCTGTTACAAACAGCTTGATGCCTGCCATATTGGCGGCAATCATGGTTCCCGCAACGGTTGTCGCTCCGTCATATTTCTTTGAAAGAACCAGAGGAAGGTCTCTGCGGCTCACCTTGAGAACATTTTCCGCATGAGCCATATACTCTATCTCTTCCTTGGTCATGCCTATCTTTATTCTTCCGTTAAGAATACCTATGGTAGCAGGAACCGCTCCGTTTGCTTTTATTACTTCTTCCACCTTTAATGCGGTTTCCACGTTCTTAGGATAAGGCATGCCATGAGCTATAATTGTGGACTCAAGAGCCACTACCGGCAAGCCTTCTTCCAGTGCTTTTTCAACTTCGGGATTGAAATCTAAATATTTCTCATACATATTTCCATTCTCCTTTCAATTTCCTCTTTACATATATCTTTATTTACAGCGCTGCTGCTTTCCATCGTAATCTGTGCGGCAGCCATTCCGTATTTTGCAATATCTCCTGCTTTCATTCCCTTGACCATGCCCATAAGTATAGCCGCAGAAAAGCTGTCTCCTGCGCCGGTCGCGCTGTTTATCTTTACCTTGCCGGGCCTTATAAAGCCTTCCGATACGCCGTCTCTGTAGTATACCCCGTCTTTGTTCAAGGTGATGAAAACTTTTTTCACGCCCTGTTCCATAAACCAGCTGCCTGCCTTTTTTATATCATCCTCACTTTTGATTTTCATGCCGGACAATACTTCCGCCTCCATAATGTTGGGCTTTATGCATGCAAATTTGCCTATTATTCTGCGTGCTTTTACGGCTTTAGGGCTTGATACCGGGTCAAAGAAAAGAGGTATGCCCTTTAGCTTTTCCGCCGCATAGGACAGCGTCCTTTCATCGAGATTGCCGTCCAAGGCCACGACTTTGGATGAAGAGATAAGCGCCGACCTTTCTTCTAAAAATTCGGGGGTTATGGTCTCTATTATATCCATATCGCAGATTGCCATTTCCATATCCTTCGTCCCGTTTAGTATGGACAAGTACATGGCCGAGTTCTGCCCTTTCTGTATTTTGATGCCCGACGTATCAACTCCCAAGTCTTCAAGCGCACTTTTGGCTCCAAGCCCCATATGGTCATCTCCGATTACGGAAATCATTGCGACATTGCCGCCAAGCCGAGCTATGTTCTCGGTGATGTTTCTTCCTACGCCCCCATATGAAAGAGCCACTTTTCCCGGGTTGGAATCTTCACGTTTCAAATCATCAAAGGGCGTACCTTCTATGTCTATGTTTATTCCTCCGATAATCGTAATATCTGCCATGTTTTCTCCTCGTCGTATTTAGTCTACAAATATACTGCCTCCGATAAATTCACGCAATATGGAATTGTTTACTATTGCGGAATCGTCGTCTACGGTTTTAAAAAACCTGAGGAAATTAAGCATACGCACCGCATCGCTGTATTCGGGCTCTTCGGGCTTAATCTCCTCCAAAAGAGGCTGCGCGTACTTTTTCAACACACAGATTTCATAAAGATGTACCGAATTAAACATCACGTCCGCCTCATTGCTGAACGGAAAGATGTTTTTATCTTCTCCGGCTCTTACCTTAGGCCACGTGGATATGGTGCTCTGTGCGCTGTGACCCCGGTATTTGTAATCTCTTACCATTCTCCGCAGCATCCTGTGGTCTGTAGTTACTATTCTGTTGTGGCTGTCTATATTGAGCTGCGTCAACGGGCTGATATATATCTTGAATTTCTCCTCTTTGGGAATTTCAAGGGTAAGCGCCTCATTGAGAGCATGAATCCCCTCTATGACGATAGGTCTGTTGCTCTTTATAGCCGTAATACGTTTTCCGAATTCTTTCTTTCCGGTCATGAAGTTAAAAGTAGGCAAATCCACCGTCTTCCCTGAAAGCAAATCGTTCATGTTCCGATTAAAGAGTTTGATGTCTACAGCATCCAAGTCTTCGTAATTTTTTTCGCCGTATTCATCGAGAGGCGTGTTTTCCCTTTCGACAAAATAATCGTCGGTACCCATGTACAGCGGCTCAAGACCGTTTACTCTAAGCTGTATGCAAAGCCTCTGAGCAAAGGTAGTCTTTCCTGAAGACGAAGGCCCTGCTATAAGGATTATCCTCTTTTTCTGCTTTGTTATCATATCTGCGATTTCCACGATTCTTCTCTCGTGAAGCGCCTCCGAAAGCTGTACAAGCTCCTTAAATTTGCCTTCCTCTATCTTTTTATTCAAATCGGATACGTGGGTTATGCCCATAAGCTTGCCCCAGCGGCTCTGCTCTCCGAAAGTCCTGTAAAGCATCTTTTCGTCCGTATAAACCGGTATTTTATCAGGGGATGAAGGATGCGGAAATCTGAGCAAAACGCCTCGCCTGTATTTGCGAAGTTCAAAATGCTTTATATATCCTGTGGACGGAACCATTATTCCGTAGAAAAAGTCTTTGTACCCTCCGAGAGAATAGAACGGTACCTTCCTCAGCCTTGGGTTTTCATCCAAAAGCACTACCTTTTCGGGACATCCCATGTCCTCAAATCTGGCTATGGCCTCCTCCTTGGTAAGCTCCTCACGGACAAAGGGCAGGTCTTCCTCCACCAGTTCTTTCATTCTGCTTTCAATGGCTCTTATATCTCTTGCGGAAATATTTTGAGAAGATTTAATTTCAGTATAAAGGCCTTTGTTCAGGGCGTTTTCTATATCGACGTCAACCTTTCCAATCACGTCTTCTATGGCTTTCAGATATATGAGAATCAGGCTGTTTTGATATATCAGATTGGCCGATTGCGTCCTCATATCCAAGAACTGAACATTGCACTCCCTGTGCACCCTGTACTCAAGGCTCTCAATCTTATTGTTTACCTTTGCGGCAAGCACCGTATACGGCAGCTCCTGCACGTATTCTTTATAAATTTCTTCTATTGAACTGCCTTTCTTCACATTTATCTCTACAGGCTCAGTTCTCATTTCCTTAATCAGATTTATCTTCATCAAAAATTCCCCCTGCTTATAAGCTGATTTTATATTGTTTATATAATAACATAAAAATTTACGTTTTGGGCAAAATACCTCTCGAAAGGAGTGATTACTTTGAAAAAATTGATTTTAATCCTGATGATAATCGGTGGAATCAATTGGGGCCTTATCGGATTTTTTAATTATAATTTAGTATCAAGCATCTTTAGTGATAACTTGGAAATAGTTTCAAGAATTATTTATGCCGTAGTGGGATTAGCTTCATTATATGGCATATCCTTCTTATTTAAAAATGAACAAAGGGCATAAAGTCCAAAGAACAAAGCTAAGGGGGCTTTTGTCCCCCTTAGTTCTACTCCTGCGTTTCCGCTTCATTTTCAAAATACTTGTTTATCAGTCCCGCTAAAACCTTTATTTCTTCTGCACGCAGAGTTATTCCTCTGCTCATATGCTCGTGTTTTGGGTCCCAATCTCTTATATCGAATTTGGCGTTGTTTCCGTTCCATTCTACAAGATTGAGTTCTTTTTTCCACCCTGTGGAATATGTCCCTATCACTCCTATATGTTCCTTGATTTCAAAAGCAAATTCGCTGTCTCTGCTCATAATATCTCCTTTCTTGATATCCCTTTGCAGAGCGATTTTAACATGACTGTAAAAAAATGTCAACCGGCCTGTGCTATTTTTGCTCCATTGCCTTTTTAATTGCAGCAGGCAGCCTGCGACAGGCGGCTTCCGATATTGACGCTCCCGATATTCTTATTCCTTTTGCCATTGGAATAAGGAAAATACCCTCTTTTTCAAGACGCATACATACTTCCTTAGGATTATCGCAAGGAATGGTCATAAAGAATCCCGACCTGTAAGGGAGGGTTTTGAGGCCTGCTTTTTTGGCTTCTTCTTTAAATGCAATCCCCCTTCTTATGAGCATGTCGTGGAATTCCTTTCTTTCTTCCGTTACTTTTTGCAGAAGCTTCGGGTCATCATATATTTTGGTCAGAATAACCTGAGGCGCTCTGGCGCAATTGGACCATGAGCCTCTCGATGAAAATTCACATACTCTTTTAAATTCTTCTGCTGCCTCTCTTGATTTTGCCATACATATCATTGCTCCGCAGCGCAAACCATAAAGAGTATAAGCCTTTGACAAGCTGTGAGCAATTATTGGCATTACGTTATCCCCGCAGTTTTCAAGCAGCGGCAGGAAACTCCTGCTTTCTTCTTCATCGCCTGCAAAGTCGGCATAGGCTGCGTCGACCAGCAACGTAATTTTTTTATCCGTGGATGCATCATTTAAAATTTCAATGACTTTCTTCCATTCATCGTCTGTCAGAGCATAACCCGTAGGGTTATGGGATGGGGTATTTAATATTATTACCAGTCGCTGCTGTTTTGATAAAAGTTTTTTTGTTTTGGCGCTGAAGGACTCAAGATTGAAGTTTCCTTCCTTGTCAAATAACTCAAAAGCTTCGATACTTCTGCCCTGTTCTTCTGCTATATTGTTATACGGCGTCCAGTGCCAGTCGGTTGTAAGAATTTTGTCGCCGTATTCGGAATAATTTGAAACCGCGTTTCTTATGGCTCCCGTTCCTCCCGGAGTTGCAACGGCCTCAGTAAACACAGACGGCACATAATTTCTAAAAATGTCTTTTTGAACCGCTTTTTTAAACTCGGGCGTTCCGCCTATAGGCGCATACTGCGCATATTCCGAAGGATTTAAGTTTTTAAAAACTTCATCTACGGAAGATAATACTATAAGGTTCCCGTCATCATCAAGCAGCGCTCCTATTGTTGCATTTATCACCTTTTCTTTTCCTTCTTTTTGCAACATATCTTTGGCTCGGTTACTTATGCTGAATATAGGATCTTCTTTTGGAATGTTTCTTCCGTTCTGTGAAGCAAAAATCATGTCTGTCATTATCTGTGAACGCCTCCTTTATAAGTCTTCAGATATTAAATTATATTATGAACTTGCAATTATTACAAGTTTGATTTTGTATGAAAATCGGTATTTTGGCAAACACTATCTATAATTGGAGGTGAAAATATGCGTCAAGCACAAAAGAAAAAGGAGAAAGACAAAGTCGCAATCGTATTGATGTTAGCCTTTTGCGTTATCGCCCTTACTTCGATTTTTACTGTAAAATCAAATATAGATAAAATCAATGGCAACAATCAAGATGTTCCGGTTTCAGAAAATACCGAAACAAAAGAAGCTGAAAACAACGATATGGGCAAAACCCCTAATCTATCCGCTGAAGCCTCCGGTAATATACCTACCGTAGACAGTCTGGATTCCGCTTCTGCTGCCGGAGAGTTTATTGCTCCTGTCAACTCAGACAGCGCAACAGTTACCAATCCTTACTCTATGGACAAACTGATTTATTCCGTAACGCTGGATCAATACATGACTCATTGCGGTATGGATATAGAAGCGCCGGAAGACACTCAAGTAGTGGCTGCAGCCGCAGGTACGGTTACGGCAATCTACGAAGATGACCGTTACGGAACTTCCGTAGAGATTACTCACAGCGGCGATTTAGTCTCAATTTACTCCAACCTATCCACTGCTGAAATGGTTGAAATAGGTGATGTTGTAGAAGCCGGTCAAATTATAGGCGGCGTCGGTTCAACAGGTTTATTTGAATCGCTGGAACCCGCTCACCTGCATTTTGAAATGTTAAAAGGCGGAGCTTATGTCAATCCTGCGGACTATATAAAGTTTTAATCCAAAACTCATAGGCCGCCATCCTTCTTTAAAGTCGTTTCCCGAAATTCATAATTAAAATATGAGTTTCGGGAATCTATCGGCTGAATGCCTTTTCCCCTCAAAGTTCTATTTGAATTTTACATAGTTTATATTTTTCCCGCCTGTTTTAAATCTATCCTCGTATTCAGTGGTTATATCTTTTGCCTTAAAACTGCTGTTATGCAGGTCCTTTGTCATCTCTGCTATCTCAAATCCGCCTGCTTCTATCTCTTCTAAGGTGAATCGGAACAAATCGTCATTGTCCGTCTTAAATTCTATGGCTGCTCCGTCCGCAAGGACTTCTCTGTAATTGGCCAGCCTTTTTCTGTAAGTCAAGCGCCTTTTGGCATGTCTTGCCTTTGGCCACGGGTCGCTGAAATTCAGATATATCCCTCCAAGTTCTCCCTTATCAAAGTAGTCATTTAAGTCGTCTACATAATCTATAAATATTCTGAGGTTTCCAAGCCGGCCTTCCTCCGCTTTTTCCAACGCTCTTAGCACCACGTTGCTCTGTCCCTCTATAGCTATATAATTCCTGCCCGGGTTTGCCTGCGCCATGCTGAAAATAAACTTTCCCTTGCCGCATCCGATTTCAAGATATAATGGGTTATCGTTGCCGAAAACTTCTTTCCACCTGCCTTTTAATTCTTTAGGCTCTCTTATTAAAAAGCCGGAATTCATTTCCAGCTTTTCTTCTAAATTTTTTATATTTCTTTGTCTCATTGCTTACAGTACCTTTGACTCTATTATTATAACGGCGGCGAACAGCAGCATCATCACAATGGCGGCATAGTCCCTGCCCTTAAACTTCATCTCGTTCATCCTTGTACGGTTCTCACCGCCTCTGTAACATCTGGCCTCCATTGCCATGGCCAAATCCTGCGCTATTCTGAAGGCGCTTACAAATAGCGGTACCAATATGGGAATCAGACTTTTGGCTCTTTGCATCAGATTTCCCGTTTCGAAATCAGCTCCTCTTGCCTGCTGCGCTTTCATAATCTTATCGGCTTCCTCAAGAAGCGTAGGTATAAACCTTAAGGCTATGGTCATCATCATAGCTATGTCGTGAGCCGGCAATCCGATTTTTTTAAAGGGCGAAAGCAGTCTTTCTATTCCGTCGGTGAGCGCTATGGGCCTTGTGCAAAGAGTCAGCATAGATGAGCCCATTAGCAGCAGTATGAGCCTTATAGCCATAAATACGGCCAGCTCCAAACCCTCCGCCGTAATGTGCAAAAATTTCCACTGCCATAAAATCCGTCCTTTTACCATAAACATGTTCAGGGCAAAGGTAAACACCAATATCAGCAATATGGGTTTTAAACCTCTTAATATATAGCTGACCGGAACTTTTGAAACAGCGACTATTATGCCAAGTACAACTGCTGCTATTAAAAATCCTATAAAATTGTCCACGATAAACAACTCTATTATAAACAACAGCGTTGCCATTATCTTTATCCTCGGGTCCAGCCTGTGAATCCACGAGTTTCCCGGGAAATATTGTCCCAGCGTTATATCTCTCAGCATTTATTATGTCCTTTATCTTTTAAGTATTCTGCAATCTGTCTGGCTGCATCATCTACAGACAGTATGGTCTGCTCAATATCCATGCCACGCTGCCTGAGTTCTTCTGTAAGGTTGGTAATCGGAGGCAAATCAAGCCCCACCCTGCTCAGTTCCTCTCTTTTAGAAAAAACTTCTTTGGGCGTTCCCATGGTTACCATATGCCCGCTGTCAATAACGAGCACCTTGTCTGAAAGCTTTGCAATATCTGCCATATTATGAGATACGAGCACGGTTATGTTTCCCGTTCTCCTGTGTACCTCTTCTATCATATTGAGCACATCTTTATGAGCTTTCGGGTCCAGTCCCGCTGTCGGCTCATCCAAAATCAGGACTTCGGGGCGCATGGCAACGACGCCTGCTATGGCAACTCTTCTTTTCTGGCCTCCCGAAAGTTCAAAAGGTGAGCGGTCTTTTATATCGTCATAATCAAGCCCTACAAGCTCAATGGCTTCTTTTACACGTTCTTCTGTCTCTTCTTCTCCGAGTCCCAAATTTTTCGGCCCGAAAGCGACGTCCTTTGCTACGGTTTCCTCAAAGAGCTGATACTCCGGATACTGAAAAACCAGTCCTATGCGTTTCCTTATATCGACCATGGAAACTCCCGGAGCCGTAATATCGACGCCTCCTATCACTATGGTTCCTTCATCGGGTTTAAGCAGGCCGTTTAAATGCTGCAGCAAAGTTGATTTTCCCGAGCCGGTATGCCCTATTATTCCCAAGAATTCACCGTCGCCTACTTCAAAACTGATACCCTCAATAGCCACCGATTCCGTAGGCATGCCTTTTTCATATATATGTTTTAAATTTTTTACTTGTATTGACATAGATACTCAACCATTTCTTCTGTTCCTATTATGTTTGCAGGAATATCTATTCCTTCTTCACGAAGTTTTGCTGCAAGCTCGACCGCCAGAGGCACGTCAAGATTTACGCTTCTTACCTTCTCGCCTTGGCTGAAAACTTCTTCCGGAGTTCCGTCGAGAAAAACTTCTCCGTTATGCATTATAATCACCCTGTCTGCACAGGCGGCTTCCTCCATAAAATGTGTGATGAGCACAACCGTTATGCCTTCTGCATGGAGTTCCTGTATTATCTTCATAATCTCATTGCGACCCTTTGGGTCAAGCATTGCTGTGGGCTCGTCAAAGATAATGCAGCTGGGTTTCATGGCTACTACGCCTGCTATGGCGATACGCTGCTTCTGTCCTCCTGACAGCAAATGAGGCGCCTTGCCTTTAAATGCCCCCATATTGACATCGTTTAAGGCTTTGTCCACACGCCTTCTTATTTCAGCGGGTTCTATCCCCAGATTTTCGGGTCCAAAGGCCACATCGTCTTCCACTATCGCTGATACAAGCTGATTATCAGGATTCTGAAAGACCATGCCGGCAGATTGTCTTACGTCCCAGATATGTTCTTCGTCTTTCGTATCGTATCCGTTGACATAAATCGTTCCGCCCGTCGGCAGCAAAAGTCCGTTCAAATTTTTGGCAAGAGTTGATTTTCCCGATCCGTTTTTCCCTAAAACAGCCGTAAAGCTTCCTCGCTTTATTTCAAGGTTGATGTCCTTCAAAGCTCTTACCGGTTTTTCTGTCTCGTCTCTCTGGTATTCAAATATTAAATTCTCGATTCGTATAATTGAATCCATGATTATTTTCCTTTATAGTAAGTGTTTAAATATCTATCCAAATCTTTGGCGTTAAATTGTCCCGGGGCAGTTGGAATGCTTCCGCAGGAATAGCTTATAACCGAGCCGAAATCTCCGGCGCATATCCTGCTGGCCTGGCCTTCTTCTCCCATAGCTATCGCAACTATAGGCTTATGATTCTTCAACTGGGTATATGCACTTGCCGCTTCCAGTATGTTGTATGTGTCTATTTCTTTTTCGGCAAAACATGCAATCTTAAGAATGTCGCCGCCGGTTTTTTCCATTTTTACAAACTGGGCTGCTATTTCGTTCTTATCCGGCATTCCTTCAAAAATATGGTGAGATATAAGGGTCTTTGTCCTCTTGCGTCTCGCCTCCTTGACCATTTTCTGAACTTCCGAGTTGTCAGCGTCAAGGTCTATGATGTCTGCATGTCCCATGGCCCATCTCTGAATTCTGTTGCCGATTTCTTCATTGCCCTTATAGTCCACAACAAGTTTTTTTCCACGGCAAATACGCTTAACCTCTTTAAGCTTTTCAACAAATTCTTCTTTTGAATATCGGTCGCTTCCGTCGGTTTTATCCACACACCACTCCACGAGCTGACAGTAATCCCTGTACATATGGATTTCCGACTTAAGTTCTTCAAAGCTGCTGCAGTTCAGCGATAAGCAGATGTCCGGCCTCTTCTTTGTTTTCTTTTCTTTTTTTACAATTCTCACTTTAAAACGCCCCTTCTTGTTTAAATATTTTTCCCAATAATCTATAAAGTAAATACATCAAATGTAATACTATGACCGCTAACATGGCGTACGCCGCAAGATAACCTGCTTCGCCGAACCTTGTTCCGAATATGTTCCAAAGCGCTATGAGCGGGGAACCCTCTGACGCTTCGTTTAAAAACATGTAATTGGTACCTGCATGGCTGTTAAATATATAAATAGGCACGGCGCATCCGAACATTACACCGCATGTCTGCCATACACCCTTATAAGATATTGCTATTTCGCCATTTCTGTGCTTCATCACAAAGTAGATAATTATCCAGCCGTGGAACAGAAAACTGTGGATGCACATGAAATGGAAAAACGGATAGCAGGTCCAGTTACAGAAAAGCAATGCTGCTGCCGCTCCCGGTACAAAAGCAAATGCTAAAAGTTGTCCAGTTATTTTATCGTGCTTTCCGAATGCGTCTGCCAGCATACCAAATATTGCAAGGCTGCACAGGTGCAGAGGCAAATAGTTCATAACCGGTGCATCTATAATTACTATAACTATATCTTTATATACCTCTGACAGAAGTATTGCAATCGCAAAAAACTTTTTTATTCTGACTTGCATATCGGCAGACTGCCTCTTATAGCGGCTGCTTATGATAATTATGGCAGCGATTATCGCCGCAAGCCAAATTAAATGACCCGCCCCGTACAGCTCAAAGCCTATATCAAGCTGTCTTTCTTCTATAGTGTATTCATGTAAGAAAAAGTAGTCAAAATTCATAATAACATTCGCCGGTTTCCATTCTTATACATTTTTTTATTTTATCACCAAGTAAGGGTTTGGGCAAGGGGGTTTTGGCTTGCGATAGCAGTTTGCTCACATTTATCTCCTCACTGCGCCTATCTCATATATATATTCTTTTTCAGGGGGTAAAATTTTTTACCCCCCCCTATGTGCTAACAAGAGTTGGTGGATTCAGAAAATAGTGTTATCGGCGCTAAGTAGTGGGTAGTTAGCAGTGGATGAGGGCTTGGGTGGTATACATATTTTGGGTTTTTGTATACTTTGTACCCGCTTTTCGCTCATGTGTATACCTCCGGTATACCTTTTCGCCGGTTTCGTATACTTTGTATACCCCTTTGCCCTCTTTTGTATACCTGCCAGCAGGTTCGCTCCTTCTCTCTCCATTTCAAAAGCCCTGAGTCTCCTCAGGGCTTTCTCATCTCTATTGCTTTGTCCGCAAGGTTATCCACCGCAGTCGGTTTCTTGCCAATCGGCCCCCTCGGCCTCTTGGGAAACC
>JAETTD010000001.1 GCA_021769295.1 Bacillota bacterium | reverse complement strand
GACTGCGGAACAATCACATCCAACTTCTTCCCATGGAACACATGCGGAGCTACTATGAGATCCTTCCTCGGAGTGGATTCAAGCTACATACCGTATGCAATCCTTAACTGGCTGAACCCTATCGTATCAATCGTCTTCGGTTTCACAGGAATCACAATGACAAAGATGACTGAAGAAGAATACGAGAAGATCTTAGAAGAGAGAGAAGCTGAAAAAGAAGCTGCTCTGAAAGCTCTCGAAGCATAGTATAAAGTTCTCCTTAATATTTTAGGTGAATGAAAAATAAATAAAACCCCGAAGGGCCGGATGCAAAAGCGTTCGGCTTTTTGGGTTTTTGGCTTGTGCGCCTTTGCCGGCCCGGCATCACATTGTTAAGAAAACGTTTAGGATTGTGAAAATGTTTTCAAAAATCGAAAAAACCTGAAAAAATCCTGTATAATATATGAGAGAAAGATTACAGAGTGGTGGTGGGCTTATGCACCAAGTTATTCAGTTGATTTATATAGTAGCCATAATGATGGGCGTTATTCCCTTCGCTATGCAGTCAATGATAAGCACAAAAAATCTCGGAACCGATAACCGCATAGCAAAGAGCAAAAATACAAGCATGTTTTTGGCGCTGATTGTAGCGTTCAATGTATGTGACTTTCTTATTATTTTTTTACAGGATGAAATAGGCGAAGGAAGCATAGCGTGGATATACATAATTGAAAATGTTCTTGAAGTGGCCTTGGCATATGCCTTGATTGCCATGGAGGGAGAATATGTGGATGCGCCGATGAAAAAGTGGTTTCCGGTGTTTTTTGCAGTTATGGCAACCGTTATATTGTGGTCAGACACTTTGTATACCACCGGAATCCTATTGATGCCGGAACAGGTTTACATGGCGCTTATGATATTTTTGAACCTGCTTCCTGTGGCGGTAACATCATATTTTTGCATCGGGTATATGCGCAAAGGCTTAGTGATGACCAGAAGCAAAGTTGCATATGTATATCTGGTCATATATAACCTGGCGTTTCTTTTCTTATGCATAATGGTAACCATAAGCATAATAGATTCAAGAACCAGCTGGGATTACTTTAAAAACGATAAAGAACTATGCGTAATCTTTTGGCTTATCTTCAACGTATTGAATGCAGGATTTATAATGCACTCATGTCAGTTGGTAGACATGGAAAGTGAAACAGCAGAAGAATCCATCGATGAAAAAATCGAAAAAATTTCTTTAGAGTATGGTTTAAGCGGCAGGGAAAAGGAAATCGCTTTGCTCCTTTATAAAGGACGGAACAACAGCGAGATAGCGGAACAGCTATTTTTGTCCACAAACACCATTAAAGTGCACGCATCCAATCTTTACAGAAAACTGGGCGTAAGCAACAGGGTGCAGGCAGTTAAAGTAATAAGAGGAGAAAATATAGACGAATGAAAAACCCTGTGATAAAATAATGACAAATCCATAAAGGAAAGGAGAATAATAGGATGAAGTTCAGATATGCTGTGCCCGAAGATACGGAGGTTATCTATCATTTTATAAATGAGATGGCCATATATGAAAAGATGACCGATATTATGGTAGCTACGCCGGAGGCTCTCAGAAAAACGATTTTTGAAGATAAGTGTGCAGAGGTGATATTTGCCTGCGAAGGCGAAAAAGAAGTTGGGTTTGCGCTGTTCTTCTATAATTATTCGACATTTCTGGCAAAACCCGGCCTTTATCTGGAAGATTTGTTTGTTCTGCCCGAATATCGCGGAAAGGGGTACGGAAAAGCGTTGCTTCGTGAACTTGCAAGGATAGCCGTTTCCAAGGACTGCGGAAGATTTCAGTGGGTTTGCCTTGACTGGAACCAGCCGAGCATTGACTTTTATGAATCCCTGGGCGCAGACGGCCAAAGGGAGTGGATAAATTTTAGAATGGTAGGAGACGCTCTTAAAAACTTTGCAAAATCCGAAGATTGACCGGAAAAATAATTCTAAGAGGTTACCGCCGGTCGGCGAGGTCAAAACTGCCGTAAATTTGAAATTTTCTTTGAATTCCGGCATTTTGAAGCCCTTGAGAGCACTGAAACTGCCGGGAATCTTTAATTTTCTTTTAAATACGGCATTTTTTAAGCCGTAGGAAGGTCAAAACTGCCGTAAATTTGAAATTTTTATCAGTTTCCGGCATTTTGGAGGGAAATAAGATAGCAAAAGTGCCGCAGAATGAAGATTTTCTTCATTCTGCGGCACTTTGAAATTCAGGCTGTTGCTATAAGCAGTTTTTTAATCTTTCTATCGTTCTCTCTTCTCCCAGAATCTGCTGGATTTCCCATACATCAGGAGATTGACTGCGACCCATTACGGCAATTCTGATAACTGTGCTTACATGACCAACATGACCCTTGTACTCTTCCGGATGTTTTTTATAATCCTTAGGCTTTGCGGCGTAGCCCATGTCAACAGCGATTTGGCGAATCTTGTTAAACCATGTTTCCTGGTCGTCGCTGTGACAGTAACCCTCAAGATACCGTGATATGATTTCTACAGCGTCTCCCTTTGCTTCAGGCGGAAAATCCTCCTGAATCCTGAACATATCATCAAAGAAATAACTGATATTGTCTACGATTTGCTCGGCGTAAATGTGGTCCTTTCTCGGCTTTGCCTCATGCCTTCCTATATCGAGAATGGTTTCCAGATATTTGCGGTCCTCAAAGATGTGAAAAAGCTCAGGTCTGAACTCGGCCGCCCAGCTCTTGAGAAAGTCAAATAAATCGGAAACGCTTATTTTAAGGAGCACATCCTTGCTGACGTCATTGAGCTTGTTCAAGTCAAAGAGCGCGCCGGAGTTACTCATCTTCTCGGTAGTAAATTCAAATTCTTCTATATCCGCATCGGGATTTGCGATGCGCCACTCTTCAAAATTGGAATTTAAAATAGTCAGCAGATATTCCCTTACGGCAGCGGGATGATAGCCCAGCTTGCGATAATAATCCAATGACAGCTCCGGGTCCTTTCTCTTTGAAAGCTTACGTTTGTTACCGTCCTCGCCGATTTTCATGAGCTGAGCTGTATGGCAATAAACAGGAGGCTCAAAGCCCAGCTTTTCAAAGAGCTCCACATGGATAGGCAGGGATGGAAGCCATTCTGCGCCTCTGACCACATGGGTGGTTCTCATAAGGTGGTCATCCACAACATGAGCGAAATGATAGGTTGGAGTGCCGTTGGTCTTTAGAATGACCGTATCTTGGTCATTGACAGGCATGCTCAGAGTGCCTCTTATGGCATCCTCGATTTCAAACCTCTTAATTTGGTCTTCCGGAAGGCTCATGTCCCCGTCCGATTTTAACCTTATCACGTAAGGCTGGCCCTGAGAAATTTTTGCTTCTATTTCCTCAAAGGAAAGGTTGCGGCTCAGCGCCCACTTTCCATAAATTCCCGGCGTCTGTTTAGCCGCTTCCTGCTGGTTTCTTATTTCGGATATTTCATCTTCGGTCAAGAAACAAGGATAAGCCTTGCCTTCCGAAATTAGCTTCTTTGCAAAACATTGGTAGATAGCCTTGCGACGGCTTTGAGTGTAGCTGCCGTAATCTCCTACTTCACCCTCAATGGTGGCGCCTTCGTCAAATTTTATGCCGAAAAAGCGAAGGGAGTTGATTATTATTTCTACGGCTCCGTCGACAAACCTCTTGTCATCCGTATCTTCAATTCTGAGGAAAAACACGCCTCCCGACTGGTGTGCAAGACGCTCGTCGGCAAAGGCTCCGAACAAATTGCCCAGATGAATGAATCCGGTAGGGCTTGGACCTAAGCGGGTGACTTTTGCGCCCTCCGGCAAATTACGCTGAGGGAACATTGCCTCATAATCGGCAGGAGTCTTGTCCACCTCCGGAAAAAGCATATCTGCAAGTTTTTGATAATTCATATATATAAACCTCCCGGTATTTTCTGACTAACTAATTATATATGCAAAAGTATGAAATGGCAAGAATTTGGAAGAATAAAAAAAGACTGAAAGGAGGACGAAAATGTACGGAAAATATCTGAAAATTTTGCGGAAGGACCTTCCCATAGGCGAAAGCTTTGATATATTGGAGAGACGACTTAAAATAGGAAATAAAAAAGCAGTGATGTTTTTTACCGACGGGTTGACCGACGGCGAAAAAACCCAGCGAATTTTAGCTTATCTAATGCGTGTTGCACCGGAAAATATGGAGAATATAACAAGCAGCCAGCAGTTTCTGGAAGAACAGATGCCATTTTTGGACAGCAACCTTATAACGCCCAAAAGTGCGGATAAAGATGTGCCGGACGAAACTTCAGGGTGGTCCGATGAAATGATTGAAAACTGCTGCCGGCAGGCAGAGGAAAAGATGTATTCGGGGCTTACTCCTCTCATAATAGAGGGACTTGACAAGATTATCATCATGGATACGAGAGATTATCCGGCAAGGTCCGTTGAAGAACCGGAAAAGGAGAAAACCCTTCGCGGCGCCAAAGACGGATTTACGGAAAACATGATGGAAAATATAAGCCTTATCAGGCGCAGAATCAGGGACAACAATCTGATTTTCAAACATAATTCCGTGGGGGAAATCAGCAAAACCGACGTGGTAATAAGCTACATGAAAAACAAGGTCAACAAAAAGCTACTGTCACGGATAGAAAAGGAAATTGAAAACCTCGAGGTTGAAAGCCTTACCGTCGGAGACCAGAGCCTGCTTGAAAGGCTTCTCAAATCCTTTGGAGCATACGGCAAACTAAATCCCTTCCCGAGAGTAAGATATTCTCAAAGACCCGATATAATTGCAGCCCATATAACGGAAGGAAAGATTGCCATAATAGTTGACAATTCGCCTACCGTAATGCTCATACCCGTTGGAATATTCGACTTTTTGCAGGATGTGGACGACTATTACTTTCCTCAGATTACAGGCAACTATTTCAGATTCTTAAGGATAATCAACTTTCTCGTAATACTGTTCCTGACACCGATATATATGTTGATCATAGAATATGAAGAATTTACGCCTCAGACGCTGAGCTTTTTCGTGCCGGAAGAAAATTTTGCCGTTCCCATACTGATACAGTTTATCCTGCTTGAGATTGCCATAGACGGACTGAAACTGGCGTCCTTAAATACTCCCGAATCTCTCGGAATGTCCTTATCGGTTATCGGCGCCCTCATACTGGGAGAATTCAGCGTAAACTCCGGTTGGTTCATTCCCCAGACCATACTCTGCATGGCTGTAGTTGCTCTGGCAAGCTTTACCCAGCCAAGTATAGAATTGAGCTACGGCGTCAAGTATTCAAGGGTGCTTATGCTTTTAGGAGCGGGCATCTTCGGAATAGGCGGATTCATTGCAGGCGCGGTGATTTCAGTGATATTTCTGGCGACCACCAAGACTTTGTCAGGCGATTCATATTTGTATCCTCTGGCCCCTTTTAAGTGGAAAGCATTAAAAAGATTGATTTTCCGCAGTGAAAAGTGATATAATAGTAAATTATATCACATACTGGAGGGATTCGATATGGCAAGGATTTTAAAAAAAGTTCCGAATTTTAAGTTTCCCAAATATAAAATGGGAGACATAGATGACATTGAAGAATTAAAAGTTGAATATACTCCCGAAGATTTAGACGATCTGAAGAAAAAGGCAGATAAGAATAAAAAGAGAGAAGGGTATCCCGGAACTTCATATAAGACTATAAAGGAAGTATTTGAAAGGTCTACGACGCTGTACAAAGACAGACCGTTTATAGTTCAGAAGTTCAACAGAAAGGGTGATTTTGAGGAAATCACTTACGGACAGTTCAGGGAGGATGTAATCAATCTGGGAACCGGACTGTCAAAGACTTTTAAGCTGGAAGGCGAAAAGGTCATGATTATAGGTGAAACCACATATCAGTGGTATGTTTCCTACATGGCAATGCTGTGCGGCGTGGGTATAGCCGTGCCTACAGACAAAGAACTGCCTGAACACGAACTTGAAAACATAATCAAGAGAGCAGATGTGGCAGCAGTAATATACTCGCCTCGAAAAAAGGACCTGATAAAAAAGGTGGCAAACCACTGCCCGGGAGTCAGATATTTTGCCGAGATGTATTCGGATGAAAAGCTTGACGGAAGATTTGTGGGACTGAATTATATAATGAACGAAGGAAAATTCCTGATAGATATGGGCTATACAGACTATATCAACAAGGAAATTGAGCCTGACGCTTTTGCCGTGCTCATTTTTACCAGCGGAACCACGTCAGCATCAAAGGGAGTTATGATATCCAACACCAATCTGGCGTATAACATCAACGCTGTAACGCCTTATGTATATCTGACGCCTGAGGACAGACTTTTCTCGGTGCTGCCGCTGCACCACACTTACGAGTCCACCATAGGATTCTTATACCCTATGGGAATGGGTGCTTCCGTTGCGGTATGCCAGGGATTAAAACATATTGCCAACGATATGAAAGAAACCAAGCCGACGGCAATAATAGCAGTACCGCTTCTGATAGAAGCCCTGTACAAGAAGATAAATCAGTCCATCGAAAAGGGCGGAAAAGCTACTGCGGTCAAATCCATGATTTCCCTTACCAACGGACTGAAAAATCTCGGAATAGACGTCAAGAAAAAAGTATTTAAGGAAATTTATGAAAACCTTGGCGGAAGACTGCGCATAGTGGTTTCGGCCGCCGCTCCTATAGATGCAAAGGTGGGAAAATGGTTTGAAGATATAGGAATTCTGTTCCTGCAAGGCTACGGTCTGACGGAAACCGCTCCTATTGCAGCTCTGACGCCGGACTATGATACCCGTGTAGGCTCTGCCGGAAAAGCGGTTGTCTGCGATGAGCTTAAAATTCTTAACCCTAACGAAAAGGGAGAGGGTGAAGTTCTGATAAAAGGCAAGACCGTAATGCTGGGTTACTACGAAAATCCGGAAGCTACGGCAGAAGCCATTCAGGACGGCTGGTTCAACTCGGGAGACATAGGATATCTGGATGAAGACGGCTTCCTCTATATAACCGGAAGAAGCAAAAACGTCATAGTAACTCAAAACGGCAAAAACATTTATCCTGAAGAAATAGAAGGCTTGCTCGGCAAAGTTTCCGAAATAAGCGAATGCATGGTTTACGGAAAAGAAGTGGCCGGCGAAAAGGAACTCATCATAACCGCCAGAGTCATTCCTAACTATGAGCAGATTGAGGAACTGCACGGAAGCGGTCTCAGCGAGGATGAGATTTACAAGGTTATCTGGGAGCAGATAAAGAAAGTAAACCGCAAACTCAGCAATTACAAGACCGTTAAGAAGCTGGAGATAAAATCCGACCAGTTTGAAAAAACAAGCACCATGAAGATAAAGCGCTATGCAGAGCTTGCCAAGGACAAGAAAGAAGACGCTGCCAAGTAGTATAGGCCTCCGTGCCGGATGTTGGCGGTGTTAAATTGTAAAGTGCCGCAAATTTAAGGAAACCTTATATTTGCGGCACTTTTGCTATCTTATTTTCCTCCAAAATGCCGTAAACCAAGAAAAATTTCAAATTTACGGCAGTTTCGCTGCTCGCCGCTTGCCGGCCCGCAGCCTGCACCAACGCATAGCCTTGAAAACCAAAAATCAGCCAACGTTTTTAAATCTGCGGAATAACAGGCTGAGAATAGTAAACGTAAGTAAGCCTTATGGAGAAGATGTCTATGACCATTATGTTGCCTGTGGTGATTTCCTGAAGGATTATGAAGTTTGTACCGACACCCACCAGAAAGCCAAATCGGTCTTCAATGGTATTGGAGCCGATGAGCTGTTCAATACGCATATATCTGCCTATTTGAGTCCGCAGAAATCCGTTGAATGCCTGAACGGAATTGTAGTCGATTTCTTCTTCAAACCCGTTTGGAGTCATAGGATCCTGCGGTGTGATGATAGAAGGAGATTCGGCGCTGCCTCCCAGAGAAACGTTGTTCATGTACGATGTCATTTGAGAATAAGGCAAAGGACCGAATCTTACAGAGTCTGAGCGCTGCCCGGATACGGCAGAATTCTCATTGCCCCGGTCCTCTAAAGGCTGGAGTCGGACTCCTCCTTCTATTCCCGATATGCCTCCGAAGCCCTCAAGGTTGGGAGATTGCACAGGTATGTAATCTTTTTTGTCAGGTATTTTCGTATCCTGCTCTTTGGAAATACTTCCGGAAGAAATGCTTTCCGAAGAAATATTTTCCGAGGAAACAGGAATATCTTCAAGTTGTATCTTATCTCCGATTGAAACGTTACCGGCTTTAATCATCCTTGGTGTTACCGTGTTATTACAGCAAGCTGCCATAAAATACCTCCTGATTTGATTTATGTGCTGGCATAATAGCTTGTAGGAATATAGAAACAATGGTCTCCTACTCGGTTATGTATTACACCCACTCTGGTGGGGAAATAGGTTGGACATGTATTACTGTAAGGGTTGAAAAAGAACAGCGAATTATCTATCCCCACAAGTCTGCCTCCTGACATTGCCCAATCCACAATCTGGTAATGTATGTCAGTCGGCGTCATATTATAGACATTCTGAGGATTGTAAGCGCCTCCTATGCTTTCCCTCATGCATACAAATTGACCGGGCTGCGTTATAACCGCACGAACATCGCCGCCATTATTGACACGGCTGAATTCCCCCTCTGTCGTTGTCGCCCTGTTCATAATGACCGTAGCTACCGCTGCCATTCCGAACTCACCTTCGCCGCCTGCTTCACATTGAATCAGTCTGGCAAAAAGCTCTCTTGTGTCTAATGCCATAGTATACCTCCATGAACTGATATCATAGTATGCGAGATTCGTAAAAATTGTGAATTGTTGTTGCCCCTTCGACATTTTTTGCGTATAATATATATTGGAAAGTTTTTTTCACTGAAAGGGAATTTGAGATGAAAATTAAAACAAGGGATTGGATTTTATTTGCAGAAACTTTTTGTGCAATTATTCTGATGGAAATTGTTTTCAGGGGATTTACACTCGGATTTAAGCCCAACGGATATCTTAAGACCGAAATATGTATAACCGCTCTGATTTCTTTGGCAGTTGCCGGAGTTTTTTTCTTTATAAGGAAACTCATTCCGGGAAAGGGTGGTAAGATTGCACATCTGGTTCTTATGGGGGTGTCAACCTTCATGTTTGCGGCTCAGACGGTGTATTATGCGATTTTTGAAACATTTTTTACCACTTACTCTATGCTTAATTCGGCGCAGGTCATAGAATTTCAGGATGTGATATGGGCAAATATCTGGGAAGAAAAACTGCCTATATTGATACTGTTTGCAATATGCGGTATTTCCGTCAGATTGATGTGGAAAGAAAAAGCAGAAGATGAAAACGGGCAGGACGCCGGAAAAAATAAACTCATCGTGCTCGTAATGGCGGCAGTCATTTGTTTTGTGACGTCGGCAGGCGCATTTGCGATAAGCCACAGAGAAGACGAAAATCCGACATCACCGTATCAGAATCTGTATACCATAGGAGAGATACAGGGTTCGGTAAGATGTTCCGGGCTTATGGGAGCCATGGGAATAGACCTATGGCGGCTTGTGTTCGGTTTTGACCCGGATATTGAAGAAAAACAGGTATTTGCCGAAGCAAAGCCTGATGACAATGTGATATCCGGACTTGATTTAAAAGCTCTTGCAGAGGAGGAAAAGGACCCGGTCATAAGCTCTATGCACAGTTATTTCGGAAGTATAGAGCCTACCGAAAAGAACAGCAAAACGGGTATCTTTAAGGGAAAGAATTTAATATTTATTACGGCTGAAAGTTTTACCGACTTTGCGGTTGACCCGGTTCATACGCCTACTCTGTATAAGCTTCAGACGGAAGGATATACTTTCGATAATTTCTATAATCCTATATGGGGTGTCAGCACCTTGGACGGAGAATACGTAAATCTTCAGGGGCTGGTTCCAAAGCCTGGCGTATGGTCCATGAAGGAATCAAGCTCCAATTATCTGCCATTTACTTTGGGTCATCGGTTTGGAAATTTAGGGTACGCTACCAAAGCATATCACAACCATAGCATATATTACTACGACAGAGATCTGTCTCACCCAAATTTAGGTTATGAATTTAAAGGTCAGGGAAGGGAATACTCTTTTGAAGATACGTGGCCCGAATCGGATTTGGAAATGATGGACAAGACCGTATCCGATTTTCTTACCCCTGATGAAAACGGTGAAATACAGCCGTTTCATGTATATTATCTGACTGTAAGCGGGCATCTGAACTATAATTTTTACACAAATGATATGGCAATAAAGAATCGTGAAGCAGTGCAGGATATGGATTTATCGGAAAACTGCAAGGCATATGTTGCGGCAAACATCGAGCTTGATAAAGCCATAGAGCTTTTAATTGAGAGACTTGATGAAGCGGGGGAACTGGAAAATACAGTAATCGCTATTGCAGGAGACCATTATCCTTATGGCCTTGGCGCAGAAAATATCAGCGAGTTTAAAGGTCACGATGTGGATACCGCCTATGAAATGTATGAGAGTACGTTCTTGCTTTGGACGCCGGGAATGGAGTCTGAACATACGGATAAGATATGCAGCAATATGGATATTCTGCCGACATTATCAAATATGTTCGGAATAGAATACGATTCGAGACTTTTTATGGGAACGGATATATTTTCAGACAGCGAAGGCTTTGTTCTGTTTAAAGATAAAAACTGGATTTCGGAAAAGGGCACCAGAGCGTCGCTGGTAGGGGTCGATGATGAATATGTCAAAGCCATGGATAAGAAGGCCATGGAGATGTTCAACTACTCCGCATTGGTTTTGGAAAAGGATTATTACTCTTATCTGAAAGATTATATTGAATGATATATTTCCTATGCAGCCGGCTTGTCCGACTTGCTCGATTTGACCGACCTGTCCGGTCTGTCCGGCTTGTCCGACTGCCGAAAAACTTAAATTTTCTTTTAGTTACGGCATTTTTTGACCCGCTGAGGCGTCTAAAATGCCGTAATTTCAAAAAAAGTCTTCATTTTCGGCATTTTGACGGTTAAAAAGGCCCTTAAATGCCGCAAATCCTATAAATTTCCTTAGTTGCGGCATTTTGCACCCTCGGAAGCCGGTCAAACTGCCGCAAATCTTTAATTTTCATCAAATTGCGGCAGTTACGCACACGAACCCTCAAATGCTCGAACCTTCGAACGCTCGAACCGTCGAATGCCCATGTCGGCGGCAGTCCTGTTCCTTTAGCTGTTTAGATTGCTTGGCTCTTCGGATTCTTCGGCCTTTTCGGATTTTTGGGCGACTTCCGGAGAAGCCTTTGTTACCTGCCATATACCGAAGATGATAAGCACAGAGCCGAATATGGACGCTGCCGAGAAAGGTTCATGCAGAAAGATGACTCCTGCAAACATGGAGACGATTGTGGTAAGCGTTCCGTATATGGAGAGGGTCATAACTGACATTTTGCCTGCGGCATAATTTACTATAGTATAGCAAAGTACAGAGCATAGTGCGCTGGACACCAGAACAGGTACTACGAAATTCCAGTGGCTGAAAGCTTCCGCATATTGGTCAATAGTAACGCTTGGCGATATGATGCACTTTGAAAGAAAAACAAGAGCCGATATGCCGAGAATGATATAGGTCCTTTCAAAGGGTGTATATGCTTCGGCGGTCTTCTTGTTCAGAGTCCTGTATATGGCAGAAGCGAGCAAGGTGCAAATGAGCAGGAACATTCCGAATGGAGTAACCACCCCCATACTGCTTCCCGATACCGTTATTATGATAACTCCTATTATAGGCAGAGTACAAAAGATAAGCTGCTTCTTGGTAGGATACTCTTTCAAGAAGATAGCAGCCAGTACGATACATGCGATCGGAACGATAGAAAGCACCACGCCTGAATATGTTGCGTTGGTATATAAAATTCCGTAGCTTTCAAAATAAAAATATACAGGTTCCATAACGCCCAAAAGCAGGATGAGGCCTAACGGTTTGCCCTTTAGCGAAACTTTGAACTTTCCGGTCAGGAGCATTATGTTGGTGATTATAAAAGCTATAGAAAACCTTACGGATAAAAATATATCGGGCGATGCAACCTGTAAGCCCATTCTTGTAAACAGGTAACTGAATCCCCATATGGAATGGCCGATTGTGGCAGCTATGACAGCAAGAATTTTATCGTTTTTACGCAGTGCTTCCATCTCTTTATGTCTCTTTCTTTAATGTCTATTCTGATTTTAAAATGAAGTTCATGTAAACCGGATTGTGGTCCGAACATGCAAATTGTAAGTCAATGACGTCTGATTTTGTACATTCAACATTGTCGGATATGATGAATCCGTCTATGGTAAGCTGAAAATTTGTTTGTGCGTCCCAAGGTTTATCGGCGTTGCGGCAGCTCGGCACAGGAGTGGCCTCGTCGAAAGGCGCAATCACTTTAAAGCCTTTGGGAACCGAATCATAAGGAAAACTCTTTGCCCAGCTGTAATCCTCGCCGGATACTCCGAAAATTTGGGAAGAATCAACCAGTAGGTCCTTGTTAAAATCTCCTCCGCATATCACATAGTTGCCTTTTTCGTATTCGGCTGTTATATCTTCGTACAGCATTTTGAGCTGGTCTTCGGCGATAGTAGGATCCGTGGTGTATGCCGAAAGGTGAAAGTTTACAAGTATCAGCTCTTTACCGTTATCGGCAGGTATTCTGCTTATGCTGTAGCACCTGTCCAAATCGACGAATTTTGCAAAACCGTCCTGAATCGGCAGGCTTCTCCTCAAGGAGGAAGTTATGTAATAATCGGACATCGTGATTATTCCCGCCTTTGTCTTGCCGTGGGGTTCCAAAATAGGATAGAACAGGTAAGGCGAATCGTAGTTTTGCGCATATACCTTGGACTTATCCGCAAAAGGAGTGGTAATGACGTCGTATTCATTTATATGATATGAACGGGTTGCGTCAGTGTCTACTTCCTGAATGAAATAAAAGTCAGAGCCGAAGGAGTATAAGTCCGAAGCCATTTGATTCAGAGTTTCAAGCACTATGTCCTCAGAGAGCCCTCTTGAATATTTTCCTCCGTCCATGAAAAATGAATATTGGTCCGTATAAGCTCCAAAGCCGATATTCCAAGAGGTCACCGTAAGGGATTCGCCTGTCGAAACCGATTCGGACACTTGAGCCGGATTGTCGGGAGTAAGTTCCAGATGGTCCTCTATCCTGTGGTAGTCGATAAAAACGTAGGCCACGTAAGCCAGTATTATCAACAGGATTACGCCAAGTACACATCCTGCGATTTTTAAAGTTTTTTTCATGAGCGAGCCTCCTTATTCTGAGAATCATAGAAATTCTAACACATAAAGAAATAATTGACAAGGCAGGGAAACTGTAATAATATTAAAATATTGTGAAAAAGATACTTTTATTTAACAATATCAGGAAGGAAAGAAAAAATGAGTTTATCAAGAAAAAGCAGCTTAAAAAAAGCGATGACTGTTCTGCTGATTGTCATGGTGGCTTTAGTAACCCTCATACCTCATGACACAGCCGCAGCTGAGTCCGCAATCACCAAAGATGAGGCTTACGCAAAGGTAGGAGAGTACCTGTCAGGCGTTGCAGAGGAAAAGGGATTTAAGGCTAATAATGAATGGTTTGTAATAGGGCTGGCAAGGGCAGATCTGCTCAACGATGACCAGACGGAGGAATATTATAAGAGCGTAGAAACCTATGTAGACGGAATAATAAATGAAAAGGGCCAGCTCAAAAAATCTACGGACAGTTCAAGGATAATCCTTGCGCTTACAGCGATAGGCAAGGACATAACCGATGTCGGTGGACACAATCTTTTAGCCGGTCTTTCGGACTTGGATTACGTTAAGAAGTCGGGTATCAACGGAAGCGTATACACGCTTTTAGCCTTGGACTCTCATGCATACGAAATTCCGGACGTTGCGGAGGGGGGCACTCAGGCAACGAGGGAGAACATAATTGACGCAATACTTGAAAAGCAGTTGGCCGACGGCGGTTTTGCTTTATTCGGAACGAAAGGAGATCCTGACGTCACCGCCATGACAGTACAGGCTCTTGCGCCTTATTATAACACCGACCCTGAGGTCAAGACGGCAGTGGATAAGGCTATGGATTGTCTTTCTGCAATACAAACAGATAACGGAGGTTATGCGGAATCATTCAGCAAAAAGGTAAACGCTCCGAGCTGCGCGCAGGTTCTCGTTGCTCTTACAGCTATGGGAATAGACCCTGCGACAGATGCGAGATTTCTTAAGAACGGAAACAGCGTGGTGGATGCGCTCCTCGGTTTCTACGTTGACGGCGGTTTTGGCTATACTTCAAACGCAAAGATTGATCCGACAGCGTCAACTCAACAGGGCTATTACGCTCTCGTAGCTTACGACAGAATGCTCAGCGGCAAGACCGCTCTTTACGATATGAGTGATGTTAAAATCGGCGGCGAAGAGGAGCCGGTTGAACCGGTTGATCCTGTTGACCCGGCTGACCCGACAAACCCGGTTGACCCGACAAAACCTACGGAATCCGGTGATGTGAACAATCAGGAACCGGGAACAGCCCCGGCCGACAATCCTGCACCGGCAGCCACGACGGTATTAAAGACGGGAGATGATTCCAATATAACGCTTTGGATTGTAGCGGCGTTGGTAGCTCTGGCAGCGGTCATTCTGGTATTTATAAAGAAAAAGAAGTCATAGAACGCATTTTCGGCAGGCAGCCTGAGGGTTGCCTGCTTTTTTTATGTATATCGCCGAACCCCGTCGCCGTGCCATATATATATGTTTTCCGGCATGCAAAAAATTTTACCCCCCTGGGGGTAAAATTTTTTACCTCACGATTTTAATATATATTATGGTCGAAAGCCATAAGCTTTCTTGCGATTTCCGTCCAATTCACTTTGAAAATTCTCGGGTATGTGATAAAATATAACAAAGGAGGCTGCAATATGGCTTTTACACATTTACACGTACATACGGAATACAGTTTGCTTGACGGAGCAGCCAGAATCAAGGACTTGGTCAGCCATGCAAAGGAGCTTGGCATGGACAGCCTGGCTATCACTGACCACGGCGCCATGTTCGGCGTTATAGATTTTTACAAAGAATGTAAAAAGCAGGGAATAAAACCCATTATAGGCTGTGAGGTTTATACGGCTATGAGGAAGATGACCGATAAGGAGCCCGACAAGGATAAGCACCAGGGTCATCTGGTTTTGCTTGCAAAGAATGAAGCTGGATACAAAAATCTTATTAAGATAGTATCTGCGGGATACATTAAAGGATATTACTACAAGCCCCGTATAGATAAAGATGTGCTCAGGGAGCACAGCGAAGGGATTATAGCCCTTTCCGCCTGCCTTGCGGGAACCGTTCAGCACAGGCTTCTCAACGGTGATTATGAAGGGGCAAAGAAAGAAGCGTCAGAGCTCCTTGAGATTTTCGGAAAAGGCAATTTTTATATAGAGATTCAGGACCAGGGGCTTGAGGAAGAAGCTATGATACGCTCGGGCCTGATTCAGATAAGCAGGGAGCTGGACATCCCCATAGTCGCCACCAATGACGTGCACTATGTACGGAAAGAAGATGCCGGAGCCCATGATGTGCTTCTGGCGATTCAGACGGCGACAAGCATAAACGATGAAAACCGCATGAGGTTTCCGAACGATGAATTTTACCTTAAAAGCGAAGAAGAGATGCGAAAAATATTTGCATCCCTTCCCGAAGCCATAGACAATACCCAGTTGGTTGCAGACGCATGCAACGTGGAATTTGAGTTCGGGCAGTATCACTTGCCTGAGTTTAAGGCACCGGACGGAAAAACCAACAGGGATTACCTGAGAGAACTGTGCTTTGAGGGGCTGAAACTGAGATACGGCGAAAATCCCGACAATTCTCTCAAAGAAAGACTCGAATACGAGCTGGGAACCATAGAATCCATGGGATATGTGGAGTATTTTCTCATAGTATGGGACTTCATAAATTATGCAAAAGAAAACGGCATTATGGTGGGACCGGGGAGAGGTTCGGCCGCCGGTTCTCTGGTAGCGTACTGCCTTAGAATTACCGATATAGACCCGATTAAATACAACCTTATCTTCGAGCGTTTCCTGAACCCCGAAAGGGTGAGCATGCCCGATATAGATATAGACTTCTGCTACGAGAGAAGGCAGGAGGTCATAGACTATGTGACACGCAAGTACGGCGAAGATAAGGTATGCCAGATAATAACTTTCGGAACCATGAAGGCAAAACAGGCGGTTCGTGATGTGGGAAGAGCCCTTGACGTCAGCTATGCGGAAACAGACGCCATAGCCAAGGCTATACCTTTTGATTTGCACATGACTATCAGCAAGGCTTTGGACACCAATCCGGAGCTTAAAAAGATGTACGAAGAAAATCCAAAGGCCAGACAGGTGCTCGATATGGCACGTGCCCTTGAGGGAATGCCGAGGCATGCGTCAACCCATGCAGCGGGAGTGGTTATTTCCAAGAAAGCCATAGACGAATATGTCCCAATGTACCTTTCGGATAAAGGCCCCGCAACTCAGTTTACCATGACAACCATTGAAGAACTGGGACTTCTTAAAATGGACTTCCTGGGACTGAGGAATCTTACCGTTATCAGAGATGCCCTTGAACTCATAGAAAGAAATCACGGAATTACAATAGATTTTTCAAATATGGGATACGACGATGCAGGCGTATACGAAATGATTGCTCAGGGCAACACCCAGGGCGTATTTCAGCTGGAAAGTCAGGGAATGACCCAGTTTATGAAGAACCTGCGCCCGAGCTGCTTCGAAGATATCGTAGCCGGCATTTCCTTATACAGACCGGGTCCTATGGATTCCATACCTAAATACATAGAAAACAAAAAAGACCCTTCCAAAATAAAATACGTTCATCCGGCCCTTGCACCTATCCTCGATGTAACTTACGGCTGCCTCGTTTATCAGGAACAGGTTATGCAGATTGTAAGAGACCTGGGAGGATACAGCTACGGACGCTCGGATTTGGTGCGGAGAGCCATGTCCAAGAAAAAGATGAACGTAATGCTTGAAGAAAAGGAATACTTTATAAACGGCAAGACTGACGCAGAGGGAAACGTTGAGATAAAGGGATGCATACGCAACGGAATACCTAAAGCGGCGGCAGAAGAAATCTTTAACGACATGGTGAGCTTTGCCGAATATGCTTTCAATAAGAGCCACGCCGCCGCATATGCGGTGGTAGCCTATGAGACGGGATACCTGAAACTTCACTATCCTGTGGAGTTTATGGCAGCTTTGATGACAAGCGTTATGGGAGACTCGTCGCAGATACCGAAATACATAAGAAACTGCAACGAGATGGGCATAGAAGTATTGCCGCCATGCGTAAACAAGAGTTATAAAAAATTCAGCGTAGAGGGAGATAAGATAAGGTTCGGACTTTTGGGAATCAAGAACGTAGGCGAAAACGCAATCGACGCCATAATAACGGCGAGAGAAACCAAGGGAGAGCCGACCAACATATTTACATTTATTCAGCAGCTTGAGATAAGTCAGGTTAATAAAAAGGCAGTGGAAAGCCTTATAAAAGCAGGAGCATGCGATTGCCTCAGCCCTAACAGAGCGGCGCTTATGAGCGTCTATGAAGGTCTTGTGGAGTCGGCACAGAACAGCAGCAAAAAGAATCTGGAGGGGCAGATGTCACTCTTTGACATCGGCGGCGAGGATATGGGTGCAGAAAGCATGACGGGACATCTGCCCGATGTGGCACCGTTTTCGAAGGATGTAGCCCTTTCGCTGGAAAAGGAGATGCTGGGAGTTTACCTTACGGATCACCCTTTGAATGACTTTGCAGATAAAATAAAAGAAATAGTCACGGTGACTTCAGAGGAACTCAATCACGCCGGAGAAGAGGCCGAAATGACGGGAAGCACCTCAATTAAAGACGGAATGAGAGCGACCATGGCAGGAATGATTGCTTCAAAGAGAACCCTGATAACCAAGAGCAATAAAATGATGGCTTTCTTGGTGCTGGAAGACCTGTACGGGGTGTCGGAGGTTGTGGTATTTCCAAACGTTTATGAGAAATGTGTAAACTACATTAAAAACGATGAAGTGGTAGCCATAACGGGAACCATAAACTTTAAAGAAGATGAAGCACCTTCTCTCCTGGCAAACAATATTATGCCTCTAAAGGAAGTCAATAACGTGCAAGCCTCTGCCTCAGACAGGAGGCAAGAGCCGGAAGGACTGATTAAACTGAAAGTTTTAGGCAGCGATAATCTCAACACTACCTTGGAACAGATTAAATTTACGTTGCAGCGCCATAGGGGCAATGCGCAGGTGCTCATATATCTGCCTGACGGCAAAATTCTCAAAACCGACCGAGATTTGTGGGCAGAATCGACAGAAGCTTTGAAAAATCAACTTACGGCCATATTGGATTATGGCAACGTAAAGATGTAATTTTACTTGTAATTTTGCGGAAAGGGGAATTTCTATGAAGAGAATAGGAGTACTTACCAGCGGAGGCGATTCTCCCGGCATGAATGCGGCCATAAGGGCAGTCGTCAGATGCGGAATAGATGCAGGACTTGAGGTATGGGGAATAGAGAGAGGCTATGAAGGACTTCTTGACGGAGAACTGAAACTCATGGACAGAAGCTCCGTAGGAGATATTCTTCACAGAGGAGGAACTGTCTTAAAGACTGCAAGAAGCGAAAGATTCAGAGAAGACAAGTGGATTGACAGAGCAGTTGAAATTCTTCAGACCTTTGGAATAGAAGGAGTGGTAATCATAGGCGGCGACGGTTCCCTTCACGGAGGACTGGGACTTGCCAAAAGGGGAATTAAGGTTATGGGACTTCCGGGAACCATAGACAACGACTTGAATTATACGGATTTCACCATAGGATTCGATACTGCCGTCAGCACCGTTCTTGAAGCCATAAGCAAGATAAGAGACACCTCGTCTTCCCATGACAGAACCAGCGTAATCGAAGTAATGGGAAGAAGCTGCGGAGATATAGCGCTGTATTCGGCCATAGCAGGCGGCGCAGAGTGCGTACTGATTCCAGAGGAGGAAGAGGATATAAACAAAGTCTGCCGGAAGATTATAGAAGGCAGCAACAGGGGAAAACTGCACAGCATTATAATCAAAGCCGAAGGAACGCCTACACCGAGCGGTGAGCTCGTTAAGCTGATAGAGGAAAGAACGGGCAAAGAAACCAAACTGGTGGTGCTTTCCTATTTACAGAGAGGCGGAAGCCCGACCCTCAATGACAGAATGCTGGCAACCCTTTGCGGCGCCAAAGCGGTAGAGATGCTGAAAGACGACTTTGAAAGCAAGGCTATAGGCACGGTGGACGGACATATAGTGGCTTACGATTTGGAGGAAGCGCTTAATATGCCAAAGAGATTTGATGAAGATTTATACAAATTGATAGATGTTTTAAGTAAATAAAGGGAGCACTATGGAAAAAACAGTCGTAATTTACAAGAGCAAACACGGCTCGACAGAAAAATACGCAAGATGGATTGGAGAGGAACTCAGCTGCCCGGTGGTTGGCACAAAAGAATTTTCGAGAAAAGATTTTGCACTTTATGATAATATCATCTTCGGAGGATGCGTTCATGCCGGGGGAATTATGGGATTTGACCTTATCAAGAAAAATATCAGGCACCTGGAAGGCAAGAAGGTGGTAGTATTTGCAGTAGGTCTCAATGTTATGCAGAAGGAAACCAGAATGCAGCTCAGAGAGATAAATTTCGATAAAAAGCGGCTTCAGAGTTTAACCTGCTATTACTGTCCGGGGGCTTATGACCCGGCCAAGATAAAAGGCCTTGACTCGGCGCTCATGAAAATGATGACCAATATGATTGAAGGCAAGAAACCTTCGGAAATCACCGATGAAGACAGGCTTCTGCTTAAACAGGTGGAAGAAGGCGCAGACCTTACGGATAAAAAGTACATAGAGCCTATAATAGCGGAATTTAAGTAAAAGTCGACCGGAGCGGCGGCACCAGATAACACGATTCTGTGAAATCACGCAATAATGTTAAAGTTTTCCGAAAGGGTGACACCGACACCGCAACCGTCTGAATTGTAAAGTGCCGCAAATTTAAGAAAATCTCTCATCTGCGGCACTTTTGCTACCTTATTCCCGGTCAAAATGCCGGAAACTAAGAAAAAATTCAAATTTATGGCAGTTTGACCCTTCCTATGGCTTATAAAATGCCGTATTTAAAAGAATTTGCGAACTTTACGGCAGTTTTAGCCCTACCAAGGCGGTCAAAATGCCGCAATTCAAAGAAAATTTAAGGTTTGCGGCAGTCTCGAAGCTTTCTGTGTTATATGTCTTTTCTGCCGGCGGGGCCGTCCCCGTCGGATTTTATATCTATACCAAGGTCGTTGTTTATAACGGAAGCAAACCCTATGGCGTGGCTTCCGTATTTTTTTCTTACTTCATCCATGGTAAGCTCGACTTTTTCGTTTAAAAACTTACTTTCGATATTTTCGCCGAAGAGGCTGAGCTGTTCCTGATTCAAGTCGTCGGTGAGATTGATAGCTGTGATTGTAAGCATTCTTATAGGCACATTTTTCTTCCACGAAGCGTGGATTATCTCAATGGAGGCCTTTGCGATTTCTCCCGAAAGCCAAGTAGGCGCAAAGAGTTGCTTTTGCCTTGAAATCGTTTTAAAATACGAATCCTTGATGTCCACTTTTATGCCGTAAGCCTTGTAACCGTATTTCCTCAGGCGCCCTGCAACGGTGTCGGAGAGAGCTTTTACTGCGGTGGATATATCGCTTTCAGTAGTTAAATCACGTCTGAAAGTCACGCCGTTACCCACCGATTTCATGGGTTCCCTTTGATTGTACAGAGCAACAGGACTGTCGTCGATACCGTTGGCGTGTTCCCATATTATTTTGCCCTGCTTGCCGAAGAGCGACACAAGGTAGTTCTTATCCGCAGAAGCTATATCTCCTATGGTTTTGATTCCGGATTTTTTGAGCTTTTCCGCCGTAGCTCGACCGACGCCGAAAAGTTGACCGGCCGGAAGATGCCACAACATGTCTTTGAAGTTTTCTCTCGTTATGACCGTGGTCGCATCGGGTTTTTTGTATTCGCTGCCCATTTTTGCCATAACCTTGTTAAAAGAAACTCCTGCTGACAAAGTCAGATTCAGTTCCTCTTTTACGGTGCGCCTGATTGTGTCCGCAATTTCTTTTCCGCTGCCAAACAGGCTGCGGCTTGCGGTAACATCAAGCCACGATTCATCAATACTGAAAGGCTCTACCATATCGGTAAATCTCTGATATATGCGGTTGATTTTGCCGCAATACAGTTTGTACTTGTCCATGTGAGGTCTGACAAGCTGAAGCTGAGGGCATTTTTCCTTAGCTTTCCATATGGTTTCAGCCGTTACCACTCCGTGTTCTTTCGCTAATTGATTTTTAGCTAAAATAATACCGTGACGGTTATTCGGGTCTCCGCTTACGGCCATTGGTTTATCTCTGAGTTCAGGGTGATCCAGCAGCTCTACGGAGGCAAAAAAACCGTTCATGTCACAATGTAGGATTACTCTGTCTTTCTTGTAAGTATCCATATTGCTTCCAACCTTTCTGTCCCATGGATTAAGTATAACACGAACAGCGAGGGGAGTGCAAAGCCAATATATGTGTTTTTTGTGAAAGAAATATCCCCTTCCTTGACTTAAAACCACTTTACAAGTTATAATATTAAGACTTAGGAGGATGACTTTCGTGAGAACTTTAAATATGTTTATGGGCGGCCTGTTTGTTGCTGTCGGAATTTTTATGATCGCCGGAGGCGGCGGAATTACATTTTTATCAGTAGCATTTGTGCTGGGATTGTTGTTTATGGTGGGAGGCGTATGCGAAGCGCTTTCGTATAAGAGCTATGCGGGAGACGATGAGGACAGAAAATGGGTTCTCATCGACGGAATGACCACTTTCGCTCTCGGATTTTTAATCATTTTCAATAAGCTGGCTGCCGATGCAACGGTACCTTTGGTGCTGGGACTGTGGATTACGGTTGCGGGAATACGTAATCTGGTGCGTGCCCTTGAGAAGGCAGAAGTCAAAGACAGCTATTTTTACGGACATGTTGCCATAGGACTGCTGAACACCATAGTGGGACTTTACATGTATTTCAACAACGATTTGCTGATGCTGGCTGTAGGTGTGCTGGTAGGAGTCTGCGTAATAATGCAGGGTCTCAATATTTTTATGGTCGCCTGCACCATTTCGGTTATTAAATCAGAGTTTATAATGACTAAGGAAGAGATGCTGAACAAGGCTGTTGAAGAAGCGGCGAGCGCTCATGAGGCTGCAAAGGAAGCCATAAAAATGGCTAAAGAAGCCAAGGCTAACGTAAAAATAATAGAAGAGACTCCGGAGGAGGAGTTGGACGCTTCTCTGGCGCCTAAACCGGGCGATGAGACGCAGGATACACAGCAAGAAGAAGAAAAATAACAGGGTATCGGAGTATGGAGAGAGAATTTGACATTGCAATAATAGGCGCAGGCCCGGCAGGACTTACTGCGGCTATAACTGCCAAGTCTTTAAAACCCGGCGCAAGAGTTGCCCTCGTTGAAAAACTGGAAAGAGCAGGCAAAAAACTGTCAGCTTCAGGTAACGGCAGGGGGAACTTATCCAACAGAGAGTGCGATTCGCTGCCGCAGGTTCTTAAATTTTTTTCGGAATCGGGAATAGCTGTAAAGGCGGATGAGGCAGGCAGGCTCTATCCTTACTCGGAGGAAGCAAAGGCCGTAACCTCTGCTCTTGTAAAAAGGGCAGAGAATGAAGGCGTTATTTTGCTTACCGATACAAAAGTGAAGGATGTGGAAGCGTGCAGCAAGGACGGCTTCCGCATTTTTGTTTGCGATAAAGGCGGAGAATATGTAATGAGGGCAGACAAGGTTGCGGTCACAACGGGAGGCAAGTCCTTTTCTTCATACGGCTGTACGGGGGACGGATATGCCATTGCCAGAAGTTTGGGACATAAAGTGGTGCCGCCGGTGCCGGCTCTGACTGCCATTGAGGTTACAAAACCCCTGAAAAGCCTTAAAGGGGTAAGAACCAAAGCTTTGGTATCGCTGTTTGGGGACGGCAAACTGATTTTTGAGGAAAGAGGCGAAGTGCAGTTCAGAGAAGATTCTCTATCGGGAATATGTATTATGAATATGTCATCACATCTGCCTGTGGCAGATAGAGCAGATATGGCAGATAGATGCGGAAATTCCAAGCTAAAAAGCTGTAGAATAATGATAAACTTCGTTCCCGAATTTTTGCCGGAGGATTTGATGCGCTTTCTCAGGGAGAAGAGCAGAGTTAAAGGCATCAGCGCAGGAGACCTTCTCGAAACTCTGCTGAAAAAACCTGTAGCTGCAATGATACTTGATGAAGCGGGAGTGAGCCCAGACCTTGATGCGGCTGAACTGAGCATGTCAGATTTGATAGCTATTGTCAGCGCTACCGGAGCGTTTACTCTCGTGCCGTGCGGCCGCAAAGGCTGGAAAGAGGCCCAGGTAACCAAGGGCGGAGTGGCTTTGGAGGAAATAGATTTAACCACCATGGAATCGAAGGTTAGGGCCGGACTTTATTTTGCGGGAGAAGTCATAGATTACGACGGTCCGTGCGGCGGATACAATCTCCATAACGCATGGCTGACCGGTTTAAAGGCAGGCGCAGCCATGGTGAGCGGTGGTAAATGATAGTAAATGGTAGCAAATGATAGCAAGTGAGGCGAATTGTGTACAGGATTAACCAGATAAAGCTCGGATTGGGAGAAACGACAGACAAAATCCCTGAGAAGATTTTGAAGAAAATCGGAAGCAGGGATTTGTTCATATCAAAATGGAATATAGTCAAAGAATCTTTGGACGCCAGAGAAAAGAATGATATAAAGTGGAATTATTCCGTTGATTTTGCTCTCGTCAGAAGGACAAAGGGCGAAAGCACGGAGGGCGATTTTATTGATGATAAGGTGCGTGCAAAGCTTAAAAAGGCGGGAGTTACAGAGGCATCGGAAATCGTATATCGTGTGCCCTTAGTTGAAGCATTTCCTAAGGACTTTAAGCGGCCGGTGGTTGTGGGCTTTGGGCCGGCAGGTATTTTTGCTGCGCTCATATTGGCACAGGCAGGGCTTAGGCCGATAGTTATAGAAAGGGGAAAGAACGTGGAGCTCCGGGAGGAGGATGTGGCTCGGTTCTGGGAAAAGGGCATTTTAAACACAGAATCAAATGTTCAGTTCGGAGAAGGAGGCGCAGGCGCTTTCTCCGACGGAAAGCTTACCACGGGAATTAAAGATGTGAGGATAAGAAAGGTTTTTGAGGAATTTGTGCGTTTCGGAGCGCCGGAAGAAATTTTGTACAGACAGAAGCCTCACATCGGTACCGATATACTGAGGAGAGTCGTCAGGAATATACGGGAGGAAATAATCAGGCTTGGAGGCGAAGTGAAGTTTTCTTCAAAGGTGACGGCTCTGCGCCTGAATGGGAAAAGAATCTGCGGGGTGCAGGTCACCTCATCGGAAGACTCCTGTGAAACGGACAGGAAAGGGTCCTGTGAAGGCAGCTGTGAAATAGCATGTGACAAGGTTATACTTGCCATTGGACACAGCGCAAGAGACACTTTTGAAATGCTGTATAACGCAGATATTGCCATGGAGCAGAAGCCTTTCTCAATAGGGGTTAGAATTGAGCATCCGCAGGAACTTATAGACATTGGGCAGTACGGCAAGCCGGCTCAGGAACTGGGGCTTCCGCCCGCCGAATATAAACTGAACTATAAATGCAAGAACGAAGGATTAACACAGGGCAGAGGGGTGTACACATTTTGCATGTGCCCCGGCGGAGAGGTGATATTGGCGTCATCTCAGAAGCAGGGCGTAGTTGTTAACGGTATGAGCATGCATGCCCGTGACAGCGGCAGGGCTAACAGCGCCTTGCTCTGCGATGTCAGACGAGAAGATTTCGGAAGCGACCATGTGCTTGCAGGCGTGCGATTTCAGGAAAAGTACGAGCACCTCGCCTACCGCGCAGCGGGCGGCCGCTACGCGGCGCCCGCTGCCACGTGGGGCGCCTTTCGGGACGGGAGGGCGCCCCACGTGGAAAGCTGCCTTCCCGAGTTTGCTGTGGCAGCTTTGCGGGAGGCTATGCCTCAGCTGGGGAAGAAACTGAAGGGGTTTGACTCGGACGATGCAAAGGTTTATGCAGTTGAAGCGAGAAGCTCGTCGCCTGTGAGAATCCTGCGGGACAAAACAGGCCAGAGCTTAACTGCCATGGGTCTATACCCATGCGGAGAAGGAGCAGGATATGCAGGAGGTATCACCTCTGCGGCAGTGGACGGAATAAAGATGGCAGAGGCGGTTATATCCGCTATTGAATTATAAAGCAGGAGGGGGCATTTGCCCCCTCTTTTGTATTATAATCATAAAGTCTGCAGCTCCACATAACACGATACTGCAATTTCATGCAATAATGTTAAGGCTTGTTGAAATGGCATTGCCGCAACCGTATAAATTGTAAAGTGCCGCAAATTTTAGAAAATCGGTCATCTGCGGTACTTTTGCTACATTATTTTTCTCCAAAATGCCGGGAATTAAGAAAAATTTCAAATTTACGGCAGTTTTGCCCTTCCTGCGGCTTATAAAATGCCGTATTTAAAAGAAATTGCGAACTTTACGGCAATTTAGCCTCTATCGCCCTTGCCAAAATGCCGCAATTCAAAGAAAATTTAAGATTTACGGTAGTCGGACTTAGGCTATGCGGCTATACAGCAAAATTGCTATAAATGGGGATGCAGCTCTTTCTCGTCCCTATTATACACCCCGGAAAGTATCGTCATACAATGTATATCGTTTTGCCCAAAAAGTGATGCCTGCGGCATCACTTTTTGAGGTTTTGCTCATACAATGTATGACGGAATCTCCGGATATTGATGCCGCCCGCCCACTCAGCCCGGCCGCCGGGCGGGCGGCCGGGCGGGCATATAAAAGGGGCGAGCACGGATGTGCTCGCCCCGACCTGTTTTATATTAAAGATTTTCCTGTCATTTCAGGCGGAACGGAAAGACCCATGAGGGTCAGCAGGGTAGGTGCTATGTCGCATAGCCTGCCATCGCCTGAGAGAGCCGGAACCGGATTTGCCGCAATGTGAATTAGAGGCACCGGGTTTGTGGAGTGGGCTGTCATAGGGTTGCCCTCCTTGTCCAGCATATTGTCAGCGTTGCCGTGATCGGCGGTCATTAAAATCTGCCCGCCTGCATCGAGCATGGCTTCCGTAATTTGACCGACGCATTTGTCTACCGCCTCTATAGCCTTGACAGCGGCATCAAAGTTTCCCGTATGTCCGACCATGTCTGCATTGGCAAAATTCAGAATAATTAAATCGTATTTTGACGATTTGATTTCATCTATGACCTTTTCCGTTACCTGAAATGCGCTCATTTCGGGCTGCAAATCGTAAGTGGCCACCTTAGGCGAAGGAATGAGAACCCTATCTTCCAGCGGATTGGGCTTTTCCACACCTCCGTTAAAAAAGAATGTCACATGAGCATACTTTTCGGTCTCTGCAATTCTAAGCTGATGCAGTCCCTTGGATGAGATGTATTCTCCCAAAGTGTTTTTTATTGCAGCAGGCGGAAAGGCCACTTCAACACCAGGCATGGTTGCATCGTACTGGGTCATGCATACATACTTGATATTTTCAATGGGAGAAGCTATTTCAAAACCGTCAAAATCGGGGTCAACAAAGGCACGGGTGATTTCTCTGGCTCTGTCAGGCCTGAAATTGCAGAAGATGATACTGTCGCCGCTCTTTACAACCCCATTGGGATTGCATACGGTAGGCAGAATAAACTCATCTGTTTCTCCCGAATCATATGACGCTTTTACAGCTTCATGGGCGGAAGCTGCCCTGCGGCCCTTGGCACAGGTCAAAGCTTCGTATGCCAATTTGACGCGGTCCCAGCGCTTATCCCTGTCCATGGCGTAATACCTTCCTGACACAACGCCTATTGATGCGCCCGGTATTTCGGAAAGAAAATCTTCCATATCATCTATGTAATTTATTCCCGATGTGGGTGAGACATCCCTGCCGTCCATAAAGCAATGCAGATATATGTTGGAAACTTCGTGGGAAGCGGCCAAGGCCACGGTGGCTTTGATATGGTCAATGTGGCTGTGTACGCCGCCGTCAGACAAGAGACCCATTATATGCAGGCTGCCTCCTGTGGCTTTAGCGTGATCTACGGCGTCAAGCAAGGCGGCGTTTCCGTTGAAAATGCCGTCCTCTATGGCCTTGCTTATGCGTGTCAGCTCCTGATAGACCACTCTGCCGGCGCCTATGTTTAAATGGCCTACTTCGGAGTTGCCCATTTGTCCTTCCGGTAAGCCTACGGCAAGACCGCTTGCTTTAAGCCGGGTATGCGGATATTTGCTGAATATTTCATCCAGGACCGGCGTGTTGGCGGCTGTTATAGCGTTTCCGTAATCGGTTTCGCTCAGGCCGAAACCGTCCAGTATCATTAACATGAAAGGCTTTTTCATATGTATCTCCTTGTAATTGTGATAATATAAATATACCACATTTGCTCGCCGTTTAAAAGGGCATAATGGTAGGCCTTTCCGCAGGGCATGCGTAAAAATGCCATATAAAAAGCTGTCGCAGAGCACAGATGTTTGTGGTAAAATAAGATATAAAGCATAATTGCCGCAATCATTATAAAATGGCCGCAAAATAACCGTAAAGGATTTCTGATATATGGATTGGACTAAGGAACAAAGAGAAGCGATAGAGTCGAGAAAAAGCAACATACTGGTAGCAGCGGCGGCAGGGTCGGGAAAGACTGCCGTACTTGTAGAGCGCATAAAAAGACTTATATTAGAAGAAAAAATTCCTGTGGACAGAATGCTGGTGGTAACTTTCACAAATGCGGCGGCCGCAGAAATGAAAGAAAAAATAAGAAAATCCGTTTCGGAAACCATAAACGAGCTCATAAGCCGAGATGGGGAGGAAGAACAGCTTGCATTTCTGAAGAAACAGCTTAACCTGTTGGCAACGGCCAACATAAGCACCTTCCATTCTTTTGCCATGGATGTTATACGCAGATACTTTTATCTGATAAATATAGAACCCGATTTTAAGATATGTGACAGTACTCAGGAAACTCTGCTGAAGGACGAAGCCATGGACATGCTTTTGGAAGAATTGTTTGAAAAGCAAGAACCGGAATTTTTTCACTTTCTCAGATGTTACAGCGGAGACCGGGACGAAAAGAGATTCCGTGACATTGTGGCAAATTGCTACAATACTATAAGAAGTTTGCCGGAGCCTTTTGAGTGGCTTAGAGAAAGCACGCTGCAGCTTAAAGGAGGACATGCCCTTGCCGATGGGCCCGCCGGCAGGTATCTTTTTGAAATAGCAGAGGACAGGCTTTTTCAGTGCAGAGCGGCTTTGGAGGAAAACGAAAAAAAAGCAGATGAAGGGGGAAACTCCGGCCTCAAAGCGTTATGCGAAAAAGACGCCGCACAACTTGAAATTCTAAAAGAAACTCTGGAAAAGCGGGATTACGAAGCCCTGCGCAGCGTAGTCAGAGCTTTTAAGCTTTCTGCCTTGAGCGGAAAAATCTTCGGAGAAGACGAAGAACTGAAAAAGGCCGTTGCCGCAAACAGGGACATCATAAAAAAATCTGTCAAAAAACTTAAAGACGTGTATTTTTACGGAGATTTTGAAGAACTCAAAAAAGATATGGCAGATACTTACGATTCCGCAAAGTATCTTGAAAAGCTTCTCGTAAGATACGACGAGATATACAGGATGAAAAAGTCTGAAAAAAACACAGTGGATTTCAGCGATATTGAGCATTACGCCTATGAAATCTTAAAAGACGAGGAGGCGGCAGAGTTTTATCGTAACCGCTTTGAGTATATCTTCATAGATGAATACCAGGACAGCAACGTGATACAGGAGGCCCTCATAGATTTGATTAAAAGGCAGGATAACCTGTTTATGGTAGGCGACGTGAAGCAGAGCATATATAAATTCAGACTTGCGGAGCCGGAAATTTTTCAGAGCAAGTACATGAGCTATAGGGACGGAAAAACGCCCTTCTCCAAGAAGATAGATTTAAACAGAAATTTCCGTAGCAAGGCGCCCGTCATAGACTTCATAAACGGTATTTTCAGCGGGATTATGGACGGATACGACGAAGACGCAAAGCTGCACAAGGGAGATGTCTTTGCGGATAAATCCTACAGCCAGCCGGCTCTTTATCTGGCCCAGGTTCCTTGGGATGAAAATTCCGAAATAGATGATGAACTTAAAAACATAATGAAGGCGGAGAAAGAAGCCATGGCTGCCGCCAAGCTTATTGCAGACAACTTGGAAACACCTGTGTTTGACAGCAAAACAGGCAGGGAAAGACCTCTTAAGAAGCGTGATATAGTCATACTGATGAGAGGACTTAAAAACTACGGAGACATATTTTACAAAGTCCTCAATGAAAACAACCTGCCGGCGTATATCGATGACAGTGACGGATTTTTTAATACCATAGAGATAGATTCGTTTCTGTCCGCTTTGTATATTATAGACAATCCGAGGCAGGACATAGCGTTTCTTACCTTGCTCCGCTCGGAAATGATGAATTTTTCCGTTGAAGAGCTGGTTAAAATCAGAATCGCTTTTAAACAGGGTTCATATTACGATGCCTTTACGGACTATGCCTGCGGCGGACCTGATATGAGGCTCAGGGACAAATGCGCAGAATCTCTGGAGAAAATCAGCTCATGGGTAGAACTGAGCCACATTATGCCTCTGGATAAGCTTATATGGAGACTGCTGATAGACACGGGATTTTATATAGCCATGGGCGCCATGCCAGCCGGAAGCCAGCGGCAGGCAAACCTGAGGGCGCTGGCTGATAAGGCTGCCTTTTATGCTTCGGGTTCGGGAGGCTCACTGTACGGATTTATCAGGTACATCGAAGCCATAAAAGATAAGAAGATTTCCATGGGACAGGTGAAACTCATGGGAGAAAATGACGACCTTGTGAGAATCATGACGGTACACAAATCAAAAGGTCTCGAATTCCCCATGGTTATTTTGGCCGGATTTTGCAGAAAGCTCAATTACAATTCGGCAGGCAGAACGCCCGTCATTCATAAAGACCTGGGCATAGGCTTTCCGCTGGTGGAGCCGGAAAATCATAGATACAGAACCACCTTGCTCCAAAATATCATAAAAGAGCGTTTCCACAAAGAAGAAGCGGAGGAGGAAAAGAGAATCCTCTATGTTGCCTTGACAAGGGCAAAGGATAAGCTGGCCCTTTTGGGAATCTGCAACGATGTTGAGGAAGAAGTGAAAAAGGTATGCGAAGCAGGAGCAAGTGACGGAAGCTACTTTGCCATGGCAGGAAAAATAATCTGCCGGGATATGGGTGCGGTTAAGGTCATAAGGGATGAGGAACTCCTAAGCCTTTCAAAGGGCCGCCGCAGAAGCGCAAATAATGTAATGAAATTGATAGATGACTGCAAAGAAATGCCGGTTTCGCCGGAAATAGAAGCCTTGATGACTTTTAAATATCCTCATGAGAAGGACCTGAGCGTTAGGACGAAGTATTCGGTCAGCCAGCTAAACAATGAGGGCAGAAAAAATATCGAAGACCTGGGCGAACCTCTCTTCATATCGGGAGAAAAGGCCATAGGCTCCATGGGAAGGGGAACTCTTTATCATACGGTTCTTGAGCATATGGATATTAAAGCGGCAAGAGAGCAGGGTAAGGCTTATGTGAAAGAGTTGCTCTGCGATATGATTAGGCGGGAAATGCTTACGGAAAAAGAGGCAGATGTGATAGATGCGGAAAAAATTCTTTGCTTTGCCAAGTCGGAACTTGCGGGGCGCATCATAAAAAGCGGCAAAGTATGCAGAGAAAAGAGGTTTAATTTTATGACGGAATACGAAGGAAACCGTGTCATGGTCAGAGGTATTATAGACTGCTTCTTTGAAGAGGACGGAGAACTTGTGCTCCTTGACTATAAAACAGGAAACACCTCGGGTGCTTTAAACGAAAATAAAGTGAGGGAAAAATACGAGGTGCAGATGAATCTCTACAAGGAGGCGCTGGAAGCTGCTACCCGGCAGAAGGTAAAGGAAATGTACCTTTATCTGACCGACGCAGGCAGAATCCTGAAAATGCAGTAAACAGAGCAAATAAAAAGGCTTTGCCGGTACTTAAGCAAAGCCTTTTTGTTATATACAATCTATATGGATTATACCAAACCCTGAGCCATCATAGCTTCTGCAACTTTTTCGAAGCCTGCGATGTTGGCTCCTGCTACCAAGTTGTAGCCTAAGCCGTATTTTTCACTTGCTTCTGCAGCGTGCTTGTGGATGTTAACCATAATGGTTTCGAGCTGTTCGTAAACCTGTGCAGGTGAGAATACGGTGTGACCTGCATTCTGACCCATTTCGATGCATGAGCAAGCTACGCCGCCTGCGTTTGCAGCTTTTGAAGGTCCGACAACGACGCCGTTATCCATGAGGTATTTAAGAGCATCGTTGGTTGTAGGCATGTTAGCGCCTTCGCAGAGGAACTTACATCCGTTGGCAACCATAGCCTTAGCATCTTCGATATGGATTTCGTTCTGAGTAGCGCAAGGGATATAAAGGTCAGCCTTAACTTCCCAAGGTTTCTTGCCTGCAAAGAACTTAGCGTTAGGATATTTTTCAGCGTAAGGTGAGCAGATGTTCTTTCCGGAACCTCTCAGTTCAAGAAGATAATCAACCTTATCTCCGGAAACGCCGTCTTCATCATAGATGTATCCGTCCGGACCTGAAATGGTGATAACCTTAGCGCCTAATTCGTTTAATTTCTGAACGGTACCCCAAGTTACGTTACCGAAACCTGATACTGCAACGTTCTTGCCCTTTAAGTCTTCACCGCAGTGTTTCAGCATCTCTCTTGCGAAGAATACGATTCCGTAACCTGTTGCTTCGGTTCTTCCTGCAAGTCCGCCGTAAGCAAGACCCTTACCTGTCAGAACGCCTTCGTATCTGTTTACGATTCTCTTGTACTGTCCGAATAAGTAACCGATTTCTCTTGCACCTACACCGAGGTCTCCTGCAGGGACGTCAGTTGAAGGTCCGATATGTCTATATAATTCAGTCATGAAAGCCTGGCAGAATCTCATAATTTCTGCATCTGATTTTCCGTTAGGATCAAAGTCAGCGCCGCCCTTGCCGCCTCCGATTGGCAGTCCGGTAAGGCTGTTCTTGAAAATCTGTTCAAATCCGAGGAATTTGATGATTCCAGGGTATACATTAGGTGCAAATCTAAGACCACCCTTATAAGGTCCTATAGCACTGTTGAATTCATATCTGTATCCTCTGTTTACCTGTACCTTACCGTTGTCGTCAACCCAAACAACTCTGAAGCTTACGCCTCTTTCAGGTTCGATAAGTCTTTCAACCAGTCCTGACTCAACATATTCAGGGTGAGCTTCAAGAACCGGTTCGATTGAAGTAAGAACTTCTTCTACAGTCTGGTGAAATTCAGGTTCACCGGGATTTCTTTTCTTTGCAATCTCGATGTATTGCTCAACGATCTTTGCCATGATAGTTAATCTCCTCTTCTCTTTAACTTAGAATATGGTTTTGTTATAGATAAAACAAAGTCTCTTATACTCTCAATTTAACACTTAGAATTGGCGTTGTCAACACCGTGTATACAATATTTTTTTGTATTTTTTTCAATCCAATTTTGGGGTTCCGCCGTGAAAAGTTAGCAAGTCGGAATTTTGCATATGTTTTACGGAAAATACACCAAGATATGTTTTTTAACGTTGACATGCAAGAGTAAAATGATATAATGTATGTGTAACTGAATATAGCAAAGCCATGGCATCTCGGAAGCCTGTGAGAATCAGGCGCTGTGTCTCAGCAACCGTATTATCTTTGAACGGATTCGTGTTAAATCACAAGTCACTGGAGTGTAATGTTAGGACGTAACTTTGGGAAGGCATCCAAGTAGAGAAGGATTAAGTCGGTAGACCTGCCAAGTGCTTAAATCAAGTCTTCTGAGGTGGGACGATGGTTAAAGGTTTTAAGTATAAAATCCTGTATGCAAGCGCATGGAAAGGTTCATACTTAAAAGTATCTGTGTATGTTATTGACGCCTCAAACCGGGCGTCTTTTTTATTCTGAAACGGGTATTCCCCCTTTATGGAAAATGAAGGAATGATTGCGATATTTAGTGAAATTTTTTCATCCTTAGGGGCGGTGAGCTTTGCAGACTCTCACCGCTCAATCCTTACAAATGTTAAAGGGCTTTATTGCCGAATAGATTTTCCTTGCCGAAATGGGTCCATGTTGTCACTTTTTTAAGTATCAACGAATTTGGACAACACTTTCGGCTTTTTTGTTGTCCAATTTGCAGAGAGGAGCTCAAAATGCCAACAAAGCCATAAAATTCCCGTGAAAAATTACATTTAATGGAAGAAATGTTGGCTGATTTGAGGGGAAAGGGAAAAGTGGACAACATTATGAGAAAATGATAAAATAATTTTATACAGAGCATCGCCGTATAGGCAGCAAAGATAAAAACGCAACGTGCATTTATGCATTAGAGCCGGTAGGTAGCCCGGCCGTCTCGTATTTTTGCGAGGTAAGTAACCTGCCCCTCCGGGTTGTCCGTTCTTTGCCAGATGACAAACAAAGGAGGGAATGTCATGGGTAAAGTAACAGGAAAACTCACGGTGTATTTTGATTCGCCTTTTTGGGTAGGCGTGTTTGAGCGTATGGAAAAAGGTAAAATCTCAGCGGCAAAGATTACTTTCGGCGTCGAGCCTCGGGAGAAAGAAATTTATTCTTTCGTATTGAGTCACTATGATGAGTTGGAGTTCAGCCCTGCTGTAGAATCTGTTATAAAGGAAAAAAGTAAAAATCCCAAGCGTGTGCAGCGTGAAGTAAAGAGGCTGTTGGGGGATAGAGGCGTCGGCACAAAATCGCAGCAGGCGCTGAAATTGCAGCATGAGCAGATGAAAGTTGAAAGGAAAGCGCTTTCCAGAAGGGAAAAGGAAGCTGAAAAGCAGAGACGGTTTCAACTGAAGCAGCAAAAGAAAAAGGAAAAGCATCGGGGCAGATAATGCCCCGAACTTTTTTGCAGCGGAATTTGCAGATGATGAGAACATTTGTTTGAATATTGAAAAAGGCTGTGGTATAATAAGTCATTACAAGTCCTTTGTTTCTCCTCGGGAGCAGATGACTTCACGCCTCATTGCTCGATTTGCAGGGAATTAAAATAACTCGCCTCCCTCGGAGCACACAGTTCGGGGGGCTCGGACAGATTTTAATTCCTGCTGCAAATTTTCACAATTTCGGCGGAATTCATAGCTGCCCCTCGCAAGAACAAATTTCTTGTAATGACTTATAACCTATTGAAAAGGCAGAGTTGATATGATGAAATATTACAAGTCTTTTGTTTCTCCTCGGGAGCAGATGACTTCACGCCTCATTGCTCGATTTGCAGGGAATTAAAATAACTCGCCTCCCATTGCGGGGAGCAGCCCGGGAGGCAGACGGGATAAAAGAAAGGAAATTATGGATAAATTTGTATTACACGCAGAATACAAGCCCACAGGCGATCAGCCTCAGGCCATAGAAAAACTGGTTGAAGGTTTTAAAGCAGGCAAAAAGGCTCAGACATTGCTGGGAGTTACAGGTTCGGGCAAGACATTTACAATGGCTAATGTTATCGAGCGGTTAAACAGGCCTACCCTCATAATCAGCCACAACAAGACGCTGGCGGCGCAGCTCCACGGTGAATTCAAGGAGTTCTTCCCGGAGAACGCGGTAGAATATTTTGTATCATATTATGACTATTATCAGCCCGAAGCATATGTGCCTTCAACGGACACATACATCGAAAAAGATTCGCAGATAAACGATGAAATAGACAAGCTTCGCCACTCCGCCACAGCCGCATTGGCCGAAAGGCGAGATGTAATAATCGTGGCCAGCGTATCGTGCATATACGGCTTGGGAAGTCCTTTCGATTATGAAAACCAGATGCTTTCACTGCGTCCCGGAATGGAAAAAAGCCGCAGGGATATTCTGCGAAGGCTGGTGGACATTCAATATACGAGAAACGACCTGTCCTTTGAAAGAGGAACTTTCAGAGTGCGGGGAGAGACCATAGATATATACCCGGCAGGCGCCGAGTCTGCCGTAAGGGTAGAGCTTTTCGGCGATGAAGTGGAATCTATTAAAGAGATGAACCCGGTGACGGGAGAAATAACGGGAACGAGGGACCATATAGCCATATTTCCGGCATCTCATTACGTTACTTCGCCGGAAAATATGGAAAGAGCGCTGAGAACCATAGATGAAGAACTTACCGAAAGAGTGCAGTGGTTTAAGGACAGAGGCAAACTACTTGAAGCGCAGCGTATAGAACAGAGGACGAGATACGACCTTGAAATGCTCAGAGAAATAGGCGTGTGCAAAGGCATAGAAAACTACTCGAGGCACCTTAACGGGCTGGAACCGGGAACGAGACCGTATACCCTTATAGACTACTTCCCGGAAGATTTTATCATTATGATTGACGAGTCCCATGTAATGCTGCCTCAGCTTAGAGCCATGTACGAGGGAGACCGCTCAAGAAAGTCATCCTTGGTGGAATACGGCTTCCGGCTTCCTTCGGCTCTGGACAACAGGCCGCTGAAATTCGACGAATTCAACAAGCTTGTAAATCAGATAATGTTCGTAAGCGCAACGCCGGCGCCTTATGAGAGAGAGCAGGCCGGAGGAATCAGCGCAGAACAGATAATAAGGCCGACGGGGCTTCTTGACCCGCCTATCGAGATTTACCCTACTGAAGGGCAGATAGACCATCTCATAGGAGAGATAAGGAAAGTAACCGACAGGGGCGAAAGAGTTTTCGTAACAACTCTTACCAAAAAAATGGCTGAGAGTTTGACGGATTACCTTAAAGGGGTAAACATAAAAGTGAGATACCTTCACTCCGAGGTAGATACCCTTGAAAGAATGGAAATCATAAGGGACCTGCGCATGGGCGTGTTTGACGTGCTCGTAGGTATTAACCTGCTGAGAGAGGGTCTGGATATACCTGAGGTTTCTCTGGTGGCAATTTTGGATGCGGATAAAGAAGGTTTCCTGAGAACAGAGACTTCTCTGATACAGACCATAGGAAGAGCAGCGAGAAATGCTGACGGAAAGGTTATAATGTATGCGGACGGCATAAGCAAGGCTATGGCATCCGCAATCGGCGAGACTGAAAGAAGAAGGAAAATCCAGAGCGAGTATAATCAAGTTCACGGAATTACGCCTCAATCAGTCAAGAAGTCCATACGTTCGGTTATAGAGGCGACCCATGTGGCGGAGGATGAAGGAAGCTACAGAGGAAAATCGGCCAGCGAAATGACCAAGAAGGAACTGAGCGAATATATCAAAAAGATGGAAGCGGAAATGAAGCAGGCAGCCAAGGATTTGCAGTTTGAAAGGGCTGCGGGGCTGCGTGACAGGATTTTCGAATATAAGACGAAGCTGTAGAAAGGTTTGTTTCGGCTGCTTTAAAGGGAGGACAAGCAATGGCAAAGGACATCGTTATTAAAGGTGCCAATGAAAATAATTTGAAAAATATATCGGTAACCATACCGAGAGATAAGTTTGTGGTTCTTACGGGACTGTCGGGTTCGGGCAAATCTTCTCTTGCCTTTGATACCATTTATGCGGAGGGACAGCGCAGATACATGGAAAGCCTGTCTTCCTATGCGCGCCAGTTTTTGGGCCAAATGGAAAAACCGGACGTGGAATATATAGAAGGTCTTTCACCCGCCATTTCCATAGACCAGAAGACCACCAACAAAAATCCGCGTTCCACAGTGGGTACGGTGACTGAAATTCATGATTATCTGAGATTGCTTTATGCAAGAATCGGAAGACCTCACTGCCCCGTATGCGGAAAACTCATAACCAGTCAGTCGGTGGATCAAATGGTGGACACCATTATGGAATTTCCGGAAGGAACCAAGCTCCTTATTCTGGCTCCGGTTGTGCGGGCACGCAAAGGGGAGCACGAAAAAATCCTTGAGAGGATAAGAAAGGAAGGCTTCAGCCGCGTTAAAATCGACGGTGAAATAAAACTGATAAATGAAGATGAGATAAAGCTGGAAAAGACTTTCAAGCACACCATAGAAATAGTTGTGGACAGAATAGTCGTAAAACCGGGGCAGGAAAGCAGAATCGCAGAGGGATGCGAGCTGGCTATGGCTCACGGAGACGGCCTTGTCAATGTAGTCGGGGATTTTTATGACTGGCATTATGAAAAGACATTCAGCAGTAAGCTTGCATGTCCCGACCACGGAGTGAGCATAGAAGAACTGGAACCGAGAATGTTCTCTTTTAACGCTCCTTTCGGCGCATGTCCCGCTTGCAGCGGAATAGGATTCACTCAAAAATTAAATCCCGATAAGATAGTAAAGGAAGAGCTGAGCATACCCGAGGGCGCTCTGGCGACGGTATTCGGCTCCATGGAATTCAGCGGATTTTACAGGCAGCAGGTAAACGCCCTTGCAGAAGACCACGGCGTGGATATAAATAAGCCCCTCAAAGAACTTCCTAAAAAGTTCCGGCAGGAGCTCTTATACGGCACAGGGGACAGACATCTCCGCTATTATTATGTAAGCAACAATACAGGCAGCAAAACTCTTCAGGACAGGCCTTTTGAAGGGGTTGTAAATAATATTGAAAGGCGTTACAGAGAAACGTCTTCGGAATATTTTAAAAACAAAATGGCCGAATACATGACCGTGGATGTGTGCCCGGAATGCCACGGCAAACGCTTCAAGCCCGAAGTCTTGGCTGTAACGGTAGGAGATAAGAACATTGCGGATTTTTCGGACATGTCCGTAAGAGATGCTCTGAACTTTGTAGAAGGGCTGGAACTTACGGAACGTGAGCAAAAGATAGCTTATCAGGTGCTTAAAGAAATAAAAGCGAGACTAAAGTTTTTGATAGATGTCGGACTTGATTACCTTACCTTGAGCAGGGCGGCAGGAACCCTTTCCGGCGGAGAATCCCAGCGAATAAGGCTGGCGACCCAGATAGGTTCGGGACTGGTAGGCGTATTGTACATTTTGGATGAACCGAGCATAGGCCTTCACCAGAAGGATAACGAGAAACTCCTGGCAACGTTGAGACATCTTACGGATGTAGGCAATACGCTGATAGTGGTTGAACACGATGAAGATACCATGTATGTGGCAGACCACATAGTTGATATAGGGCCGGGTGCCGGTATAAACGGCGGAATGCTGGTGGCACAGGGCACCGTAGAGGATATTAAAGCCTGCGCCGAATCCGTAACAGGGCAGTATTTATCGGGAAAGAAAAAGATAGAAGTTCCGAAGACACGGCGCAGCGGCAACGGAAAATCACTTACAATCAAAGGGGCAAGGCAAAACAACCTCAAGAATATAGATGTCGAATTTCCTTTAGGCAAACTTATTTGCGTAACGGGAGTATCCGGTTCCGGAAAGAGCAGCTTAATAAATGAAATTCTGTATAAGGGGGTATCCAAAATCACCAACAGGACTTTGGAAGAACCGGGGGACCACGATGAAATAACAGGAATTGAAAATATCGACAAAGTTATCGACATAGATCAGTCGCCTATAGGAAGGACTCCACGTTCAAACCCGGCAACCTATACAGGCATGTTTACCGCCATAAGAGATTTGTTCTCGGGATTGCCGGAAGCTAAAATGAGAGGATACGGAAAAGGCAGATTCAGTTTTAATGTAAAAGGCGGCCGTTGCGAAGCATGCAGCGGAGATGGTATAATAAAGATAGAGATGCATTTTCTGCCGGACGTATACGTTCCCTGCGAGGTTTGCAAGGGACGCAGATATAACCGGGAGACCCTTGAAGTTAAATATAAAGGGAAAAGTATATTCGATGTACTTGACATGAGTGTTACGGAAGCGGTAGAATTCTTTAAGAACCTTCCCACTATTGCAAGACCGCTCAAGACATTGGAAGAGGTAGGTCTTGGATATATTAAACTGGGACAGCCTTCTACACAGCTCTCCGGCGGCGAAGCCCAGAGAGTAAAACTGGCTACGGAGCTTTCCAAACGCAGCACGGGAAAAACCTTATATATATTGGATGAACCGACAACGGGCCTGCACTTTGCCGATGTTGACAAACTCATATCGGTACTGGACAAGCTTGTGGATGCAGGAAACACGGTAGTAGTCATAGAACACAACTTAGATGTTATCAAGAGAGCCGACCATATTATCGACCTCGGCCCGGACGGCGGAGACAGAGGCGGCACTATTGTAACGACAGGAAGCCCGGAGGAAGTGGCAGAATGCAAGGATTCTTACACAGGACAGTTCCTTAAAAAGCTTCTATAATTAAGACGACGGAGGAAATCCAAAATGGAAAACAAAATCAATCTGACCATGCTGACAGATTTTTATGAACTCACCATGGCCAACGGCTATTTTGAGACAGGCATGGCAGATAACATCGCTTACTTTGACATGTTCTTCAGACGAGTTCCCGATGAGGGCGGCTATGCGATTATGGCCGGAGTAGAACAAATGATTGACTATCTTAAAAATCTCAAATTCACAGACGAGGATATAGAATTTTTAAGAAGCAAGGATATGTTCTGCGAGGACTTTCTGGAATATTTAAGAAATTTCGAGTTTACTTGCGATGTTTGGGCAGTACCGGAGGGCACGCCTATATTCCCTCATGAACCTATAGTTACGGTAAGAGGACCGGTTATGCAGGCGCAGTTTGTAGAAACCATGATTCTGCTCACCATAAATCATCAGAGCCTGATTGCAACCAAGGCTAACCGCATTGTAAGGGCTGCAAAGGGCAGAGGCGTAATGGAATTCGGTACACGCAGAGCCCACGGAGCGGATGCAGCCATTTACGGCGCCCGGGCTGCTTATATAGGCGGCTGCACGGGAACCGCATGCGCCATTGCAGACAGAGACCATGGCATAAAGGCTCTCGGAACCATGGCTCACAGCTGGGTACAGATGTATCCCGACGAATATTCGGCATTTAAGAAATATGCGGAAATTTATCCCGACAATTGCGTCCTTCTGGTTGATACATACAACGTACTCAAATCCGGAGTACCGGCAGCCATAAAGGTATTTAAAGAGATGAAGCCGCAAAAAATGGGAATAAGAATTGACTCGGGTGACGTGACATACCTGACCAAGAAGTCCCGTGAAATGCTTGATGCGGCAGGATTATACGACTGCCAGATTGTTGTTTCCAATTCGCTTGATGAATACATTATAAGGGATGTAATTCTTGAAGGAGCATGTATAGATTCCTTCGGAGTAGGCGAGAGACTCATTACGGCCAAGTCCGAGCCTGTGTTTGGCGGAGTTTATAAGCTTGTGGCTCTTGAGACGGAAGGAAAGCTGATTCCTAAGATAAAAATTTCGGAAAACGTGGAAAAGATAACCAATCCGGGATTTAAGCATGTATTCAGATTGTATGATAAGGACAGCGGCAAGGCTCGTGGAGATGTTATCACCGTAGCCGATGAAACCGTACCGGAAATCGACGAATACGAAATCTTTGACCCTAATGCCGTATGGAAGCGTACAAAGATAAGAAATTATTATGTTCGCAACTTGAGAGTTCAGCTCTTTGATAAGGGCAAATGCATATATGAAAGTCCGTCTGTGGATGAAATAAGAGATTATTGCATGAAGCAGATAGATACCCTGTGGGATGAAACATTGCGTTTTGAGAACCCTCAGACTTATTATGTGGACCTGTCTCAAAAACTTTGGGATGTGAAAAATGAGCTTCTTTCCGAACATGCAGCAAAATAATACTAACCGGTTAAAATTTTGTTAAGACATTTTGCCGTATATATGATATAATTGAACCATAAAAGCTATAGTGGTTATAACAAGAGGTACGCGAGATGAAGAGCATTTATATATTATTGACTAAAAGTACCACTATTTGTTCACGGATAGTATATATGGCGACGAGAAGCGAATATACTCATGCAGCTATTTCCTTAAACGGCAACTTTGATGATTTATATACATTTTCAAGGAAGTATAAGCGGGCTATTCTGCCTGCAGGCTTTGTAAGAGAAAGCGTATATGCAGGCATTATGGGAGACTCCGACAACATGGACTGTGCAGTGTATGAACTGACGGTGAACAGGAGAACGTACAAGAAGCTTGAGAAACTTCTGAATAATATGGAATGTAACAAAGATAAATATAAGTACAGCATAATGGGATTGCCTATGTGTCACTTCAACAGAAAGTACGAAAGAAAAGGAAAGTTTTTCTGCTCCCAATTTGTGTACTATGCCCTCAGCGAATCAGGAGCGGTTGCCAAGAATGCGGAGCCGTCATTGGTTAAGCCGATGGATTTATGCAAATTGCCTGAAGTGACAGAGATCTTTAAAGGACAGATAAGTCAGCTGAGAGGAATCCGGTCAGAAATGGGTCCGATTGCAGCATTGTAAGGATCAACCATTTCATTCTTGATTTTAAGGAAAGAATTCCAAAGATTGTGAAAACATCTAAACTGAGACAAGATAGAATCAGCCGGTTTGGAGGTTTATTTTATGGCAAGGAAAAACAAGAACAACAAAGAAGCCTTTATTATCGTTTTGGTTTTCATTACCGTCATTGCCTTGTTTATAGGCGCAACAGCGTTAGGGGTTAGTGATGAAATGCTGCATGTTATCAGCAGATATATTGTTATAGGATGTTTTGTTGTATCTATGTTATTTCTGCTGCGAAGAGTAAAACGTGATGGAAAGATACGAAAAACAGATATTGTCAATCTATTGCTGTTTTTGGTACTCTTTTACATGGTTTTTAAATAGCATACTTGTGAAAGATGCAAATTATAAAGTTGCAGTGCTCCTAAAAAGGACGAAGTAGCCGGGGGATAAATACTTCGTCCTTTTGTTTTTGATATTGCTTTTTTACATGGAACCTGAACAGTTGAGCACATCTTTAATCTTATGCTGAACCATTGCCTTGATTGCATCTCTGCCCGGGCCAAGGTATTTGCGAGGGTCGAACTCTGCCGGATTTTCGATAAGGAACTTCCGGACTTCAGCCGTCAAAGCAAGTCTCAAATCGGTATCGATGTTTACTTTGCAGATACCGTATTTGGTTGCTTCCCGAATCATCTCTTCGGGAACGCCCTGAGCTCCCGGAATGTTGCCGCCGTATTGGTTGCACTTGTCTACAAACTCTCTTAAGACCGTGGAAGCTCCGTGGAGTACAAGAGGTGTGTCCGGAATCAAATTATGAATGGTCTTGAGTCTTTCAAAATCGAGATAAGGTTCTCCCTTGAACTTGTATGCGCCGTGGCTTGTTCCTATGGCTATGGCCAGCGAGTCCACTCCCGTCTTTTCCACAAATTCGGCAGCTTCTTCCGGAACGGTGAAGGTTGCGGAACGTGCGTCAACCTTGATATTATCTTCGACTCCGGCAAGCTTGCCAAGCTCCGCTTCTACTACGACGCCATGGGCATGGGCGTAATCGACAACCTCCTTGGTAAGTCTGATGTTTTCTTCGAAGGGATGTTTTGAGCCGTCAATCATAACGGAAGTGAAGCCGTCATCAACGCATTTTTTGCATATGTCAAAATCCTCGCCGTGGTCAAGGTGAAGAGCGATGTCAAGACCCGTGTCTTCGATAGCTGCTTCCACCAGTTTGAGCAGATATGCGGGCTTTGCGTATTTGCGGGCTCCTGCGGAAACCTGAAGTATCAGGGCAGACTCTTCTTCCTTTGCGGCATCCACTATTCCCTGAATAATCTCCATATTATTTACATTGAAAGCGCCGATAGCATAATCGGATTTCAATGCCTTTTCGAACATTTTTTTTGTAGTTACTAACGCCATTGTTAACCTCCCATTTTTCTCAATGGATTCTATTAAACTTTATTATACAACAATAAAAGGGAGATTAAAAGACATCATTTTTTTAATCGCTTGGATTTAGGCCGAAAGCTGCCATAAGAGGAGCCATATTTTCAACTATGTTGTTTAAATCGGGCATGGCCTTGCTGAAAAGTTCATCGGGAGGCGGAAGTTTAGGCGGGTCAGGCGGATGAAGGGCCATTTGACCCAAATTGTCTACACGGTTCATTATGTCGGTCATTTTATGAAAATCGTTAAGCAAGCTGCCTATTTCGAGGGTTTTGAGCAGTTCGCCGCCCGGACGCAGAGGGCCTTGAGAGCCTTGGCCTCTGGCAGCTATGATTAAAAGGATTGCAGCCATTCCAAATACTTGGGTATTTTTAGCCATATGTATACCTCCTGTTTACAGTTCATACTATGAAATTTTCGGAGCTGTCGTGCATAGATTATATGAGAAAGTAGAAACAGGAGGTTTTGCCATGGAGCTTAACGAAAAAATGATTGGAGAAATTGCCGGACAGCTTGGGCTTTCGGGTGGAAATAATGTAGGGAAACAGGCTTTAGACCGCCTTGCAGCAAAGAGCGATGCAGAACTTGAAAGGGATATTTTGAAGATAAAGGAGCAGCTTCGTGCCAATAATGTAACTTATGATAAGCAGATGGCAATTTTAAGAAATATTGCGCCTATGATGGATTCAAAGCAGAAAGCCCGCCTTCAAAGGGTAATAGAGCTTCTCAATAAATAAAAGAGGGTAACTGCTGTTAGCCGTACTGCTATACTGTTGAGGGTGTGATAAGAAATAAAAGGCTCTATAATAAATGTTGGGGTGTGCGAAAAAAGGGGCAATATCAAACGTTGGCTGAATATTGAAAAAGTCCAGAATCAGCCAACATAGGTTTGCATAATACCTACTCACTCGATGGTGCGACGTGGCTGTGTTGGCTGTTTGAGCGATTTCCTTGCAAAAAGCCAACGCTGTAGTTTCGGTCTTAGCAAGAAAAATGCTGAGATAGGCAATTTACTTTCGCCCACCCCAACATTTTACATAGAGCCAAATATAAAACTCCCGAGAATCATTTTAAACGTTCTGAATTCTCGGGAGCAACATATCGGTTTAACTCCAGTTTACGGCTTTTGCTATATCCGATTTGGACCAGCCTTTTTCAAAGGTAAAGGTGCCTGCGCTTACTTTCTGATGATCAAGGCCCAGTGCGGTGCAGGTGGACTGATATTCCGCATAATCTTTGAACAGCTCGGCATCTACGAGGCACTGAATGGCAGAAGAAGCACTGTCACCTTTGATTGTTACTTCTACGCTTCTGGACAACACGTCATTTTCCCACAACGAGCCGCTGCCAGCGTCGGAATCTGTGTTTGCGTCGCCGTTGTCACCGTCGTTGTTGTCGTCACCGGGTTCGTCGGTCTGGCTGTCATCGTCAGGTGTTTGGACAGGTTCTTGGACGTTTGAATCATCCGTGCCAATAATCTCTTTAGGATATTCCATGATAGCCTCCATACGCCATATTATGATAAGCGTTGCGGCAACTAAAATTAAAAGTGCGATTATTATATCGTTTTTATCATATAAAAAGTCTTTGAATTTTTTCATAATCTCCTCCCGGTGTTTAACATATACATTTTAACAGATTACCACTTTTTTCTCAAGGTGTTTTGGTGTATAATATGTGATATGATAAAAATTACGATAGGGGAAAACCAAGGCAATCAACGGCTTGACCGTTTTTTGAAAAAATATTTTGTAAAAGCCTCGCTGAGCCATATATATAAACTAATAAGAAAAGACGTAAAGGTCAACGGCAAGAGAAAAAATCCGGAAACCGTGCTTGCGGCAGGCGATGAGCTTACCATATATATGTCACAGGAAGAAGCTGAAAGCTTACAGCGAGATATAAGGCGAGTGAGTGTAAAAAAGCAGTTTTCTGTTATTTATGAGGATGAGAATGTGCTTATTGCGGATAAGCCCTTTGGACTTTTGACTCACGGCGACGGACGTGAGCGAAAAAATCATCTTGCCAATCAGGTAACCGATTATCTGATATTGAAGGGCGAATATGACCCGAGGACAGAAAAGACCTTTACTCCGTCCCCTGCCAACAGGCTTGACCGAAACACAACGGGCCTTGTAATCTTTGGCAAGACGGCGCCGGCCCTTCAGGAACTTAATGAGATGATAAGGGAAAGAGATGCCATAGAAAAGATATATATGACTATAGTATCGGGAAACATCAAAGAAAACCTGTATCTCAGAGATGATATGATAAAAGATGACAGAAGAAACATCTCACGTATATCTCAGTCGGAAGAAAAGGGCAAGTCCATGGAAACGGAAGTTTTTCCCATGGCTCATGGCAAAACCGGCGGCAGAACGTATACGCTGGCCCAGGTCAAAATAAGAACGGGGAGAACGCATCAGATACGTTTGCAGCTTGCATCGGCAGGGTATCCCCTCATAGGAGACGTTAAATATGGCAGCAAGGCTGTCAATGATTTTATGAAGAACAAATATAACCTTTCTACTCAGCTGCTGCATGCTAATAAACTGATATTTGCAGAATGTAAAGAAGGCGGCGTTTTGGCCTGTCTGCAAGGCAGAGAATTTACGAGCCGGCTGCCGGAGCGCTTTGAGAGAATAAAAGAAGATATATTTGGCTAAAATTAACTTGTGGAGAAAATATAATGAAAGAAGCCTTTGGATGGATTAGAGATATTGTAATAGCCCTCGTGATAGCAGGACTTATCCTGGTATTTTTTAAACCTATAGTCATACAGCAGGAGTCAATGCAGCCTAACTTTTATGCCAATGATTATGTTATAGTCAGCAAACAGGCATACAAGCTCTTCGGAGAAGTTGAACATGAAGATGTGATAATATTCAAGTCTTCTCTGCTTGACGCCAACGGAAGAGAAAAGAATCTCATCAAGAGGGTTATCGGCTTGCCCGGAGACACCATTGAAATATCGGACGGATATGTTATAAGGAACGGAGAAGTCATACAGGAGGCCTATGTTGCCGAACAGGCCATGTCGGGAGAAATGGAAGAAATAACGGTCGAAGAAGGTAAAGTATTCGTTATGGGCGATAACAGACGCGTAAGCCAGGACAGCCGTTCGCCTGAAGTAGGGCAGGTCAGCCAGGATGCTATAGTTGGGAAGGTAGTGCTTAGAATACTTCCTCTTGACAGTATCAAAGTATTCAGTTAATATAAATCCCCAAGGCTTGACGGGTAACGTAATGAAAAAATTTTTCTTGTCACTGGTTGCAGCCTTGGCAGGCATATGTCTTGCGGTGACGGTTCACTGTGCCTTTATGACGGTGGAAGAACAAAGCAGCGCAATGCTGCCCGACATCGAGCCGGGACAAAAGGTCTTGGTGTATCTTCTGACAAAGGACAGCGATATACATGAGGGAGACATAGTAGCCTTTGAATCGCCGTATTATACCGTCGGCGGGGAAAACGGAATTTTGCTCAGAAAGGTGAGCAAGGTCAGTGAGGAGAGCGTTGTATTGTCATGCGGCGCCAATATGACTCAGAAGGAAGATATGGAAATATCCAGAGACGATATTTTAGGCAAAGCGGTTATGTTTTGACATGCCGCAACTTTAAATCAGGAGAAAAACTATGGCGAAAAAAGAGCGCAAGCTTGTTGCAAATAATAAAAAAGCCAGACATGATTATTTTATAGAGGAAACTTATGAGGCGGGCATAGTGCTGACCGGAACGGAAATCAAATCCGTAAGACAGGGAAAAGTCAGCATCAAGGAGAGCTATGCAAAGATAGAAAAAGGCGAAGTTATCATATACGGCATGAATATAAGCCCTTATGAACAGGGAAACAGATTTAACGTCGATTCCCTAAGACCCCGCAAGCTTCTATTACATAAGCAGGAAATCAGGAAGCTCATAGGATATACTACCTTGAAAGGGCTGACTCTGGTGCCTCTGACCATGTATATAAATGAGGACGGTTTGGCTAAAATTCAAATTGCCGTTGCAAGAGGAAAGAAAAATTACGATAAGCGTGAAACCATAGCAAAGCGTGATGCCGCAAGGGACATGGACAGAAGAATGAAGATGCGGTAGACGGAATAGGGCACTTGCTGCAAGGGTATTTTGTTGATTTGCAAGTTTCACATTTTTTCATGTTGCGAAATATCGATAAATATTATAGAATGAAGTGAGAAAAACATATGGGGGTGTAAAGGTTTCGACGGGGGTGTAGAAACAGAATAAGCGAGCGGTAGTTTGCCGGTCTACCTAAAAAAGGCACGTTAAATATAAACGCTAAAAATAACAACAATTTCGCATTAGCTGCTTAGTTCAGCACCGCGCGTCGGTTTGAGTTTACCTGTAGGCTCATTTTCCGGCGTCGACTATACAGGAAAACTTCGTGCGAAAGCCCGGCAGCACGAGGGAACAACGGGATAGCCGAGGCTTGAGTTTGTCAATGAACGCTTGCCGAGGCAAAACAACAAATCATTGACTGCGCTCGGAGAAAGTTCTGCGGAAATGCTTTCGGACGCGAGTTCGACTCTCGCCATCTCCACCAAGATTGAGCAATAAAAAAGATATTGCCCGTGAAAACCCCGATTTTATCGGGGTTTTCGCCGTTTTATAGGGTGGTTTTTGAAGGTAATGTTTCATAGATATAAAATAGGCGTTTTCCCTTTGTGGAGAGACGTGAACTAAAACATAACGAAGTAAAAGCAAAACACATGGAAAAATCCATGTGTTTTTTATTTGCTTAAAAATAAGAAAGGAAAAACTAATGGACAGAAAAACAGATATCAAACAGGTACGATTGATTGCAAAAATGATGCTCATGAGTGATGTCCATAAGACGGACTATTCTCCAATGATTGTGCAGCATCCTTTTACTTCTTGCGGTATAGTAATGTTACCGAAAGATGGTATGAAAGATTTCAACATGATAGATATTACAAAAAATCAAGAAAATCTGCAAATATGACAGGAAGCAATTAGTAGGGAAATTGATAAAATTAAAAACCCATATTTGATATATATGATGTTAAACAAATCATACGGGTTGGTTTTTCTCAAATATGCTATGCCATATTTGTCAGCAGAAGACTTTTCCTCAATACTTGCAACCGCATGGGTTATGTGTGAGGCGCCGCATAATGATTCTGTAGTGAATAAGGGAGATTTAATTTTGATGTTTAAGTCTGCCAATCCTGCTGTGCTTATGGACGAAGATGAGTATGAAGAATTCAAAACACTTGATGATAAGGTGACTGTTTATCGGGGAGTTACTTCATACAACTCTAAAAATATCAAGGCTCTTTCTTGGACATTAGACCAAGAGGTTGCTAAATGGTTTGCGCATCGGTTTGATGAGGACGGTGTAATTTATGAAGCACAAATTGATAAAAAATATATATATGCCCTTTTTAAAGACCGTGGCGAATCAGAAGTTATTGTAGACCCAAAATACCTTACGAATATCATTGAGTGTGAAGATATGAATTATAACCCAATTTTATCGCAATAAAATAAATTCTCATAATGGCTGACAAAGACTTTACCTGCTCTCAGTTTTGTTTTTATTTACAAAACCGAGAGCTTTTTTTATTTTCAGAAAAAGGAGATATTAGTAAATGTATTTTAGCGACAATCCTGTTGATAGATATTACGAAAAAATAATGATTGGCATACCGAATTTTCAACCGAGAGGATATGGGACGTTTGTTTTCGGTCAAAAAGAAGTATCGCCTTTATTCTGCGAGCGAATTCAAAGTGGGGCAGCATCATATCAAGAGATAATTATTGAAACGACGAAATCCATTAAATACAGGCCGTTTGTAATCCGCCTTAAACAATATCTTGATGAAAGAGAGGTATCACCTATGAATTATCGTGATAATAGGCATTATACAGCTTTTATGAATACAATCAGAAAAAGAGATAAAAGTAATTTTGCATTAATGGCATCCCTCTATCTTCTTACTGCCGATCCCCTGCTGTGGCATATGGTTAAGCATTACACAGAGGGAGAAAGTATAAATTTTGAAGGAATTAAGCTTAAATGTATTAATACAAATGGCTATATTTTATATTGCTGTGCGAAAGATTTATATCTTGGCACAAAACACATATCGGTAAGTGATCTTGCAGATACAGAATTGATTTCAAAAAGATTATTCAGCCTTATATGCAATGCGATGGCAATTCGGCGCTTTGGAGTATGGACTGAATTTTTTAATGATGAGTATAAATAAAAGTTAAAAAAGAAAGGAAGAAAAAATGAACAAATTTGAAGCTAAAAAACGATTTGTACAGTGTATGAAAGAGGACTATCCATCAGGAACAAGAATATTGCTTCTAAGCATGGGTGATGATCCGAGACCTCTTGAGGATAACACAAGAGGAACGGTCAGAGTTGTTGATGATATGGGAACGGTTCACTGTACCTTTGACAATGGCAGATGCTTAGGGCTTGTTCCCGGAGAGGACGATTTTCGTAAATTGACAGCAGAAGAATTGGCAGAGGAAAATCAAGATATGGACGAGGACAGTGTTCCTGCCATGAGAATGTGAGGTGTGTTAAAAAATATATAAATAAAGGGAGTCGGATTGATTATGTCAATCCGATTTTTTGATATGTTTGCGGGTATCGGCGGATTCCGTAGCGGATTGGAAGTTATTGGCGGATTTGAGTGCGTCGGTCACTGTGAAATTGATAAATATGCAAATCAAGCGTACAACGCAATTTATGAACCGAAAGGAGAATTGTATTTTGAAGATGCAAGAAAAATCAACCCAAAAGACCTGCCTGATATCGACCTTATTTGTGCGGGTTTTCCCTGTCAGAGCTTTTCAATCGCAGGACTGCGAAAAGGATTTAAAGATGACGCAAGAGGCACTCTCTTTTTTGAAATCGCCCGAATTGCCGCTGTTAAAAGACCATCATTTCTGCTTCTTGAAAATGTTCCCGGACTCCTTTCGCATGACAAAGGCAGGACTTTTGCGACGATCCTGGGTACGCTGGATGAATTGGGGTACGATGTCGCATGGCAAGTGCTTAACAGCAAAAATTTCGGAGTTCCCCAATCACGAAAGAGAGTGTATATTATCGGATATCTTAGAAGCAGATGTACCGGAGAAATATTATCTTTCACAGAAGCAAATGGAACGCCTGTTATTCAAGTTATCCCCGGAACACAGGGAGAACGTGTGTACTCAGATTGCGGAGTCGGGATTACGTTGACAAGCAGTGCTGGCGGTTTTGGTGGTAAATGCGGACTGTATGAAGTCGGGATACCCGTTAAAGTGAAAACAAAAACGGGATATCAGATAGCACATCCCGGTGACAGCATAGACCTTGCTTATCCGAATTTGAATTCAAGGCGTGGCAGAGTAGGAGATAACATTGCGCATACCGTAACGCCCGGAAATACTCAAGGATACTTTTTCATTGATATGAATGAGGATACAAAACTGACAGATACAGCACGCTGTATTACCGCAAGACAGGATAGCGGTATAAGCAAACACAAGGGCGAACATTCCGGTGTCTTTATAGAATCCGAGCCGAGAGCCATTTTAACACCGGACAAAGAAAATGTTCGGCAGCAAGGTCGAAGAATCAAAGAACCCAATGAGCCTATGTTTACAATCACCGTTCAGGATCGACACGGAGTTGTTCATTATGGCAGAGTGCGCAAGCTTACACCTCTTGAATGTTGGCGTCTGTAGGGTTTCACAGATGAGCAATTTTATAAAGCACAAGCTACCGGACTTAAAGACGGTAGACTTTACAAAATGGCGGGTAACGCAGTAAGCGTTCCCGTCATTTCTGCTATCGGAGAAAAAATAAAGGAAATTTATGAAAAAAAGGAGATAAAATAATATGCCAAATAATGTGAAAAATGTTATTACCTTAAAAGGTGACGAACAGAAAATCCGTGAAATGCTTGAAGCAATTCAGAATGATGAGTGTGGATTAGCTACGGTGGATTTTAATAAGATTATTCCGATGCCTAAGTCGCTGAGAGTAGAAAGAAGAAGCAACTGCTGAGAAGAAAGATTATTTGCAATACCGCATCGGCAAACTGTATTCCTTTGGCTATGGTGTAGATCAGGACTATGAACAAGCGGCGAAATGGTACAGAAAAGCAGTGGCAAAGGACAATTCATTTGCCGCCTATTCTCTGGGCAGCCTTTACCGCCGAGGTCAGGGTGTGGAACAGGATGATGAAACCGCTTATTGTCTCTATCGCAAGGCGGCTGAACATTTCGAAAAGCCAAATGCCTACGCCGCATATGAACTTGGACGTATGTGCAAGGATGGTATCGGCACTGCTCCTGATAATACTGCATCAGACAAATGGTATCGCCAGGCATATAAAGGTTTCCTTGATATCGAACGAAACATGGCAGATGATAAGCTGTACTATCGTTTAGGGCAGATGAATTTGAACGGCATCGGCACAGAGGTGGATCTGTCGCAGGCAAAGCAATACTTTGAGAAAGCCATTAAGCTGGACAATCCCGACGCCTTTTACGGCCTCGGTAAACTGTATCTTAGAAAGAATTCGGAATACTACAATCCCCCCAAAGCGGTTGATTGCCTTATTGAAGCGGCAAAAAAAGACCATGAGTATGCACAATACGCTCTTGGCAAGCTATTCCTAAAGGGTGAAGAAGTTCCGAAAAATGTGGACTATGCTCTGCGGTGGCTAAATGAAGCGGTGGAGAAAGAAAATCAGCATGCGGAATATCTGCTCGGCAAAACCTATCTCGAAGGAGTCCTGCTCTTGCAGAATATTCCCAAAGCGCTAACACTGATTACTGAATCGGCAGATCAAAACTTTGCTCCTGCCCAGCATCTTCTCGGAAAGTTATTATATAAAGGCGAAGTAATACCGCAGGATTTGGAAAAAGCAATAGAATATCTTGAAAAAGCAACAGAACAGAATAACTCTTATGCTGCTTACCTTGCAGGAAAAATCCGGTTAACTGAGGATACGGTCAATGATATATCGAAAGCAATATATGACTTTGAAATCGCCGCTGAGCATGGAAATGACTATGCAGAATATATGCTTGGAAAGCTGTATCTCTACGGAAAAGAGGTTGAGCGTGACTATGCGGAAGCTATCCGCTGGCTGGCCGCTTCTGCCGAGCATGGTAATCAATACGCCAAGCAGCTTCTCCACAGTATTTACAGCAATAGGAATTGGTCGGCGGTAATGGGAGCATTACGTCTTCTACAGTATATCAGCCGTATAATCCAAAACCGTTTAGAACATGAGCGAAAAGGGAAACAGCATTCGATTGACAGAAAATTGCACAGAAAAATTGACGAGAAAAAACAAGCTCACGGGCTTAAACAGGGATAAAATTAACGGCACAGCGGATAACTGTGCCGTTAATTTAAATCTGATGATCTACAACCCATTTAACTAAGTTTTCAAATGAATAATCTCCTGCTGCAACTTTTAGAATAGTAGCCGATAATTCCTCTTGTGTATATTCAATTTCGATACCGTTTAAGGCAAGAAAGACAAGCATAGTATGAACTCCGATACGCTTGTTTCCGTCAACAAATGCATGATTCTTTATCAGACCAAAACCGAGTTTTGCAGCTTTTTGCTGTATGGACGGAAAGGGATCTATGCCGTCAAAGCTCTGAAACGGGGCGCTTAAAGCAGATTCCAAAAGTCCCTCATCACGAATTCCGTCCGCTCCGCCCATTTCTTTTATCAATTCACGATGAAGCAAAATGATCTGTTCTTTGGTGAGCATTTTCATTTTGCAAGTACCTCATAGGCCTGTTTATTTTTTGCAATCAGACGTTTTGATATGGAAAGTACATCTTCATTTGTTGCAAGCTGTTCCTGCTCTGCCTGCTCAAAATCCACAATTAAATAACGGGGAACATTGTTTTTTAATATGACAGCGGCGCCGTTCTCATCAACAAGCCTTGCTACTCTTGAAAAGTTTTGATTTGCTTCCGTAATAGATACAAGATTATTTGTGTTTACATTCATTTAAAACACCTCCATCTATATTATATACAACAAATAGGATAAATTCAACCTATTTTAAAAGTTTAAAAATTTTTTTGGAAAGGAGTATTTATGTCATCATATATTCATTTCACAGACGAGCAAAAAGCGCAAGCACGTCAAACAGATATTGTATCTTTGCTTGAATCACAGGGTGAAACTGTAAAGCGTTCGGGAAAGGAATTTGTATGGAAGGACGGAGCACAGAAAGTCACTGTCAGAGGAAATCTTTGGTTTCACCAATACGAACGAGATGGTGGAGATGCTATCGGTTTTGTCCGAAGATTCTATAACAAATCTTATCCCGAAGAGGTAGAATACTTGCTTGGTGAATGCGGCGGTACGTTTAAAACATCGCACCCCCCGTTGTGAGGGAAAAGAAATCCTTTGAATTGCCACCAAAAAACGATAATATGTGCAGAGTCTTTGCATACCTGACAATAACCCGTGGCGTGGATAAAGATGTATTGCAGGCATTTGCAAACCAAAATATGATTTATGAATCTGCAGATTATCACAATACCGTTTTTATTGGATACGATAGGAACGGAGTTCCTCGTCACGCACATAAGCGAGGTTTTGCATTAGATAATGAAGGATAATTCCAATATCAAACCTTTATGCTTACGACAGCCGTGCACAGCTTGTTTCTGTTGCAACCAGCACCACGAAAAACGGTGAACTTACAGATTCATCAATCACCACTTATACATATGACAATGCAGGCAATCGGTTGTCATATGTGAAAAAGAGCGGCGATAAAATTCTTTGCCAAACAGAGTATTCGTATAACGGCAATAATCAGGCAGTTGACATCATTGGCAACTGCGAAGGTGACAGCAGACAAAAGCATTTTGTTTTGTCATACGATGCAAACGGCAATCTTGTTAAATCAGAGTGCAGCGATACCGACAAGGTAACAGAATACACTTATGATAACGAGAATCGTCTGAAAGCTGTAAAAGAAAACGGCACACTGCTCATGGCAGCTTTGTATGACGGTAACGGTGATAGAATATTCCGTTTGGATTACCGTAAAAATCCGTCTTACCTCTCCAATATGGGCGGTACGGCTGAAAACATTTACTATAACTACTCTTCGGGCGGCATTTCTTATGATCATGATATGATTAAAGACGAAATGCTGATTCCCAACGGAGTAAGTAAAAATGCTTCAATCAATTATGAGCTGACAGGTTATATTAACGACGTCAATACACAGTACACACAAGTGTTGATGGAATACGGCGCCAACCAAAGCATCACAAATGTCTATGAGTACGGTGATCAGCGCAACAGTGCAACGATTAACGGTACAAAGGCATACTATATGTATGATGGCCGTGGCTCAGTTTCAAGTATGACTGGTAACTCAGGTCGAAATGTGGTATCATATACTTACGATGCATACGGCGTTGTCACAAAGTGCAGCAGTACGCTGAATAATCCGTACCAGTATAATGCTGAGTACACCGATTCTTCTACCGGATATCAGTACCTTCGCGCAAGATATTACGATTCGGAACACGGCAGATTCTTAACAAAGGATACATACCTTGGCGAACCGAACGATCCGCTGAGTCGTAATCTGTACACCTATGCTCGCAACAACCCAGTCAACCTAATCGATCCCAGTGGTCATATATTTGGGCTTCTTTTCGGGATTGCGATGGTAGGGATGGCTTTATACGGCACGTACAAAGCTGTCGATAACCATAATCAGCAAACGGCTGCCATACGTGATCGGCAGGCGAGCTATGAGCGTGGTGCGAGTGTTCAGGAAAATGTTCGTACAAGGCCAAACAATCTGAAAGCGCCTACAAGCCCCAATCAAAAGGGCAGCTTCAGCTATTACAATGCAAGAGATAAGAAGGTTGTCACTTTCACAAGTGCGGCTGCATATTTCGAGTATAAGAAACTTTGTGACGAGCTTGATAGGCTGGATAAGCAATTAGCATTAAGTGTCGTTCACAATACTTTAGATGCTATAGGTGTTATTCCCGGTTTCGGTGAAGTTGCCGATGCACTTAACGGTGCAATCTACTTCTGCGAGGGAGATTATGGCAATGCATTTTTATCGCTGGCATCATGTATCCCTGTAGTCGGTGATGCGGCAGGAAAAGGCGGCAGGATGGCCAATGAAGCGTTGGGATACACAGACGAAGCGGCTGATTTCCTTGGCGACCTGACAAAACATGGCGATGATTTTAAGCGTGTCGTTGATCCACCCAAGTCACCCAAGCCTTCTATAGATGACTCTATTGCACGCGCAAATAAACAAGTATCCTCTAATGATACTAAAGCGTGGTTAGCTAAAGGTGAAAGTAATGCTACGGTTTATCGTGGTGTTGAAGGTGATGAATATACCTATGTGGGAAAGACAAGGCAAGATTTAGATAAGAGAAAAGTTCAACATAACAGCAAGTCAAATCCCAATCAAAAACATTTTGATGATTTAGAAAACATCTTTAACAATGGGGAAAAGCCTCTTACTGACCATCAGGCAAAAGCCGTTGAATAAGCTATGATTGAGGAGGGAGGCTATTTAAATAAGAGAAATATTATTAATAGTATAAGTCCCGATAATCCCCATTATGATGATGCTGTAGCGTGGGGTAAAGCATTTTTAAAAGATCAACAAATAAAAATTCAATAGGAGGGAGCATTATGATGAGATTTGATCCGCTAAAAAAGTATTGGAAGGATCGCATAGACAGTCAAACGCCCGATGTGCAAAAAAATTAGCGCAATTGAAAGCAAAAGGTTATATGACGGATGAACTTATTTTTATTCAAAGAAAACGACCAAAGCTGAAAGCGGGCGATGTTTTTGTTGTCCAACCAAGGGAAAATTTATTTCTGTATGGATTGATTCTCAATATCTGCTCAACTCCAGATTGTAAAAATAAAATTGTTGCATGTATTTTTAGAAATATTACACATGAAAAGACTATGGCTAATTTTAAAGCGGATTTCCATAATTTGTTACTGCCTCCGCTTTGTTTATTTAAGGAACCGTGGACTTCTGGTTATTTTTACAATATCGGATATGTTGATTTGGAAACTATTCAAGTGCCAACTTATGCATTTTATCACACTGCCACAGGGTCAATTGTAACTGAAGATGGTAAAGAGGTCTATAACATGCCGGAGCTAATGGGTATTGCCCCCATTGGCGGTATAGGTTCGGTTGCAATGAAAATTACGCAAGAAATTATTATGGATCCTGATATTCTTTACGACCATAATAAACCAAGGCAGGCAGATTTTTGTTTAAAATTCCCGAGTTTGTATTTGGAAAGCTTTGCCTAATTGGATATGCAAATATCTGCTTATCCCATTTAAACGGGGAAAACCAAGGGAATAGGGTGTCGTCCACTTATTTATAGTGTGACGACCCTATTCCCATTTTAAATTTCATCAAATAAAAGGCAGGATATATGAAAGCCGGTGTGAAATATGATGACCAAAAAAGAATTCAAACAAAAATGCAAAGCAGAGAAAACCAAAAGCTACCGCTATTCTTTTATAGGCGGAGTTTTAGCAGCCATTGGCTGTGCCATTGTGCTCGCTACCCTTGTTTTGGATCAGAGCATGGCTCTGTTTCAATACCCAATGCAGCTTGTCTTCTATGGAATAGGCGTATTGGTAGCCATACCGGGAATGGTGTTGGATGTTATGGGTGAAAAGATGTTTAAGCAAGAATTCGAGGAATATTTAAATTCAAGAGTATAAAAAGATGAACAGTAAAGAACGATTGATAAATCTGCTGAAATTACTTTATGCAAAGATGGATGAAGAACATCCTCTAAGCACATCTGAAATCTGCGAATATTTTACGGAAAAAGGTATTGCTACTGATCGTAAAACCGTTAAGGGCGATATTGAGTTACTCGTAGAATTGGGATATGACATTGTTACAATTAGGAGTACACAGAACAAATACTTTATAGGAAGCCGCATTTTTGAATTAGCAGAACTTAAACTGCTGATTGACGCTGTTGAGTCATCAAAATTTATTACGCCAAAGAAAAGCGTTGACACAAGACAGTTAATAAGATATTGTTGAAATAGATAGTTTGAAGGCATTCCATATGTCCTATCTATGCCGGTAGAGTGCTTATATGAAATAATAGCTTTTCAAATATTAGGATGGCTTATATATAGGTGCTTTTTTAAATGAGTTTATGCCTACTCAAATAGAAGTGAATAAAAAGCTTTTATTGGTAATTTGCATATTCTTATTGATTATGACTTTTTCCACTCCATTGTATTACTTAACAAATGCTGCATGGCCTATGGATACAATTGAAAAGGCAAAATATTTTAATATATTGCTTGGGATTATATTCGCAGCGCTTGTTAAACAAAAAATATGGGATAGTAAGAATAAGAAAAAAACTTGCCAATGATAATGATTGAAACATAAAGATACCATTGAAGTCCGAACTTCAAAGTTTGGCCTCAATGGTGTTTTTTAATATCGGCATTTATGTAGCTTTTTGCGTGCAAAACGGTTTAAACATCAAATCCCTATTGATATTATTTCGGTATACCGATATAATAAATAGTGAAAAGGTGAAATGTATGATAATAGATAAGCTTCTTAAAAAAAGAAATATGACTAAATACCGTTTGGCTGTAGAAGCAGGTATTCCTCACGCTACTCTCAGCGATATTTGCAACGGAAAAACAAAGCTGGAAAAATGTTCTGCGGAAACAGTATATAAATTAGCCAAAGCTCTCGGTGTGTCCATGGAATTGCTGACTGAAGAAGGAATCCGGCAGGCAGAGCGCGAACACATATATGAATATGGCTTGCCCAATTATCTACAGCATGATTTGGATGCATACAAGGAAGGTCTAAAGACTAAATCCCCTATACTTGATTGCCTATGGGGAGAATTGTACGGCAGCATCAATATGGCGGCAATCAGCGAAGGCGTTATATCACCGGAGCATGCTGATTATCTCCGTCGGAAATATTTGTGAAAAGGAGTACAGATATGACCAACATTATAGATTTTACGAATTGCCCGCGTTTGTTGGAACGTGCATACAGCGGCGCAAACGGCAAGAAAATCGCCGTAGAATATGAAGGCAGACAATATATGCTGAAATTCCCGCTGTCCGGTGACAGAAAGCCTACGGGGCTATCCTATACCAACAACTGTATCAGCGAACATATCGCAAGCAGTATTTTTAATCTTCTCGGTATCAGGGCACAGGAGACCATGCTCGGAAGATTTACGGTGAATGGCAAGGAAAAGATTGTTTGCGCCTGTTTGGATTTCACGGCAGGCGTAAAGCAGTTTTATGACTTCTGTTCAATTAAGAACACCGTTTTGGATTCGGATTCCAACGGCAGCGGAACGGAGCTGGATGATATTTTAGAAGCAATCGAAAAACAGCAATATGTCGACCCGATTAGTTTAAAAGAACATTTCTGGGAGATGTTTGTTGCAGACGCCTTACTTGGAAACTTTGACCGCCATAACGGCAACTGGGGATTTTTATATGATCCCCATGAAAAAATTCGTGAAATCGCTCCGATTTATGACTGCGGAAGCTGTTTACTGCCGCAGGCGGACGATACGGTGATGCAATCAGTGTTAAATGACAAGGATGCTATGAACTTGCGGGTTTATCGTTTCCCAACTTCCGCCGTTAAGCTCAATGGAAATAAAATCAACTATTATGATTTTCTTCATGGAGCTATGTATGATGACTGCAATCGGGCAGTAAGGAGAATTTATGAAAGAATCGATATGGAGCAGATAGCTTTATTCATAAACCAAGTTCCGTATATTTCCGAACTTCAAAAGGAATTTTATAAGCGGTATATCAGTACAAGGCTGGATTTAATCTTGCGTCCTGTTTATGAAATGACGAAATAGGCAACCATCGGGTAAGAGTTCAAGTTTGAACAAAAAACGCAAATATATCTTTTTCGTGCATGATAGACAACATTAAAAGGATGGATTTTATCCATCCTTTTTTATGCTTTTTGCATGCTGATTTTTTGTATATTAAGCTGCGGCGGTATACAAATCGGAGGAATCCGTATACAAAGTATACCAAAACGCCGAAAAGGTATACCTCAGGTATGCATATGAGCCAAAACCGGGTACAAAGTATACGAAAACCCTAAATATGTATACAACAAGCTTTCGGCGGACAATGATTCTTTATTAAATATAAAACAACATTTGTACACAAATGCGTGTTAGACATGGTATAATTACACTTACAGACATGCATATCATTCGGTCTGTTGATAGAAGGGGAGTTAAGTAAAGTGAATATTTCAAAAAAGATGAAGATTCGCAGGTCAGCCGAAGAGGATTTTGACCAGATAACGGAGATATATGAATATGCCAGGCAGTTTATGGCAGAGCATGATAACCCACGCCAATGGGGAGCAACAAATTGGCCGCCCGAAGATGTGGTGCGCGCAGATATAAAAAGCGGTAACGGTTACGTATGCGTTTACGATGACAGAGTAGTTGGAGTTTTTTATTTTATTCAGGGAAGGGATATAGATCCCACTTATCGTAATATAGAAAAAGGTAAGTGGACGGATGACGGCCCATATGGTGTTGTGCACAGAATCGCAGGAGACGGGTCCGTAAAGGGCATCGGAAGTTTTTGTCTGCGGTGGGCTTTTGAGCAGTGCGGACATCTGAGAATCGATACTCACGGAGACAATTACGTGATGCAAAATCTGCTGAAAAAGTGCGGCTTTGTATATTGCGGTATAATTCATGTGGAGGAAGATGACGACCCGAGAATGGCATATGAAAAGGTATGATACATCTTTATTTGATTGACGGTCAACATGAAATATGCTATTTTAGATTAAATAAACAAACAAACTTCAAGTGCATAGAGGTAAAAAATGAACTTTTTAGAAAAAAGAATTCTGCAAGACGGCATAGTAAAAGACGGAAATGTCCTGAAAGTAGACAGCTTTCTCAATCATCAGCTTGATATAAGACTTTTTGAGCAAATAGGTGAAGAATTCAAGAGAATATTTAAAGATAAAAAAGTCAATAAAATACTGACCATAGAAGCATCGGGAATAGGACTTGCATGCATTGCGGCCGCAAAATTTGACGTGCCCGTCGTATTTGCAAAGAAGACGCAGAGCATCAATGTTGACGGAGAACTTTATTCAGCAGAAGTGGAGTCCTTTACCCATGGAACGAAGAACAATGTCATAGTTGCAAAAAGGTTTCTTACACCGGAGGACAGAGTGCTGATTATAGACGACTTTCTCGCCAACGGCTGCGCTCTCAAGGGCCTCATAAAGATAACGGAAGATGCGGGAGCCACCGTTGAGGGGATAGGCATCGCAATCGAAAAGGGATTTCAGCCGGGAGGCGATATAATACGCAAAATGGGCTATGACCTTTGCTCCATAGCCATAATAGAAGAGATGAACAGCGAAACCGGTGAAATTATTTTTAGAAAGAGAGAAGAAAAATGAAGAAAAAATTATTGTTAATTGTGATGATAATTGCCATGTGCTTTACCATGACAGGGTGTATAAGAATAAATGTAGGCGAAAGCGATGACGACGACAGAGGCTTTGAAGAAGGAGGCGCATCGGTTCCAAGCGATATAAAGAAGATAGACATAGAATGGGTAGGCGGAAAAATAGATATTGTCTATGGTGATGTAGACGAAATTTCTTTCGCCGAGACAGCGGACGGCAGGATTGATAAGGACAAAATAATGTGCTATAAGGTTTCGGGCTCTGAACTTGAAATTAAATTTGCCAAGCCGAGCAAGCTGATAAACTTTAAGGATACATCCAAGGATTTGACTCTGACGATACCTAAAGACCTTATCCTTGAGGAGCTGAGCATAGACGGAGTATCGTCAAATATCAATATAGAGCATCAGGCTTTTATCAAAGAACTTGATATAGACACAGTGTCAGGAAACGTGGAAGCTTATTTATACGGCGGCGCAGACGAAATAAAAATTGATTCGGTAAGCGGCGATACGCAGCTGTATACGCCTGACGAAGGATTTACGCTGGAATTTGATTCGGTAAGCGGCGTATTTGCCAGTGAATTTGAAACGACCAGCAACGGAAGCACCTTTGTATACGGCGACGGAAGAAAAGACTATGAAGCAGATACGGTTTCGGGAAACATTACTATCAGAAAAATCGCATAGCCGGGAGGAATATTGATGAAAAAAGAATATATTAAAATCAATTCGGACTGTGACGGTTTGCCTCTGAGCGTGGCGGTTTTCACCCCTGAGAACGAGGTAAAAGGTATAGTGCAGCTTTCTCACGGAATGGCAGAACATAAAGAGAGGTACTATGGCTTTATGGAATTTCTGGCAGACAGGGGATATGCCTGTATCATAAACGACCACAGGGGTCACGGACAAAGCGTTCGAGACAAAAATGATTTGGGATACTTTTATGACGATACGGCAAACTACATAGTGGATGATTTGCATCAGCTTACAGAGTACATGAAGCAGAGATTTCCGAGCAAGCCCGTGTGCCTTTTCGGACACAGCATGGGCTCTCTCGTAGTCAGAAAATATATAAAGAAATACGACAGTGACATAACAAAGCTTGTGGTCTGTGGCTCGCCAAGCAGAAATCCTATGGTAGGAGCAGCTCTCGCCCTGGTGAAAATCCAAAAAGCATTTAAAGGCGAAAGATACAGGAGCAATATGATACAGAATTTGGCTTTTGGCTCATATAACAAAAATATCAAAAATCCTGTTTCAGAAAACGCTTGGCTTTCGGAGGACCGCAATAACGTCACAGCCTACGAAAAAGATGAACTGTGCGGATTTGTATTTACCCTTAACGGCTTCAGAAATTTGTTCCTTCTTGTAAAAGAGGTTTACAGCACCGACGGCTGGGCGATGAAAAACAAAAATTTGCCTGTGTTGTTTATAGCGGGAGCAGATGACCCTGTAATAGTCGGTGAAAAAGAGTGGAAACAAAGTCAGGATTTCCTCAAAGGGAGAGGATATACAAACGTCAAAGGCAAGCTCTATGAGGGGAAAAGACATGAAATTCTCAACGAGGGAATTAAGAGTCAGGTTTACCAAGATGTGCTTGACTTTATTGAACAGCTGTAAGCGGATGGTTTTCACAATATCTACAAACTTTTGATGTTGTCCTGATAATTTGTCCGTGTTATACTTTATAAAAAGGGAAAGGGGGATAAAAAGATGAAGAGAATTTTACCTATTATGTTGATTGCTGCCGGAATTGTAGCAATGTTGGCATATAAAGGAGAGGAAAGTGAGTCCGATGAGAAGGAAGTCTCCGTGGACTAAAGACTGGAATGAATTAGAGAAAAAAGAAGCTAAATTTATAGCTAAGCGTCAGCAGGGACCGACGTCTGCATTGATAAACAAGCTGGACAGGTTTGTCCCGAAGAAACTCAGCAGCACTTTAGATGCAGCCTTTTCAAAGGGCTTTGCGCTTATATTTGAAAAAGGTACCGGGGTAATTGAGAAAACATATAACAAAGAAAAGCGACAGGCTGATTTTCAGATTAACACTTATGCTTCAGAGGTAAAAGGAGACCGTAAAAGCGTTCGGAATTTTACCAAACAGGCTAAATCTGCCAAGACTGCAAACCTTCTGGTTTCAAGCGTGGAAGGCATAGGCCTCGGGCTTGTGGGGGCCGGTATTCCGGACATACCCCTTTTTGTTGCCATGGTCTTAAAAAGCGTATACGAAATAGCTTTAAGCTACGGTTACGATTACGAGTCCGACGGAGAGAAGGTATTTATTTTGAAGATAATCGAAGTCGCAATGTATGACGAAGATGAGTTTGTTGAGCAAAACGACTATCTCAACGACCTTATCGACAGCATAGTTGAAGACGGAGATAACTTTGATGAATACGAAGTGAACCAAGAAGCGCAGATTAAGCTGACTGCAAGCGCACTTTCCAAAGAAATGATATACACAAAATTCCTGCAAGGTCAATTTGTCATAGGAATAGCAGGCGGAATTTTCGACCCTATATATGTAAATCGCATAAGCAATTATGCCGTTTTAAAGTATAGAAGAAGATTCTTGAAAAGCAAAGTGAGTTCGAGACCTTCCTCACTATAAACAAAACTAAAGGAGCAAATTATGAAAGAAAAAACATTGTATTTGACAAGAGCTGCTCTTATAGCGGCTCTTTACGTTATTTTAACTTTTTTGGCAAACATGTTCGGTCTTGCCAGCGGAGCCATTCAGTTCAGAGTAGCAGAGGCGCTTACTATTATGCCTTTGTTTTACAAGGAGGCGATTCCGGGGCTTTGGGTTGGATGTGTTCTTGCAAATATACTGACAGGATGCGCCATGTGGGACGTGGTGCTTGGTTCAATCGCCACTCTGCTGGGCGCTCTCGGAACTTATTACATAGGAAGAAAAAAGCCGATACTGGGGCCGGTATTCCCTATAATAAGCAACATGCTTATAGTACCGCCGGTGTTGCAGTATGTATACGGCGCAGAAGACAGCTACTGGTTTCTTGTAACTACGGTGGGCATAGGCGAGATAGTATGCTGCGGCGTATTGGGCTGGGGCCTTTACAAAGTATACAAGAAAATCTATTGACATTATATTTAAAAAAAACTATAATTACCCCGTTATTTTATTTTTAAATTAAGCATTCACTGAGAAGGGATAGCATCCCTATCCCGGGGAATGCTTTCTCTGTTTTTGAAAGGAGTGAGGGTCATGACTAAATATATCTTTGTAACAGGAGGCGTAGTATCAGGTCTCGGAAAGGGCATAACGGCGGCTTCTCTTGGCAGGCTGCTTAAGGCGAGGGGGCTTAAGGTTGCTGCGCAGAAATTGGACCCTTACATAAATGTGGACCCGGGAACCATGAGTCCATATCAGCATGGCGAGGTTTATGTAACTGAGGACGGTGCGGAGACAGATTTGGATTTGGGCCATTACGAGAGGTTTATCGATGAGGACTTAAATAAGTTTTCCAATTTGACCACAGGCAAAGTATACTGGAATGTTCTTAACAAGGAGCGGCGGGGCGAATACCTGGGAGAGACGGTTCAGGTTATTCCCCATATTACAGATGAAATAAAGAACTTTGTGTATTCCGTAGGTAAAAAGACCAATGCTGATGTTGTAATAACGGAAGTGGGAGGAACTATAGGCGATATTGAGAGCCAGCCTTTTTTGGAGGCCATAAGGCAGATTGCCCTCGAGATAGGCTCCGAAAACAGCCTTTTCATTCATGTGTGTCTGGTTCCATATCTCAGCGGTTCGGAGGAGCACAAGTCCAAGCCTGCCCAGCATTCGGTAAAAGAACTGAGAGGCATGGGAATCATGCCTGACATAATGGTCTTGAGGTGTGACAAACCCCTTGAAGAATCGATATTTAAAAAAATTGCTCTGTTCTGCAATGTGAAGAGGGACTGCGTATTTGAGAACAGGACACTGCCTGTTTTATACGAAGCGCCGTTAATGCTCGAAGAACAGAATTTTTCCGATATAGTGTGCAGAGAACTGAAACTCCAAACCGCTGCGCCCGATATGGCGGAATGGGAAGTAATGGTAGAAAGAATCAAATCCGTAGACAGAACCGTCAGAATAGCTATAGTAGGCAAATATGTGCAACTCCACGATGCTTATCTGTCGGTAGCTGAGGCGCTGCGGCATGCGGGCTATAATTACGGGGCGGATGTTGACATAGCGTGGATAGACTCGGAGTCCATAGATAAAAATAATGTGGCAGACGTTTTAAAAGGATGCTCAGGCGTGGTTGTCCCCGGCGGCTTCGGCAACAGAGGAATAGCAGGGAAAATTGAAACCGCAAGGTATTGCAGGGAAGAAAACATTCCTTACTTGGGAATCTGTCTGGGAATGCAGGTGGCTGTCATAGAGTTTGCGAGAAACGTAATAGGAATCGAAGATGCCGATTCGGGAGAGTTCAGCTCGGAAACCGGAAACAAGGTCATAGATTTTCTGCCTGACCAAAACGATGTTACTGATAAGGGAGGAACTCTGAGACTGGGGGCGTATCCTTGTAAAATTGCAGAAGGCTCAAGGCTCTGGCAGTGTTACAGGCAGACGTTGATTCACGAAAGACATCGGCACAGATATGAGTTTAACAATCAATATCGGGATGTTTTGGAAGCAGGCGGCCTTACCATAAGCGGAACATCTCCTGATGAATATATTGCAGAGGCCATAGAGGTGAGCGACAATGATTTTTATATAGGCGTTCAATATCATCCTGAATTTAAGAGCCGGCCTAACAAACCGCATCCATTGTTTACGGGGCTCATAGGTGCTGCCCTCAATAAACTTGTGTAAAACAACAAAAAAATTTAATAAAAGGTGTTGACAATACATAAATAAGACGGTATAATGCCACTATACACATCAATAATTTTGCTAACAAGACCAGAAAGGGCAGGAGCGAGAACATTTTCTTAAAAATGAACAGGCAATGACACCATGGTAGACATCGAATTCTCGAACTCCCTTTTTCGGTCGTGTTATAAACTGAGAAATAAAAGAGCCTAAAAAGCAACAAAACTGCGTTCAGGCTCTTTTTTGTGGTATAATAAACGTAAAGGATTGTAGCGGCGTTGCCGCAAGGAGGTGTACATAATGGCTGTGAGATTAAATGAAAATAAGGAAATCGTAAAAGATATAAGGGAGGGACTGAAAAGGACAGGCGGATACTGTCCTTGCCGAACCGAAAGGTCCGATGAGAACAAATGCATATGCAAAGAGTTTAAGGAACAGATAGCAGACCCCGCATTTGAGGGTTACTGCCACTGCATGCTTTACTACAAAAGCCGTGACTGAAACTATAATAAAAGCCCGAATTCAGAGCCTGAATTCGGGCTTCCTTTCTAATAAAGGGGGTAACGGTTAAAAGCTTATGCTGCTTTCCTCGGCAGCCCTTTCGGCGATTTCAGGATAATTCATGTGTTTTTCTTCAGGGTTGAGCCTGACTACGCCGTTGTTGCAGCTTATGATGCTCATGTCGCCTGAAGCCGTTCCGTCAGAGAGAAATACTACATATTCATTTCCCTTTTTGAGGCTCTCGTAGCCTTCGATGTGAAGGTAGCGGTCATCGACGATTGCCGCTGCTTCGATGAAGGACAACTCCTCCGAGAATTCACCGGTGCTGTCCTTGTAATATTCCAGAACCCGCCCTGTGCGCTTCCCGTAGAAACCGCCCATGGAGCCGGTCTCCGGATCATTGAGCGTAAAGCTGTTTTCCTGGCTGAGAGAATCTGTAACTTCTATTTTAGCTATTATTTTTGCATGGTCTTTAAGCTGCTCATAGTCAAATACTGCATGGTCGCCTGCCATTGGGACGTCTTCGACATCCGGCAAATCCTTTGCGCATCCGGCTAATGACAGTGATAAAATGAGAATTAAAATTAGAGTGACAGTTATACATTGCTTTTTCATGGCTTTGCCCTCCTTTTGTAAAGCGTAGCATATTACGATTTTTTTGTCAATCTGTTTTAAGAAGGTGCTTGTCCGGCGAGATTGCCGTGATTTGAATATTATTTGGAAATTACGGCAGTTTTACAGCATTTAGAGAAGCTGAAATGCCGTAATTCAAGAAAAAGTAGGAATTTACGGCAGTTTCGTTGCTGTTTCAGGCCATAAAATGCCGCAATTAAATAAAAAGTAAGGATTTACGGCAGTCGAGAGCCCTCAGGCAGCTTAAAAATGCCGTAATTGAGAAAAAAGTTAAGATTTACGGCAATCCGACCTTTCGCCGCCTGCTCGACGCATAAAAACACCCTGCTTCAGAAGAAGCAGGGTGCTGCCGTTATGTATTCTATTCTATGCCCAGCAGGTACTTGTCCAACAGCTCAACGGCATCCTCTATACATCCGTTGCAGCTCCTTAAGACGTTGCCCGTGTGAACACCTTTGATTTCACTGCATACGATAGAGGAATTCTTGTTCACAAACTCTTCCGTAAGCTGCTGCATCATCTTGTAGCATTCTTTTTTTGTCTTTGGATTGTCCATGTTTCCGTCGCTCATCTTCATGCCTACTACGAGAGCCATGGCTGAAACGGCTCCGCAGGTTCCCATGTTACCCATACCGAAGCCCAGAGGTTCTGCAAGCTTAAAAACCGTTTCAGGGTCCATGCCCATAACGTGACAAAATGAGCAGGCTACCGATTGAGCGCAGTTAAATCCGCTCTTGTGCAGCATAACAGCTTGTTCTTTTCTGTCCATAATCTTAATCTCCTATCTGATAATAAATTTTGGATTTTTATGTTTTATGTCGCTGTCCGCAACTATGTTTTGTGGCTTACTCTCAAGCAGCTCAGGATTTCTGTAATATTTTTTCAGTTCCTTAAAACATCTGCCGTAATAATACCCTTCAGCAATTCGCTCATCCGTAACGATGCCAAGTTCCATTATCTTGTGTTCTTCGATTGTTTCACCGTTTTTTACCAGCTTTTTGGTAGGCTTGCCCATAGCGGCGAAGATTCCCGTGGTTCCGAACTCATAGAGATGATGATAAATGGCGCCGGTTCTTATAGAAGCCAGATTGGTTATAAAAAGCGATGTATGGAACGGGCTGGCATCGACGATGCTGAAAGGAAGCATAAAATGCTTATCCAAAAATTTAAAAAACGAAACAGCGACTGTCAGAAGGCCCGGAATCCTTACAAGTTTTTTTGCAAGCTTATCCATAGAGGTTTCGGAAGCTTCGCTTTGGCACTTTTCTATGGATTCACTTAATTTTCTATTAACTGTGAATATATCGTCGTCCAGATTAAAGTAAACTTTATTTACGGTGCTTCTTTCACCGCCGTTAAGCAAGGTTACGAAAGAAACACAGAAGTGGTTTCTGGCATAGATGCGCTTGTTCATAACGAAGCGGTTCAAATAAGGATTTTGAGAGACCACTCTTATGTATCCGGCAATTATTATGCCCATGTGACTCATAGAGATGCCTTTCTTTCTGCACTTTTGAATATATTGATGAAGCACTTCCAAATCGATATCCTGTTTGATATAGTTGCTTGCGTCATATCTCTTGTCCATTACGTATGCAGCGATTTCGTACATGGGGTCGTCAGTGCGAACCCTGTACCCGTCAGTTCTGTACATGTGTCTTATCCCCCTGATTTAAGTATTCTTAGAATGATATTCATAATAATTATATACTAAATTTGTCGATAAAACAAGATGCTGGACTTTAAGCTTGCCGGAAGTTATACGAATCTATGCGGATAAATTTTTTAAGCATATTGACAAAGAAAGATTTAAAGGGTAAAATTTGTATATTAAAAATCAATACACCTCCAAGTTCTTTAATAAGCTAAGAGGGAAACCGGTGAAAATCCGGTACGGGCCCGCCACTGTAAGTAACGAGTTCTTTCAATTGCCATTGGATTCAAATAAGAAGTCTGAGAAGGCGAAAGAATGTAAGACGTACGTAGTCAGGAGACCTGCTTGAGAGGTTAAGACAGTCAATAGCTGCGAGGTAACGGCTATATGAAGATAATTTTTATTTGGCGAAAACGGGAGCTGAGTGTATGTTTTTATATACTCAGCTTTTTAATTTAATAAGCGATACAGCAGAAAGGGGGACGCCGGTGGAAAAAGATAATAAAGATAAGACTGTTACAGGAACAAGAAAATGGGTCTTGTCAAGGCAGGAAGAAAATCTGCTCAATATCATAAGATCTATGGACTTTGGAGAAGTAAGAGTTGTGATAACAGACGGAAAGCCTCAGAGAATAGAAGAAATACGAAAGAGCATTAAACTTTAAAAATCAGACTGATCGGAAAAACCGAAGGTCTCTTGCATGCAGAATAACAATAACATTGTTGTGCTGTTGATAAGAGGTCTTTTTTTGTTGCAATTTTTCCGTTTACTGAAATTTTTTTGCCTTAAGCACTCTAAAGTCATAAAAATGAATCGGAGTAGGGAATTTTAACATGAATGAAAAAAACAAGAAAAAAATTATAAATATTGTTTCGGCTGTCTTGATAGCGGCCGCAGTGTTTACGTTGACAATAGGCAGAACAGTGACAGAGCCGGAAAACCCTCTTGCAGGCAAAACAGCGGAGATACAGCCGGAAAACATGGTTGTGTCAGCAGCCGTAACGCCTGACGACGATTCCGAGACAGAAGCAGACGGCAAGGCACAGGAAAAAGAGCAGTCGGAAGAAGAACAGCCTGAAGAGGAAAAGCCGGAGGAGCAAGAAAAAGAAGAACAGCCTGAAGAGGAAAAGCCGCCGGAAGAAGAAAGCCAAGAAACCCGGCCGGGGCAGGACAGTGAAGAAAACAAAGACGGCACCGACGACTTTGACCAGAGCGGAGACGTGGGCGAAAACGGCAGCAGCGGCAACGCCGGTGATGAAACCGTCATACCCGGCGGCGAAAAGCAGGTTTCCATAGCCACCGACCTTGAAAGCGGAGTCATAAGAGAAAGCCAGCTAAAAAATGACACCCTCAGATTTTATGCTTATCTTGTAAACGAGACAAAGGATATGAGTCTCAAAATAAAGATTGTCAACAAAGACACCGGGCAAAAAGGCAGGTACTTAAGCCCCGAAAAAAGAGACTATAAAGTCAGGCTGGCAAAAGGCGAGAACCGTATAACCCTTTACATAAAGGACAAAGGCAGCACCTACGGGATGCCCCTCACCTTTTACATAACCTATCTGGCCGACCTTGCTGATGAAAACAAGCCGCAGATAGGAGCCCACCCGCCTGTGATAACCACCAACCTTGACGGGCGCACGGAAAATATAAAGACAAACCGGTTTATATTTACCGTACAGGCGACGACCTACAAAGACGAAAATTTAACTTTCGACCATATAGCAGTTTCCATGGACGGAAAAAAGATAACCACCGTGCCTACGGGAAACGGAGTATACGAATACGATTTGTATTTTGACCCGCCGGCCATAGGAGACCTGCAAAAACACGAGATTACAGTGCTGGCATGGGATGACGAAGGAAATTCTTCCTTCAAATCATATAATGTCACCTACCAGTTTGTCAGCGAGGGAGATTCGGTGGGAACCGCCACCATAACCATAGATGCGACGACTCTCGGGCTTGGAATCATAGCAGAAGGCTTCGAATACGACATAAAACAGGGAGAACCTGCTTCCTATGCCGTAATGGCAGCCCTCGACTACTACGGATTTGAGGGAGCCTGTTCGGGAACCCTCGACGTGGGATTTTACCTCAAGAGCATAGGGGCAGCCTATATTGCAAACGGCGCAAGCATACCCGCCGAATTGTGGAGCAAAATCGAAAAAGACGGCCTTTCCCTTACAGGCCAGAGCAGCCGTGATAAGATAGGAGAATTTGATTATACGGAAGGCTCAGGCTGGATGTATACCATTAACGGAAGCCTGTACCCGGGAAGAGGCATGTCAGAGTATTATCTAAGCGACGGAGACAACATAATTTTGAGATTTACCCTTGCATACGGCAAAGACCTGGGCTCAACCTCAGACAGGGGAGCCCTCAGCAGCTACTGCGGTATATGGATAAACGGAAAGTACGTTCCCCGTCACAAAATGGACGAAGGAAAGGTCATAAAAGAAGCTTCCTGCGAAGAAGAAGGATTATGGGGCAGGACATGCCGCATAGAAGGATGCGGCCATAGAGAGGAAGAAAAAATTATACCAGCTAAAGGCCACGACTACAAAGAAACAGAAAGAGCAGAGGCCACCGATTCAAATGACGGATATATCAGATATACATGCCAGAGGTGCGGAGGCGCTAAGACTGAAATAATCCACAAAAAGGACAGTAAAAGGTGAAAAGAAGGAGGATAAAAGGTGAAACGCATAGGAGCAATACTGCTTATCATAGCCATGATTTTCTCCCTTACATGCTGCGAGGCCGGCGGGAATGACTGTGACTACGACAAAGAAATAAAAGACATAATCGCCTTTCTCAAATCGGAGGCAGAAGCAGACAAAGACGGAGAAATGCTCAAAGAAGGCGGCTACATAATACCGGGAGATCCTTTATCCGACTGGATTGCCATACTTTTGAGCAGAAACGATATGCAAGACGATTTTGACGGCTACTTGAAAAGCCTTGAGAAAAAAGTTGAAGAACTGTACGAAAAAGACGGCGGCCTTGACGGCGTCAAAGCCACAGAGTGGCACCGCATAAGCCTTGCAATTACAGCCTGCGGCGGCGAGCCTTCCAAGGCAGGCAAGACAAAAGAAGGGGAAAATATAGATTTAATAAAAGACGGCACATACATGTGGCATCAGACAGACGACATTTCAGCTCAGGGGAACAACGCTCTGATATTTGCTCTCATAACTTTGGACTCCCGTGAATACCGGTGTCCGGAAAACAGCATATACGACCGGGAAAGGCTGATAAAGAGCCTCCTTGAAGGACAGGAAAAAGACGGAGGCTTTGGACTGAGCAGAGCCACAGGCAGCGATTCGGATATTACTGCCATGGCACTTCAGGCGCTGGCGCCATACTATGACTCCTCTCAAAAATATATTTTAGAGGACGGCAGAGAAGTTACCGTAAAGGAATGTGCTGACAGGGCGGTGGATTTTCTCTCCGAGCAGATGAAAGAGGACGGAAGATACACCTACGGAAACGGCTACAGCTCCGAAACTTCATCCCAGGTAATAATAGCCCTGTGCGCCCTGGGCATAGATCCGGCAGAGGATAAGCGGTTTGAGAAAAACGGAGTGGATATAGTGGGCGGACTTCTTACCTATAAGGCGGACGGCGGAGGTTATGCTCACACCATAGAACAGGACGGAAAGCTTATAGGAAACGTCATGGCCAGCGAACAGGCAGGCCGTGCCTTTACGGCCCTTAAAATGCTTAAAGAAGGAAAAGGGAGCTATTACGATTTCAGTTAAAAGAGAAAGGAATATATATGAACCGCATTATTAAAGACATTCAAAAGGAAATACAGACAGTAATCAAAGGAAAAGATGAAATCATAAATAAGGTCTTTACGGCAATACTGGCCCAGGGAAACGTATTGCTGGAGGATGTGCCGGGAGTAGGCAAAACCACCATGGCGCTGGCCTTTGCCAAGGTTCTCGGCCTTGATACAAAGAGAGTTCAGTTTACTCCCGATACCATGCCCTCAGACATTCTGGGCTTTTCGGTATACGACAAGGAGACAGGCGGCCTTGAGTACAAGGAAGGAGCCATAATGACCAATCTGCTCTTGGCAGACGAGATAAACAGAACTTCCAGCAAAACCCAGTCAGCCCTTCTCGAAGCCATGGAAGAAAAAAGAGTAACCATAGACGGCATAACTCACAATCTGCCGGAGCCCTTCATAGTGCTGGCCACTCAAAATCCGGCAGGCTCGGCAGGCACCCAGATGCTTCCCAACTCTCAGCTGGACAGATTTATCATCAAGCTTACCATGGGATACCCGGACATAGAAAGCCAGATAGATATATTGGTGGACAGACACGAAAAAAATCCTCTGGACAGCCTGAAACCGCTGGTGTCAGCAGAAGAGCTGAAAGACATGATAAGCTGCGCCAAGTCCGTTCATACAGACAGAGAGATATACAGGTATGCGGCCGAGCTTACGGAGGCAACGAGGAAAAGCCCCATGGTAGCCTTGGGCGTAAGTCCAAGGGGCGCCATGGCTCTGTGCAGCATGGCAAAGGCCTCCGCATACATAGCGGGACGGGACTATGTGATACCTGAAGATATTCAGAAAAACTTTGCCGATGTCTGCGGGCACAGGCTCATGCTGAACTCAAAGGCAAAGCTTAACGACTGTGATGAAAAAGATATTCTAGGTGAAATACTCATGAAAACCGAGATTTCAATAGTTAAGGATATAAAGATTTAGTGAGGACAAGTATGCATAAAGTTCTATCGGCAGTATTTATACTGACAGCGCTGATGCTGAATCTCTTCTTTTTCAGCATATACAGCGGAATAATTCTTATATGCCTTTTTCTTATTTTGGCGCTGAACATCGGAGCAAACTTTGCGGTAAGAAAAAAGATAAATATAGAAATAAAGCCTGTAAAGAGCGGAGAGGAAAAGAAAAGCTCCTCCTGCGTGGTGGCCGTATCCAATCAGTCCCGCCTGCCCGTTTTCCTTAAAGGAGCTCTTCAGGTCGACAATCTTTACAGTGGCGAAAGGGGAAAGATAAAGATAAGGCTGGCCTGCCTGCCGGGGAAAACAGCCGAGGCTGAATATCTGGCAGAAAACACGTGCTGCGGAAAAGTGAGATGCAGCATAGAGAAAATAGGGCTTACGGACATATTCGACTTTACCGATGTGAGGATAAAAAAGAAAGCCGCCGTCAACTATACGGTTCTTCCCGAGCTCTTTGACATGTTCATAGACTATGACCAAGGTGAAAGCCGCCTTGACGACTGCCTCACTTATTCTCAGGAAAAGAAAGGGCAGGATATGTCGGAAGTGTTTCAGATACGGGAATACGTTCCCGGAGACAGTATAAGGCATATTCACTGGAAGCTTTCAAGCAAGCTGGACACGCTGCTGGTAAAAGAGTCCGCCCTTCCCGTAGATAAGTCGCTGGCAGTATTTTGGGACAAGAGCACAGGAGCTTCGGAGACGGACGTAAAGATAAAAAGCCGCATAGTGCAAATGGTAATTTCTGCATGTCAGCGTCTCATAGAAGAGGCCATTCCCTTTGAATTTGTATACGGAGACCGGGAGGAAGAGTGCTGCATAACAGAGAATATCACAAACCAGGACGAGTTTGCCCGGCTTATACCTCGCATGTTATCAAAACCCATGACAAAGGACGGACTGCCCTTAAGCGCCATATATGAGAAGCAGGAGGGAGAGTGCAGGGCAACCCATGTCATATACATAACCTGCAATGAACAGGACGAGCCGGAGAGGCTTTTCGGAGGGTGCAGGTTTGTAAAACTCGACGCCCGAAACGAGAGATATAAAGAGGATTACAGGATAGTCAATCTGCAATAGGAGATATATGTTGAACAGAAAAGATAATGAAATAAAAATCGAGCCAGCTGAAAACAGCCGGCCCCGGGTCGAAGCCGAAGCCGCAATTCTGTCAGTTTTGCTGTCTCTTACATATATGATCCTCTGGTACAAGGCTCTCAGTCTTGAAAAAGCAGAAGTAAATATATACCTGGCGGCGGCCGTGGCTATAGCTGTAAGCGTTTTGGCAGGAGTTTTTTATGCAAGGGGCAATAAGATGAAACGTCCCCAACTGATCCTGCCTTGTATAGCAGGGGTTGCTGCGGTCATCTGCCTGTTTTTAAGGCCCATTCTCATGGGAGGGCTTTCCTATTATCTGAGCCGATTTGCCCTTGCAATGACGGAAGCCACCGGAAAAATCTATCTTGGATATGATGACGGCACTGCCGAGTACAGCCATGTACAGTGCTTTACCGTTCTTATTACTGCGATTACGGCCTATGCTGCTTTTAAGGCAGTCAAAGGTAAGACCTGCGCCATGGCGGTAATCATGTCGCTTACTGCCGCAGCCGCAATGGTTTTGGACGGACGCTTTACAGTATATTCTCTGGCCTTTGCCTTTGCAATGCTCCTGCTCATCATATACAGACAGGAAAGGATGTGCAGGAATTTCAGCATAAAACATCTAACAGTCATAATGTTGGCGTCTCTGACGGTGTGCATGAGCGTTTCAGTGCCGGCGGCTTTGCTCGGGACGGAAGGCGCCGTTTACGGGGACAGGCTTGGCGATGATGTGAGGGAAACTTTCCACCGGCTTAAATATGAAAAATCGGAAAATCCCATGCCGGAGGGAAGGCTTGGCAAAGCTTTGGAATTTACGCCGGCAGGCGAAGCTGCTCTTGAGGTGTCCATGGATAAGTGGGAGAGCGCATATCTTAAAGGCTATGTGGGAGAGGTATATGACGGCGGTTCATGGAAAAAGGCGGACAGAAAAACCTACAGGGAGGACAGGGATTTGTTCTACTGGCTTCACAAGTCAGGCTTTTTCGGGCATAGTCAGGTATCTGCGGCTCAGAGTACCCTTGAAAATACGGAAAAAAGCCGAATTGACGTAAACATACTTTCAGGCTGCAAGGGCTATCAATATATTCCCTACGGCCTCAGTCAGGACATAAAAACTGTTTCCGATGAGAGGGACATAGGAGATTTAAACGTAGAAAAGAAAAAGCCTGCCCCAACCTACAGCGTATATTTTTCAACTGACAGCGTAAAAAACAGCTATTTGACACAGAAAAACCTTAATGAAAACCGGGATTCGGGCGGAGAGGAACTGACATCATATCTGGAGGCAGAAGGAGCCTACAGACAGAATGTGTACCACAGGTATCTGGATATTCCCGATGATGCGGCAGATGTTCTGGAAAACTGTCTCGGCCCTAAGGAAAACCTTTCGACCACGGAGGCTAAGGCAAGGATACTTGGGTACCTGACAGAAAACATAAGTTACAGTGAAGAACCGAGAGGACCCAAAGACGAAAAAGATTTTTTGAGATACTTTCTTGAAGAAAACAAAAAAGGCTACAGCGTTCACTATGCCACTGCGGCAGCGTTGATGATGAGGTATTACGGAATTCCTGCCAGATATGCGGAAGGGTACATAATAACTTCTGATGATATTTCGGACATGGAGGAAGGCGATGCCCTTGAGGTTTACGGAAACAGGGCTCACGCCTGGGCAGAGTATTATCTTGACGGAGTGGGCTGGATTCCCTTTGAAACCGTCCCCCAATATCTGGACGAAAACATATATGCGCTGACAGGAGAGCCCACGGGCTTTAATGAGGGAGAACAGCAGTTAAACGCCCACGGAAACGGCATGGAAAAACCAAAGCCCAATCCTCCGAAGCAAAGCAATTTGAAAAGCGCTGAGGTAAAAACAGATAAAATCTTCGTCTTTAAAGCTATATGGCTTGTGTGCGGAGGGCTGATTGCAGCGGCGGCTATGGTTCTTGTCATATTTTTCAGGAGAAAGAAGCTGAAAAAATTTTTAAGCACTTTTTATGAAAGGGATATAAACAGGGCGGTGGAAAACTGTTTCAGCTACAGCGTATACATTGCAAAAAGGCAGAAGATAAATGTAAACAAAACCTTTCCAAAAGAAGCGGCGGACGCCATGGAAAGCTGGCTGGGCGCTTCAGGAAAGGAACAATATATCAGGGCTCTTGAGGCAAACCAGATGTCAAGGTACAGCGGCAGAGAGCTTACGGAAGAAGAGCGAAATCAGGCTCTGATTTTTAAAGACACGGTTATAAATACATATATGTCGAAGCGCAGAAGCATTGGCAAAATATATGACAAATTTATAAAAATAATTTATTAAGGAGGAAAAAATGCAAGATTTGTTAAAGCGACAAGGATTGTCGAGAATATTGGCGATATTTTTAGTAATTTCGCTGATATTCAGCAGCGTACAGGTGTCCTTTGCTGCAACAGGCGATGTTGCGGGCACCTTTGTACTTACGGCTGTAAAAGGCTCGGGATTTGTAATTGAGCCTGTCGAAGTCTCCTACACTCAGGGGCAGACCGTAAAGGATGCTTTGAAAGCAAGCGGTCATCAGTTTGACGGTATAGACCAGGGGTTTATAACGTCCATTGACGGCCAAGTGGATAATTACAGCATGTTTTATGACGGAAACAAATACGATTTGGATGCTCAGGCCAGCGAGATAAAGAACGCTATTGTTTTCACAACCAGAGATGACGCTTATTCCGAAAACTACATAGCTCTGGCGGCTTTGCTCGGCGTCCACAGCCAGCGGGAGGATGCCGTAAAGAATTATACACAGGTAAAGACCGCTTATGAAGCTGCCATGAAAGGGCTGCCAAGTGCAACCGAGGAAACAGCCAAAACTCTTTACGATAACTTGATGAGCGCATACGCCAAGTGCGAAGAGTGGCTCAGCAGCAATACGGCGGAAGTAAACTTCTTTACTTACTACAAGGGTGAAGAATATAACTATGTGCCGATAGATTCACTGGTGTTTACCGATGAATACGGAAACGAATATAACGTTGAGGAACTGGACTCCTCATATCCTCTGCGCAAAGCCAATTATGACTTTAAAGCCACCAAAGGAAACTGCGAGGTCACCGGAAGCTTTGCGATTACAGAAGAAGATGTAAACAATAAGGAGAAGGAAGTCCGGGCATGTGTGCCGCCGGAGGAAGAGTGGATTGCCGATATACAATTAAGGGAAAAGTCCGGCACGACAGACGTACCTTTTAAAAGTGAGGAAGTGGACGGTATTCTCACATTTTATGTACCTGATACGGTAATAAGCCCGTATATCTATCTTGATTATGCAGCTTCCATAGCAGATGAAGCGGCTGACTACAAGGTATACAGTGAGCATACTTCTCACACCCTTAACAAGTATTACGGAGATGAGTCTGTAAAAGCAAACAGAATGAGCTGGCAGAGTACGGCCCATTCTCTGACTCAGATACTGTATAAGGGACTTGAAGGAAAGACTTCAAGGCTTAAGGTCGTATACAAGGATGCCGACGGAAATACCCAAAGGCAATATAAGACCATTGAATTTGTAAGGGTTCCTACCTTGACGGGCCTTACCGTGAAGGACGGCGATACGGATTTGGGTCTTAGCTTCAATAAAGATACCAAAGAATATAATATCGAAACCGTAGCAGATACTTTGACCGTAAAGGGCAGCACAGGCGCTTATGATGCAGGATATTCCATTGACGTGGACGGAGAAACCCAGGCTGAGGGCGGAAGCGTAGCCGTAGCCGTAAGCGACGGACAGAAAATATCCGTAAAGGCCGTGGCTGATAACGGACAGGAAAACGAGTACATAATAAACGTAAAAAAAGTAGCTGCGCAGACGGTTACGGTAACCAAAGAAGCAGGAGTAGACGTGGTTCTTTTAAACAGCGCCGGCTCTGAAATCAAACCGGAAAGTACAAAAGACACTCAGGCAGTTTTCAAAGTAGCGCCCGGCAATTACACATGGGTAAGCACCATAGACCAATACTACCATGCCAAAGGCTCTGTTGCCGTAAGTGAAGGAAGCTCCGCCGCTGTGTCTGCCGCAACGCCTGAAAAGAAGCAGCTTCTGACGGGATTAAAGGCTGCCAGCAACACTGCCGCAAACGCAAAATTTTATGAGAGTGACAAAGAATTTTCGTGGGAGAACCACGAGTATACATATTCGGTCAGCGACCAGGTTACTACATTTGCGCTGTGGGCAAGCAAGAAAGAGCAGGCAATTACGGTAACGAGAGAAAGCTACGTCAACACAAAGGGAACGGCAGCGGCTGCCAAGGAATTTTCAAAGTATACCCTTGAGGATGCCAAGCTGTCTTTGAGCTCTTTCATCCAGAAGGGCGGAAACAACAATAATGTGGTGGTAACTGCATCTGAGACAAAGGGCGAGGTAACTTACTATCAGGAATATCACATAAAAACCATAAGAAAAGCGACCCTCCAGTCTCTGTCCGTTACTGATTCTGAAAATAACAGCGTTTTGCTGACTCAGGACAATGAGAGCAAAGCTGAAAAATTCGACTTTGATAATTCGGACTATATTGTGAACATCCCTAAAAAAACAGATGCTCTTAATTTCAGCTTCATTTTCTGCGGCGGAAGCGCTTCTGCCGAAACCGTGGGAGAGTATACTGTCAAGATAGGCGGCGAAACCTTTAAAAACAACGACGGACTTGATACGCACACCGCCTCTGTTACTTTGGATGAAACCAAAAATGAAGAAATAATAGAAATAGAGGCTGAAAGCGCAAATCCTGAAAATATAAAGCAGGTATACAGGGTAAAGGTAGTTAAGGCTTCCGACATCAACATTAAGTTTGACCTGACGCCTCAAGACGGAAACGTATATTTGCTGGATAACAGAAAAAAAGAAAGAGTTTTCCCTAATGATGAAGGCATATATGAGCTGATGCAGGGAAGCAGCTATACTTATACGGCGACAGCTTACGGCTATGTGGGCGAGAAGAAAGAATTCACCGCCGAAAAGGATGAGACCATAGTCATTGATTTGAAAAAAGCAGAGGAAAACGAGACCATTGATAAGACCATAACAGCTCAGTGGCCTTATTTCAGAGCTGATGAAAACAACAACGGCGTGGTAGACAGCCCTGTTCCCGTAAAAGCCGAGGACACCGTGCTCTACTGGGCCAATAAAATCGGAGAAGGCTGGGGCGGCGGAGCTACGGGCTGTCCGATAATGGTAGACGGCTATATATACACTTATGCAGGAAAGGCTATTCATAAGGTAGACGCTATGACTGGTGAAGTGGTGCAAACGGGAGAAATGGTAGCCAGCTCCAGCTTTGCCATAAACAGCCCTGCGTATGCCGAGGGAATGATATTTGTAGGATTGTCCAACGGCCGAGTGCAGGCATTTAATGCAGATACTATGGAATCCCTCTGGGTATACCAGGATGAACTCAAAGGACAGCCTAACTGCCCGATAGCATACAAAAACGGATATATATATACCGGATTTTGGAATGCCGAAACGAGAGATGCCAACTTTGTCTGCCTTTCCATAACTGACGAGGACCCGACCAAGCCGGATGAGGAAAAGCTTGCAGCATGGACTCACAAGGATGCAGGCTTCTACTGGGCAGGCGCTTATGCCTCGGAAAACTTTATTCTGGTGGGAACCGATGACGGAGAGAGCGGATACACAAGCGGCTCGGGAAGCCTCTTGTCCCTTGACCCTAAGACGGGAAAAATCACAGACAGGATAGAAAACGGCTTTAAAGGCGACATCAGAAGCAGCGTAGCCTATGACCCGGAAACGGAAAGATATTACTTTACCACAAAGGGCGGATATTTCTGCTCCGTAAAGGTAAATGAGGACGGAACTTTTGTTGAAGGAAGCGTAACAAGGCTTTACCTTGATAATTACGCTACAGTGGCCAACTGCCCTCCAATGAGCACTTCGACTCCTGTAATTCATAACGGAAGAGCTTACATAGGAGTTTCGGGAACTTCCCAGTTCGGAGCATATTCGGGCCACAACATCACTGTTATAGATTTGACCGGCGATGCGCCTGAAATCGCTTACAAAGTGAGAACCAAGGGCTATCCGCAGACCAGCGGACTGTTAACCACAGCTTATGATGAAGGAGACGGAACGGTTTACGTTTATTTCTTTGATAATTACACGCCGGGACAGCTCAGAGTTTTAAAGGACAAGCCGGGTCAGACTGAGGCAGAGCTTATTACCAAGGAGACTTCCGGAAAGAATACTTATGATACCGCATACACCTTGTTCACACCGAGCGGCACTCAGGCGCAGTATGCGATATGCAGCCCTCTCGCAGATGAATGGGGAAACATTTACTTCAAAAATGATTCAGCTCAGATGATGATGCTGGGAGCCAAGATTACGAAGCTTGAAGTTACAAAGCAGCCTGACAGGCTTAAGTATGCGGCGGGCGAAAGCTTTGATCCTGCCGGCATGGTAGTTACTGCAACCTATGCCAACGGCAAGACAAGAGACGTGACCAAGTACATATCTTATCCGACAGAGGCTCTGGAAGAGTCCGATACGGAAATTGAAATCCTGTTTGACATAGGCGAAAATATGCAGATGTACCAGGACAAGGACGGAGTTGCAGGAAGCAAGTACAATGTCCCTGCGGCCACTGTGGATATAACCGTCAAAACCCCATGCGCCGAGCACACATGGGACGCAGGCGCAGTAACGAAGGAGCCGACCTGCAAGGAGGACGGAGTCAAGACCTACACCTGCACGGTTTGTGGCGAGACCAAGACGGAGGCCATAGCCAAGACGGAAGTCCATACATGGGACGCAGGCGAAATAACAAAGGAGCCAACCTGCAAGGAGGACGGAGTCAAGACCTACACCTGCACAGTCTGCGGCGAGACCAAGACGGGGGCCATAGCCAAGACGGAAGCCCACACATGGGACACAGGCGCAGTAACAAAGGAGCCAACCTGCAAGGAGGACGGAATTAAGACCTACACCTGCACGGTCTGCGGCGAGACAAAGACGGAGGCCATAGCCAAGACGGAAGCCCACACATGGGACGCAGGCGAAGTGACGAAGGAACCGACCTGCAAGGAGGACGGAGTCAAGACTTACACCTGCACAGTCTGCGGCGAGACAAAGACGGAGGCTATAGCCAAGACGGAAGCCCACACATGGGACGCAGGCGCGGTAACGAAGGAGCCGACCTGCAAGGAGGGCGGAGTCAAGACTTACACCTGCACGGTTTGTGGCGAGACCAAGACGGAAGTCATAGCCAAGACGGAAGCCCACACATGGGACGCAGGTAAGGTAATCAAAGAACCTACATGTAAAGAAGATGGAATAAAGACCTATATATGTGAAATTTGTGGAACAGCTAAGTCAGAAGTTTTATCCAAAACAAATATTCACACATGGGACGCAGGCGAAGTAACTAAGGAGCCGACCTGCAAGGAGGACGGAGTCAAGACCTACACCTGCACGGTCTGCGGCGAGACAAAGACGGAGGCCATAGCCAAGACGGAAGCTCACACGTGGGACGCAGGCGAAATAACGAAGGAACCGACCTGCAAGGAGGACGGAGTCAAGACCTATACCTGCACGGTTTGTGGCGAGACCAAGACGGAGGCCATAGCCAAGCTTGATGTTAAAGTTCCTGAACAGCAGAAGCCTGATGAAGAATTGCAAAAGAAAGATACGGCGACAAACGAAACGCCTAAGACGGGTGATGAAGAAATGCTGTCACTCTGGATGTGGATGTTAGTTGCAACGGGAGCTTTGATGCTGGCTCAGAAAAAGAAAAAAATAAAATAAGAATGATTATATAAATATAATCGGATTGAGGATGCCACCGAAATGATTTGAGGTAGCATCCTCTTTCTATGGCTTCAGATGTTAACCAAATTTCGACATACCGTTAACATTATTACGTGAATTCACAAAAGCATGTCAACGCAGGCATGACTATTTTCGAAATCGGTAATACATTGTATGAGAGTTCCCACAAAAAGTGTTGCCCTGAGCATACAATTTCAACAAAACCGTATACAAAGTATACCAAAACTCCCCAATATGTATACCGGAACATAATTTAAGAGAGACCTCATAATCCGTAAAACCTGTATTGGACTGCTTGGACAAATTGTGGTATACTCCAAAGTAAGAAAAGGTGCCGAGAGGAGAAGAATATGAAATATACCCTTTACAAAGAGGCCAATTATAAGTCCCGGGAGTGGATGGGAGGAACCACCGAAGAAATGGCGATTTACCCCAAGACTTCCTCATATCTGGATAGAAATTTTATATGGAGGTTGAGTTCTGCCACAATAGAAACAGAACAATCAACTTTCTCCAAACTTCCCGACTATGACAGAGTCATTATGGTTCTGGAGGGAGAAGTGGTCTTAAGCTATGAAGGTCAAAGAGTAGCCAGACTGGCGGCTCTTGAGCAGGACAGGTTTGACGGTGCATGGAAGACGGAAAGCTTCGGAAAGATAAAAGATTACAATCTTATGGTGCGTAAGGGTAACGAGGGGTACTTGGATATCATTTTTCCTCAAAAGGACAACAGCGAATTTAACTCCACAGAAAAAAGTTCCAAGCTAAAGACAGCACATGCGCTTTTTTGTAAAGACGGATATTTTGTGGTAACCGCCGGCGGACAGTCGCACATGGTCAATGGCGGGGAAACCTTTATAATGGAATATGAAACGGGCGAAGAGGCCAGGTATTCCATTATGGGAGAAGGAACCATAATAAGGGCTCAGATTTTTTATGACGACATGGAAGGCGAAGTGGGACCTGAAATAATACCTTCCGAAAAGGCGACTTTTGACGATTTTAAGCTTTGCGTGTACTTGGCAAACGTTCAGTTCAGGTGGGCGAAATACATAATAAAAAGCCTCAGAACCACGTGGTTTGACGAGGAACTCAGCAGGGCGATTAAGAAAGCCGAACGGTTTTATCTGACGAGTATAGTGTTCCTGCTTGGAATTACCGCTATAGGTATATGTATAGCATCTACCGACGTATCGGTGGCAGTCTGCGTTGCAGCTATGGCCGCTTGGGTAATAGTAGACTGTCTGTTGATTTCGCCGCTCATATACATGGTCTTTATGCCGAAACCTATACGAAAACATATTAAAGATATAAATAAACTTACACCATATGAACAGCGGGTAAGAGAAGAAGAACTTGGGAAGAATGAGCAGGTAGACAGGATAATGAAGAAATATAAAAACAGCGGCCGCAATTTGGGAGAGTAGGAAACGGATATGAAAAGAGTAAAACTTGCATTGCTTGGGTTCGGAAATGCCGGTCAGGCTTTTGCCAGGCTGCTTTGCGAAAAGCATGATAAAATAAAGCAAAAATACGGGTGCGAAGTTGAGGTAACTGCAATTGCAACAAATTCAAGAGGGAATCTCGTGTCGGCAGACGGAATAGACTTGGAAAAAGCCCTTCTTGATTTGGCGGAATCAGGCAGATTTAAAGATGAACAGAGCCTGTCTGCCATGAGCACAATGGAAATAGTTAAAAACGCTGATTATGACGTACTCATTGAAATGACGCCTCTTAATATTTTTACGGGACAGCCTGCAATAAGCCACATTGAGGCGGCGTTTGAGAGAAAAAAGCATGTAATTACAGCCAATAAGGGTCCTATCGCATGGAAATTCGCAGAACTTAAAGAAGCTGCCGAAAAAGCCGGAGTTAAATTTTTCTATGAGACTACCGTAATGGACGGAACACCGGTATTTAATCTTGTTGACAAGACATTGCAAATGGCTGAAGTGACAGAAGTTTCAGGTATATTAAACAGCACCACGAACTTTATATTGGAAGAAATGGCCGCAGGCGTTCCTCATGAAGAAATAATGGAACGCGGTCGCCGCATGGGCTTTATAGAGGCGGATCCGGCCATGGATATAGAAGGATACGATGCTGCCGCTAAGATTACAGCGCTTCTGAATGTGCTTATGGATGCGCATATCACGCCTGATATGGTAGAGCGCAAGGGCATTGAGGACATAACGGTAGACGACATAAGAGAGGCGGAATCCCGCGGCAATGTCATAAAACTGGTATGCAGGGGAGTTAAAGAAAAAGGCTGTGTTAAAGCATCGGTAAGACCTGAAGAAATACCAAAAGGAGATATGCTTGCTTCAGTAAACAGCACGACTTCGGTGGTTTCCATAACTACCGATTTGATGAAGAAACTTTCCGTTATTGAACATGAACCGGAGATAGAACAGACAGCATACGGAGTGTTCGGAGATTTATTGAGAGTGCTCGGAGAATAAATGCAAATAAAAAAATGCTCGCAGTGTTGCGAGCATTTTTTAAATCATATTTAAGTGTGAATTATAAATTAAGCAACTGCTTCTTTTTTGCATCAAATTCTTGTTGATTTACAATATCCATATCAAGCAAATCTTTTAGAATCTTGAGTTCATTCATAGGTGATATAGCATATGAGCCGGAATATTCGCAGGCTTTTATCTCTTCAGTTCTATTCACTACGTACTTGTACATTTCTTGTATTTCATCTGTAATCTCACTGAAGACAAATGCATTTTCTGAATAAAAATTTTCTGAGTTTTCATTTTTTATGTTAGCGGCTGTTTCAAACTGAATAAAACCAAGAAAGACACCGGGCTCTTTAAATTGTATGCCGATTATATCTTTGTAAAAAATTATTTTTCTACCATCTGTTGCGTTGCCTTGCAAAATTGAACCTACAGTAAAATCAGTGTTTATTATGCATTTATTTTCAAATATATAAATCTTTTTTCCATAGGCTCCATCAATACTGAAAATAGCATCTTGTGTAAGTTCATCAGGTTTACTGTATTTAAAATCTGCAAGGAGCCCTTTAAGTTCCCAGGCTGAATAGGAATTTTCATCATGGGTTTCTTCTCTGTATGCTGTTATATGACGGCTACAGCTTTTACATGCTTTCCACCCGTAGCTTGTTGCTACAAGTTCATCTTCTTTAAATGGGTTTCCACATATAGGACAAGTAGTGTTTACAGTAAATAGTGCCATTTTTTCCTCCTTATTACATCGCTTCAAGTATTTTATTTACATCATCTTCCGTGCTTCCCCAGCTTATAACGAGTCTGATTACAGAACTGGTTTCGTCGTAAGGAGCCCAGGTGTAGAAGAAGAAATCTTTTTCAAGTTCGGCAATTTTATCGTTTGGAACTATGACAAAGACTTGATTTGTTTGATGAGGAATCCAAAGCTTGTATCCTTTGTCCTGTACGCCTTTGGCTAACTTTATGGCCAGCTCGTTTTCGTGGCGTGAAAGTTGATAATACAGAGAATCTTCGCCGCCTTCCAGCAGGGCCTTTAGCTGAACGGCGATAAGTCTGCCTTTGGCAAGCAATGCGCAGGCACGCTTTACCATATAACGGAAATGATCGTTTATCTGGTCGTTCATTATGATTAGAGCCTCGCCGAACAGGGTTCCTATCTTGGTTCCGCCTATGTAGAACGCATCGGTTAAATCTGCCAGATCTTTCAGGCTGACATCGTTTCCGGGCCATGTGAGGGCAGTTCCGAGGCGTGCGCCGTCCGCATACAAATAGAGATCGTGCTTTTTGCAGCAGTCGTGAAGAGCCTGCAATTCTGCTTTTGTATATACGCCGCCGTTTTCCGTAGGGTGGGTTATATAAACAAGTTTAGGAATAACCGTGTGCTCGTCTTCGTGATGAAGCAGAACTTTTTCCACATCGGCAGGGCGAAGCTTGCCGTCCTTTGTAGGCGCAGCAAAAACTCTATGCCCCATAGCTTCGACAGAGCCGGTTTCGTGAACATAGATATGGCCCGAATCTGCTGAAATAACCCCTTCATAAGGTCTTAAAGCCGCAGCTATCGTAATGGTGTTGGTAGGGGTTCCGCCAACCATGAAATGAACATGGGCGTCGGGTTTGCCGATCATTTCTCTTATCATGTCAGCAGTTTCATAGGAAAATTTATCTTCTGCATAACCGTCTGTATGTTCCATGTTTGTAGCCATAAGAGCTTCCATAACTTTTGGGTGAGCTCCCAAGCTGTAATCACTTCTGAAATAAATCATTTATAAAACCTCCTCTGTAATCGAAGCAAAGTATATATGACAATTATATTACATGCTATGGGCTTTTGCAATTACAAAACGACCCTTGGAGGGTCGTTTATTTTTCCTTTGCGCATTTGTATTTTTCTCTTGTAGCCATACCGCCTCTGAGATGGCGTTCAGCCTTGTTATTTTCCAGAACCTCTTTAACCTCTGCGGCCAGCCCCGGATTTATTTCAAGGAGCCTCTCGGTGACATCTTTGTGTACGGTGGATTTGCTCACACGGAATTTTTTTGCTGCGGCTCTGACTGTTGAATTGGTGTTTATTATGTAGTGAGCTAACTCCAAAACTCTTTCTTCTATGTAATCCTTCATTGCAAGACACACACTCCTTACTTATTCGTTAAAACAATATATGCATGCGAAGATAAAATATGATGTTGAATTTTATATATAATAAAGGCATAATAGAATGGATAGGGAGTACAAGAATGTCAGACAACTTGATTTACAATAAAGAGATAAATATGAAAAACATGCTCATCTTCACCGTGCCTACCATGGTGAGGATGGTTTTTATTTCAATGTACAGCATTGTTGACGGCATTGTCATATCAAACTTTGCCGGAAGCCTCGGACTGTCAGCTATAAATATAGTTTATCCGGTACTTAACGTGTGTATGGCGCTGGCGTTTATGCTGGCTGCCGGAAGCAATGCCATAATAGGAAAGAAACTCGGGGAGGGAAAACCCGAGGAGGCTAACAGCTTTATGACGCTGACCGTGATAATAAATGTGGCGGCCATAATAGTATTGACTGTACTCTTTATGATGTGGGATGAAGAAATATATATGATGCTTGGTTCGGACGAAGAATTGCTTCCTTACTGCGTTGAATATGGCAGCATAATCGTCCTCGGAGGTCCTATATGGGTAATGCAGGTTTTATTCCAAAGCTACCTCGTGACTGCCGACAGGCCGAGAATGGGACTTTGGCTTTCTGTTGGCTCCGGAGTGGTCAATATAGTTTTGGATTTGCTTCTGGTGGGAGTATTTGATATGGGACTTACGGGAGCGGCCATTGCGTCCGTATCAGGAATGATTATCGGCGGGCTTGTTCCGCTGACGGTATTCTGCAATAAAAAAAGCCTTATTCACTTTGAAAAGCCGGTGTGGGACGGAAAGGATTTTATCAAATCCCTCGGAAACGGTTCCTCGGAAATGGTATCAAACCTTGCAAGCGCTGTGACGACAACTCTGTTTAACTTGCAGATGATGGAGCTGGTAGGGGAGAAGGGAGTCGCAGCCATAAGCGCAATACTTTATCTGCAGTTTATCTTTGTCGCCATATTCTTTGGATTCACATCGGGAATAGCTCCGGTGGTGAGCTATAACTACGGAGCAGGTAATAAAGAAAACATAAGAAAAGCGTTTTTGATTTCCATGAAGATCGTGATAATATTTTCTTTTGCCATGTTCGGCCTTGCCGAAATATCAGATAAGATGCTGGTATGGATATTTGCATCAAAAGATGCGGTTCTGTCGGAACTAATGATTTACGGATTCAGAATTATTGCCATAAGCATTTTGTTTACCGGAGTCAATGTGTTTGCTTCAGGATTCTTTACGGCCCTTAACAACGGCAGGGTTTCGGCTCTCATATCCGTGTTGAGAACCTTCGTACTGGAAGCCGGCGCATTGTTGCTGTTGCCGAAAATCATGGGAATCGACGGCGTTTGGCTGGCGCTTCCTGTGGCCGAAATTATTGCCGTCATAGTTGCGGCAGCTATGCTGATAAAATACAGAAAAATTTACGGATATTAAGAGCTTGCTTAAATCAACCGCCGAACAATCCCGCTCCGATAGGCAGCCATACCGGAACTAAAAAGGTAAGAATGGTACCGCTTATGAGGGCCACCATTCCAAGTTCGGGACCGACCGACTTGGTTACGGGAACAAGCATGGTATCCATACATCCGGCAGCCCCTGACGCTATGGGGCTGCCTTTGCTTATTTTTGACAGTAACGGAAGCAGCAGAACCGTAAAGACATCTCTCGATACATTTACTATAAATCCGTAAGTCCCTGCTTCAATTCCGTAATTCTCCGTCATAAAAGCGCCGGTTAAGCTGTAGTACCCCATTCCGCTTGCAGAAAGGGTAGAAAAGGAAAGGGGAAGGCCAAGAATAAGGCCGCTCACTATGCCGCCCAGAATGCAGCCTGTAAATACGGCAACGGGCATAATCAAAACACGTAGTCCCAATTTTTTTATATATTGAAACACGTCCTTGTTGGAAGCCAGACTTACACCGACCCCCGTGTACAGGAATATCAGGGATACGGTCAATATCGTATCCAAAATATTATGGTTGATATCCGAAAGGAGAAAATAGCCGAGCAAAATACCTATAATTATGCAAGCAGGCATTACTATGATAAGCGGGGAAAAGTGGGAACCTTGGCCGCTTTCAATCTCCTGACAAGTCTCTTGGGCAAGCTGAAGCCTGATTTTTTCAAGAGGCATTACGGTGGATTCGGATAATCGCACCAAAATCACGCTACATGCGATGGCAGACAGTGAAATAAACATGCAGTTAAGACCTATGGTATCCAAGTTTGACATCACTTCCCGGCTTGTTCCTATGTTGAGACCTATGACGATCATAAGAAGAATAAGCGCTGCATTTGTTGCAATATCAAAAATTTTTAAAAAGAGATGCGGCAGTCCCCGCCAGTTAATGACAGCCCCTATTGCAAGGCATATAAAAGGTATATATGTATTCAAAGTGCATCCTCCAAGCTAAAAATCCATTCCCATGTCATACCAAACTGCGCCGCCGTGAGATGATTGGGAAAGGCCGGTCTTATAAAAGCCGGATTTTTGATAAAAAGGAATTTTATCTTCTTTACAGGCCAGAATCATATTTTCACGGTTCATATTCTTTGCAGAGGCTACGGCATGACGGATAAGAGCCGCCCCAAAGCCGTTCTGCTGAAATTCCGGGTTTACTGCGACGGACAGCAAGGCGAAGGTGAAGCCCTTTGGGTAGGCCTCATTGTGATACATTTCGTCCTTTATACCGTCGCCTGAGACAGGCCTGCCTGACAGAAAAGCCACAACACGGTCATCTGATTCCGCAACAAAAAAGTAACGGGGAAAGTGTTTCAGCCTATATGGGTAGGTCTCCGGCGCTGCGGCTTCCTGCGGCGGAAAAGTCAGAAATTCTATATTATAAATCTCATTCATGTCATCGGGATGGGCAAATCTGATATTCATGGCTTATCTCCTTTTGTACTGCATTTTACCCGGATTATATATTGTTTTTCAAAGGCCTGCAAGGGTGCCGCCTTTAAATGGCACTATAGGCCTTATCTTGGCCTGTTTATCATGTAGGTTTCTTTTATTTTGCCATAATATGTTTGAGAAACGGGGCAGAATTTTCGGTCTTCAAAGACTGCGAGCCAGTTTCTTCTGCCGGACTTTTCAAGGGCAGAAATATTCTTTACATTGAGGGCAAAGCTTTTGTGACACCTTATGAACATCTCGTCGTCAACCGTTTCCGCAATTTTTTCAAGAGAAGTGCGTCTGATTGAGTAGCTCTCGTGTTTAGTATGAATGGCAGCCGCCTTATTTTGTATTTCCGCAAACAAAATATCGGACACCTTCAAAAAAGTATTGCCCGAATCATATTCCAGATAGATGACTCTTTCGCCGGCATCCTCGTGCTCTGCTGACAGAATGGCGTCCAGATACAGTCCCAGTTTGCCCTGTACGTCCAATCTGCATATGGGAGTTGAAATGTAATTATGCTTCTTATAGCTTCTGTAAGTGGCCAGCTGGGGAAATCCCACCAGGCTGTAGCTTTGGGCAGTGATGAACAAGATGGGAGTATTTCGGTAAACCTTGCGCTTTCGCACCGATTCTGCCAGCTTATAGCCGCTGCGCCCTTTCATGTTTATTTGCAGTATGAATAAATCTATATCGTCTCTGTGGGAAAAGATGTCTTCCGCCTCTTTGGGACTGCATGTTGAAATTATGCAGGTTGGAGTTTCAAACCCTCCGATTATGCTCGCTGCAATCAGCTCGTTGTCACGGGATTTTTCATTTACAATCATAACGGTAATCATGGGCGGGCGCCTCCTTACGGATATTATAGCCGATATTTAAATCAATGTAAAACAGAAAAGTTTTTCGCCGGCGGTCTGTCATGCTTATCCGAGTTTTCGTCATACATTGTATGATGATTATGGCAAAAATGCATTACGCCGTCATACATTTTCACAGAAACAGGCATGTAATGTATGAGCTAAACTCACAATGTGTATGCTCTGCTCGCTGCAAAACCTTGTTCTGATGTCTAAAAAAACAGTTGACAGGGCAGCGATTTAGGTGGTAAAATTCCAAATATAAATTAAATAAAACAAACCTTTGACGGAGAAGTAAAACTAATTGCAGTTCTCGCAGCGAGTTCGGGACGGTGGAAGCCGGACAGATAACGGATTAGAATAATGGGCTCCCGAGGGCGAGGGGAAAGGCGTAACAAAGCGCCGATTATCTGAGACGTGATTCCTACGTAAGTGGAAAGGAGTGTGTTGGCACTCTGCAAGAGGTGGGCTTGCTATGCAAGTCAATCAAGGTGGTACCGCAGGTTAATACCCTGTCCTTGAATATTCAAGGATAGGGTTTCTTTTTTGCAGAGACACTTCAAAACGGAAAGGAGACAAAAATGAAAAAAGTATTAGCGGTTTTATTGGTACTGGCAATGTCGATGATGATGTTTACAGGATGCGGAAGCAAAAAAGAGGACGAAAAGGTGTATAAAATAGGCATTATACAGCTTATGGAGCACCCGTCCCTTGACACTATAAGAGAGAGCATTATAGAAGGCCTCGAAGACGAGGGATATGTGGACGGAGACAATATCGAAATACTATATCAGAATGGACAAAACGATATGACCACAATGAAGAATATCGCGCAGACATTTGTAGGGGAAGAATGCGATGTAATCGTGGCAATAGCCACTCCTGCAGCTCAGGCAGCCCTGAGTGAAACTACGGATATTCCTATCGTATTTGCAGCCATTACAGACCCTGTGGATGCAGGACTTGTAGACAGTCTTGAAACTCCGGGAGGCAACGTGACAGGAACCTCCGACGAAGTGTCTGCTGAAATGATTATGAATCTTGCAAAGGACATAGACCCTGACTTTAAAACTATCGGAGCATTGTACAATACTGGAGAAGATAACTCCGTATCCGTAATAGCAGGGCTTAAAGAATATGCAGAAGCCAACGGATTTAAGGTTGTGGAGTCAACCGTTACCAACACAAGCGAAGTTCAGCAGGCTGCCCAATACCTGGCAGACAAGGTAGACATAGTATTTTCACCTATAGATAATACCGTAGCATCATCCATGGCAGTAGCTACGGAAATATTCAACGGAGCAGGAATTCCGTTTTATGTAAGCGCAGATTCCATGGTAAAGGACGGAGGTCTTGCAACCTACGGAATAGACTATACCGTTTTGGGAAAAGAAACAGCATCCATGATTGCTGACGTATTGGAAGGCGGAGACCCTGCAACCATGGCAGTAAGAAAGATGTCGGATATGAAAGTATATCTGAATACAGAAACAGCCAAAGCGCTGAATCTTGAAATTCCGGCGGATGTTTTGGAAAAAGCGACTACATTTCCGGAATAAGGAAGCATAACAGATAAAGGAGACGATTTTATGATGACCTTGACCGCTCTCCTCGGAGCGATTGAACTGGGAACTATATATGCGGTGCTGGCACTCGGGGTGTTTCTGTCCTTCAGAACCCTCAATATGCCCGATTTGACGGTGGACGGCTCCATAGTTACAGGTATGGCAACAGCCGCTGTAATGTGCTCCGCCGGCATAAATCCGTATATCAGCCTTATAGGCGCGTTTATTGCCGGCGCATGCGCAGGTTTTATGACGGGAATTTTACATACCAGACTTAAAATTCAGGCAATACTTGCAGGTATTCTCGTAATGCTTGCTTCATATTCCATTAACCTGAGAATCATGGGCAAAACTCCAAACATTCCCCTTACTAAGAGCGAAACCATATACAATATGGCAGATAAGATTTTGCCGTCAAAGTATTCGGGAATAGTTATCGGACTTATAGTGCTGGCGGTTATAATACTGCTATTGTACTTGTTCTTGCAGACGCGCCTCGGATTCGTGTTCAGGGCAACAGGTGACAACGAAGATATGGTAAGAGCCGCAGGCGTATCAGGCGACAATATGAAACTTATGGGGCTGGCTATTTCCAACGGTCTGGTAGGCCTTGCAGGAGGAATGCTTGCGCAGAATCAGGCCTTTGCCGACATAAGCAGCGGCACGGGAATGATGATAATAGGATTGGCCTCTGTAATTTTGGGAGAAGTGGTATTCGGAACCAAGACGCTTCTGCGAAGGCTTATATCGGCATCCTTAGGCGCGATTCTTTACAGGGTTATAATATCGCAGGCACTGTATCTGGGAATGGAATCAAGCGATTTAAAGTTGGTATCTGCCGTAATAGTTGCAGCTGCGTTATATCTCGGAATTTTAGGCGAAAAAGGCGCCAAAATCAGGAAGAGGAGAGGTCAAAATGGAAAATCTGCTTCAAATTCATAATATAACAAAGATATTCGGTGAAGGAACCATAAACGAAAAGGTTGCAATAAGCGATTTGACGCTAAAACTTCAGGCAGGCGATTTTGTGACCGTAATAGGAAATAACGGAGCCGGAAAATCGACGCTTCTTAACTGCATTGCAGGCGTTTTTCCCCTCGACAGAGGAGATATAATTCTGGCAGGGAAAAATATCACCAAGATTCCTGAGTACAAGCGCGCAAAATACATAGGCCGTGTTTTTCAGGATCCCCTCAAGGGAACGGCCTTTGATATGAGCATAGAGGAAAACCTGGCAATCGCTGCTGCCAAAAATAAGAGCAGGGGTCTTCAGCCGGGGCTTACAAAGGCGGACAGAAACGATTTCAGAGAAAAGCTTGCCATGCTGGAAATGGGACTTGAAGATAAGATGACTCAGAAGGTCAAACTCCTTTCAGGTGGTCAGAGACAGGCGCTGACCTTGTTTATGGCGGTAATAGCAGAGCCTAAACTGCTGCTTTTGGACGAACACACCGCAGCCTTAGACCCTTCGGCTGCCGAGAAGGTACTCGCTCTTACGGAAAAGTTTTCCAAGAGAGAGGATATGTGCACGATGATGATAACCCATAACATGAAAGACGCTCTTAAGTACGGTAACAGAACCATACTGATGCAGAGCGGAAGGATTGCAATGGACATAAGCGGAAAAGAGCGGGAAGACATGACCGTAGAAAAACTTATCGAAAAATTCAGCATAGACAATGACAGAATGCTGCTGTAAGGCAATAAAAAAAGCCCTGATTAAGGGCTTTTTTAATATTCAAAGTTTGACCGCTTACATGTTCTTTAACAGCTCGCCGAGTCTGCGAATACCGTCTTCTATGGTTTCAGGGTCGGCGTTGGTATAATTGAGACGCATGGTGTTTGAATCCTTTGCATCTATGAAGAACGGATCTCCCGGAACGAAAGCAATATGCTTTTCCAGTGCCTTAGGGAATAAGGACATGGCGCTGATTCCCTCAGGAAGGGTTACCCATAAGAACATACCGCCTTCAGGTATGGTGTATTTTACAGTATCCGGGAAGTATTTCTTCATGGCTTCTACCATGGCCTGTGCCTGAGCTTTGTATAACTTCTTAATCTTTGCAATATGAGCATCAAAATCGTTATGAGTAAGATAATCCCATATTAAGTACTGAGAAAATATATTTGTATGAAGGTCAACAGCCTCTTTTGCCGTCGATATGTATCTTAAAAGTTCCGTATTTTCGGAGATTATAAAGCCAATACGCATTCCCGGAGTGACGGTTTTGGAGAAACTTCCCAGAACTATGCTGCCCGGAAGCTTGCCCATGCCTATATAAGGGAACTGCTGGTCGTCAAAACGAAGTTCTCCGTAAGGATCGTCTTCCACCAATATGGTGTCATATTTTTTCATTATCTCACAAACCTGTTTTCTGTTCTCAACGGAATAAGTAAGTCCCGTAGGATTCTGGAAATTAGGGATTGTATAGATGAATTTAGGGTGATGCTGAAGAGCTTCCTCAAGCTGTTCTAAATTCAGTCCCTCTTCTGTCAATTCCACCGTGTAGAATGTAGGCTGAGTAAGTGAAAATGCCTGGATAGCGGCAAGATAAGTAGGTTTTTCTACTATTACGCCATCGTCCTTGTTAAGGAGCACTTGTGCAATGAGGTCAAGCGCCTGCTGAGAACCTGTTGTAATTATTATATTGTCTACGCCGAGGTTCAGGCCGAATTTTTTGTTATATCTGTCGGCAATGTATTGGCGAAGTTCCGGAAGACCGGCCGTTATTGAATACTGAAATACGGTGCTTCCGTAAGTTTTTACGATGCGCTCCATGGATTCAAGCATTTCTTCCTGAGGGAAAGAAATAGGGTTTGGAAGACCACCGGCAAAGGAAATTACGCTTGGGTCCGAAGCCGCTTTTAAGATGCCCCTTACAAATGATGGAGGCGTTGATTTGATTCTGTCTGATAGCAAATTTTCTATGTTCATTATCCGTACCTCTTAATTTATAAAATTATAGAATAATTATACTCTTAAAGTAATTTAGTTGCAATAATAAAATTTTTACGCACATAAATCTTACATGCAAAGGCCAATGCAAAATTATCCATTAGGTATCGCTGCTCACGTCCGGTCTCAGGAATATCTTCAACGTGAATGGCGCCGCTGAAGACCGCATAAAGAGCGTTTTCAACAGCTTCGCAGAATCTGTCATAGGTCACGGCGTTGTCCGGCAGAGCTACACCCATTTTGATAAGTTTCTTTATTTCATCGGTTGAAAAGCAGTTTTTCATAATGTAAACCACTATTATCATGGATAAAGAAAGCCGGCTGTATTTTTTATTTACGGGAGGATTGATGATTTTGGCTTTTACATAGTTGTTTACCATGCTCTTTGTCAGCGGCGGACATCCTGCGCCCATGAAAGAATTGCCCAGATGTGAGTCGATAAAAGATATGACCTGATCCATATATAAATCTATTGAGGGAAGCTCTTCCCACCTCGGAATATGAATATTGCTTATGTGTTCCATGATGCACCTCTTTAATGCATGTTTTAAAGTATTTTAGCACTTTTAAAAGTATATGTAAAGATTGACATTGTAAAGAATAAATGGTAATGTAGTATCGAAAACCAGATAGGAAAATTTTTCAAAAGGAGATACAAGGGTATGAGTTATGAAGATATAAAGAAAGCTGAACGGAAGTGGGCAGAGAACGTGGTTTCAGCTTTGAATAACAGCAGTGATAAATATGTTGTATACAGAACCAGCAGGCCTATTACGGACGTTAAGCACATGCTCGAAACAAGCACCGAGCTTTACGGAGACAATGTAGCGTTTATACAGAGGTTTGAAAAAGGTGAACCTTTTAAGGAGATAACATATAAGGAAGCTTTTGACACCGTAAACTCGCTGGGTACGGCTTTGATTGAAAGAGGACTTAAAGGCAAGAGAATTGCGGTTGTCGGAGAAAACTGCTATCAGTGGGCTACGAGTTACCTTTCGATAATCTGCGGGACAGGCGTGGTGGTTCCGCTTGATAAAGAACTTTCCGCATCCGAGCTTAAGCAGCTTGCTATAAATGCGGAGGTTTCAGCCGTAATGTTTACGGAAAAGTATGCCGATACTTTTAAAGAAATAAAGGAATCGGGAGATACAAAAATTGAAACTCTCATCAAGCTGAACGGCAGCAAAGATTACGAGGGCATACTTAAATGGAGCGAGCTCATTGCCGAGGGCAGGGGTCTCATGGACAAGGGAGACAGACGATTTATTGACGCCCAAATCATAGCGGATGAAATGAGCGAGCTTCTGTTCACTTCCGGAACTACGGGAATCGCAAAAGGAGTAATGCTTTCTCACAAGAACATTTGCTTTGACCTCATGATAGCGCCGACGATTTTGAATGTAAATCCGTGGGATATTTTCTTTTCGGTGCTGCCTATACATCATACATATGAAGGAACCTGCGGATTTTTGATGCCGCTATATAAAGGCGCAGCCATTGCATACTGCGAAGGACTTAAATATATCGTAAAAAACTTGCAGGAAGTCAGACCTACCATGTTTCTCGGAGTGCCTGCTCTTTTCGAAACGCTGTACAAGACCATTATGAGAAACATCCGAAAACAGGGTAAAGAAGGCCTTGTCAAGAAAGTCATGTCCGTCAATAAATTTACAAAGAAAATAGGATTGGATTTAAACAAAAAGCTTCTTAAGGACATACTGAACGTGTTCGGAGGCAGGATGAGAGTGCTGATTTCGGGCGGCGCAGCGATAGACCCGGCAATTCTGCAATTTTTCAATGACTTGGGATTTATTGCGGTTCAAGGTTACGGCCTCAGCGAATGCGCGCCGATGGGAGCGTTAAATCCGGATCAGCATAAGTATATGAGAAACGCCTCTGTGGGACATGTGCTGCCCGGAATGCAGGTTAAGATTGAAGAAAAGGATGAAGACGGCGTCGGAGAAATCTGCCTGAAGGGTGATAATGTAATGCTTGGATATTACAAAATGCCTGAGGAAACCGCCAAAGTTATAAAAGACGGCTGGTTTTACACAGGCGACCAAGGTTATGTGGATGATGAAGACTTTATCTATATTACGGGACGCAAAAAGAATGTAATCATCGCATCCAACGGTAAAAACGTATTTCCGGAGGAACTTGAATATTATCTGTCAAGAAGCTCTTACATAGCAGAGTCCATGGTCTGGGGCGCGCCGGATGAAAAGTCGGGCGACATTACAATAGTAGCCGCAATCATACCTGAAAAGGAAGATGTGGAAGAAGCCCTCGGAACGGAAAAGGCAGCGGATGAAGAAGCTGTCAAAGCCCTGCTTTGGGAGGAAGTCGATAAGATAAATGAGGGACTGCCTTTCTTCAAGAAAATCAAAAAGATTACTGTTCGAACCGAGGAGTTTGAAAAAAATACGAGCAAGAAGATTAAGCGGTTCGTGGAATCGAACAAACAAATGTAGTCAGGCCTTGAAAGTGAAAGGAAAAGCAATAGGCTAACTGCCAAAGAGCTGCCGTATTAAGGGTGTTTCCCGTTGATGCGGCAGTTTTTATATTTTGCGCTTACGATGCTCTCTGAATGCCGCAATTCAATGAAAATTTGGGATTTACGGCAGTTTTCCCCCTCTCCGAAAGGCGATAATGCCGTAAAATTTAAAAAATATGAACTTTACGGCAATTTAAGGGCTGTAAAGGATAGAAAAATGCCGTAATTGAAGAAGTTTTTTAGATTTACGGCAATCCGGCATCTCTCCGACCCGCCAAAATGCCGTAATTAAAGAAATTTTCGAAATTTACGGCAATCCGGGCTCCGGCCTCTCAATGGCTACATGACGTGGCATCCGGTATGCATAAAACTAAACCTTGCAAAACCACCTAAAAATGGTCTATAATACAAAGATAGGTGATACACACAAAAAAAGAAAGGAGTAAGGATATGGATAGCGTTCCTGACGGGAAAAACAACAGATTAAAAATAAAATATCCTGCCTTGCTTCAAGATATTGAGAAATAGAATTGCAATTCTCCTCAAAATCCCAAAGAAACGGCGGGATTGGAAAGGAGAGAAATATGGATTCAAACATTGTAATGCCGCCGGAAATGGCTGCCGGCGAATCTCTTGAAAAAATTTTCACATGGATAGGCGAAAAAAAATACTTCAAGGCACGAGATGAACTCCTCAAATATAACGAAGCGGACATTGCCGAAATGTTCGAGGAGATGCTTGAAGACAGTGAGATTTTGGAGTCGACCATTGTAATCTACCGATTGCTTCCAAAAGATGTTTCCGTGGAAGTGTTCTCATATTTGCCATCGGACGACCAGCTTAAAATAGTAGACGGAATAACTGATGCAGAGCTGAGCTACATAGTTCAGCAACTTGACTTTGACGATAAAATCGATATTCTGGAAGAACTTCCGGCGAATATCGTCGATAAAATTCTGGAAAAAACACCGAAAGATGAGAGAAGGCTTATCAACACTTTTCTCAACTACCCCGATACCTGTGCCGGAAGTCTTATGACGCCTGACTATATAAGCCTGCAGAAAGAAATGACCGTAGCAGAGGCCATGGCTTATATCAAAAAAGAAGGCATGGATGCCGAGACCATATACACGTGTTATGTCAAAGATACGGGACGCAAGCTTATAGGAATAGTATCCCTGAGCACATTGGTGGTGACCGATGACGAAGTCAAAATCAAAGACATAATGCACACCGATTACGTTTGGATAAACGTATACGAAGACCAGGAGGAAGTAGCCGAGCAGTTCAAAAAATACGGCTTTCTGGCCATGCCCGTAGTGGATAAGGAACACAGACTGGTTGGAATCATAACGGTAGACGATATTCTCGAAGTAATAGAAGAAGAGAATACCGAGGATATTGAGCGTATGGCAGGTATCATAGACTGGGAAGACTCCGACAAGGAGTATCTGGATATGTCCGTGTGGCAGCACGCCATAAACCGGTTGCCTTGGCTTTTGATTCTTATGGTTGCATATGTGTTTACGGGAATGATAATCACAAAGTTTGAAACCAGACTTTCGGAAATCATATGCCTTGTTTCATACATGCCTATGCTTATGGGAACGGGAGGAAATACAGGTTCTCAGGCATCCACCCTTATTATCAGAGGCCTTGCCATGGACGAAGTGGAACCTGCCGATGCCCTTAAAGTTCTGTGGAAAGAAGTCAGAATAGGTCTGGTTATAGGTGTGATATTAAGCGCATTCAACTTTGTAAGAGTTTGCTGGTTTGACGGAAACGGCGCTATGATAGCCTTGACGGTATGCAGCGCAATGCTGTTCATAGTCGTATTTGCCAAAGTGCTGGGAAGCATGATTCCTCTTATCGTAAAAAAGGTGAACCTTGACCCTGCGTTGATAGCAAACCCGGCAATATCGTCAATTTCCGATGCGGTGGCTCTGTCCATATATTTTGCGATGGCGGCCATTTTCTTGGGACTTTAGTAAAAATAAGGAGGCTGAAAGCCGAGGAGGGCTTACAGCCTTTTTGCATATATCTTAAAGAGGAGAAAATTTTTATGCCCGATAGTATTATTACCCAAAAACTTGTCAAGACTATTATTGAAAAGCGAAACAGGGAAATACATAAAGGAGACTGCGGACGGATTTTAATAGCAGCAGGCTCAAAAGGAATGGCAGGAGCAGCGGTGCTGTGTGCAAAAGGAGCGCTCAGAGCGGGCAGCGGGCTTGTACAGGTTGCCGTTCCGGAAGAACTATTTCCCGTCGTTCAGACAGGCATTCCGGAAGCCACATGTGTTGAACGTGACTTTTCAAAGATAGACCTGAGCTCATATGATGTCGTAGCTGTAGGTCCGGGACTTGGACAAAGCGAAGAAAGCGTCGAAACCGTAAAAGCGGTTATCGCAGGCTTTAAAGGTCCCATAGTGGTGGATGCTGATGCGCTCAATGTAATAGCATATAAAAATTTATTCGACTTGTTAAGAGAAAGACCTGCCGGAGCTACTGTAATCACGCCGCACCCCGGTGAAGCCAGGCGGCTTCTGAAGGCGGAGGAAGCAGACAGAAAACAAGCGGCATGTGAACTTTACCTAAAAACGGGAGCCATTACTTTGCTTAAAGGACAAGCGACCGTTGTAGCCACCGAGCCTGAAAAAACATATACTAATACTACAGGAAACCCGGGAATGGCAACAGCAGGTTCGGGCGATGTGCTTACAGGCATTATTGCAGGACTTATGGGGCAGAAGAAACCTTCCGGAAAGCGGATTTCGGCAGAAGAAGCTGCAATCTGCGGCGTATTTATACACGGAATGGCGGGAGACCTGGCGGCAGAGGCTTTAGGGGAATACGGCCTCATTGCCGGAGATATAGCCTACTACACGGCTATAGCATTACAGAAAATTTCAGGCTGAACATCCACACTAAAAGAAAAATTTGAGATTAAAAGGAGTGTTGGACTTGATAGTAAAAAAAGGGGATTTGTTTTTTGCTGATTTAAGTCCCGTGGTAGGCTCAGAACAAGGGGGAGTAAGGCCTGTACTTGTCGTACAGAACGATGTAGGAAATAAATATAGCCCGACAATCATCGTGGCTGCCGTAACATCACAGACCGGGAAGGCAAAGCTTCCTACCCATGTACAGCTTGAGGCCACACAGGGCGGACTCAGCAAGGATTCTGTGGTTCTTTTGGAGCAACTCAGAACTATAGACAAACAGCGGCTTAAGGAAAGAATAGGCACCCTCAGCGAAAATCAGCTGCCTGACGTAGAAAAAGCATTAAGTGTAAGTTTAGGAATTGCCAATTTGCCTGAAAACCGTTAAAATAATAGTAACGAATCAGAGGGGAGCCCTCTGGATTATAAAGAGGCTCCCCTTCACAATATAAATATCACATAAGACACTGGAGGAACATAATGGATTACAAAGAGTATGAGAAGATAGCTTCTCAAATCAGAGTGGACGTTATCAAAGAAATACATAGTGCAGGGTCGGGACATCCGGGCGGCTCGCTTTCCGCTGCGGACATAGTCACGGCTTTGTATTTTAAAGAAATGAACGTGGACCCCAAAAATCCGCAAATGAAAGGCAGAGATAAGTTCGTACTGTCAAAAGGCCATGCGGCTCCCGTCCAGTATGCGGCTCTTGCAGAAAAAGGATATTTTCCGAAAGAAGAATTGCTCACTTTGAGGAAGCTTGGAAGCCGCCTTCAAGGTCATCCAAACAGGGATAAAGTTCCCGGAATCGAGATGTCCACAGGCTCCCTCAGCCAAGGGTTTGCAGTGTGCGTCGGAATGGCTCTTGCAAATAAACTGAATAACGACGCCGGAAGAATATACACTTTGCTCGGCGACGGGGAACTTCAGGAAGGACTTATCTGGGAAGCAGCCATGGCGTCCTCCCATTATAAGCTGGACAATCTGTGCGTAATAGTGGACTGGAACGGCCTTCAGATAGACGGAAACAACGATGATGTTATGACAGTAAAGCCGATAGATGAAAAGTTTAAGGCCTTCGGCTTCAATGTCCTTGTGATAGACGGACATAATTTTGAAGAAATATTTGAAGCCTTTGATAAGGCGAGAGCTTGCAAAGGCAGGCCTACCGCTATCATAGCCAAAACCCATAAGGGACAAGGCGTTTCCTTTATGACCGACCAGGCAGGCTGGCACGGCAAAGCGCCTGATGAAGAACAGACCAAGCAAGCAATCGAAGAACTGGGAGGTGAACTGTAATGGCAGATAAGACAGCAACAAGACAAGCCTACGGCAAGGTCCTCGTAGAAATAGGCAAGGAAAATCCCGATTTGGTGGTAATGGATGCGGACCTTTCAAAGTCCACCATGACGGCTGAATTTGCAAAAACTTTTCCCGAAAGATTCTTTAACATGGGAATAGCTGAGCAGAACCTTTATGCCGCAGCCTGCGGACTGGCTCTTTCGGGCAAGACGGTATGCGCCAGCACTTTCGCCATGTTTGCGGCAGGCAGGGCTTTTGAGATAATAAGAAATTCCATAGGATATACCCACGCCAACGTAAAGGTATGCGCAACCCATGCGGGAATCACGGTGGGCGAAGACGGTGCAAGCCACCAGACTTTTGAAGACTTGGCTCTGATGCGAACCATTCCGGGTATGACCGTCGTAAACCCTTGCGATGATGTTTCCACGAGAACTTTAATGAAACAAGTGATTGACATGCAAGGACCATGTTATGTCAGACTGGGCAGAGCGGCAGTTCCTACGTTTTATAAAGAAGGGGCCGAAATTCGCCTCGGAAAAGGCAACTGGCTCCGCCGAGGTAATGACGCTTCAATAGTGGCTACAGGCATCATGGTCAGCGAAGCTATGGCAGCGGCAGACGAACTGTCACAAAGCGGAATTGAAGTCGGCGTCATCGATATGCACACCATAAAGCCTATAGATGAAGATATACTTGTTGAAGCAGCCAAGGCAGGCGCCGTGATTACGGCGGAGGAACATTCCGTCATAGGCGGTCTGGGCAGTGCGGTTGCGGAAGTTTTGAGCCGCAAATCTCCTGTAAGAATGGCCATGGTGGGACAACAGGATACTTTCGGAGAATCGGGCAAGCCTGAGGAACTTAAAGCAAAATACGGTATGACAGCCGCCGATATAGTAAAAGCAGTGAAAGGCCTGGTAAGATAAAAAGAAGAATAAGACTCCCTGCGTTTTCATAAGATGTTATGAAAGTTTATGAGCGAAGGGAGTTTTTTATATGAGCGGTGATACAAAGAAAAAGTTTTTTAAAAAGCCATCGCGAAAGACCGTAATTATAACGGTAGCTGTAGTGGCAGCGGCGGCGGTAGCATGGTTTGTTTTTGGCCAAGGCCTGCTTGGAGGAGTGGGCGGAGGCAAAAAGGTTGAATTTAAGCAGCTTGCAGCAGATGAAGTGCCAAAATCCATAGAAACGGACGTAATTCCCGAATACAGGGAACTTGAGAGGGCGCTGGGCTGTCTTATAGACGGCAAGGTATATGTTATAGTGACAAGAGGAGAAAAACCGACGGCAGGGTATGAAGTCGCCATAGATAAGATGACACTGGAAAAGACCAAGGCCGGAACCAATATGAAAGTTCATGCCACCTTTACGGAGCCACAGGAAGGAGTGGCGGTATCACAGGTGGTTACATATCCTTATGCGGTGGCGTCCACAGACCTGACATCACTGCCGGACACCATTGAGCTTATTGTAAAATATGCTGAGTGAAAAGGCTCGATGCCCAATGTTGAAGCTGGCAAAAAACGGGCTCTGAGCAAAACACCGGCGGAAGAAAACCGGACTCCGTGTAAACCCCTGTGGATGAAAACGGATCCCGCATCAAATGTTGGCAGAATTTCGAATAAGGCAGAAGTTGCCAACAAAATCCGGTGAATCGCATGGATTTTCCGTGTCGAAAAATGTCGATGTTGTCACTTTTTTAAAATAAGCAGAACCTGCCAACAGTTTTTCCCAAAAACTGTTGGCAGGTTTCCGGATTTCGGCTGCCTGCGACAACATATGGGAAAAAGTGGAAGAATGCCCGGTGAGAAATTTACAATTATTGTAAATAATGTTGCCACAATCTTAAAAAAAATAGAAATCAGCCAACATAGGTTTACATAATACCTGCCAACCCTGCGCCGAAATGTGCAGGCGTTGGCTTTTTTTCGATGAGGAACAAAATTGGCCTACAGTTTTTAGGTTTTTTGTAGGCCAAAATCAGGCAATGAGCTCAAAAAGCCAACGAAACCGGCAAAAGACCACGAAAATTTACATATATTGGAATAAACGTTGGCTTTTTGAGCCGCCGCATTGCAAAAAGCCAACGCCATAGCCGGAGCCTTAACGAGAAAAATCCGGAACCACATAATTTCTTTTTAACCCTTGACAAGCCGAAGCAAATCCTTTAAAATTTACAGAAAATGTAAAAAGAGGTGAAGCCATATTAAAAAAACGATAAGCGTGGTGGGGAGCTGCAGCGGCTCGGGCAGTACTTTTATAGCGACTTCTCTTGCTTTTGTGGCAGGGCAGTACAGAGAAGGAATCACCTATCTTGAAGGAGGCGGGCATGACGGGGAACATTCCCTCCCTTTCTATGAACTTTCGCTGGACAAGCACATATCGCCGAGACGGTTTGTGGATTTCTTTAAAGAAAAAGAAGAAGGAAGGCTGACAAACAACAGGGTCAATCTCTACAGGAACGTCAACTGGGTAGTCAGAATTACAAATTCCACGGCTATCATAACTCCCGGAGAGGTTGCAGGGGAGTATATCATTTGGGACAAGCCGTCTGAACTTAGAAATTCAGACCTGATAATATGCGTGGTGGATTCGTTGCCCTGCAGAGTTATTGCAGGAAAAAAGATTGTAGATATATGCCGTGAAAATTATGCAGATAAAACACTGTGGCTGTTTAACAGAACCGACACGCAAAGGGAAGCAAAGGATGCCGAAAAATTTCTTAAAGTAAAGGGAGACTTTTATGTGCCGGCCCAGCCGTGGGAAGATTTTCGCAAAGCGCAAAATCTATTCACTTCTATCATGGATTCGGGAACTCAAAACAATATTTTGGCGCCGAAACCCTTGCCTAAATTGAAGGCCGTAATGGAAGAACTGGCCCAATATATTCTGACTTTGTACTGAGTTGCAAAAAATTTATCACAGGAACTACACATTTATTGCCATGATTTGCTATTTCATTTGATGTCAAAATGTAGTATAATTATTATATATTTGTTGAAAAAGGTACAAGAAGGGGGAAAACATGATTAAGTTTGAGCATGTGACCAAGACCTACCGTACAAATGTCGGACTGGATGATGTAAGCGTAAACATTGAAAAAGGAGATTTTGTCTTTCTGATAGGCCCCAGCGGCGCAGGAAAATCTACTTTTATCAAGCTGATATTAAAAGAAATAGATGCAGATGAGGGAAGCATTGTTGTAGACGGAAAAGAAGTTACTTCCATGAGCAACAGAGAGGTTCCCGAGCTCAGAAGAAAGGTGGGAACCGTCTTCCAGGATTTCAGATTGCTTCCTAAAAAGACGGTGTTTGAAAATATAGCCTTTGCAATGGAAGTGTTGCACAAGAGCAAAAAACAGATAAGAAAACAGGTGCCGCAGATTTTAAGCCTTGTCGGAATAACCGATAAAGCGCACAAATATCCCGATGAGCTGTCGGCAGGCGAACAGCAGAGGGTGGCCATAGCGAGAGCCATTATAAATAACCCTATAGTTCTTATAGCCGATGAGCCTACGGGAAACCTCGACCCGGATACTGCAGCCGGGATTATGGATTTACTCGAGCAGATTAACATGAGAGGAACTACCATAGTAATGGTTACTCATGCCAAAGACATCGTGGACAGGATGAAAAAGAGAGTAATTTCCATAGAAAAAGGAAAAATCGTAAGCGACAGAGAAGGAATTTACGATTTTAAAGGGGAGGTAGCGGAACTTGAATAGTTTAATATATAATATAAAACAGGGTTTCATACAAATCTTCAGAAACAGAGGAATGAGTTTGGCATCAGTATTTTCCATATTGGCCATGCTCTTCATATTGGGAATATTCTTTTCGATAATGATGAATATAAATCTGTTTACCGAAGTGGTTAAGCAGGATTACGACCAGGTGGAAGTATATCTTGAAGACGAAGTCACCCAGGAACAGACCGAAGAGATAATGAACAAAATCAGAGCCTACGAAGGCGTTTCGGACGTTTCTTACAGAAGCAAGGAAGAAGCGCTGGAGATTATGAAAGAAAGGTGGGGAGAGAGCGGATATTTGCTTAATTCCCTCGGAGAAAACCCCCTGCCTGCTTCCATACTGATAGGCGTGGATTCAATAGACGATGCCGGAATGGTTTCGGAATACGCAGGCTCTATTGAGGGAATCGAAGATGTCCAGTATTACAGGGAAACGGTTGAAAAGCTGACCAAGGTTACAAGATTTCTTCAGATAGGGGCCCTGGTTGTCATGGGATTTTTGATAGTTGTATCTGTAGTTGTGGTTTCAAACACTATCAAGCTTACCGTATTTGCGCGTGCGCGCGAAATAAGAATAATGAAATATGTCGGCGCCACCAATTGGTTTATAAGAGGGCCTTTTATGGCGGAAGGCATAATAATAGGCATAATTGCAGCACTTGTGTCCACAGGGCTGATGACCCTTCTTTATAGCAGAGTGGTAGGAGGAATCGGAACTCAGGTTCTGGCTATAGTTTCAAGCCCGCTTATTCCTACGGGATACATGGCATGGAACATGCTGATAATATTCCTGGCTCTCGGAGTCAGCATAGGCGCATGGGGCAGCATTATTTCCATGAGAAAATTCCTTGATGCTTGATTTTCGGAGGTAAAAGATGAAAAAAAAGAGTACATGTATTTTTTTAATAGCAATGCTGACTTTTACATTCGTAATGGCAGGCGCTACATATGCGGCTACTGAAAGCGATAATTTAAAGGACCAGCTTAGCGGCGTTCAGGCTGAAAAAAATGAGGTAAGTTCAAGGCTTGCAGACGTAAAGAAGCAGATAGACGAGATGCAGCCCAAGGTTGACAGCCTCAATGCAGAAGTGGCTGCCGCAAACAAACAGATTGCTCAGACCGAAAAAGAAATAGCTGACAAGCAGGAGGAGATGAAAAACCGTGAGGACGGTTTAAACGAAAGACTGCGTGTAATGTATAAAAACGGTTCGGTGGGCTTTATCGACGTGCTTTTAGGCTCAAACAGCATTTCCGAATTCATATCCAATCTGGAAATGATTCAGAAGATTTATAAGAACGATATGGAAGTTCTTGAAACCTTAAAGCAGGAGCAAAAAGAACTTGAAGAAATAAAGGAAAGACTTAAAGATGAGAAGGCGGAGCTTGATACCAAAAAGGCCGAGCTTGATACAAACCTGAAAGAACTCAATTCCTTAAAATCCGAACTGGAGGCACAGGAAGACCAGCTCCTTGAAGAAGCGCAGGCTTTAAACGATAAGATTGCGGCTCTTTCAAAGCCGGACACAAGTTATGAAGGAGGAGCCTTTGTATGGCCTGCGCCTGCAAGCCGCTACATAATATCTCCTTTTGGCTGGAGAATGCATCCGGTTTATAACGTTTGGAAATACCACAGCGGCATAGATATAGCCGCAGGACAGGGCACCAATGTGCTGGCAGCGGCATCGGGAACGGTAATTCTGTCCGTCAACTATGGCAATGCCAGCTACGGAGAATGTATAGTAATCGACCACGGCGGCGGAATCAGTACATTATATGGTCATATGACAAGAGGCTCAAGACGTGTATCGGTGGGCGACAAGGTCAGCGCAGGACAGGTGATAGGCCTTGTAGGCAGCACGGGAGTTTCGACGGGACCTCATCTGCATTTTGAGGTTCGTAATAACGGACAGTTGGTAGACCCTTTGGGATATGTAAGTTAAAATTATGGAAATAAACCCTATTATAACGGAACTTTTAAAACAGAGAGGAATCACTTCCCAAGAGGATGTGGCAGAATTCCTCTCCGACAAACCGCAGAGAACATACGATCCATTCCTGCTTCACGATATGGAGGCAGGAGTGGATTTGATTTTGTCTGAAATCAAAAACAAATCCCGCATATGTGTATACGGAGATTACGACGCAGACGGAATAACTTCCACCGCTCTGATGCTCGGAGTGCTCAGTCACCTGACCGACAAGGAGAATCTGGAGTTTTACATACCTTCCAGGTTTGAGGAAGGCTACGGACTTAATAAAGAAGCCATAGAGCATATCGCCGCAAGGGGATGTGACTTTATCATAACGGTGGACTGCGGCAGCGTTTCCTATGAGGAAGTGGAATATGCAAAAGAACTGGGCATGAAGATCATGGTGACGGATCACCACAACATTACCGATGTTATGGCAGACTGCATATTGATTAACCCTAAGCATCCCGAATCCCAATATCCTTTTAAAGAACTTTCCGGCTGCGGCGTGGCATTTAAAGTTGCTCAGGGGATTCAGCAGAAAACAGGGCTTCCGAAGAATATTCTGACGGAAGTTCTGGATTTGGCAGCCATAGGAACGGTAGGCGACATAATGCCGTTGGTAGACGAAAACAGGACCATAACAAAGTACGGAATAAAGCTTATCAACTTGGGTATGAGACCGGGATTGAGGATGCTTATGGAAGGAGCGTCCCTCAAGCGGGGTCTTATAACTTCCGAAAATATAAGCTTTGTGATAGTACCGCATCTGAATGCTTCCGGAAGAATAGAGGACGCTTCCCAGGCGGTCGAACTTCTTGTGGGAAACTGTTCGGAAAGAAGAATGTCGGAGATAGTTGAGGACATACTTCAAAAGAATATAATACGCAAAAAAATGCAGTCGGAGCTCTTTGAGGTCTGTGCATCCGAGATTAAGAAAGACAGCCCGGATGATTTTATTTTGCTGAAATCAGACGGCGCCCACGAAGGCATCGCAGGCATTGTGGCAGGAAAGATAAAGGAAACCTATTACAGGCCTGCTGTCATAGTAACTCCTACCGGGGATGAAGGCAGCGAGCTAAAGGGAACCGGCAGAAGTATTGAGGGCGTAAACCTATATGAACTCCTGAAGTCCAACGAGCATCTGTTTGAAAAATTCGGGGGCCATGCCGGCGCCTGCGGATTTTCCATGAAGAAGGAAAATCTGCCTCAGCTGAGGGAAAATCTTTTGGCGCAGATGAAAGAAATCCGAAAGAAGAATCCGGATATTTTTAAGAAAAAGCATCTTGTGGACTTAAACCTGAAAACTTCTGACCTTACCATTGACCTTGCGGAGCAGTTTGAACTTCTGGCGCCTTTCGGAAACAGGAACCAAAGGCCTCTCATACTTTGCAGTGATGTAAAAATCAGCGATGAAAGGTATATGGGAAACATGTTGCAGCACGTGCGGTTTAATGCTGCAAGTGCGACGGGAGGCCGAATTCAGTGCGTGCTCTTTGGAAGGGCGGGCGATTATGATTTTGACGAAATGCGCTCCAAAAAAACGGACATCATTGGCAGGTTGGAACGTCAATACTGGCAGGGGAATAAGCGATTACAGTTTATAACCGATGAAATACAATTTGACGGAGAGGAAAGCCAATGATATAATTTCATATAGAAAGGAGTGCTTGTATATGTCATACGAATCAAAATTTAAAAAAGACGATATAGATGAGTTGTTTGATGCTGTACTGACTTTGAAGGACAGAGAGGACTGCTACAGATTCTTCGAGGATATTTGCACTATCAATGAAATTCATGCTATAGCGCAGCGTTTGCAGGTAGCAAAACTGCTTTCCGAGAAAAAAACATATACCGAAATAGAAGCCATAACAAAGGCTTCAACTGCCACAATAAGCAGGATAAACAAGTGCTTGGTATATGGCGCCGACGGATACAAGCGTGTTCTGGAAAGACTGCAAGAAAAAAATGAAGAATAATTTTGAACTCTTTGTTTGTCATATTCCCGGTATAAGTGCGGGCAGCTCCCGGGTGAACGGAGAAGCTTTAATAAGAAGAGCTTCTCTTGATTATGGTGCATGTAGCGGAGCAGAGCGGGAAGAACTTAAAAAGGCTCTTATTCTTCGTACGCCGACAGGCAAACCTTATTTTAAAGAAATCGATATACACTTTAACGTAAGTCACAGCGAAAACACCTGGATGTGTTTGGTGGGACCTTCTTGCTGTGGACTTGATGTGCAGTATGTAAGGCCTTGCAATTTTGAAAAAATTGCCGGGCGTTTTTTTTCGGAAAGAGAACTTGCATACGTTAAAAACAGAGGAATCGAAGGATTCTTTGAAATATGGGTTCGCAAGGAGGCTTATGGCAAGTATACGGGGAAAGGCTTTTTCGGAGAGTGTCCCCAGCTGGTATCTGAGGACGGAAAACCTGTGGAAAAGATAAGGGGCCTTGAAGGAAAAGACGTCTGTTTTAATGAAATCTACATGGGGAAGGACATAAAATGCGTCGCATGCATCGATGCGGAAGAAAAAAATATAAAAATAAGGAAGGATTGGGATTATGAAGATTACATTTTTATCTGACAATAAGACGGAAAACTCGGCATGCACTGCAGAATGGGGGCTTTCGGTTTTTATAGAAAGCTGTGGACATAAGGTACTGTTCGACGTGGGAGCGTCTCCTATTTTTGCCGAGAACGCTCGAAACTTGGGAGTGGATTTGAAAGAAGCTGAAGCTGTTGTCATAAGCCATGGACATTACGACCATACCGAAGGAATGGAGGCCTTTTGCGGAATAAACGGCAAAGCGCCCATATACATACATAAAAAAGCCATTTCCGAAGCCTACGGAATCGACCAATCAGGCGGCATAGAAGATGAAAACTGCGGAATACGCTGGAGTGAGCAGTTTACGGAAAGCATAATGCCGAGAATAAATTTTACCGAAGACGTGGTAAAGATAAATGACCGGATGACTATTGTGGGAAACACAAAGCCTCTCGAGGAATATCCCATGACGGATAAATTTTACAGGCCTGCCAAAAACCGCGAGGATAAATTTCTTGAAGACCCTATGGACCACGAGCAATTTCTGGTGGTTAAAGAGCCGAAAGGACTTTACGTGTTTTCCGGCTGCAGTCATGTTGGGATGATGGCAGTTATAAACCGGGTGAGTGAGATGTTTCCGGATGAAAAAATCGTAGCTCTGATTGCAGGCATGCATCTGTACCCTCTTTCCAAGGAAGAAAAGCGTAAAGTGGTGGACAGCATCTGCAACCTCGGAATTGAGAAGATATTTCCGGTTCACTGTACCGGTATGGAAGCTATACTGATGTTTAAAGAAAGGCTGGGAGACGGATGCGTAATTGCATCTGCCGGAGAGACCTATGAGTGTTGAAAAATGCAAGTCGACTGCCTTAAAATATGTGGCCGTTCAAATGAAAACGGAAGGCCAGGTGGCGGATTACCTGACCCGCAAGGGATTTGAGCGGGACGAAATAACTGCGGCCATTGAATTTTTGAGGGAATACAGATACGTAGACGATGAGCAGTATTGCATAATTTATTATAAGGAAGCCTGCCGCAAGGGGAAGGGCCGGAGAAGAATAGAGCAGGATCTTTCCGGCAAAAAAGTGGAGCGCAGCGTTATAAGGGACACCTTGGATGCATTTTTATCCGATGAAAATCCCGATTATCAATCCATAGCGGATGAAATTCTGACAGAAAAGGAAAGAGCCCTGAATGTGGGAAAGAAGATGCTCCGGATTCAGCGGGCTTCAGGCAAAGATGCGGATAAAAATTTTATGGCTAAGGTAGGCAGACGCCTGGCAAGTCTCGGATATGAAAGCAGCGTCGTATATTATGTTATAGGGCGGCTTATGAAGGAAAGAGAGCAAGAAGACTATGAATGACATATTTCAGAGAACCCGTATGCTTATAGGTGATGAAGCGGTGGCAAAGCTTAATTCGAGCAAGGTCATGGTTTTCGGTCTGGGAGGCGTGGGCAGCTATGTTTGCGAAGCCTTGGCAAGAGCCGGAATAGGAACCATGGAGATAGTCGATAAGGACACTGTGGATATTACCAATATAAACAGGCAGCTTATAGCGCTTCACAGCACCATAGGAATGCCAAAAGCAGAGGTCACTGAAAAAAGATTGAAGGATATAAATCCCGGCATAAAAATCGTGGCAAGGGAGTGTTTTTACCTGCCTGAAAAGGCCGGCGATTTTGATTTTGCCTCCTGTGATTATATTGTGGATGCCGTTGACAATGTGACGGCCAAAATTGATATAATCTCGCAGGCAAAGGCGGCGGGAGTTCCCGTAATCTCTTCTATGGGAACAGGCAACAAGCTGGATTCGTCAGCCTTTAAAGTGGCCTATATCGAAGACACCAAGATTTGTCCTCTGGCTAAGGTAATCAGAAAAGAACTGCGAAAAAGAGGAATAAAGGATGTTAAGGCAGTGTATTCAGAGGAGGAGCCAATCCGGCCGGCCCAAACAACCCAAGACGGAGCGAAAACCCCGGCAAGCATCAGCTTTGTTCCTGCGGCGGCAGGACTCTTGATAGCCAAAACGGTGATAGACGATTTGATTGACCTTCAAAGGTAAGGGCTACAGAGCGCCGCCGATATAAGTTTTGATAAAAGACTTGAAAAACTCCGAATCGCCGAGAACTTCCGGATGCCACTGGACGCCTATTATATTATCTTTTTGGATTGCTTCGATTATACCGTCCGGGCTTTCGGCTGTCACATCAAAGCCGGGCGCGACGGCTTTGATGGACTGACAGTGAAGTGAATTGACAACAATCTCAGAGGAACCGTAAATCTGATCGAGAAATGAACCTTTTTTGATTTTTACTTTATGAGTAAGCTCTGTTCCCTTATGGTTATCTATGCTCTGGTAAAGGCTTCCTCCGAAGTGCACGTTTATAGCTTGCAAGCCTCCGCAAATGCCCAGAATGGGCTTGTTTTTTTGCACAAAAAAGCTGATTGCGGCGGCGTCTGTCTTAAATTCGTCTACATCGTAATTTCTTCCGTCCAAGGGCTTTTCGCCGTAGTATGAAGGAGGTATATCGGTGTAGCTTCCCGGCAGTATCAGTGCGTCGGCCATGTCTGCAATTTTATCAAGATTTCTCTCCGACATTATGGGCAGCGGCAGCACATTAAGTCTGTCCATCATTTCTTTAAAATATGCGGTAAAATAATATCGATTGTCAAAGGGCTTTTCGGAAGCTATGTTCTCAAGCCTGCCTGCAATAGCTATTATCATAATTGTCACCTTCCGTTTCTATGTAATTAAGCAAAGCCTCAGGTTGGTCGAATATGCCGTAAAGGGACATTGACTGCGGCTTCATAAAGCCTTCGTTTGCCGTTCTTTTCATCATAACAATCAAATCGTCGTAGTAGCCGCATACGTTGTAGATTGCAATGGGTTTGTTGTGTTGTCCGAGCTGTCTGAGGGTAAGGATTTCAAAAAATTCTTCAAAAGTTCCTATACCTCCCGGCACCATAACGAAAGCGTCGGAGCGGTCTTCCATTATCTGCTTGCGCTCCCTCATGGTCTTGGTAAATATAAATTCCGAGCATTTATCGTATAGTATGCCCGGCTTATCAAAAAATATAGGGGCTACGCCAAGGCTGAATCCTTCGGCCTCGGAAAGCCCTTTTACCGCAGCTCCCATGAGACCTTGAGCGCCGCCTCCGAAGACAAGGCTGTGATTGCGGACGGCCATTTCTCTGCCCAATTTTTCCACCGCTTCCATATATTTATTATCAATATCATTGCTGCTGGCACCGTAAATGCATATATTCATCTCTTCCCTCCGATAATGATATTATATCGGTATAGAGTTAAAACTGTCAATGTGATAAAATAAAGTTATGAAAAAGAAGTGGATTGCAATCGGGCTTCTTACATTGATTCTTGCGCTGTTTCTGACATCGCCGCTTGCCGCATATGCCAAGAGCCTGGCAGTGATGAAGATATACAGCTTCACGAATGAAAGAGAAAGCCTTTTGGCGGAAAAGGGAATAGGAATCGAGCTGGGAACGGATGAGGGCTGGTACCCGTTTGTTATGACATTTAATGCAGACGAAGGATTCAGGGCATTTACGGGAGACAAGGACATACGCCTGACCATTTTATATAATTTCCCGGAATTTGATGTAAAGAGAGGATGCAGCCGGATATACGATGATACTTGCGAATATTACAATTCTTTTTACGGCGCATATGCGGTGAACGAAAGATACGGCATAGATGAAAAGGGAAATGTTGATTTGGATAAGATTTCCCGGGTTCCGAGGTACGATTTTACCAGATTGGTGTTAGGCGATTTGGGAATGCCGAAGAAGGATGAGGTGTTTTCTTGGGAGGTTGACGGCGTTACCAAGGGAGTCAGCCTTGCAGGTTATGACGACTGGGTCTGCCTTGATGCGGAGATGACTGTAAACGGGGTTCTTCATGAGAGATGTGAAAAACTGAGAAACTATATTCAATACGGTTCGCCTAATTACGATACAGAGGAAAATTTTGCGCCTGTGCAAATGAGGGGAAGAATCTACGCCAGGTATTTTGAAGAAGCAGAATGCAGCATTTTCTTTTATGTAATGGCAAGGAGCGATGATGTTCTTGAAAGCTGCGATGAAAACATATTGGCTGCTGCCGATTTGGAGGTGTTTGAGAATGAGCAAGTATGAGCCGCTGCGGAAATATTTAAAAGAAAATAACGTAGACAGCTGCAAGTAGTTCGGCGTTGCGGCGCTGTAGAGGCAGAATGCCGCAATCATATTAAATTGGGGCATTTACAGCAGTTTTGCCCTTTATCGACCGGCGAAAATGCCGCATTTAAAGAATTTTTTTGTGTTTACGGCAGTTTTGCCCGTCCGGACACCCTAAAAATGCCGCAATCAAAATAAATTTCGGAATTTGCGGCAGTCCGACCCTCAGAATAGCTCGCAAAATGCCGCATTTAAAACAAAATCAAAGATTTGCGGCAGCAGGGCGGCAGTTTGTTTCCGGTCACGCCCCTCGAAAGGCAAATAAAACCACCGGCAGGGTTCACCTGCCGGCGTACAACTTTTCTATTTCAAGTCTTCCTCAAGTTTTTGGAGCGCTGACGTAAGCTCTTCAGGCATATGGTCAAACTTGGCATACCATTCTTTAATACCCTCAAGTTCGCCTTTCCATACATCCTTATCAATAGTGAGAATTTCGGAAAGCTGCTCGTCAGTAATATCTATACCTTCTGTATCCAGCGATTCGGCGGTAGGGACATATCCGATAGGAGTCTCACTTGCGTCCGCATTATCTTCACAACGCTCGAGAGCCCATAAGAGAGCGCGGAGGTTATCTCCGAATCCCGGCCATATGAACTTGCCTTCATCATCCTTGCGGAACCAGTTTACATTGAAGATCTTAGGCGGATTGGTCATTTTTTTGCCCATATCAATCCAGTGCTGGAAATAGTCGCCCATATGGTATCCGCAGAAAGGAAGCATTGCCATAGGGTCATGTCTTACAACGCCGACAGCGCCGTTGGCAGCAGCGGTAGTTTCCGAAGACATTTTGGAACCCATAAATACGCCATGGTTCCAGTCAAAGGACTGACAAATCAGCGGTTCTGCTTTTGCGCGGCGTCCGCCGAAGATTATTGCGCTGATAGGAACGCCTTCGCCTGTGAAGAATTCAGGAGCAATGGAAGGACAGTTCTCTGCAGGTGCTGTAAACCTTGAGTTGGGATGAGCACCTTTTTCCGTTGCTGTCTCTGCATTCCAAGGGCGGCCCTGCCAGTCTTCGCCGTTGGTAGGAGCAGGCTGGTCGAGACCTTCCCACCATACCGTATTGTCGTCCAGATTTCTGCACACGTTAGTGTAAATTGTATTTTTCTTGGTTGTCATAAGAGCGTTATTGTTGGACTTGCTGTTGGTGCCCGGAGCAACTCCGAAGAATCCGTTTTCAGGATTTACGGCATAAAGTCTGCCGTCATCACCTATACGGAGCCAAGCAATATCGTCACCTATGGTGTAAGCTTTGTAACCCTTCTTCTTCAAATGTTCAGGCGGAATCAGCATGGCAAGGTTTGTCTTGCCGCAGGCGCTTGGAAAAGCGGCGCATATGTATTTCTTTTCGCCTTGAGGATTTTCTATGCACAGGATGAGCATGTGTTCAGCCATCCAGCCTTCCTGCTTTCCGAGCCATGAACCGATACGCAGCGCAAGGCACTTCTTTCCGAGAAGAACGTTGCCGCCGTATGCGGAGTTGATGCTCCAGATGGTGTTGTCTTCAGGGAAGTGAGCTATATATTTTTTCTCTGCGTTGACTTCTGCTTTGGAATGCAGACATTTTACAAAATCAGCTCCCTTGTTGAGCTGTTCTATCACTATGTCTCCTACATGAGTCATTATATGCATGGAAAGCACAACGTAAATTGAATCGGTGAGTTCGATTCCTATCTTTGAAAATTCAGTACCGGGAACTCCCATGGAAAAAGGTATTGCATACATGGTACGGCCTTTCATGGAATCCTTGAAAAGAGGACGCATTTTTGCATACATTTCGTCTTTTTGAACCCAGTTGTTGGTAGGACCTGCATCCTTCTGATAAGTGGTGCAGATTACCGTTCTTTTTTCGTCTCTTGCCACGTCTTTGGGGTCTGTTCTGTAATAGTAACATCCCGGCAGTTTTTCTTCATTGAGGCGTATCATTTCGCCTGTGTCGCATGCTTCCTGACGTATTGCTTCAAGTTGTTCTTCTGAGCCGTCAATCCATACTATCTCCTTTGGATTTGTCAGCTCTGCACATTCGTTTACCCAATTTAATACCCGGGTATTCTTAATCTCGATCATTTCTCTTCCTCTCCGTCGATTGTTAAGATATAAATATATTCATATTTTAACACCGCAATGAGCGATAAGCAAGGGAAAAACCCCTTTAAAATCAAAGGTTTAAAAGAAAAAACCATGGGAGACACATCCATGGTTTTCGTATTGCTCATACTGTGCATTTAACTTATGCACGGGTGGGGACGGGTGAGACTTATTTTGCTGCTTTGGCAGCGTTGAATCTTTTGGTTAATCTTGAAACTTTTCTTGAAGCTGCATTCTTTGAAATAGTATTCTTTGCTGCTGCCTGCATAAGTTTCTTTTCCGCAAGTCTTAACTTTTCCTGAGCTACTTCTAAGTTGCCTTCTTCCATAGCTTTGTCAAAGTTCTTTAAAACAGCTTTAAGATGATTCTTAATTCTTCTGTTTCTTGCGGTTTTCTTGTCGATAACTCTGATTCTTTTCTTTGCGGATTTGATGTTTGCCATAAATTTTTACCCCACTTTTCTTAATTTTAGCTATAAATTCGCAACTTGCATTATATACGAATACGCTTGAAAATGCAAGGATATTTTCGATTTTTACATTATTAAAGCCTTTAATGCCAGCTGCATGATTAAAATCTGCTCACTGTCGTCAAAATTTAGGTTCAGAACCTCCGAAATCCTTTCCAGCCGGTAAAGCAAGGTGTTCCTGTGTATGAATAAATCCTTTGAAGTATTGACCGAATTCTGGCAATTCTTGAAGTACACGTCCAAGGTTTCGATTAAGTTTGTGTTGTGGGCAGAGTCGTAGTCTATAAGAGGTTTTAGCCGCTCTACAAGGGCGAGCTTGGCCGAAGGAGAGTCATATATAAGTTCATATAATATATATCTGCGGTAGCATCCTATAAATTCCTCTTTTTTCTTGGACATGAGGTCGACAGAACGAAGAGCCTGAGAGTAGCTTCTGTAAACTTGCGCCAGGGACTCTACCGGTTCTCCTATGCCGAAGAATACGGGGTCTTGGCAGTATGGGTCTATCAGATTGGATTTGATTTCAGTGCAATATTCGGTGACCATGGCAACCTGCTCATGAGGAAACAGATGTCTGTCCTGAGAGAGAATCAGAACTATGTTGTTATGCTTGACGAGAATCTTGCAGGGGTTTTCAGAAAGACTTTCCCATGATGCCGTAAGTTTTCTGCGGCTGAGAGATTTTATACCTACCCAGTCGCTGGTTTCGTTAAGGTCATGTTGGCTGAAAAAGGATATTACGCAGCATATATAAGGCGCATCTAAGGCCATATTGCAATAATTGGCTGATTTGACTATCTCACTGTAGGTCAGTTCACCTTCCGTTACGAGAGAATCGAGAAATTTTTCCGTCTCTCTGTTTTTAAAAGAAATGAAAGTTTTTTCACGCAAAATGGTCAGTGAGATTGCAAGGCATGTTTTCTGGCAGATGAGCTCTGTTTCGCCCGAATTGTGAGAATCCTGAGGAAGCACACAAAGAAGGTACCCAAGCAGTTCTCCCGCTGATTTTATAGGGTAGATTAGGGCATCTCCTTCAGCGCCTAAAAGGTTTGTGTCACTTACGGTTATGGTGCCTTGACGATTGATAAGCTTTATATAATTCTGCGCTTTTTCATCAGGGAAAATGGCGTCTTTGTCGCTGAACCTGTCGGAGGTATATCGGTCAAAACTTATGGATTTGTACTTTATTTTCATCCGCAAGTCGAGGAAAGCCAAGCCACATTTAATAAACTGTTCGCTTTGGTCGATGATGGATTTTATGTTGCCGTTTCTCTGAATTAAGTCAAACAGCGACTGAGAAATTGTGTTCTGAAAGGTGATCCCCTGCTGAGCAAGGTAAATATGTTTGTTTATTATTTCGCTGATTTCAGACAGAGACATGTAATAAGGAAGCTGTAAAATCGGGAAGCCGCTGCTGTTGGCTTTTTCAATCATTTCAGCAGGGATTTCATCAAAATACCGTCTGACTTTGATTGCCAGACCTCCGGCTTTGTTTTTGATGAGTTCATCTAATATTTCGATTTGCTTGCGGGGATTGTCTTTTAGAACGTATCCCGTCGTAAGCAGGATTTCTCCTTCTCGCATCCAATTAACCATTTCGGGATTATCAAGCATGACGGCGCCCGTGGCTTCCCGATTCACGCCTTCAAATCCGGCAACTACTTCTATTGATTTCAATTTATCTATACTGAGTAATTCTGATAAAGTCATATTGCGGTTTCCTCCTTTCGCAAAAAAGCTGCATTTTATTATCAATATAATAAGGTTTAACGCAAAAAAAGTATTTGGGCGAGTGCACAAAACGAAGCGCTCATATTTATGCCAAATGTTCATAGCAGTAAAAAAACATTCTGTTAATATTATGTCAACGAAAATAAGGAGATGAAATATATACCGATGTTTTATTTAGATTGGTTCATCGGAATTATTCCGATAATCCTTTTAATAGTACTTTTAACCGCATTTCATTGGACGACTACGAAGGCGGCAGCACTGACTCTGCTGATTACGGCCGTTACTTCGTCAATCTTTTTCAAAGCGGGCGCCAAACTGATGATGTTTGAGGCGCTTAAAGGACTTTGGAATACTGCGGCCATACTTTTTATCATATTTCCTGCCATATTGCTGTACGAAGTGATAGCGGAGGCGGGATGCATAGGGGCAATCAATGCCGGAATAGAAAAGATAAGCCCCAACGAACTTTTTAAAATACTTACCATAGGGTGGGTATTTGCAGGATTTTTACAAGGTATTACAGGCTTTGGCGTTCCCGTTGCCATATGTGTTCCCATACTCATGGGAATCGGAGTCAAACCCATACCTGCGGTGGTAATCGCTCTTCTCGGTCAATCCTGGGGAAACACCTTCGGAACTCTGGCCGTAGCTTGGGACGTGCTGGTTGACATATCAGGAATAAGCGGCAGTGACGTTACGACGACCGCATTGTATGCTTCTGCTTTTCTTTGGATATTAAATGCAACAGTAGGGCTCCTGATATGCTGGCTGTATGGCAGAGCAGAGGGCATCAGGCAAGGTTTAGTGTTTGTCCTCGTAATTTCATTTATACATGGGGGAGGCGAACTGATAGTCTCTCAGTTCAATCAATCCATTGCAGCTTTTATACCGTCGACTCTTGCCATGGTTTTCGTCTTTGCTCTATCCAAACTGAAGATGTATAAGGCGGAAGCAAAATCAGTACAGAGCAGTATCATGAGAAGGCAGCCGGAGGCGACAGCAGTGGCATCAGGCGAAAGCAACATAAAAAGCATCGTAGCATTTTCGCCGTATATCGTTCTTATCATCGTAACTGTGCTGCTTTTGGCGGTAGAACCGATAAACAGCTTCTTAGGTCAATGGAGCATAGGCTTTGCTTTCCCGCAGACTCAAACGGGTCAGGGGTATGTCAACGGCGCCGTAGATAAATATTCGCCATTTTATCCTTTCACGGATTCCGGAACGGTGCTTTTGGTTACATGTATAATCAGCTATTTTATCCTTAAAAAGAATAAGCTTTTTAAAAGCGGAGCGGTGAAAAGAATTTTAAAGAGAACCCTTGAAAAGACCAAGCCGTCCGCATGTTCGATAGCTCTGCTGCTGATTATTTCAAAACTTATGAGCGGAACAGGGCAGACTTTGCTGATAGCGCAGGGCATAACCATGGCTCTGGGAAGCAAGTATGCAATCTTTTCGGGATTTATAGGGCTCATCGGCTCTTTTATCACGGGAAGCAATATGTCATCGAACATCTTGTTTACGGATGTACAAGTAAATGCGGCGTCAAATTTGGGAGTAAAAAGCAGCGCTTTGCTGGCTTCCCAGACTTCGGGGGCCGCTGTCGGAAGCATAATTTCTCCGAGCAAAATTGTCCTCGGAACCACGTCAGCCGAATCACCGGGCGAAGAGGGTGCAATACTTAAAATATTGCTGCCTGTTGCAGCGGTGCTGACGCTTGTTATCGGAATAATCTGCAGATTGATTATATAGAAAGGAGCATCTTTAACGATGAAAACAATTTTTAAAAACGGCAAAATTCACACAATGAACGGCGCTGAAGTAGTGGATTCAATTGTAGTGGAAAACGGAAAAATAGTCAATGGCCAATGTTGCAAAGACGATTGCCGGGTGGTTGACTTAGAAGGAAAAACCGTTGTGCCCGCTTTTCACGACAGCCACCAGCATTTCCTCTGTTATGCGACGGATAAAGAAAAGATAAATTTCTTTGAGGCCAAATCGCTGGAGGACATGAAGAAGCTGACAGAGGAATACATGGCTGAGAAGCATGTAAAAAAAGGCCAGTGGATTCAGGGCGGAGGCTGGAACGAGAACAATTTTGACAACCACACCTTGCCTACAAGGCAGGACTTGGATAAATTCTGTCCGGACAACCCTGCAATTTTCACGAGAGCATGCTGCAGCGTGGCGGTTGCCAATACTCTGGCACTGAAAGAAGCCGGAATATTTGAGAATCCTCCTGTAATGGACGACGGACTTATCGTTGTTGATGAAGAAGGCGTACCGACCGGAATGCTCCACGAAAGAGCAAGATTTCTGATATATGACATTCTCACCAAGTATACCAAAGATGAACTCAAAAAATTCATTCTCGACTATCAGGAAGACTTGCTTAAAGTAGGTCTTACCACGGTTCAGACAGATGATTTTAAACTTTGGGATGCAACTATAGAGGATATACTGGAAGCTTACAAAGAGCTGGACAGCGAAGGAAAGCTGAAGGTGAGATTCATCCAGCAGCTCAGACTTATAAATGATAAAGAACTGAGCGATTATCTAACTTCTGGAGAAATAACCGGATGCGGAAGCGATTTCTTTAAGATAGGAGCATTTAAGCTTCTTCCTGACGGCTCATTAGGAGGAAAGACCGCAGCGTTGATAGAGCCTTATGAAGGAGACAGCGAAAACAGAGGAATCTTCGTATATGATGAAGAGGAATTTTACAATCTTCTCGAAAAAGCTCACAAAGGCGGCTTGCAGCTGGCTATGCATGCCATAGGCGACAGAACCATGGACATAATATTGAACTGCTATGAAAAGATAGGCGAGAAATTCCCTAAGGCAGACCCGAGGTTCAGAATCATACATTGCCAGATTACAAGCGAAGATATTTTGGACAGATTTGCAAAGAATAATGTATTGGCAGATATTCAGCCGCTGTTCATTCGTGCGGATATGGAGATTGCCGAAGAACTTCTCGGAAAGGAAAGACTGAGCACTTCATATAACTGGAAGACCATGCTTGATAAAGGAATAAGAGTTTCCGGAAGCTCCGATGCTCCGGTAGAGTCCTTCGACCCTATGTTGGCAATTCACTGCGCCGTTACTTCTCAGAACCTTGACGGTGAGCCGAAAGAGGGCTGGATGCCTGACCAGAGATTGACGGTTCAGGAGGCTGTGGCACTGTATACGACAGGTTCCGCATATACTTCCTTTGAAGAAGAATATAAAGGAAAGCTAACTGAGGGATACCTGGCAGACTTTGTGGTATTGTCACAGGATATTTTCGATGATGACGTAAAAATTCTTGACACAAAAGTAGAAAAGACTTTTTTAGGCGGGGAACAGGTTTACGCAATCTAAAAGCGTAATCACATGTAACTTGCATTAAAAAATATTAAGAGGCAGAGGTATTATTACAAAAGAAAAAGGAGCAGTTAATATGAAAAAGAATATGAAAAGAATATTGATTGCTGTCTGCATAATCGTTTGTGCATTTACAGTAATCGCATTTGCTGCCGAAGAGGGAGAAGAGGTTGTGAATTACGGCGCTCTTTGCCTGATTCCTCCTCTTGTAACAATCGTCCTTGCTTTTGTTACCAAGCAAACCATAATATCTATGTTTATCGGTATTTGGCTTGGAGCAACAATAATCAACGGATGGAATCCGATAGACGGACTTATAGGAAGTTTTACAGGTTACATAATTCCTTCTGTTGCAGATAGCTGGAATGCAGGTATGCTGGTCATCATGGCGCTTATAGGAGGATTTATGTACATGCTCAGCGCCTGCGGAGGTGCGGAAGCCTTCGGAAGGTGGGCGCAGAAAGTTGCCAACAGTCAGAAAAAGGGTCAGCTTTTGGCATGGTTTGCACCGTTTGTATTCATCTTCAATCAGGGCTGCCTGCTGGTAGGCGTTATAATGAGACCTGTTACCGACAAGATGAAGATTTCCAGAGTTAAGCTTGCATACATCACTGACGCCATGGGTGCACCTCTGGTTTCCATGTCGCCTATAAGTGATAACGGAGTATATCTGGTAGGTCTGTTGGCCGCTGAAATAGCTGCCCTGGGACTTACGGGAGTAGGAGCTTATGATTTGTACTTCGGAATGTTCCAGTTTAACTTGTACGGAGTATTCTCGGTAATAACCGTTCTTCTTGTAATCCTGTTCGGCTTGGACGTAGGTCCTATGTATGCCGCTGAAAAGAGAGCGAGAGAAACGGGAATGACTTACGGGGAAAATGACAACTTAATCGCAGAGCCGCCTGAAGGCGAAGTTCCTGACGAATACAATCTTACTTTAAAGAACTTCCTGATTCCTATGGGAACTCTTATAGTTACCATATTTGCATGTGTGTTCTACACAGGAAGAATCTGGGAAAACGGAATATCCGGAGTGTTCGGCAATGCCAACATTCAGATGTCCATAGCAATGTGCTTCCTGACAGGCTCAATAGCAGCGGGAATAGTCGGAATAAAGACAAAACTCCTGAATTTGCATCAGGCCATTGACAGATGGACAAAGGGTGCCGCAAGCATGATGCAGGTAATCATGATACTGGTATGCGCATGGAGCATAAGTACTTTGACCAAGTCCATGAACATAGGTGTTTACCTGACCGGAGTGGTTCAGGATTCCATAACTCCGAGCCTGATACCGGCAATCATGTTCATCATAGGCGTTGTGGTATCTTTCGCAACAGGTTCAAGCTGGGGCGTATGGGCGCTCGGTATGCCGATTGCGGTTCCTATGGCCCACGCTATGGGATTATCCATTCCTCTTGCAATCGGAGCAGTAGTAAGCGGAGGCTTGTTCGGAGACCACTGCTCACCTATTTCGGATACTACCATTCAGTCTTCGACAAGTGCGTGCTGCGACCACTTGCAGCATGTAAAGACTCAGCTGCCTTATGCTATAACGGTAGGAGCCTCATCGCTGATAGGATTCCTTGCCGCCGGCTTTATAGCTCCTGCGGTTGCACTGCCTGTAACGCTTGCATGCATTGTTGTTGCTCTCGTAGTTATGAAAAAGGTAACCAAGTCGCATGAAGCGGTTTAACCTTTAAAAAGAGGGTATTTTGGCGAGGTTACAGAAAAGACAGTTGTTTTATAAATAATAATATCGGCGCCTCGGCTGTTATTTAAAAGTTTATATAAGAGTGCCTTGAAGCTGCAAATGAGCGCTTCAGGGCGCTCTTTTTGATTTATGGGCTGCGTATGCCCTGGCGAGCCGCTGCACCGGGCCGGCCGCAGGGCCGGCTCGGCTGGCTCGATCGGCGATTGGCTTGGAAGTTGACCTCGGCCGGTTTGACCCCGAGTTGCTCGACCCTCGACCGGATAACCACAATCTGCAAAATCCATAACATAATTGCATGAATTCACAGAAGCATTGTAGCGTCGGCACCACCGTTTCGGAAAACCTTAACATAATTGCGTGAAATTGCAGGAATGTTGTAGCTCCGGCAACACGATTTCGGAAAACCTTAACGTTATTGCGTGAAACCATAAAAACGTGTTGCTGGGGAGCTGCCGGCGGTATACAAAAACCGGCAAACCGGTATACAAAGTATACGAAAATTCGGAAAAGGTATACCTCGGGTATACATATGAGCCAAAACCGTATACAAAGTATACAAAAACCTAAAATATGTATACCGCACAACCTCTCCTCAGGTGATTTGCCCTCTGTGAAATTCCATTAGAGAACATATAAGAAAAACGCCCTCATACCCGAAGATACAAGGGCAATATTCATTAGCGGTCAAGCGCAGAGATATTTCTTCATCTGCGCCTTGACCTTTTCTTTTGCTATAGAAATAGATTTACCCACCGAAGAAGCAGTACAATGTTCCATTGCCCCGATTTGGTGATAGTTATAATCGTACTCATAATAGAGCAGGAAACGCCGCCGTTGGATTTCTGGCAGGCTGTCTATCGTCTTATGCAATAGCTCGGAGAGTTCCGCTTCCATGATAAGTTCTTCAACGCCTTTCGGCTTGAATACCGCCCGCCTGTTCAGCGTTTCCTCATAGACCTCGTTATGCTCTTTATGCCTTTGGTCGGATTGCTGTAAGTTGCGGTTTTTCCGTTCCAACTGTCGAAACTCAATATACAATGTTTCCGATACTTCTAAATCCTGAAATTCTCCTGTGCTGTCCGTAAAGCTGATGTAATAATGGGTAATGCTTTGAACGCTTTCCTCTCGGAGCGTGTAGGCTTTGTCTAAGAAAGTCAACTGTCTTTCCTCCTGCTATAAAAATTGGGCGAGAGGTTTTTGACCTCTCACCCAATAGCCCATAGGAAAGTGTGGTTTTAGATTTACTTCTTGAATTGCCGCAGCTTTTTCCGAAGGTGTTCTAACCTTGCGTAAATCGCCCCTGTTGTCAAATGGACGATGGGGGCAATCTCCTTTATGGAATAGCCCTGCATTTTCAGCAGGACGATTTGAAGGGTACGCTTGTCCACCATAAGTAATGCCCGATGCAGATTTTCGTTTTCAATCTCGTCCAGTAAATCCGCAACGGTCTTTACATCTACAAATGGCTCGACCTCCGCCATCCCCTCAAGGTATTCGCCGAAATCACTTGTCCAACGGTAAAACCGCCTGTTGGAATTAAACTCTGCTCGGTCATAAGTACGGATTTTCTCAATGGTGTTTTCGTCAACGCCGCACTTGCGTAAAACTGCTTCCTCGGCTTCTTTCCAGATACGCCATTTGCGTTCTTCCCGTCCGTGGTTATATGCCATTTTAATTTCCTCCAATCTGAATTTTGAAAATCGTTGAAATCCAGATTGAAAGGCGGAGAACGGCAGCGCACATCAGAAACAGCCCTGCGGCGTGTTCTGATAAAAAACGACAAAAGAAAAACCGCAGAGGTTGTCATACCTTTGCGGTTCATAGCAATAATACTTCTTTTATGTAGAGATTTGACTTCTACATTTGGGGTAGAAAGCCCCCACGCAGAAGCCATAATTTTTTTAATTGATTGTCCTCACTAAGCCATGAGGTTATGTAGAAAGCTGCTGCTTCGTATGAGCAGCGATGCGGTCATTTCAGACCAACACATAAAAACACCCCTCCAAACTCAAAACGGGGTCTGGAGAGGTGTGTCTGCCGCTTATTCGGGCGTGACAATATAGCCCACCAAAACTCCGTTTTTTTATTCGGTGGGCTTGTCCTGCCTATGGGTATAAAGAGCAGAGCCGACAAACTGTGATTTCTCACAAGTTCATCGGCTCTGCGTCTGTGCGTCTGGCTCTTTGATGACTTTTACTTGTAAATCTTTTGCTTCAATCAAATTTTCCTGCTTGCACTTCGGGCAGTAGAGGGGAAAGTTTTTCAAAACAGTATCTTCTCTAATTCTGTTACGGGTTTTGTTTCCGCAGATAGGGCAGCGTATCCACTCTGTTTTATTCATTCTCTTTTACCTTACCTAAGAAGAAATCATTTAGCACCGTACTAAGCTGACCTCTATTCCTCATAGGGAAATCATGACCTGCTCTTGGAAGTATCATCGTTTTGCAACAGGAATTTTTACCGAGCATATCAAGAGATAGCTTCATATCCTTTACTTCGCCGCTGCCACATATTGCCAACATCGGGACTTTGACAGAAAAATATATAGGGACATTCCGTAAATCTAATGTGTTTGCAAAAAATGACCTGTAAATCTGCGGAGTAATAAGCCTTGAATAATCTGCCATATACTCCGCCTGCTTTTTGGTATAGTTCCAATACTTCCCTTGAAAACAGACAAGCCATTTTATGTGGAGCATTTTCGCTGCCATTCCCGCAAGTGAGCAATACATTTTAACAGTTTTTGGATTTGGATTTACCCATGCACTTAAAAAGACTGTAAAACGAAATTGGCTTGGTCGCTCACAAACAAGCATGATTGCAAGCTGCCCGCCGAGGGAATGTCCGATTACGCCGATTTTCTCCTTGTGCAAGCTGTCAATCAGTTCCCAAAGTTCCCGCTTCATCCTATCGGGGTCGTAAACTTTATCTGCTGATTTTCCTGCTCCGTACAAATGGGGTACGATTAAATGGTATTGCTCGGAAAAGCAGTATTGATTGCAAAATGTGTCAAGCGCACCTGCAACATGCAACAATAGGATAGTTGGATTATCTTTGTTTCCATATTCATCAAAATATAGCATAGTCATTTCCTTTCTTGCTGAACAACCGTGTGGATAAAATCCTCTATTTCTTTGTTTACCTGCTCTGGATTATCCCCATTTGAAAAATGCTTTGCTCCTTTTATGAAGTGGAGGGGATACCCAGTTTGCTTTGCCCATTCCCTGCAATACGATTTCACCTTACCTGTACTATCCTTTTCACCTACAAGTATCAACACAGGAAACCGAAAATCAACATCTTTGTTTTCCATTGGGAAATACTCATATGCCACTCGCATTTGCTCAATGATTTCTGCCTTTGAAACTGATTTTAGCATAGCCATCATCTTTTGATACGAGTATTTACGCTTTGACACTGACCGAGCCATACTTATCCTTAGAATATTTGTGGGAAAACATTTTGCCATTGGAGCAACCTGCCTGAGCCACCATAAGTCTGATTTTGAGTAATAGCCGCAGCCTAACGGCGTTGTGTCCAAAGCTATAAATCCTTTTACCATATCGGGATAAATACTCGCAAAATGTTGGCTTGGATAACCTCCCATCGACATTCCAATCAAAAATACTTTTTTAATATTTTCTTTTTGCAAAATGCTATGTAATATTTCAGCCGTATCATGATAAGAAAATCCATGATAAGGTCTTGACAGACCGTGCATGGGAACATCCCAAAGAATTATTGTGTAGTTATCAGAAAAATAGGATACCTGCTTTTCAAACATTGTATGGTCTGCCGTTACGCCATGTGTGAAAACAATACAGTCAGCGGTGTTTTCTTTTCTGTCAATCCAATAATGTACAATTCCGCCTTGTGCCGCAATCGTCTTATGCTGCATTTTTTCACGCCTCCTTCTGTGTGTAAACCTTCTTCCAAAAGTCAATTAAGGAAATAATCTCCAGTTCGATTTCATCTGGAATGATACGATTAGAACGGTATTTTTTTAGCATATATCCGTCAATAGCATAGAAAATCTCATCATACATTGTTTTAAGGTCAATATCTTTCCGAAGTCTTGATGTATCCATTTTTTCAAATACAATCATTTCACTTGTCTTACTGACATCAGAAAAATTCTCTTGAATGGCACTTTTGATTTCGGAAGCTGTTTCATAATACGCCCGCAATGAAAAGGCGTACATATGCGGATAATCCCGCATAAGGGAGCATTTTGAAAGCAGGCTTCTTTTCAGCATTTCAAAAAAATCATTTGTTTCCAAGGTCTTATACTCTCGGACTGCCTTTCTTGTCATTTCTATAGCATTTATCCATAGATACAAATACAGCTCTTTTTTATTTGTAAAGTAATGGAACAGCAACGCTTTGGATATGCCGCTCTCATCGGCAATCTCTGACATAGGTGCTTTCTTGTAGCTGCTCTGTGAAAACACTTTATATGCAGCGTTGATAATCCGCTGTTGCTTCTCTAACGGTAGATTGAAAAACTTATCATTCATAGCGTCCTCCTCGTTAACCGTATCGGTTAATACAGAGATATTATAAATCCATTGACCGTTTTTGAGAAGACCATTCCGTTATCTTTTCTAACATTTCCCAAAAGCGGCAGAGATTTCTCCCTGCCGCTTGTCTGCTATGCGAAAATGATTTCTTCATTCACAATCTCCATCGCACAAGCCCTTATGTTATTCATTCTTCCTGTCCATTCTAACGCGTTTTCTGCCTTTAGCTGTTCCGTGATACCCTGTGCCTGCTTCATGCCCTCTATGAGCCTTTCAAAGCGTTCCTGTGCCTGTTTATCGATGTCGGCAAGGTAGGTGTTGAGCCTGCCGCTTGTTAGAAGATTGGTGTATGTAACTTTGCGGTACTCCCGCAGATACCGCAAGTGCCGCTGTCCGAAAACGCCTATTGGCTTTTCTTCTTCGGGCGGTACGGTAAGGCAGGGGAGAATGTAATCGCCCTGTCTTTCGTATCTGCCGCCCATTTCCTCAAAGATTGATTTTGCCATTGTCCGTTACCTCCGTATTTTTAATTTCACTTTCTTTGCCCCTGCCGCCTTTATCAGCAGTTCGTCTACGCAGTCGGTATATCTGCCCTCGGCTATGAGCCTGTTTCTAAGCTCATTTAGGCAGAGGATGATCAGCCGCCGTTCCGCTTCGTCAAGATACAAATGATACTTTTCCATTGTCTTTCCTTTCTTTTTTGCGGCGTTGCTCCCAACCGCCCGTATTCCTTAAAACCTTTGCCTTAAAGCGGTGTTCCCCTATGTAACCGCCGAAGCGGTAACAGATACGGATTACCTGCTCGGTTTCCCCGTCTGTTTCCGTTCGGTCAAACACTTCAATCCGCTCAATGAGAAGGTTGAGGTTTTCGGCGGTCAGTTCCTGTATTCCCACATACTGTGCCATCAAGTCCGCCCATTTCACGGCGTTCTGCTGGTTGTCCCTTACCTCCTGCAAGGCGTTCTCTATCGCCTGTATCTGCCCCAAAAGCTGCTCCTGCTCCGTCTGGTATTTGTCTATCAGGCGGGAGAAGTTGTCATTGGAGATACGCCCCGAAAGGGAATCCTCATAGAGCCTGTCAAACAGCCTTGTCACTTCATCGTAGCGTTTCCTCGCCTGTTTCAGCTTCGCTTCGTTGGATTTCCCACGGCTTCCGTCCGCTTTCTCATTCATTCTGACCGCCAGAGCCACCGCCTTCTCCCTGTCCTCATAGGCAATTCGGGCATGGTACTGAATATCGGCAAGCACCGCATTGTATAAATCATCGTAGAAAATGCGGTGGTCGGTACAGGATTTTGTATTGCGGGCATAAGTGGTACAGACAAAAATGTGATGTCTGTCTTTCCCCCAATACCGCAAGCCCAACGCTTTCCCGCAAGTGCCGCACTTCACAAGCCCTGAAAAGGGCGATACAAAATTATCGGTTGTATCCCGCCTGCGGCTTAAAATCTTAGCGTTTGCATTGTCAAAATCCTCCTGCGTGACAAGCGGCTCGTGGGTGTTGTCCACCCGTATCTGTTCTTCCTCTGGTATATCCCTGTATTTCCCGACCTTGAAGATAATCTCCTTCTTGCACATGATAGTGTGACCGAGATAGACGGGGTTTTTGATAATATTGCGGATAACGGTATGCGACCACTCATATTTGTTCTCTGGATTGGAAAAGCGTTGGGAATAGTCCTTCTCCCCACGGGTGTGCTGCCACCAAGAGGGGGCGGCTGCCTGTTCCTCCCGAAGCTGCTTTGCGATTTTGTGCGCCCCCCATTCCTGCGCCCGCAAGCGCAAAAATCCGCTTCACAATCGGGGCTGTTTCCTCGTCAATTATCAGTCTGTTATGGTTATCGGGCGTTTTCCGATAGCCGAACGGGGCATAGGAACAGCGGTAAAGCCCCGCCTTTGCCCTTGCCCGTATGGACGAACGGATTTTCCTTGAATTGTCCCTTGAGTAAAATTCGTTCATCACATTTTTCAGAGCCGCTATATCGTTGTTTCGGTTGGCGGTGTCCACGCAGTCATTGACGGCGATGTACCGCACATTTTTCATCGGGAAATATATCTCCGTGAAGTGCCCGACCTTCAGATGGTCACGCCCCAGACGGGATAAATCCTTTGTGATGACCACATCAATCCTGCCCGCTTCGATGTCATCGAGCATACGGTTAAAATCTGGTCTGTCGAAATTTAAGCCGCTCCAACCATCGTCCACATAGATTTCCACCACCATAAAGCCGTGTTCCTTTGCGTACTGTGTCAGCATTGCTTTCTGTGTCTTAATGCTCTCGCTGTCGCCCTGTGCCATATCGTCGTCTTTGGATAAACGGCAGTAGAGAGCTGTCCTTAAAATGCTCATTCAGCTCGCCTCCTTTTCATCGGTTATGGGTAAATTGTAGTCTGTATCTTTCACAATCTCAAAGGTGCGGACAGAGGATTTCCCTTTCCGCACCGCATTGACAAGCAGGGAAACAAACATCTCCTGCATATCCTTTTCACCAGAATAGACCGCCTGCACGGTAATCTTCGGGCGTGTAGCCGTTCTTGCCATCGGCAGATACCCTCCCTTCAAAATGGGAAAAGGGCGTCCGAAAACGCCCCTAATCCGCAAATCATATCAGTCATTCAGTTGTTTTCTTAATGCTTCCAGAAGCGATTTTGCTTCCGCTTCGGTCAGCGTAATGCCCTTGCCGCACTTCTCACGGTCGGGGGAGAAGCTGCGTATATCGTACTTCGGCTCTTTCCCGTTCCAAGAAATCAGGTTGATTTCCTTCGTGTAGCCGCTGTCGCTTTTGGATAAAACAGCGATTTCCTTTACAATCTCATATTGAATATCTTTCATTTTCTAAACCTCAACTTTCTGTGTTTACTATCCGAAAAAAGGACATTATCGGCTGTCACGGCTTCGTTTCCGCTGCAATTCACGCTCCAACAGGCGGATAATGAAGTCCTCCATCTGCTTCGGCGTTGTGCCTTTCGGGAAGTATTTCCTTAGCTTGTCGGTCTTGATTTTCAGCGTTTCTTTCTGGTTTGCCTTTTCCTCGGTCATAACCGCAAAGATGGTATCCATGTCAAGCCGCCCCGTCTGGCTTAGCTGCTTCATACGCTGCGCCTGCGATAAAGAGGGCGTTGCTTCCTCGCTCTCCATTGTGGTGAACAGGTTTTCCTGCTCGTCCTTCTTCAAAAACGATAACTCCACCGCAGGCGTGAGGGCGATTTTCCCCTCGTCCACCATCTGCAAAATCGGCGGTATCAGTTCGGTCAGTCGGATAAAACGCTGTATCTGGGTGCGGCTGTTTGCGCTCTGCTTCGCAAGCTGCTCCACCGAAGTCAACTTCTCCCCAACTTGGGCAGAAGTTAAATCCGTGCGGAAGCCCTGCCGCTTCATCGCTTCTAATTTCATCTTGTAGGCAAAGGTACGCTCGCTCGGCAGGATATTTTCACGCTGCATGTTGCTGTCCACAAGGGTAATAATCGCCCTGTCACGGTCTAAGGGCAAAACAAAAGCAGGGACGGTATCTATCCCTGCAAGCTGTGAAGCCCTCACACGCCGCTGTCCTGCAATGACCTCGTAACCGTCCCCGTCCTCCTTCGGGCGGGCGATAATCGGCGTGACAATTCCAAATTCCTTAATGCTTTCCGACATTTCCATCAGCAGTTCGTCCTCCACGACACGGAACGGGTTGTCGGGGAAAGGGTGTAAATCCTTAATCTTCAACACGGTAAAATCCTGTTTCTTCATTCAATTCCTACCTTTCTCTGGTCTGGTTTCTGTTCGGTTTTTGGATTTCCTCCAACACTTCGGGCGGTATCTTTTTCAGCAGCCGTCCCATCTGCTCGTTGGTTCTCTGCAATTCAAATATCTTTTTGTTTGCTTCCCGCACCTTCAGTTCCTCCGCATATTTCCCATCACGCATACGCTCGGCATAGTCGGCTTCCTGCCCGATTTGTGCCTTCAGGCTCTCGATATAGGCGCTCTGTTTCCCGATTTCCTTAGAGAATTTCTCCACTTCGGGCAGCCATGCCGCAATCAGTTCCAGAGCCTTGTCACGCTTTTTCCCTGCGTTAAAGGCGTTAATATCGGAGAGGGCAGACACGATTTCATCATACTGCTTATCCAGTCTGGAAGCCGTCTTAAAGAGCCAAGTGGGAATATGCTTCCGCTTTGTAATCATAGAGGACTGTCCTCTTTCAAGCTCATTCCACCTTGCCGATATACGCTCATGGTAGGCGGTCTGCCACTCGGATAAGGATTTCTGGTTGCCTAAAATGGCTTTCGCCGACAACTTGTTATCTGGCGTAATCGGCACAAAGCAGAGGTGCATATGGGGCGTTTTCTCGTCCATATGCACCACGGCGGAGAGGATATTCTGCTTCCCGACACGCTCCGCAATAAAGTCTAAAGCCTCTGTAAAATACGCTTTCTGCTCGGCGGGTGGTAAACTGTTCATAAATTCTGGCGAAGCGGTGATGAGCGTTTCCACCATCATCACGCTGTCACGGCGCACCTTGCAGCCCGCTTCCGCAACCTTTCGGTTAATCTCTTTCTTGTAGGTGTAGCGGGGTGGATTAACAAGGTGGTAATTGTTTTTAGAGCGTTCCATATCTATATCTGGGTTGCTCTTGTAGGCTTCTTTCTTCCGCTCGTTGTGGCGTTCGCAGGAAGCGACAGAGCCTGCCTTGCGCTTTTTAAAGCGCAGGATTGCATAAGGCATAGGCGACATTCTCCTTTCTTTTTTCGGCGGGTATTCCTCCCTTGCGTGACGGTGGTGACGGTAGTGACGGTGGTTTTGGGATACCCCCTCACGGGAGCCGCCACCGTCACGCCGCCGTCCTTTTATCCGAAGCAAGGCGGAGGATAAAGCAGGGCGTAAGCCCTGCCATAAGGGAGTCCAGAGGGAACGGCTGGCACACGACCTTGCTTGCAAGGTGTAGTGTGTTACACCCTGTAAACGCTGTCGGAAAAATCGGCACGATTTTTCTGACGCAGGGGTGGGTTTACGAGCCGAGAGAGGGCGAGTAATCCCCACGCCTGCATTTTGCGTTTACGGGGTGTTCTCCCGAAGGGTGGCAGCGGCGGGGCGTCCCGAAATCACCGTCACCACACACATAGCTGTCACCCGCAGGGCAAGACTGCCGTTTCAGCACACGCTATCGGTGACAGTGACAACGGCAGGGGGTATCCCAAAAACACCGTCACTACCGTCACCATCGTCACCGCCGCCCTTGTCCTGCCTTGCAAGCAGAATCAGCCTGCCGCTGTTTTTTCGGTGGTAATCATAGCGGATATGGTTTTCCGCCAGAAAACCCATGCGGTACTCATTCATCCACTTGGTGAGGGCGTTGGGTGCGGCTCTGGTTTCCCCCATTGCGGCGGCAAGCTCTGTTGCCGTACCCGACCACTCGGTTTTGTCCTGCATAAATTCCACAAGCCGAAAGAGGACGGGCGGGATTTCCGCCGCCGCTGCCTGTTCCTGCGTCCTGCGCTCCACAAGCTCCCAACTGCAATCATGGAAGCGGAGCGTAAACTCCTGATAGGGCGTGTCCCTGCCCGTCACATAGAGCCTTGCGGTATCGGAAGCCCTGCTTTCTTTTTCCAGTACAAAGGTAGCGTCCGCACTTCCCGTCAAGCCTGTCGTTCCAGATACTTTGTTGAACACATCACTGTCATTCTGCTTGCGGATATGGTGTACGACCACTACCGACAGGGAATGCCTGTCAGCAAAGTCTTTGATAAGGGAGATGTCCCCATAATCGTTGGCGTAGGCGTTGTCCTTAGAAGCGGTGCGTACCTTCTGCAAGGTGTCAATGACAATGAGCCTGCTGTCTGGGTACTCCTTCAGATAGTCCTCAAGCTGCACGATAAGACCGTCTGGCAGCTTGCAGCTTGCCACGGCAAAATGAAGCCGCCCGCTTGCCTCGTCTGTCAGCTTAAAGAGCCTGTCCTGTATGCGGCAGAAGGTGTCCTCAAGGCAGAGGTACAGCACATCGCTCTCTAATGTCGGCATATCCCATAGGGGCAAGCCCTGTGACACGCATAGGCAGAGCTTGAGCATGAGCCAGCTCTTGCCGATTTTCTGCGAGCCGCATAACAGGGTCAAGCCTGTGGGTATCAGACCGTCCACCACAAAGGACGGCTTCTCAAGCGGCTCATAAAGGAGCGTGTCGGCGTTGACCGTTTGCAACTTCTGCATACAATCCCTCCTTCCGCTTTGGTTTCCTGTTGTTGCACATAGGCGTTTCCTCCTTGAAAATAGATTTATCCCTGTCAAGTGAATCAGGGATATGTAAGCACAGCCCTCCCATACAGTTCCACGCTTCCTTTAAGCGGCGTTTTCTCTGCCGGTGCTATGCACGGATTAAGCAGCGGGCAGGCTCATATCATCGCTCTGCTGTCCGCTGCGGCAGGTATCCCTCTGGCGGCTGCTATTCAATTTTCAAGAAGCGCAACAAAAAAGGGCGAAAGGATTTGACCTCTCACCCAATAGCCCGTAAGGGAAGTGTAATTTAGACCTCGTATTCTGATTTTTTGAAAAAGTAAAAGCACCCGCCGTTTAACCGATTTTTCTCTCGGTCAGTAGCAGGTGCTTCAAAGAACTATATTCAGTTATTTGTAAAGGGATTATCTGTTGTGTTCTCTAATAGAAGCTGACTTCGACCGGATAACCACAATCTGCAAAATCCATAACATAATTGCATGAAATTGCAGGAATGTTGTAGCTCCGGCAACACGATTTCAGAAAACCTTAACATAATTGCGTGAAACTACAGAAACGTTGTAGCTCTGCTGCGACGTTTTGCATTTTTGCTAACATTATTGCACAAAATCACAAAAACGTGCAGCCGAGGGTGTTAACGCCCTTTGTCCGATTTGAATTTATCAGCGAGACACGGCCGGCCGTACGCATAATAAAAAGCCAATTTGGGGAAACTTACATATTGAAGAAACTTACATTGCTAAGAACATTTTTGACAGGAGCAAAGATAATGCAGTACAGGACCGATTTAGCCATAGAAAATCAGGAATTGCTTGATGAGGCAAGGCAGAGAGCCGTGGGATACATCAAGAAGCAAAAGCAGATAGATGAAGATATTTGCGTGACCGAAATAATAATTAACAGCGAAGAGGGGGCAAGAGCATTTAACAAAGCCCAGGGGAACTATATAACCATAGAAGTGGAAGGAATTTTGGAGCAAAAGGACAATATAAAGGAGAGAGCTGCCCACGCTTTAGCCCATGAACTTAAAAAGATGATTCCCTTCAACTATTATCTTAAAGCCTTGGTGGTGGGACTTGGCAACGAAAAAGTAACGCCTGACAGCCTTGGGCCTCATACCATAGATAAAGTTAAGATAACCGCTCATCTCTTTGATATGTTCGGAGCTGACGGAGACTGGGAAATGGCCAATGTCAGCGGATTTAACCCTTCCGTGACGGGAGTTACCGGAATGGAAACCGCTGACCTGATAGAAAAGATTGTATCCTTAACAAAGCCCGACGTTGTCATTATAGTGGACTCTTTGGCTGCACGCAATATGGAAAGAATGAGCACAACCATTCAGCTCTGCGATACGGGAATTGAGCCCGGAGCAGGTATGGGTAACAGGCGAAAGCCTATTTCAGAGGCCACGCTGGGATGCAAGGTGGTGTCTGTAGGTGTGCCTACGGTGATAGACTCAAGAACTCTGATAATGGAAGCAGCCGAAAATATCGACTCATGGGACGAAGCTGCCGCAGAAAAATATATGGAGCGAAAAGAGCTGGACATGATTGTAACGTCAACGGATATAGACGAAATAATAAAAGATTTTTCGGACATTATCGCAAATGCCATAAATATAACACTTCATCCCGGCATATATTCTTAAGGTGAGATTTATGCCGGAGGATATAGAAAATGAAAAAATTTTTTGCCAGGGCTGCAGTCATGCTTTATGTCATCAGCACTGTTTTCTTTTACAATAATATGTATGTGCAGAAGGCGGCTGTGCCCACCAACGCAGAAGTCGGTGAAGAAAATCAGACAGAAGAAGGACGGAAAGTTTCGGCAACGGATTTGGGGGTCATGTGTATAAGCACGGTTTACCCTTCCATGGGAATTGAACTGGCCGATTCAAGGGATAATGAAGCCATGCAGTCACCCGAAGAACAGACTTCGGATGAAAAGGCTGAATCCAATGACGGCGAGCAGGGCGGCGAACCGGTTGTAACAGGCGATGAGCCTCTTGTTCTGATACTTCATACTCATGCGACGGAGTCATATCTGCCGGCGTCGGGAAGCAATTTCCATTCCAAAGAGGAAGCCAACACCGTAAGAGATGTGGGAAACACTCTGGCGGCGACTCTTGAAAAACAGGGCATACCTGTAGTTCACGACACGACCCTGCACGATTATCCTTCTTATAACAGTTCATACAGCAGATCTTATGAAACAGCACGGCAGCTGCTTCAAAAATACCCGACGGTAAAATGCGTGATAGATTTGCACAGAGACGCCATATCATCCGATTCCCCTGCGGCAACGGTATCCATAAACGGCAAGACCTGCGCCAAGTATTCATATGTGATAGGAACAGCCGCTTCTACATATCAGTCAAACTTGGCATTTGTAAAAGACCTTAATGCGGTGGCAAGCGCAAATTACAGCGGATTTACGGGAAAAGTCCTCGAAAGAGGCTATAAATACAATCAGGATTTATCGTCAAAGTACCTGCTGCTCGAAATAGGATATAACCAGAACCAAATAGAAGATTGTAGAAATACTGCGGAGGTGTTCGGAAACATTTTGGCAGAAACTTTAAAGAAAGGCTAAAGATGAAAAATATTAAAATATATTTTGTAATAGCAGCGTTGTTCTTCGTAACAACGCTTTCCCTTCTAAGGGTGGACAGGCAATGCGGCATTTTGTACCAAAAAGAAGACACAATCAGTAACAGATTACAACTTTTCATTGAAAACATGCTTGATTTACATTAAAATATAGAATTAGAAAGTTTGTTTTAAGTGAGGAAATAATGTCAAATAAAGAATATCAGCAGTATATAAGAAATTTCAGCATTATAGCGCATATTGACCACGGAAAATCCACCTTGGCAGACAGAATAATAGAAAAGACGGGGTTGGTAGACCAGAGGGATATGAAAGAGCAATTTCTCGATAACATGGAGCTGGAGAGAGAAAGAGGCATAACCATTAAGCTTCAGACCACGAGATTGCTCTATCACAGCAGAGATGGCCATGATTACACTTTTAACCTCATAGATACCCCGGGCCATGTGGATTTTAACTATGAAGTATCGAGGAGCTTGGCGGCATGTGAGGGCGCCGTTCTTGTTGTGGACGCAACTCAGGGAGTAGAAGCGCAGACCCTTGCCAACGTATACTTGGCTCTGGACGAAGACCTGGAAATTCTGCCTGTACTCAATAAAATAGACCTTGCATCAGCAAGACCCGATGAGACGAAGGAAGAAATAGAAGAAGTGATAGGCCTTGACGCATCGGAAGCCCCTTTGGTGTCCGCAAAGGAAGGCATAGGAATCGAAGATTTGCTTGAAGAAGTAGTTAAAAAAATTCCTGCGCCGACAGGAGACCCGGACGGGAAGCTCAAAGCCCTCATATTTGATTCAAAATACGACAATTACAAAGGCGTAATAATATATACGAGAATTTTTGACGGCCGGGTATCAAAGGGTGATATTATACGCCTCATGAACACCGGCAAAAAGTATGAAGTAACCGAAGTAGGCGTGTGCGCTCCCGGACCGGTGCCCGCAGATGTGCTGAAAGCGGGAGAAGTAGGCTACATATGCGGAAGCATCAAGCAGGTTTCCGACGCCCGTGTGGGAGACACCATAACTTTGGACTCCGCACCTACCGAGGAGATGCTGCCCGGCTATAAGAAGGCTCAATCCATGGTGTACTGCGGAATTTATCCCGCTGAAGGCGAAAAATACGAAAATGTCAAGGATGCGCTGGAAAAGCTGCAGGTAAACGACGCGGCCTTTAATTTTGAACCCGAGACTTCTACGGCCTTGGGATTCGGATTCAGGTGTGGATTTTTAGGCCTTTTGCATATGGAAATCATAGTCGAAAGGCTCGAAAGAGAATTCAATCTGGGAGTTATAACCACTTCCCCGAGCGTAATTTACAGAGTTGTGAAGAGCGACGGCACCGTGGAAATGATACAGAATCCGACAAACCTGCCTCCGCAGCAGGAGATAAGCTATATAGAAGAACCTATGGTCAAGGCTGACATAATGATTCCCAAGGATTACGTGGGAAGCATAATGGAACTTTGTCAGGAACGCAGAGGAAAGATGATTCATATGGAATATATTACCGAGACGAGGGTGCAGCTTCATTATGAAATGCCGCTCAACGAGGTTATATACGATTTCTTCGATGCGCTCAAATCCAAGACAAGGGGATACGGCTCACTGGATTACGAATTTATACGTTACGAACGTTCAAACGTGGTTAAAATGGATATATTGCTCAACAAGGACCTTGTGGACGCATTTTCCATGATAGTGCACGAGTCCAAAGCATATGCGCGGGGACGATTTGTGTGTGAAAAACTTAAAGAAATCATACCTATGCATCAGTTTGAAGTGCCTATTCAGGCAGCAATAGGTCAAAAGGTTATAGCACGTGAAACCGTCAAAGCCTACAGAAAAGACGTAATAGCAAAATGCTACGGAGGAGATATTTCAAGAAAGAAAAAGCTTCTTGAAAAGCAAAAAGAAGGCAAGAAGAGGATGCGCCAGTTCGGTACCGTTGAAGTGCCGCAGGAAGCATTTACGGCGGTTCTCAAATATGACGAAAACAAATAGCATATAACGGAGATTGTTATGGGAGCAGGAATATATATACACATCCCTTTCTGCCTGCAAAAATGCAACTACTGCGATTTCTTCTCGCAGCCTGTAGATAAGGAAGTTCTGCGCAGGGAGTATACGAGAGCGCTTTTGCAGGAAATCGTCTTTTACGGCGAAAAATACGGAAAGGAATTCAAAGCAAACACGATATTTTTCGGAGGAGGAACCCCCAGCCTTATGGAGCCGGAGCTGCTTGAAAGGGTTTTGGAGGAACTCAGAAAGAGATTTTCAATATCAAAAATGGCGGAGATAACGGCAGAATGCAATCCGGCAACCTTATCTCCGGAGAAACTCAAAGAATATAAGAGGATAGGAATAAACCGTCTGAGCATAGGCGCTCAATCCTTCGATAACGAAATCCTGAAAACCCTCGGAAGGGTTCATAACGCAGAGGATATAACCGAAACTTTTAAAATGGCCAGAGACGCCGGATTTGACAATATCAATCTCGATTTAATGTTCGCAGTGCCGGGTCAGGGCGTAAGGCAGTGGAACAACACCCTTAAAAAAGCCTTGGAACTGAAACCGGAGCATCTTTCTTTTTACAGTCTGGAGATATGCGAAAACACGCTGTTCGGAATATTGCTTGAAGAAGGCTCCTTAAAGGAAACCTCCGAAAAAACGGACAGAAAGATGTATGCAAATGCCATAAATGCGATGAAGAAAGCCGGTTACGAGCACTATGAGATTTCCAATGCCGCCCTTCCCGGCAAAGAATGCAGGCACAACTTAAAATATTGGCATTTTGACCAATATCTGGGATTGGGAGCGTCGGCTCACTCATTTATAAACGGAGTAAGATTTTCAAACGTTCGTGATACAGAGCAATATATAATGGCAATGCATAATCAGGATATATCACGGGCATGGACACTGGGCAGCTCAGACGTCTTTGCAGCGGATTGTGTCGATTCGTATCACATAAATACATACAGAGATAACTTGGGAGAATATGTTTTTACTGCTTTGAGAACAAAAGAAGGAGTAGTTCTGTCAGACTTTGAAGAAAAACTGAAGAATGAGTTCTGGGATGTATACGGCAAAGAGCGGAACGAGTTTGAACAATTCGTAAGGCAGGGTTTTGCCGTTTCGGATAAAAAACATATCGCATTAACTCGCAGCGGAATAGATATTTCCAACAAAATAATGTCGATTTTTGTTTAGAATGGAGGCAGCAATGAAAAAATATATCTTATCCTTGGATCAGGGCACCACAAGTTCGAGATGCATAATATATGATAAAAAAGGAAACATGGTAAGCGTTGCCCAGAAGGAATTTACGCAGATTTATCCCAAGGACGGCTGGGTGGAGCATGACGCCATGGAAATCTGGTCCACCCAAATGGGCGTTGCTCAGGAAGCGCTTCTCAAGATAGGATGTACGTATAAAAACATAGAAGCCATAGGAATCACAAATCAGCGTGAGACTACCATAGTATGGGATAAGGAAACGGGTATACCTGTATATAACGCCATAGTATGGCAGTGCAGAAGAACCGCTGAATACTGCGACGAGCTTGCAGAGCGGGGATACGGCGACGTTATAAGACAAAAGACAGGGCTTTTGATAGACGCATATTTCAGCGGAACCAAGCTCAAATGGATACTTGACAATGTTCCGGGAGCAAGAGAAAAGGCGGAAGAAGGCAGACTGCTTTTCGGCACCGTCGAAACGTGGCTTATCTGGAAGATGACCGGAGGAAAAGTTCACGTGACTGATTATTCCAACGCTTCACGGACCATGATGTTTAACATAAACACTTTGGAATGGGATGAGGATATATTAAAAATCCTTGATATTCCAAAGAACATGCTGCCGGAGCCAAAGCCTTCAAGCTGCATATACGGGGAAACCATAGATACCATATTCGGAGGACCCGTTAAAATTGCAGGAGCGGCCGGAGACCAGCAGGCAGCTCTCTTTGGCCAGACGTGCTTTGAAGAAGGCGAAGGAAAGAACACTTACGGAACGGGTTGCTTTTTGTTGATGAACACCGGAGAAAAGCCTGTGTTTTCCAAAAACGGCCTTGTGACCACTATCGCATGGGGCCTTGACGGAAAGGTCAATTATGCTCTTGAAGGTTCGGTGTTCGTATGCGGCGCCGCCATTCAATGGCTGAGAGATGAGATAAATATACTTGAAAAATCATCGGATTCCGAAAGAATGGCCATGTCGGTAGAGGATTCCTGCGGTCTTTATGTGGTGCCTGCCTTTGTGGGATTGGGGGCGCCTTATTGGGACCCTTATGCACGGGGCGCAGTCCTTGGAATAACACGAGGCGCAAACAAAAATCACTTGGTAAGAGCTACTCTGGAATCTCTGGCGTATCAGACCAACGATTTGATTAAGGCAATGACGGAAGATTTGGGAAGCTGTCTTACTTCCCTAAAGGTAGACGGAGGAGCCTGTGCCAACAACTTTTTAATGCAGTTCCAGGCTGACGTTTTGAACTGCAAAGTTCAGCGTCCTACCTGTATAGAAACCACTTCTCTTGGGGCGGCGTATCTTGCAGGTCTTGCCGTAGGTTACTGGGAAAACAAAGAAGACGTGCTTAATAACTGGCAGATAGACAGAAATTTTGAGCCTTCCATGGCTGAGGAAAGGCGCTTTGAGCTGCTTGCGGGCTGGACAAAGGCCGTCGAGAGGGTAAGAGACTGGGCAAAGTAAATAAAAGTAAATATATGTTGAAAAATTTGTCGAAATAGTATAGACTGTAGGCAAATATAAGAAGAAAGGAATTTGATATGGAAGGAAATAACACGACTCTGACCATTGCGTCTCTCGTGCTGGGCATAGCGGCCATAGTATTGGACTTTGTATATACCATAGCGGGAATAATTCTCGGAATAATAGGCATAGTAATTGCCGTTCAGGCGAGAAAAAAGGAAGGCATAAGCGGAATGTCCACTGCCGGATTGGTATGCTCCATAGTGGGAGTTGCCTTAGGCGGGGCCATGTATCTCTGCGCAATATGCGCCATAGGCGCTATTTTCGGAATAGCGGCAGGCATGTAACATGACTATAGGAATCGATTACATTCTGATTTTCGGAAAGGCAATTTCGTTCTATTCTATTATAGGCTCCATAGGATTTATGGCAGCCTTATTTTTGTGTCTTAAAAGGAGAAAGAAATACGGAATAGAGCAAGACGACATTATCAATCTTGGGGCATATTCCATAATAGGAATCATAGCAGGCTCAAAGCTCATGGCTCTCTTATGCATGATTCCTCAGTTCATCGAGTATTGGCACCGGATAGAGTGGAACAGCGGTTTCCTGGAAAAAATAATGGGGCAGGGCTTCGTGTTTTACGGAGGACTCATAGGCGTTATCGCCGCATTTTACATTTATTGCAGGCAGTTTAAGCTGCCTTTCGGGAAGACCATGGAACTTGCAGCGCCGGCTGTCCCTCTGTTTCACTTTTTCGGCAGGCTCGGCTGTTATACGGCAGGCTGCTGCGGAGGTATAGGAGGGTTTCCGCTCCAACTGGTGGAAGCTTCGGGAAATCTGATGATTTTTGCGCTTATAATGTATATCCAAAATAAACGCTCCGGTTTTTCAAAGACATTTCCGTTGTACTTGCTGCTGTACGGAGGCATGAGATTTGTGCTGGAATTTTTCAGAGGAGACCCGGAAAGAGGCTTTATAGGATTCCTTTCCGTCTCCCAGTGGATCTCGTTGATATTTGCAGCAATAGCAATCAGGCTGCTCATAAATAAAAGGATAATTTTCACAAAAAATACATAAAAAACTTCGCAAATATTGTTGACAATCGGTGCGGTGAGTAGTATCTTATAAGTAGTGATTAGCACTCCAAATTGGTGAGTGCTAACAAAGGAGAAAAGCGATGGAACTTACAGAACGTAAACTTAAAATTTTACAGGCTATAATCAGCGATTACGTTAAGACCGCTGAACCGGTTGGCTCCAGAACACTTTCTAAAAAATATGATTTGGGCATAAGCCCTGCGACCATAAGGAACGAAATGGCAGACCTTGAAGAAATGGGATATCTGACCCACCCTCACACGTCAGCAGGCAGAGTACCTTCAGATTCTGCATACAGGCTCTATGTCAACGCCCTTATGGAAAAGAAAGAACTGAGCAGGGAAGAAAAGAACATAATAGCCGAAAGACTCAAATCCAATGTCAACGAGTTTGAAAAGACCATTGAACATGCGGCTACCGTCCTTTCAGAGATTACAAACCTCACTTCGTTCGCTTTGACTCCGACGCAGGATGAAGATGCACTCAAGTTTATAAATCTTCTGCCCGTTGACGAGCATACCGTGGTGATGATGATAGTTTCAGAAAGCGGCAAGATTTCCAATACGGCGCTGAACATAAAAGTTCCTTATACAGAAGAAAATCTTCAGCTTCTTGCCAAAACCATGACTTACAATTACAAAGGCAAGAGCATAAGCGAAGTTTTAACCAATAATATAATAGAAAATTTTGAAACCGATATTGCGGCTATGAGCGGTCTGGCAAAGGATGTAATGCCAAACTTTATGAAAACTCTTGAAGATATGCTCAACGTAAATCTTTACATGGAAGGTCTGACCAATATCTTCGACATTCCTGAATACAACGATTTGCAGAAAGCCAAGAGCTTTATAGAAATGCTCAGCCAGAAAGAGGATTTCACAAAGAAACTTATAGAAAGAGAAGACGGCGTAATCGTCACCATCGGTGAAGAAAACGCAGACGACATCATGAATGATTGTGCTTTGATAACGGCAAGCTATCATGTGGACGGCAAGCTGGTGGGAAAAATCGGTGTAATCGGGCCGACGAGGATGAAGTACAGCGAAGTCACTTCGATTGTCGAGTATCTGACCGATAATTTGAGCAACACATTCAAACTTGAAAGCGGAGGTAATGAGGAAGATGAGTGACGAGAACAAGAAAACAGAAGACGTTATTGAAGAAGAAACAGCAGAAAAAGACTGTCAGGAAGAGACCTGCGGCTGCGAAGAGACCGGGGAGAAAGCCAAAGAAGAAGCTAAGGAAGAGGCTCAGGAAACTCAGGGAGAAGAGGCCGCAGAGGAGCCAAACACAGAAGAGCCCAAGGCAAAAGACCCTGAGGAAGAAGCCCTGAACATCAGATACATGAGGCTTATGGCGGACTTCCAGAACTTCAAACGCAGGACAGAGAAAGAAAAAAGTGACATTTATGCATTTGCCAATGAAAAAATCATCAGCGAACTGCTTAATGTGATAGATAACTTTGAGAGAGCTTTGGCTGCCGGAAACGACGGCGACAGCTTCTATCAGGGCATGGAAATGATTTTAAAACAGCTCCTTGGGGTGCTTGAAAAAGCAGGAGCAAGTGAAATCGCAGCGCTTGGAGAAGATTTTGACCCTAACTTCCATAACGCTGTAATGATGGAGGATTCGACCGAGTACGAAAGCGGAAAGGTAACGGAAGTTCTCCAAAAGGGGTACATTTTAAACAATAGAGTAATCAGACCTTCAATGGTAAAGGTCGCCAATTAGCAGGAGGAAAGAAAAATGGCAAAAGTAATCGGTATTGACTTAGGTACAACAAACTCATGTGTTTCCGTACTGGAAGGCGGAGAACCGACAGTAATAGCAAACGCAGAAGGAATGAGAACTACTCCATCCGTGGTAGGTTTTAAAAAAGACGGAGAAAGACTTGTAGGAGAAACAGCAAAGAGACAGGCAGTAACTAATCCTGACAGAACCATATCTTCAATAAAGAGACACATGGGAGAAGACTACAAAGTAGCAATCGACGGTAAGGATTATACACCGCAGGATATTTCCGCAATGATTCTTACAAAGCTTAAAAACGATGCAGAAAGCTACCTGGGAGAGAAAGTAACCGAAGCGGTAATCACAGTTCCGGCATACTTCTCAGACGCTCAGAAGCAGGCAACAAAGGATGCAGGAAGAATCGCAGGTCTTGATGTAAAGAGAATCATCAACGAGCCTACGGCAGCTTCATTGGCTTACGGCCTTGACAAAGAAGAAGGATCTCACAAAATTCTCGTATACGACCTTGGCGGCGGTACTTTCGACGTATCCATTCTTGAATTAGGCGACGGCGTATTTGAAGTGCTTGCTACCAACGGAGATACTCGCCTCGGCGGAGATGACTTCGACGAAGTAATCTTAAATTATCTTGCCGACAACTTTGCTAAGGAGCACGGCGTAGATTTGAGAGCTGATAAAATGGCTCTTCAGAGACTGAAAGAAGCAGCAGAAAAGGCTAAGAAAGAGCTTTCCGGCTCTCAGACAACCAACATCAATCTGCCGTTCATCACAGTAACCGCAGACGGTCCTCTCCACATGAACGAGGATCTTACAAGAGCTAAATTCGACCAGCTTACAGGTCATCTTGTAGAGAGAACCATAGAACCTATGAAGAAGGCAATGGCAGACGCAGGCGTTGCAAATTCAGATATAGCAAAGGTTATCCTGGTAGGAGGTTCCACAAGAATCCCGGCCGTTCAGGAAGCCGTAAAGAAAGTAACAGGCAAAGAACCGTTCAAGGGAATCAACCCTGACGAATGTGTGGCAATCGGAGCTGCAATTCAGGCAGGCGTTCTGACAGGTGAAGTTCACGACGTACTTCTTCTTGACGTAACTCCGTTATCCCTTTCAATCGAAACCCTGGGCGGAGTAGCTACAAAGCTCATCGAAAGAAATACGACTATCCCTACAAAGAAGAGCCAGATCTTCTCAACTGCCGCTGACAACCAGACAGCCGTTGACATCCATGTAATGCAGGGTGAACGTGAAATGGCGGCAGGCAACACTACTCTGGGAAGATTCCAGCTTACAGGAATCGCTCCTGCTCCTCGCGGAATACCTCAGATTGAGGTTACTTTCGACATCGACGCCAACGGTATCGTAAACGTAAGCGCCAAGGATATGGGAACAGGCAAAGAGCAGAGAATTACAATCACTTCTTCAACCAACCTTTCTGAAGATGAAATCAACAAGAAGGTTAAGGAAGCAGAGCAGTATGCTGAAGAGGACAAGAAGAGAAAAGAAGAAGTAGAGATAAGAAACAGAGCTGAATCTTTGGTATATGAAACAGAAAAATCTGTTAAAGACCTGGGCGACAAGCTGACAGAAGAAGAAAAGACGGAAATCAACGACGCAAAAGATCAGCTTCAGGCAGTTCTCAATAACGGAACAGTAGACCAGATTAAGGAAAAGACAGAAGCGTTGACAGAAAAATTCCATATCATTTCAACTAAGCTTTATCAGCAGGCACAGGCAGCAGGAGCAGACCCGCAGACAGCAGGCGCAGGATTTGACCCAAGTCAGGCTGCAGGCGGAGCTCAGGCAGGCTCTGCAGACGATAATGTAGTTGATGCTGATTATGAAGTAGTCGACGACGATAAATAAAATATCGGTGTTATCATATATTCGTTAAAATCGCCTGTGGCGCAAATCCGCCGCCGGCGATTTTGCGGCGTATAAATTATAGTTCAGAGGTTTAAAAATGGCAGAAAAACGTGATTATTATGAAGTGCTTGGCTTGAAAAAGGGTGCAAGTGAGGATGAGATTAAAAAAGCTTTCAGAAAAATGGCTATGAAATATCATCCCGACAGGAATCCCGGAGACAAGACCGCAGAAGAAAAATTTAAAGAAGTGAATGAGGCTTACAGCGTTCTTTCAGACCCCGACAAGAAGAGCAAGTACGATAGATTTGGTCATGCGGGCGTAGACCCTAATGCCGGTTTTGGAGGAGGAGGCTTTAGCGGCGGTTTCGGCGGCTTTGAAGATATCTTCGATATGTTCGGAGGCATGTTCGGAGGCGGCTTCGGCGGAGGCAGACAGCAGCAGAGAGCCAACCAGCCAAAGAAAGGCAGAGACCTCCAGAAGGCTATAACCATAACCTTTGAGGAGGCGGCTTTCGGAACCAAGAAAGAACTGGAAATCAGCAAATATGTTCAGTGTAAGACCTGCAAGGGCGAGGGAACAAAACCGGGGACTTCAAAGAAAACATGTCCTAAGTGCGGCGGCAGCGGTCAGGTGAGCCAGACTCAGAGAACTCCTTTCGGACAGTTCCAGAGCGTTACCACCTGCGACCAGTGCGGCGGCAGCGGCAAGATAATAGAAGAGCCTTGCCCTGACTGCAAGGGAACCGGCAAAGTCAGAAAGAACGTCAAAATTTCTATAGATATACCTGCCGGCGTTGACAACGAAAGCGTTATCCCTATCAGAGGACAGGGCGAGCCGGGCGTAAACGGCGGTCCTACGGGAGATTTGTATATAGTTATATCCGTAAAGCCTCACAAGCTGTTTAAACGCCAGGGCGACGATTTGTATCTTGAAATGCCTATAAGCTTTGACCAGGCGGCTCTTGGCGCAGAGCTTGTAGTTCCTACGCTGGACGGCAAGGTTTCCTATAAGATTCCTGCGGGAACTCAGCCGGGAACCGTGTTCCGCCTGAAAGACAAAGGTATCAAGCATCTGAGGCGTGAGTCCAAGGGCGATCTTTATGTAAAGGTGAATCTGGAAGTCCCTACAAAGCTTAACAACAAGCAGAAGAAGGCAATCACCGAAATGGGCAAGGTTGTTACAGAAGACTGCTATCAGAAGAAGGGCGGATTTGCAGAGAAATTGAAAGAACTGTTTAAGTAACGAGTACGGCGGTCCGCGAGGTTCAGACTGCCGTATTTTATAAATTTTATGCCATTTGCGGCAGTTTGAAGGCTTTCAAAGGGTCAATACTGCCGCATTTTATGAATTCTATGAGGTTTGCGGCAGTTTTTATGGCTATTAGGCGGTAAAAATGCCGTAAATGGAAGAATTTTAAAAATTTGCGGCAATCCGGCCGTCTGTTGACCGGCAGAAATGCCGCATTTAAAAGAATATTCAGATTTTACGGCAGTCCGGCAGTCCATAGGAACAGCGACCGGCGATGCTGTCAAGGCTCGTTGACGTTACGCTATCTGAGGCGGCCAAAGAGACTTTCGGGCGGCAGCAATCATGCAATAATTTATCAAGTATACATTATGCCGTATGCCGGGCTACTTGAACATCTTTTATATTAGTGTTATAATAACAAAAGTTGATCAATTCATTGTGAATAAAGGAGATAGAAATGGAAAAATTAATTATCAGCGCTTGTATCTGCGGTGCAGAAGTAACCAAAGAACAGAATCCAAACGTTCCTTACACAGTAGAAGAAGTTGTAAGAGAAGCAAAGTCTGCTTATGATGCAGGAGCATCATTGATTCACCTTCACGTAAGATGGGATGACGGTACTCCTACTCAAGATAAAGGAAGATTCCAGGAATGTATCGATGCAATCAGAAAAGAATGTCCTGATGCAATCATCCAGCCGTCAACAGGCGGAGCAGTAGGAATGACTGACTTAGAGAGATTACAGTCAACAGAAGTAGTTCCTACTCCTGAAATGGCTACTTTGGACTGCGGTACCTGCAACTTCGGAGGAGATGAAATCTTTGTAAATACTGATAACACAATTATCAACTTTGCAAAGATAATGCAGGAAAGAGGCATCAAGCCTGAGTGCGAAGTATTCGATAAGGGTATGATTGATACGGCTATGAAGACAGCTTATAAGAAGGGTTATCTTACTAAACCTATCCACTGGGACTTCGTTCTCGGCGTTCAGATGACAGCTACTATCAGAGACCTGGTATACATGGTTGAATCCATTCCTGAAGGTTCTACTTGGACAGCTACAGGTCTTGGAAAGAATGCATGGCATATAGCTGCTGCTACTATTTGTCTGGGAGGACATGTAAGAGTAGGATTTGAAGACAATCTGTATATGGAAAAAGGCGTTTTGGCTGAATCCAACGGACAGATGGTTGCTAAGGTCGTAGAACTGGCAAAACTCCTCGGAAGAGAAGTTGCAACTCCTGCAGAAGCAAGAGAAATCTTAGGATTAGCTCCACTTAAATAGGAAAACAGCAAATACATATAGCGGACAGAACTTACGGGTTCTGTCCGTTTTGCGTTATTAAGGCTTTGGAATATGAAATAAGGCAGGCCATGCACTTGAACCATACATAGTACAAGTGTTACAATAAATTGTTATTGGTACAAAAAAGAACTGACGGAGGAATGACAGAAAATGAAGAAAAACACTTTGGCCGTTCACGGCGGAAATACAAAAAAAGATGCATATGGAGCCGTAATTCAGCCTATATACATGACTACAAACTACAGGATACCTACAGATGAGCCTCTTGACTGGAGCGGAACGGAAATCTTCAGTTATGCGAGAAACCTGAATGTAAATCAGGATGTTTTGCAGAAAAAACTGTGCGACCTGACCGGTGCTGAGGACTGCGTGGTGCTTGCCAGCGGAGTTGCTGCTCTTGCAGGCGTATTTATGACTTTCTTAAATTCGGGAGACCACGCTGTAGTGTCAGAAGTTTGCTACAGCGCCACCAATTTGCTCATGAGAAAGTACATTCCTGAAAAATTCAAAATTGATACCACTTTTGTAGATACGACAGATACAGAAGCGGTTAAAAAAGCTATTAAACCTAATACAAAGCTTATTCATGTGGAAACGCCGGGAAACCCGACCACCGAAATCAGCGATATAGAAGCCATAGCAAAACTGGCTCATGAAGCAGGAGCGATTCTTTGCGTTGACACAACTTTTGCAGGCCCGATTTGCATATACCCATTGAGCCACAGCGCCGATTTGGAAATACACAGCATGACAAAGTACATAAACGGTCACGGCGATTCTCTCGGCGGATGTGTTTTAGGCAGTAAAGAACTGATAAAAGAGATAAAACAGCTGGCAATGGTAAACTACGGAGGAGTCTTAAGCCCGTTTAACGCATGGCTTATTGAAAGAGGTCTTAAAACGCTGCCAATCAGAATGGAGCAACATTCCAAAACCGCAAAGAAGGTAGCTGAATTCTTAAATGCCAGCGAAAAGGTGAGATTCGTATGGTACCCGGGACTTGAAAATCATCCACAGCACGAAAGAGCCGAAAAGCTGATGAAAGGCCAGTATTCCGGAATGATTGCCTTTGACATAAAGGGTGATGAGGCCGCACATCAGAGATTTTTAAAGGAGCTGAAACTTATAACTCATGCGGTGTCTTTGGGAAGTGTGGAGAGCCTAATCATATACTTTGATAAGAGCAGCGACAAGCTGCCTCATTATCCTGAAATTTTCAGAGAAGGATTCTTCAGATTCAGCATAGGGCTTGAAGATGCGGAAGATATAATCGATGACCTTAAAAAAGCATTTGAAGTGATATAGAACATATATCAGGCTGAAAAGGGAGCCACTCGGCTTCCTTTTTTCTATGTAAGTATTATGTATACTTTGTGTTGCTTAGGTGATAAATAGTTGACAAGAATATGCGGGGGGGGGGTATTATGGACATACAATATATGATTTGTCATTTTATTCACATTAACGATACGGCTCAGAAGAAGAATCCTGAGAAATTTTTACCGCAGTGAATAAAGAGCCAGCCATGAAGCTGACGGAGAGAGTTTTAAAAGGGTGTTGACACAATGATTAAAGATGGCAGAACTTATATTACCATCAGTTATAGCTTAACTAAACGAGATTCTTTTAGAAGTTAAAAGGAGAAAAAGATGAAAAAAAGATTAGTTAAACTGGTTGTGACGGCATTGATCCTTTCGCTGATAATGCCGATGGCAGCTTTTGCTTCGGTAGAAGAGCTGACCATGGACACAACGACACCCGGTATCTCATTAGCCGGCAAATATCCTGCATATGACGATATCGACTTCCAGTATTCGTTGACAGAAGAGGCTACCCATAAGGTAACCATTCCGACGAATCTTGCTGATGCAGACCTCCAGCAGGCTGTAGCAGACAACAAGATTTCTTTCTCCCTGACAAGAGATGAGAACAGACATTATCTTGATCCTGCATTATATCCTTTCCCTAACAAGGGCGGAGCAATCTCCGAATGGAAGGACAAAGAAGGAACAGAAGTTATTAAAGTAGAAGAACTTAAAGCTGAAGGCAAGGACCTGGTTGTTACTTTTAAGACACAGGGCACCGAATTCTACTATACCGGCGATGCAACTGCAAGCGCTGAAGTAAAGAAAGTTTACTCCATTAACCATACCAACGGCGGTTCATGGCTTGATAAGTGCGGATACTTTAACCTTTCTGCAACTGTAGATGACAAGGCTGCAGGTTCCGTACACGCAAAGGTAGTTCCTTATGATTCATATCGTACACCTTATGAGCTGTTCGATGAAATCGAAGCTCTGAAATCCTATAAGGGCGACAGATACGTTGAAGTTGGCTCTATCGGACATTCTTCCATAGACCAGTACGATACCCCTTATGTTATCGTTGCAAGCGACAAGAAGGCTGTTCAGGAATGGCTGGAATACACTGAACTGTCCGAAACAAACCCTACACAGGTTCTTAAAGACATCAAGGCAGGAAAGTATGACAACTTAAAGGTTCCTATCTATGTCAGCAACTGCCACACAAATGAAAACTCAGCAGTAAACGGTATCATGAATACCATTCAGAATCTGGTAAACGAAGATGAAATTTCACTGAGAACTCTCGAAAGCTACACCGATGCCGGCAGAGCTAAACTGGAAGACGAAAAGAAGAACGTTTTCGGAACAGGCTTATCTGAAATTTACGGCGAATGGGCTACAGAGCTGGGAAGACTCAGAGGCGAAAACGGAGATACTTCTGATAGATCCGCAACTTACGGATATTCTTCCGTAGTTGACTTTGACAAGTACTACAATACCGGCGTTGATGAATTTACTATCGACGAGCTGTTGGACGATGTATTCTTCGTATGCGTTCCTACCATGAATATGGAAGGTTACATGCAGCAGACCAGAGCTACAGGCGTAGGCTTTGACCCTAACAGAGACTATGCTAACCAGACCATGAATGAAGACATAAACGCTATGGCCTTCATGACTAAGTGGAACCCTATGGTTTATACCGAAATTCACGGAAGAGTTGAAGGTATGCTTATAGAACCATGCGGCGCACCGCACAATCCTAACATCGAATATGACTTAATAGGTGAAAAATTCCTGAAGCTGGGTGAGGCGGTAGGTATTGCAGCTGTTGCAAACAACGAAAAATTCAACAGCTATGAACTCCCTGCCCGTGACTATATCGAACTTGATCCTAATCCCCGTACAGGCGTACAGTGGGGAGCACCTTGGGATGACCTGTCAACCAACTTCGGTTCACAGTTCCCTGTATTCTACGGTACTTGCGGTATCACATGGGAAATGCCTGCATACGATGACATCGCTGCAGAACAGGTAATTCCTAACGGACTGCTCGGTCAGGGAAGATTTATCCAGGAAAACAAGATTGACTTGTTGACAAGTCAGGCAGAACTCTTCAAAAGAGGACTGAACAACGAAAACTCCAATGATAAGGTTGCAAAATACTATGTAAGCCAATACGACGAGCAAGGCGCACAGGCTGACATCATGAGACCTGTATACGACGGCGAAGGCGAAAACGGCAACTTCTATCCTGAATGCCTGATCATCCCTATGGATAAAGAAAATCAGAAGAACCTTCAGGACGCTGCAGAAGCAGTTAAATGGATTGCAAGAAACGGTATGAAGTACAAGATTGCCGACAAGGCATTCACATATGACGGAGTAGAATATCCGGCAGGTACGGTTATCGCTTCAATGTACCAGGCTAAGAGATCCCTGCTGCATGCAAACTTCGGACCTGGAACATTCGTAACCGTTTGGAAGGGACTGTATTCCGAAGCATTCTCACAGCATCCTTATGCTCGTGGATTTGACATAATCACAGTTGCAGAACCTGAAGCATACAAAGCAATCGATAAGGTTTGCAAGGACGGTTATGACTATGCCGGAACATTGACTTATCTGGCAGATTTCGCTACTCAGTTTACCGGCGTTACAGATGCTGACGTTATCATCTCCAACGCTTCTGAAGATACTGCATGTGCAGTTAACGATTTGCTGAGAGCAGGCAAGACTGTAGCTATGATTACAGAAGGCGAGCACATGGGCGACTTCATCTGCTCATATGAAGACTTCTTAACCGTTGCAGATAAGTATATACTGAGCGCTGAAGGCGTATACGGAGCAGGCATCGTTGCCAGCGTAATCGCTAAGGCTCCGGAAGCTTATATTATAGGCGCAAGCGCTCCTGCAACCGCAGGTAACATTGAACTTCCTGGCGGAAATGCTTACTGCTTCGACCTGTATGCATTAAAGCAGATGGGATTCACTTTGACAGACAAGGCAACCAAGGCTGATGCCATTGTAGGCGCAAGCTTCTCAGGTGTTGACAATACTGCAAAACAGGCAGTTACCGAAGGAACTCCTCTGATGATCTGGGGCAGCGGTTCCGGAAGATTGAGCGGAATTCTTGACGGAGTTACCAAGAAGAGCGCACCTAACGGCACTGACGCATTGGTAAATGTAGAATATCCTACAGTTAACCTTCTCAATGCTAACTATGCTCTGGACGGAGACGACCAGAATTACCAGTACGGTACTGCTTACTTCTCAGCTATTCCTGAGGGAGCTACTCCGCTGGTTAAAAACGCAGGTAAGACTCCTATGGTTGGATGCGTAGGTATCTTCAGCGATGATGACCAGGCTGCTTTCGACGTATATAACACTTCCGTGGTAGCTTTCGAATACAAAGCTGACGGCAAGGATATCGTAGCATTTGCTAACTCCTTAGACCACAAAGGACACCCACAGGATGAGTTCAAATACATCGCAAACTTCCTGTTCTCAAGAGTTCTCGGCGATACTGCTTACGCAGGCGTTGAAGCTCCTGAAAATCCACCTGTAGTTGATCCGGAAAATCCTGAAAAACCGGGAACAACAACTCCTGCAGACGTTAACAAGACAGGTGATACTTCCAACATCTTCATGTGGATTATGCTGGCTGTCGTATTTGGCGGAGCAGCAGCAGGCACAGTTGTAGTTGTAAGAAGAAACAGAAAATTTGAATAATTGTAAGGTTATTGGCTGGTTTAATAAAAAAGAAAACGCCGTGCATCATGCACGGCGTTTTCCTTGTAAACGGGCAAGGAGCCTGACTGCCGCAAAAGTCAAAAAAATCCTTAAATGCGGCATTTTTATTGCGGTGAGAGCGTCCAAATTGCCGGAATTTACAAAATTTCTTTTATTTACGGCAGTTTATAAGGCATAATGACAGATAAAATGCCGTAAATGTCAAAAATTCACTCAGTTACGGCATTTTAGGAGCTTCAATGACGGTAAAACTGCCGCAAACTTCAAAAAAATCTCCGGTTGCGGCAGTTTGCAAAGGGAGGTGGCGGCCTCTCGTTGTATGCACGTAAAGTCGCTGCTGAGCCACACAAAAAGCCCCGTCCTCCAACACAAGAGGACGGGGCTTTGGTTACAATTTAAGCCATGAGCCAAAGGCGAAGGCCTTCAGCCGGCTTCCAATCAGCCTCCAAGCGGCAAGCTTTCAACAGCCTACAATCAGCTTTCGGCCGGTGCGTCCGACTGAGAAGCTTTTGCAGCATTCATTGATTTGACTTTCTTTGCCAGTGTCAGCGAAAGGACTACAGCAGCTACGCAGCAGAGACCGAAGAAGATGAACATTCTGAAGTAACCGGCTTCTTCACCTAAGTTGTCGAGCCAGCCGCCTATCATTGCAGGAACGAACAGGTCAGGCAGGTAAATTACCATGGAAGCCAGACCTATTGCAGTAGCAGCATAGGAAACAGGAATGTCAATTTCATTGAGGATTGACCACATTACGCCGTAGAGCATCATGGCGAATGCGGAGGCCAGCAGGGACATTGCTATCGCAATGCCTACGCTTCCTTCTCCGGCAGGAATCTGAGTTGCTCCGAAGAACAGCACGCCGAGGATTATAAAGCCGTATCCGTAAAGCTTCAAAGTGGATTTGAGAATTTTATCGGCAATATAGCCGCCCAGAGGCGACAGGAAGTAAAGTACATATCCTCTGATGATTCCGAGAAAAGCGGAATCGGATACGTCCATGCCTACCTGAGATGTCAGATAAGGTGTGAAATAAGTTACGTTACTATAAATGGTATAAATCAAAAACATTATGATTGAAGCCCACCACAGATAAGGGTTTCTGATAGCCTTGCCTATATCGCTCAGTTTAAACTTATCTTCCTCAGCAAGTTCGCCCATGGCAGTTCTATCTTCCTTGAAGGTAATCTGAACAAATATGCCTGCAACGATAACTGCGATAGACATAGCCATTATGGTTCTGAACATTGCGGTGTGATTGTCTTCGCTGGAAGAATAAAGAGCCCAGAAGACGATGCCGCATACCAAGCTGATAACCGAACCAAGGGCATAGTACCAGCCGTAAGTCGAGCCGGAATTATCTTTTCCACCCAATAGCCTCAGACCTTTGTTGAGGGCGGTCCAGAACACAAAACTGGTGGTAACGGCAAACAGGAAGAATACGATAAGTGCAGTCGTGTAATTCATCGAGAAGGCCATTATAAAGCCAAGTATACCTGTGCCGAATAAAGACAATACCAACATTTTTTTGGCAGAAAACTTATCTGCCAGGATTCCGCCCGGTATGTACAGGATTAGACATCCTATAGCATAAGCCGAGAGCAGGAAGCCTGCTTCAGCGTTGGTCATATCAAAAGCGGGCAGCAATTTATCGTAATATACGTATTTAATATACGGCAATTCGTAAATTACACTGCCTGCAATCGAGAAAGATATAACCGCAAGAAGCGTGTTAAAGTTCAATTTCCCTTTCTTCATATCAATCTCTCCTTAAAAATATATAAACTGTTAAACAATAGCTGACGTATCATTGACCGTTTCCGTAAGGTTGGTGCTTTCAAAACCGTAGCCGATTATTTCGTTAGCCGAAACCAGAACGATGAAAGCCGAAGGGTCAAAGCTCATAACGATTTCCTTCAGTCTTGGAGTTTCATGAGGCTTGACCACCACAAGGAGAATTTCCTTGTGAGCGCCGGAATACTTTCCCGTTCCGTCTATTGAAGTGACGCCGCGCTGCATATCATTTAATATGGCGTCGGTTATCCTGTCTGTGTTTTGATTTACGAATATGTAAAACATCTGAGCCCTGTTAAAGCCGCTGGTCATCTTGTCGGTGACGATTGAACATACAGCAATGGCAAGAAGAGCATAGATGCCCGACTCTATGTTGCCGTAGGAAACCATAGCTATGACCACTATGGTGCCGTCTATGAACATGTACAGCGTACCGAGGCTTGCGCTCCTTATCTTGGTGATTAAAAGCTTGGCAATCAAGTCGGTGCCGCCCGAAGACAGATGAGCCTTGATAGTCATGGAAGAGCCGAAGCCGTATAGGATTCCACCGAAGACCACAGCCACAATCTTATCGTCGGTGATGCAAGGCAAGAATGCAAGCAAGTCCACTATGGCAGAATAGACCACGGTAGCAACAAGGGAAGTTATTACATAGACTTTACCCTTTATCCTTGCGCCAAGTATTACGATAGGAATTGTCATGACCAATACAGTCATACCTATGGGCAGACTGAAAAAGTAATTGAGCACGGTGCCTATACCTGCAAGTCCGCCGGCCGCAATGTTATTTCCTACGTAAAAAAGGTTTAGGGCAAGAGCATAGCTTATGTCAGCTATAAGCATGTACATTATCTGTTCACGCCTGATGCCGGTTTTGCTTAAAAGAGATTTCCTCTGCGGTTTAAGGTCTTTCATGTCGAGTGCTCCAAAAGTCAAATATACATATTAAGTATATATTAAACGGGGGTTTTTACAAAGAGCCAAAAATTTTTTTTGGAACAGTCCAAATTGGCACTTTTCATATTTTGGACTTTGTTATACAATATATTTATAAAATCAAATATCGGGAGGTCCAAACCATGAAGAAGAAAATAACCGATGATTTCTTTAAGGAATATGTGAATATAACGGATATGAAACCAAACGGCGCAGGATTGTTTTCATTTGTCAAGTACGATACGGTGTTGGAGGAAGACAAATATGTGTCCAACCTTTATCTGTTCGATATGGAAAAAAATGAGATAAAAGAACAGCTCACCTTTGACGATTCCGTGGGAATGCACTGCTGGATAGATGAAGAAAACATGATAATAGAAACGGCAAGGGATGAGGAAGATAAGGAAGCAAAAGAAAAAGGTATACCCCTTGCGGTTTTCTATAAGTTTAACGTAAATACCAAGGAATACACCAAGCTCTTTAAGATAAATAAAGGGGTATACAAGTTTGAATATATAGATGATAAGAGATTTCTCATGCTGGCAAGCGAAAACCCAATGAGAGACGCATGGTTTGAAGAAGCCGGGGGCGACTGGGAACAGTATCTTAAAATTTCGGAGAGAGAAAGCAAATATTTTGTAGCTGATGAAGTTCCGTTTTGGACCAATGACGGGGGTTACAGCAACAAGGAGAGAGGAAGAGTATACTTTTACGACGACGGCGAGTTGAAGCAGCTTACGTCGGATGATTTGAGCGTTTGGGACATCAAATCCTACAAAGACGAATACGGCCTCTTTTACGGCGTTGATTCGGGCGGCATGCAGAAGACCGAAGGCAAGGTATATAAGATAGATTACAGAACCATGGAAATATCGGCAATAGACGATTCCAACTCTTACATATACACCAAAATTCAGCCTGTGGACTCAAGACGAATCCTTCTCGGCAGAAACGACAGGGCTTTCCACGGAGAATATCAGAACGAGTATATAGACGTTTTGGATATGGAGACGGGCGAATTTACGAGAAACAACAAGAATGCTGATATACACTTCTATGATAACGTGCTTACGGATGTGACTTATCTCAGCGGCTGGCTCAACAAGATTACGACCACCGAAGAAGGAATAATCTTCATCTGTACACAGGGCGGCAGCTCCAAACTGTTTTTCTGCAAATACGGAGACGACACTATGAAAACCCTCACCGAAAATGAAGGAAAGATTCTCGACTATTTTGTAGAGGGAGACAAGATATACATGTCAGCCATGAGAGGACTGTCAGGCGGCGAATTTTACGTATTGGATATAAAGACGGGACGTGAAACGCAAATAAGCGATTTCAATACACGCCTTGAAAAAGAGTTCGATTTTCCGGAGATAGAAGAATGCAGTTTCACCAATTCAGACGGAATCGAAATAGAAGGCTGGGTAATGAAACCTACGGACTTTGATGAGGAAAAGAAATACCCTGCAATACTGTTCATACACGGAGGCCCGGGCTCGGCATACGGACCTGTGGCAACCCATGAGATGTTTGCTATGTGCGCAGAAGGCTACGGCGTATTTTTCTGCAATCCGAGAGGCTCCGAAGGAAAAGGCGGAGAATTTGCTGACATAAGGACCAAGTGGGGAACGGTAGACTACAGAGACTTTATGGAATTCACCGATACTGTCATTGAGCGAAATCCGTGGGTTGATGAACAGAGGATAGGCATAACGGGAGGCTCTTATGGAGGAATAATAATAAACTGGATAATAGGACATACCAACAGATATAAGGCAGCCATTTCCGACAGATGCGTATCCAACTTGCTCAGCGACTACGGCATGTCGGATATAGGATTCCCATGCAACAAGGACACTTACGGAACCACCCCTTGGGAAAACCCTGAATATCTGTGGGAGCACTCAGGTCTTAAATATGCACCGAATATAAAGACGCCGGTTCTGTTCATACATGGCGTGGACGATTACAGATGCCCTTATGACCATGCCCTTCAGCTGCACAGCGCCATAACTTATTTTGGCGGAACATCCAAAGTCTTTGCGGTAAAGGGCGAGACCCACGAGCTTTGCCGCAGCGGCTCCCCTGTCAACAGGCAGCGCCGTATTGCAGAAATGCTCAAATGGTTTAAGAAATATCTTTAAAGGAGACATGACATGAAAAAAGACAGCATGGCTTACAAGTATGCGATGATATTCATCGCTACATGTACGACGGTGGTATATTTTATACCTTATGCGTGCAACGATTTTTATAATCATTTTATACAGACATATAACATAACCTACGGTCAGGCAGGTGACCTGCTGACCTTCTTCGGCATAACTGCCGTCATAGGATACTTTATCGGAGGCTGGATAGCAGACAAGTTCAATCCCAAGATGCTGGTGGTATGGTCAGCCATATTGACGGGGCTTGCCGGAACGGTTGTGGCTTTTTCATCTTCCTTCACGGTGCTGAAAATAATGTACTTTATCTTTGGAATAACCAGTACCTGTATGCACTGGAGCGCCTTCCTGAAGCTCATCAAAAACATAGGCGAAGATGATGAACAGGGAAGACTTTTCGGCTTTTACAACTTCGCCTATGGAGCTTTCGGAATAGCATGTACATATATCATACTTGGCATGATGGAGACAGCTTTGGCAAAATACGAATTCAGAGGCGGCATGATGATATACTGCGTAATCTCAATCGTATTCGGAATTCTCACATGGCTCTTTGTCCCTTATGACAAGGAAAAGGCCAAAGCCCGTGAAGCAGCGGACGACAAGATTGACCTCAAGCTCATGGGCAAAGTGCTGAAAATGCCGATAACGTGGTATTTGGGTCTTTTCACCCTTGGATATTTTATCATCCGCTCGACGGTACCGTATCTGAACCCATATATGACGGACGCTTTTGCGGTTTCCGTGGGTGTGGCTGCGCTGATTACCAACACGCTGAGGAGCGGAATGAATCTGGTAGCGGGACCTATAGGAGGATTCTTTATAGACAGGTTGAAAAGTTCCACAAAGGTGGTCATGGTAGGCGGAATAGGCACCTTGATTTTGACTGTTGTCATGATGATGATACCGCAGGAAAAGGGCATGGTAACATTGCTCATCGCAGTGTGCATAATTTTGCTTCTGTTTTCTTATGTAAACTCAACTGCCCTGTACACGCCTGTAACTGAGGCGAGAGTGCCGTTTAAGTATGTTGGAACGGTGCTGGGCGTTGCCTCTGCAATCGGATATTCGTCCGATATTTGGCTTTACAACGTTTGCGGAGCATGGCTTGATTCATACGGAAACGCCGGATACAGGTATATCTGGATTATGCAGGCAGGAGGAGCCGTGCTTATGATAATAATGGGATTGCTGCTGGCGACCACTTACCGCAAGGCTCAGAGCAAAGAGTCAAATAAAGGGGCAGGAGAAGCTGAATAAATGGAAATCGTTATAAACAGGAACAATGATACGCCCATATATTTGCAGATAAAAAATGAGATTAAAGAGAAAATAATCGGCGACGAGCTGCCTTCCGGTTTTAAGCTGCCCACCGAGCGGGCTGTAGCATCAGAGCTTGGAGTGTCAAGGAACACCGTTGTCAGGGCTTATCAGGAATTGATGTCGGAAAATCTGATAGTCGTGTCCAGCAAGCCCAAGGGATACTTTGTGAAGGAACCTGCCAAGCAGGTGCCTGTCAGGACATTTCATCCTCTTGCAAAGATGATAAGATATAATTACACGGAAAAGGAAAACATGTTCCAGGATTTATATCTGCGTTCCGAAAAGCCGGGAGTCGTGTCCTTTGCGGGAATAAGCGTCAATGTTGCCGATGAAGAAAACGTCAGATACAGCTATAAGGATTTTTACAGGTTTGACGGCAGCCAGACAGCAAAACTCAAAGGAAACATATGCAGGCTTTTGGCTAAGCAGGACATATTTGTAAATGAAAGAAACATACAGCTGGTGTCCGAGACAAATCAGGCGATAGATTATATAATAAGGCTGTACCTCAGAGAGGGAGACAGCGTCATAGTGGAAGAACCGGTAATCGCAGACACTGTAAATGTGTTCAGAAATCACGGAATCCACGTGGTGTGTGTAAGGATGAACAGGGACGGAATGGACCTTGATGAGCTTGAAAAGCTTATCGCCATATATGAGCCCAAGTTTATCCATACGATGCCCAATTTTCACAATCCCACAGGCTATGTCATGCCGGTAGAAAAAAGGCTGAGACTCCTTGATATATCGGCGAGGTTCGGAATCCCTATAATTGAAGATAATTCTCTCAGAGATTTCAGATACGAGGGGACCGAGTTTCCGACTCTTTATTCCATGGATAAGAACAAGCTGGTAATATATCTCGATACCTTTTCTCTGACATTTTTGCCGGGAATAAGCACCGCTTTTGCTGTAGGGCCTTCTGAGACCATAGAGATGATGGGACGGCTGATAGCTTCCAGCGAGGTAAACGTTTACAAAGTCGGACACGCCATGCTTAACGAAGCCATAGAAAACGGCAATTTTGAGCGGCGGGTAAGTTTCCTTAAAGAATATTACAGGCAAAAACGTGATTGTTTTGCGAATAAGCTTGAAGCTTTAAAGGATAAGGGGCTTGAATTTGAAGTGCCTCAGGGAGGCTTGTTCTTTTGGTGCAAACTTCCAAGAGATGTGAACGAGAAAAAACTGTTTGCCATATCTAAGGAAAAAGGCTTGTTATACATGCCTGGGAGCGTGTTTTTTCCTTACGGGTACAGCGGAAGCGGATATATAAGGCTGTGTTTTTCCAATGCAAGTGAAGAAGATATGGATAGAGGAATAAAAATTTTGGCTGAGGCCATTGAGCTTAGCAGAAGTAATTTTGAAAGGCAGGTACCCGGAGCTTGGAAATAAGCTCCGTATATAGATGAAAGAAATAGTAAAGAACAGGAGAGAATTTCACAAATATGCAGAGACGGGCTGGAATGAGATAAGAACCAGCGCAAGAGTAGCTGAAATACTTAGCCGAATAGGCGCAGACGTAATACTGACGGGCCCTGAGGCGGTAAACATTGAGACGCTCAAATATCCGATAGAGCTTACTGAAGAAAGAAGAAGAAACAATATGAAAAGGGCAGTTGCCCAAGGAGCGTCGGAAAAATGGGTCAGAGCAACAGAAGGCTATCCCGGAGTTGTTGGGATAGTTGATACCGGAAAACCCGGACCCACTTATGCTTTCAGGTTTGACATGGATTGCCTGCCTTACGAAGAGGTAAGGGAAGAAGGCTTCAGACCTTGCGATGAAGGATATATTTCGGTAAACGAGTCCTGCGTCCATGCCTGCGGCCACGATGCTCATGTTGCCATAGGTCTGGCCCTTGCTAAAAAGATAAAAGAAAATGAAGGGGATTATTGCGGAACATACAGATTTTTGTTTCAGCCTGCCGAGGAAATTACGCTTGGCGCCCGTTCCATGGTAGATAAGGGTCACCTCGACAAGGTGGATTATTTTATGGCCGTGCACCTTGCCCTCTCTGCCGAAAATCAGCCTCTTCCTTCCCATGCTCTCGCTTGCGGAGTTCGGGATTTTATGAGCTGCCGCCAACTTGATGTGACATTTCACGGCAGGGCCGCTCACCCTTGCGGAGCGGCGCAGGAAGGCAGAAATGCGCTCCTTGCGGCATGCAGCGCAGCTTTGAATCTTCACTGTATAGCGCCCCACGAAAAGGGCCTTTGCAGGGTAAACGTAGGACAGATAGAAGGCGGCGTCTGCACCAACACCATAGCTCCCGAGTGCACCATAAGGCTTGAGTACAGGGGAGAATACAGAGAAGTGACCGAGTACATGGGAAAACGTGTTTTTGACATCCTTGACGGAACGGCAAGGACCTATGATTTGACATACACATATGTGGACCACGGAGAAGTTCCGGCAGGCAGAAGTGACGAAAAAATGATGTCCTTTGTGGAAAAGGCGGCTACAAGAGTTCCTTGGTTTGAAAAGGTTTATTTTGAGGGCAACTTAGGCGGTACTGATGATGCGGCGGCCATGATGAACCGTGTTCAGGAGCAAGGCGGGCTGGCGGTGTATATAGGAATAGGCACCGATATTACGGAGCCCCTTCACAATCCCAAATTCGATTTTGATGAAGACTGCATGGAGGCAGCCGTGGAACTGCTGTCGGAGACGATAAAGGAGACAAGCAAGGCGTAGTCATGTGTAGTGTAGCAAGGCGGATTGTTTAGGCCGGATTGCCGAAATGCCGCAATTCAATAAAATTTTATGATTTACGGCAGTTTAACAGCGTACTGAGTAGCGATAATGCCGCATTCGAGAAATTTTTTCAAGAATGCGGCATTTTTTTAGCTGTTGGAGGCCAAAAAATGCCGTATATAAAGAATTTTTCTAAAAATACGGCAGTTTGGTCATCATTATGCACCCCATAATGCCGCATCTGAGCATTTTTTCAAAATTTACGGCATTCATACCGGGATAAGTCTAAGATAATCTCTTAGTACAAAAACTTTAATATGTTCAATTTTCAGACATTTTGGATTATATGTATATATGAATAAACATTGAAACACTATAGAATGTGACGCAAAGCATAAAAGCAGGCGGTTTAATACGGTTTCGGTGGCGCACAAATCAAAAACATAGTATAATCTTCTTAACGGAGGAATTAGGGATATGTCTTTTGCAGCAGAAGTTAAAAATGAATTATCAAGAATAGAACCTGAAAAAAAGTGCTGCCAGCTTGCCGAGATAGCAGGGTTTCTGCGGGTTTCCGGAAGCATAGGCCTTGCAGGAGGAGGCAGGTTTAAAATTATAGTCACATCCGAAAATCCGGCTATAATCCGCCACTACAAAAAGCTCCTGCACGATTATTTCGATATAGAAACGACCCTCGAAGTGGGCGAGAGCAATTCAGTAGGCAAAAAAAGAGCCTACAATATAACCATAGATTCAGAAAACCGCAGTGAGCAGATTCTGAGAGAAACAGGGATACTTCTCGTTAGGGAAGGCAACAACTATATCTCCGACGGCATATATGACGGCATAGTAAAGAGTAAATGCTGCAAAAAAGCATATTTGAGAGGCGTATTCTTGGGAGCCGGAACCATGAGCGACCCCGAGAAATCTTATCATCTCGAATTCGTGTGCCGAACCGAGACCCTTGCAAAAGATTTAAGGCGTCTCATAAATTCCTTTACGGATTTGCAGGCCAAGGAATTTAAAAGGCGGAAATCCTATGTGGTTTATATGAAAAAAGCCGATTATATAGGAGATACCCTCGGAATCATGGGCGCAGATACCCATTCCCTCATGATAGAGAACATACTGGTCGAAAAATCAGTTAAAAATGACGCCAACAGGATGACCAACTGCGACGACGCAAATCTTAACCGTACGGTGGAGGCGGCGATGAAGCAGGTAGCCGCTATAGATAAAATAGATGAAGTTAAGGGACTGAAATGGCTTCCCGAAAAACTTCGGGAAGTGGCGGTGCTGAGAAGAGAAAACCCAGAAGTCTCCATTTCCGATATAGGAAAAATGTGCCGGCCTCCTCTTAAAAAATCGGGAGTAAACAGCAGGCTTAAAAAAATTGTTGATATCGCATCTAAACTTTGAAATACTGTACAAACTATTTATGAAATAAAACATTATTTTGGCATTTTTTTGTTAAGCATGAATATTTTGTGGTATTTTTAGAATAAGGGGTAGATTTTATCTTTACAGATAAAATCTTGATTGGATAAAAAAACCAGGTAAGGAGGGGAGAGATTGTTTACTGAGGAACTTAGGTTAATTAAGGAAGCAGAAGAACGGGCAGACCAAATGCGCCGTGACGCAAGGCTTTCAGCAAAGAAGCTCACCGAAGAGACGGACGCCAAAGCAAACCGGCTCGTAGATGAGGCTTTTGCTGCAGAAAAAGTAAAATGCCGGGCTTTGATTGAAGAAGGGCAAAAAATTGCCGGAGAGGAATACGATAAAGCCATGGCAAGAGCAAAGGAAGCTTGTGACAACATGACGGAGCAAGCGATGAAAAAACAAAATGAAGCTATAAATTTTATTGCGGAAAGGATAGTGGAATCAAGTGTCAATCGTTAAAATGCAAAAGGTTGCAGTGATAGGCCTTGATGAACAAAAAGAATCTATCATGGGCAAGCTCATGGATTTCGGAGCATGCGAACTTGTGGATCAGAAAAACAAGCTTGCTGACGAAGAAATGAGAAGTCTGGTTATTCTCGATGACGGTCATGACAGAGCAGCTGCTCTCGATGCAAAACTGAACAGGGCAGAATCGGCATTGAGGTTTCTTGAAAAATATGACCTTTCAAGGGAACCGCTCTTTAAGACGAGAAGGCTGATGAAGTCCGATACGGTCAAAAAAATCGACAGAGAAAGCGCAGAAGAAAGCATCAAAAGCGTTTTGGCTTTGGAAGAACGACTGAGAGAAACCAACGACCGGATAAACAAACTTGAACAGGATGAGATTCTTATTGCGCCGTGGCTCGGATATGCTACCCCTCTGGAGATGATAAAGACTCCAAAAGCCATAATACATGAGGGAATAGTTCCGATAGCGGTGGATGTGACCGAGCTTATAAACGAGCTTGAAGAATTCGGAGGAATAGTTGTAAAACGGATAAACTCCGACAAAGATTTCAATTATATAGCGTTTATATGTCTCATAAGTCAGGAAGATGAAATCATGGCTTTGCTGAAACAGAAAGGATTTTCGGAGGTTTACTTTAAAGGACTTAAGGGAACCGCAGCAGAAAATTCGGAAAGAATCAGGGGAGAGAAGGAAGCTTTGGAGGCTCAGATAAAGGACATAGAAAGAGAAGCCTCTTCCATGGCAACCTTAAGGCATTCAATCGAAAATTACTGCGATGTGATTGCCATTGAATCAGATAAAGAAAAAATCAAATCAAAATTACTGAAGACAAAAAAGACTTTCTGCCTTGAAGGATGGATTCCGGAAAGGCTGGTGGGCAAGGCGTCGGCACTTCTCGATTCGATGAATTGCTTCTATCAATTTGCCCAGCCCGAAGAAGGGGACGAAGTGCCTGTCCTTTTAGACAATAAGAACTTTTTTGTACCTTTTGAAGCTATTACCGAGATGTATTCTCTGCCGGATTACAGGGGGTTTGATCCGACAAGTATATTTGCACTGTTTTATGCCGTGTTTTTCGGCATGATGCTCAGCGATGCGGGATACGGAATCATCATGGCGGTCGGATGCCTTCTTGCCTTGAAGAAGTTCAAACTTGAAGGAACGACATACAAGATGATTAAACTGTTTTTCTACTGCGGAATTTCCACCGTATTCTGGGGCGCCATGTTCGGAGGTTGGTTCGGAGATTTCATTCAGGTATTTGCAAGGACGATCCTTGGAAAAGAGGTGACCGTAGCGCCGCTGTGGTTCAATCCTCTCGATGACCCGATGAAGCTTCTGATATTTTCGCTGGCGCTGGGCGTAATACACCTGTTTATAGGTATGGGAATCAAAGCTTACATGCAGATTAAAGAGGGCAATTGGTTTGACGCCCTTTGCGACGAAGGCTTTTGGTACTTCACCATAATCGGCTTAATTGCATTGCTTGGCGGTTCATCCGTATCGCCTGTGCTGCCGGGAATAGGAAAGTGGCTTGCCATAATAGGCGCAGCCGGTCTTTTGCTTACAGGCGGCAGACATAACAAAGGCATAGGCAAGATAACGGGCGGATTAAGCAACATATACAACATTACCAGCTATCTGTCGGATATACTGTCCTATGCAAGACTTCTGGCACTGGGGCTTGCCACAGGCGTTATTGCGCAGGTCGTAAATACGATGGGCTCTCTTTTCGGAGGAGGCATCGCAGGGCTTATAATACTGGTCGTGGTATTTATCTTCGGCCATGCGCTCAACATAGCCATAAATGCTCTGGGAGCGTTTATACATGCCAGCAGATTGCAGTATGTGGAATTCTTCGGAAAGTTTTATGAAGACGGCGGCGAACCTTTTGAGCCATTCCGTAAGAAGACAAAATATATAAAGATAGAGCAAGAGGAGGAATAAAAAATGAATATGATAGATGGAAATACGTTAGCTCTTATAGGCGCTGCAATCGCAGCACTGGCAGGAATCGGAAGCGCTATGGGCGTAGGTATAGCAGGTCAGGCAGCTTCCGCCGTATTGGCAGAAGACCCTAAAAAATTCGGTAAAACCCTTATCTTACAGGCTCTTCCGGGAACACAGGGCATATATGGATTGATTATTGCCTTCCTTATCATGCAGAAAATAGGCCTTCTGGGTGGAGCCATGCTGGATTTGACAATGGCACAGGGCGCATACTTCTTAGCAGCGGGCATTCCTATCGGACTTGTGGGCATATGGTCCGGAATCGCACAGGGAAAGGCAGCCGCAGCGGCATTGCAGCTTACATCCAAGAGACCTGACCAGATGGTTAAAGGTATTATATATACGGCAATGGTAGAAACATATGCTATCTTTGCTCTGCTGGTATCAGTGCTTATCTGGCTCAGAATTGCGGTATAGGATACCGAAAGGTGGATGAATTATGAGTATAGAGAAGATTACGTCGGCAATCATAGATGAGGCGCAAACGGAAAGCGAGCAGATACTTAATGCTGCCAAGCAGAGAAACCGTACCGTCATAGATGAGCTTGAGGAACGAATCAGGATTGAGACGGATGTGGCCGTTAAAGCTGCGGAAGAGGAAAAAGAAAAAATCATCAGCCGCAGAAAATCCGTTGCCGATATAGACAGCAAAAAAATAATTCTTTCAAAGAAACAGGAGCTGATTACCGAGTGCTTCGATAAAGCCTTAGACTTTATACTTTCTATGGAAGAATCCAAATATGTGGAACTGCTTGCAAATATGGGCAGAAATGCCGGAGTCTGTGGAGGAAGCCTGATTTTCAATGAGAAGGAAAGGGATTCCATAGGCCAAAAGGTAGTAGATGCGCTCAACGCTTCGCTGCCGGGCGGCAATTTTGTATTATCTCAGGAGACGAGAAATTTAAAAGGCGGATATATGCTCCAAAACGGACAGATATATATCAACAACTCCATTGAGGCTGTTATGGATGAAAAATGCCGTGAGCTTACAGGAGAAGTGGCCAAAATACTTTTCCCGTCCGAAAAATAAGGAGAAGGGTCTATGAGTAAACATAGAGAAGACTCATATATATTCAGCTCCGCTCTCATAAGGGCAAGCGAAAGAACTTTAATTCCGGAAGCAGACCTGATAAAGGCCGCAGAGGCGAGGGATTTCGGCGGCGCCATGGCTGTCATCGAAGAATACGGATACGGTGACGGAAAGCCCCTTGAAAATCCCAGAGATTTCGTAAAAATTCTCAATGCTGAGGAAGAAAAGACATACGCCATGGTATTTTCCGCCATTCCCGAGGGAAGCGAGCTCGAATTCCTTAAATGCGTCAAGGATTATCACAACGCAAAGGCTATTCTCAAAGCCTCGTTTTTAGGCATATCTTCCGAAGGCTATTTGGCGCCGGGAGGAAGATTTGAGCCGAAGAACCTTGAGAGCATGATTAAGGAGCGGAATCTGGTATTTCTTTCCGCTGAGATGAGGGAAGCCATAACCGAGGCTTCGGAAGTTTTCGGAAAGGGCAGAGACCCTCAGGAAGTGGATATAATTTTAGATAAAGCATGTTATAAAGAGATGCTGCGTCTGGCAGAAGAATCGGAAAACGGATTTTTGACGGGATATGTCAGACTTTTAATCGACATATTGAACGTGACGACTTTCGTAAGACTTCGGCAAATGGGCAAGCCGTGGACATTCTTTCAGAAGGTTTTCCTCGAAGGAGGAGATATAAGCCAAAGCCTGTTCGTTTCAAGCTACGAAGAAAATTATCAGCAGCTGGGAGAGCGGTTCAGCCCTTACGGATTTGCCGAAATCATTGAGAAAGGCGCAGTCGCTGCAAGGGACACGGGGCTTTACTCTCTTATGGAAAAGCTTTGCGACAATAAGCGCATGGAATATATCAAAAATGCAAAATTCGTTTCTTTCGGCATAGAACCTGCGGCGGCTTTCATAATTGCAAAGGAAAGCGAAGTTAAGAATCTGAGGATGATACTTACAGGCAAAATCGCCGGAACGCCAAAGGAAGTTATCACGGAAAGGTTAAGGGAAACTTATGTATAAGATAGGAGTAATAGGAGACAGGGAAAGCATTCTCGGTTTCAAAGCTGTCGGTATCGAGGTTTTCCCTTGCGACAGCCATGAAGAGGCGGAAAAAGTCCTTAAAAAGATTGCGGAGGAAGGCTTTGCAATCATATATGTGACGGAGCAGCTTTACAAAGATATGTTACAGCAGGTTGCAGAATACAGAGACAGCAGACTTCCTGCGGTCATACCTATCCCGAGCAAAGACGGCAGTCTGGGCATAGGAATGGAAGGGGTCAAAAAGTCTGTGGAGCGCGCCGTAGGTGCGGACATCCTATTCGGAGGTGAATAAATAGATATGAGTCAAGGTAAAGTAGTAAAAGTATCGGGACCTTTGGTAGTAGCGTCAGGTATGGAAGAAGCCAACATGTTTGACGTGGTTCACGTAGGTGAGCAGGGCCTGATAGGTGAAATAATAGAAATGAGAGGCGACAAAGCCTCAATTCAGGTTTATGAAGAAACCGCAGGAATCGGACCGGGAGTGCCCGTTGTAACCACGGGAGCGCCTCTTTCGGTAGAGCTCGGCCCGGGACTTATCGAAACCATGTATGACGGTATTCAGAGACCTCTTGAAGCCATGCGTGAGGTTGCAGGCTCCAATATTACGAGGGGAATCAAGGTTCCGTCGCTGTCGAGAACAAAGAAATGGCAGTTTGTGCCTAAGGTAAAGGTCGGAGACGAGGTTGAGGCCGGAGATATTATCGGAACGGTTCAGGAAACCATCGTCGTGGAACAGCGCATAATGGTGCCTTTCGGAATCAGCGGAACGGTTGAATCCATAGAGGAAGGCGAGTTTACCGTTGAAGAGGTGGTATGCAGAGTACGCACCGATGACGGTCAGCTTAAAGAACTTACCATGATGCAGAAGTGGCCTGTAAGAAAAGGCAGACCTTACAAAGAAAAACTGGTTCCCGAAATGCCGCTGATAACCGGTCAGCGTGTCATAGACACCCTTTTCCCTATCGCTAAGGGAGGAGTTGCGGCGGTTCCCGGACCTTTCGGCTCAGGTAAAACCGTAGTGCAGCATCAGCTTGCCAAGTGGGCAGACGCTGAAATAGTAGTATATATAGGCTGCGGCGAACGTGGAAACGAGATGACGGACGTTCTTATGGAATTCCCTGAACTGAAAGACCCGAACACAGGCGAATCCATAATGAAGAGAACCGTGCTTATTGCCAACACTTCCGACATGCCTGTAGCGGCCCGTGAAGCTTCCATATATACGGGAATAACAATAGCAGAGTATTTCAGAGATATGGGATATTCGGTAGCCATTATGGCTGACTCCACATCAAGGTGGGCAGAGGCTCTTCGTGAAATGTCAGGACGTCTTGAAGAAATGCCGGGCGAAGAAGGATACCCTGCATATCTTGCGTCAAGACTGGCTCAGTTCTATGAGCGTGCAGGAAGAACCGTATCCCTCGGTAAAGAGGGCAGACTTGGAGCCCTTTCCGCAATAGGAGCCGTATCTCCTCCGGGAGGAGATATTTCGGAGCCTGTATCTCAGGCTACCCTGAGAATAGTAAAGGTGTTCTGGTGCCTGGATTCTTCACTGGCATATAAGAGACACTTCCCGGCAATCAACTGGCTTCAGAGCTATTCTCTGTACGTTGACAGGCTGGAAGAATGGTATGCCGAAAATGTAAACAAGGAATTCCCGCAGCTCAGAGCGAGAACCATTGCCCTTTTGCAGGAAGAAGCGGAGCTGGAAGAGGTTGTACAGCTGGTAGGTGTTGACGGTCTTTCCCACGAAGACAGACTTAAGCTTGAAGTGACAAAGTCCATTCGTGAAGACTACCTGCATCAGAACGCTTTCCACGAGATTGACACCTACACTTCCTTGAATAAGCAGTATAAGCTGCTTAAGCTGATTCTCTCATACCATGAAGCGGCAAGAGAAGCCATAGCTAAGGGTGCCAACTTTACAAGGATTCTCGAACTTCCGGTGAGGGAGAAAATAGGTCGTTTTAAGTATGTTGAGGAAAAGGATATAGATAAAGCCTTTGATGATATTATGGAGGAAATGAGAAAATCCATTTCCGAACTTACGATAGGGGAGGACGAAGACGATGATTAAAGAATATAAAACCATAAGTGAAGTTGTTGGTCCTCTTATGCTGGTAAAGGACGTTGAAAACGTAACTTATGACGAACTTGGCGAAATCACTTTGCCGAGCGGCGAAAAGAGACTTTGCAAGGTTCTTGAAGTAAACGGGACCAATGCCCTCGTACAGCTCTTTGAAAGTTCCACCGGAATCAATTTGAAAGAGAGCACGGTAAAGTTCATGGGCAGAGGTACCCAGCTTGCCGTTTCTCCCGACATATTGGGAAGAGTCTTTGACGGTATGGGACGTCCAAAGGACGGCGGCCCTGAAATCATTGCCGAAAAGCGAATGGATATAAACGGCTTGCCGATGAACCCGGCAGCCCGTGACTATCCTTCCGAGTTTATACAGACAGGCGTATCTGCCATAGACGGTCTCAATACGCTGGTAAGAGGACAGAAGCTGCCTATATTCTCGGCTTCAGGCCTTCCTCATGCAAACCTTGCGGCTCAGATTGCACGTCAGGCCAAGGTAAGGGGAAGCGAAGGAAACTTTGCGGTAGTCTTTGCGGCTATCGGTATCACTCACGAAGAAGCTGAGTTCTTTGCTTCCGATTTCAGAAGGACCGGAGCAATCGACAGAACCGTTCTGTTCATGAACCTTGCCAACGACCCTGCCGTTGAGCGTATAGCTACGCCTCGTATGGCGCTGACTGCGGCGGAATACCTTGCCTTTGACCTTGGTATGCATGTTCTCGTAATATTGACCGATATTACCAACTATGCTGAGGCTCTGCGTGAAGTATCCGCAGCGAGAAAGGAAGTTCCGGGCAGACGTGGATATCCGGGTTACCTCTATACCGACCTTGCTACTATGTATGAAAGAGCTGGACGTAAGAGAGGCTTCGACGGTTCCATTACCATGATTCCTATTCTGACCATGCCGGAGGATGACAAGACTCATCCGATACCGGACCTGACCGGATATATCACCGAGGGACAGATTATTCTCTCGAGAGAACTTTACAGAAAGGGCATAAAGCCGCCTATCGACGTACTGCCGTCGTTATCGAGGCTTAAGGATAAGGGTATCGGCAAGGGCAAGACGAGAGAGGACCATGCAGATACCATGAATCAGCTCTTTGCGGCTTATGCAAAAGGAAAGGAAGCTCTCGAGCTTGTAACCATTTTGGGTGAAGCAGCGCTGACTGAGACCGATTTAAAATATGCCAGATTCTCTCAGGCCTTCGAGAAACAATACGTTTCCCAGGGCTACGAAACAGACAGAACCATAGAGGAGACTCTTTCAATAGGCTGGAAGCTCTTGGAAATGCTTCCTAAGAGCGAGCTCAAGAGAATCAAGGACGAGTATATTGAAAAGTATCTCGGCAAGTAAGGAGAAGCTATGGAAAGATTAAATGTAAATCCTACCAGAATGATGCTTACGACCTTGAAGAGGAGGCTCGCCACCGCAAGACGGGGTCACAAGCTTATGAAGGATAAACGTGACCAGCTTATGAAGGGTTTTCTTGAACTGGCCCGTGAAAACAAGCGGCTTCGTGAAGAAGTGGAGAAGGAGCTGGCCAAGGTTTATGAAAGCTTTTCGGTAGCCAGCGCAGTGATGAGTCAGGAGGTTCTGGAAGAAGCACTCATGTTTCCGAAGCAGGGGGTTGAGCTTGAAGTCTCCGGCAAGAATGTCATGAGCGTGGATGTGCCGGTCTTCGATTATAAGACGACGGCTTCCGACTCGGCGGACATCTATCCCTATGGTTTTGCTTCCACTTCGGGAGAGCTGGATGCGGCCATATACGGACTTTCCGGAGTGCTGCCTCTGATGCTTGATTTGGCGGCCAAGGAGAAGGAAGCGGCAATGCTTGCGGCAGAGCTCGAAAAGACCCGCCGCCGTGTAAACGCCCTCGAATACGTCAAAATCCCGCAACTTGAAATGACCATAAAATATATAGTCATGAAGCTGGATGAAAACGAGAGAGGAAATCAGACCCGCCTCATGAAGGTTAAGGACATGATTCTGAAAGAAGCTATAGAAGAAAAACGCGAACGTGACGAAGAAGCTTACGGAGCGTAAATATGGTGTGAACAGGCAGCGCCGCAGGCGCTGCCTGTTCTTGTGTGTGGGCGCTGTGGCAGCGCCCCGCCCTGCCAGTGCTCCGTCCCGCCAGTGCCCCGCTGTGCGTGCCCCGGATTACAACGCACCCCGCCGTGGGTGGCTCCGCATTGCTGTCCTCTGCTCCGTCTTGCTGCATCAATATCCGGGGTTGCCGTCATACATTGTATGAGCAAAACCGCAAAAAGTGATGCCTGCGGCATCACTTTTTTGGCAAAACGATATACATTGTATGACGATACTTGCCGGGATGTATGAAGGCAGTTGATAAAGGGCGGCAGACGGTGTGCATAGAAAAAGGCCATACGCTCAATCAGCGTATGGCCTTTCGTGTGCCGGTTTTATTTGCTGCACGGGACAGAATAAATAGATAGTATGCTCGGAATAAATATCAGTAAAATCATAATTGTCGGTAAGGCTATTTCTTTAAGGAATGCTATGGCGAAGATAATGCAGCTCAATGCCAAAACGACAGCACATGCGATTGATAGACGCTTCCTCCACTTTTCGCCGGAGTCTTTGATACATTCCCAGTTGTGTCCAACTATATAGGCGATTACCATGCCGCCCCAGACGGAAAGAAAAACGACATAATCAGGGGAAATCCCTGCCGGAGTGCTGACTATAAAGAAGGTTGCTATCAGAAAGACTATTTGTACAACCGTGTTGGTTCTTCGTTCTCCTTTGCTCATGAGAAATACCCTCCTTTCTACTTCCATTATAACATTTGTCAAAAAAAAGTCAATCTGCTCCTGCTAAAACCACAAAATAAAGAATAATGGCATCTATTTGAACGGCTGATATTCAGAAAAAAATCACAACCATCTAAACGGGTGGTTGTGATTATGGTCATTTTGATGTATAGCCGCATAACCTGAGCCGGACTGCCGTAAATGTTTGAATTTGCTCCAATTACGGCATTATTGAGGGTCGGAGAGACATCGGATTGCCGTAAAATCGTAAAAATTTCTTGATTATGGCATTTTCGGAGCTTTGAAGGCGGCCAAACTGCCGTGAAACCAAAAAAATTGCTTGCTTACGGCATTTTCATCGATTTTAAAGGGTTAAAATGACCGTAAACTTTAAAAAATCGTTTGATTGCGGCATTCTGTTATATGTGCCATAGCGGTCAGGCGGATTCAATTACGGTTTGGGCATTTGTTATGCTTTGCGTACATCTGCCAGATTGGTATGCTGAGGGTTGCCGTTGGCAAACGGCGTCGCTTTGTCGGTCATGGTCAGGGTGTTGATGCAGCCGCCTATGTCGGCGCCGTCTTCTGCACGGGAGTACCATGCGCCTTCGCTTATGGCGATTGTGCCTGCCGAAATTCTTTCAGTTACCTTGGCAGGTATGCGGACTACGCCTCGGTCGTTAAAGACTTCAATCATATCTCCGTCTTCAATCCGGCGAGAAGCCGCATCTGCCGGATTTATCCACAAGGCTGTAGGATCAAGCTCTTGCAGCAGGGCGTTTTGGTCATGCTGAGAATGACATCTGCGCTTCGTATGATAAGCGATAAGCTGAAGCGGATATTTCTCTTTAAGCGGATCCTCAGGTCCTTCCGCACAGTATATGTGCCGTGGAATTCCGGGTATATCATCATGTCTTCCCAAGTCGTACAATGCCTTTGAGAATATTTCTATCTTTCCCGAAGGAGTGTTGAAAGGAAGGCCTTCTTTAATGTTTTTTTCAAATATTACGAGAGGCTTTCTTTCTTTGTAAATATAATAGTCGTTTTCTTTGAAAGTATCAAAATCAGGAAGCTCGGTTTCGGTTTTGCGGCATTGGTCATAGACATATCTAAGCCAGCTTTCCATGCCGTCATGTCCATCGTCAAATTGTTCCCTAAGCCCCATTATATCGGCGACTTCCCTTATCCACTCGTACTCGAATCTGCCGCCGAAGAGAGGCTTTGTGATGTGATGATTGTACAGGAGAAAATCATCGCTGGACCAAGGGGAAGGGATGTTATCTACCTCAAAAAACGAAATTCCCGGAAGCAGTATATCTGCGAATTCTGCGCTCGGAGTCATAAACAAATCCGACAAAATCAAGGCGTCAAGCTTGCTCGGCGCCTTTAAAATCCGCGCGGTGTCATTGATGTTTGAATGCTGGTTTATGACTATATCACTGGCAAGGCTGTAAATTACTTTTATACCGCTGTCGAGCTTTTCCACGCCTTTGAGACCCCTGTATTTTGCATCTATGGTTTCAGGCTCGTCAATGGCCCGTGTCCAATGGAAAACAGGGATTTGACCCGGGTAAGGGTTTGGATAAAAGTCCATTTCCGGTGCATTGTGACCGGCTTTAAGACCGGCAAAGCCCGTGCTTCCGCCCCTAAGGCCCACGTTCCCTGTCATGCAGGCGAGAGCCACAAATCCACGGCAGGCTTGCTCGCCTACCAGTGTTCTTTGAGGCGCAAAGCCGGAGAGCAGAGCAGCCGGTTTGGTGGTGGCGTATTCAACAGCCAAATCTCTTATTACATTTGCCGGAACGCCGGTAATCTTTTCCGCCCACTTAGGAGTTTTCTCAATTCCGTCTTTGAGTCCGAATATATAGCTGTGATAGCTTTCCCCGGCAGGAATGCCTTCTGGCATGTGTTCTTCGTCAAAGCCTATACAGAATTTATCCATAAAATCCTGAGCCTGCAAGCCTTCGCTCCAGATTACATAAGCCATGGCATCTATCATGGCGGTATCGGTGGAAGGGCGTATAGGAATCCATTGATCTGCCATGGTCATTACGGTATCGCTCATGCGGGGGTCTATTGCCACTATCCGAGCGCCCTTTTCTTTGGCCTGCATTAAGTAATCTTTTGTTTCGACATTGTAATGGCAGGTTGCAGGGTTGTATCCCCATAAGATTATAAGGTTTGAATCCAAGTATGTGGATTCGTGGTTTCCGCACGGTATCTGTCCGTACAGATAAGGGGCTATGTATACGGCGCAGGCTGCGCTGTAATAATTATAGTAGTTGAGATAGCCTCCGTCGAGGGCAAGCAGGTTTTTCATAAACCTGTCGCCTCTTAGGGCCGCCGAAACGCCTGCTGCATTTATGACAAAACGGGAGCCCGGACCGTATTCTTTTTTGGCCTTGGAAGTGACTTCCGCTATCTTTTGTACGGCATCTTCCCAAGTGATTCTTTTGAATTTGCCTTTGCCTCGCTCGGCTACTCTTTCCATTGGAAATCTGAGCCGCTTGGAGGTGAGGAAGGTGTGGGCATATGCACGTCCGCGAGGACAGCCCGTAAAGTGTATTTCCGTGCCGTCAGTATCGGGTTCGATTCCGAGAAGGCAGCCTTCGCAGACCGTAGCCAGCATCTTGCATTTGCTGCCGCAGTCGCAGAAGCTTGCCATACTCACGATGTGAGGAGACTCAATCTCAATGGCATCACCTTTTTGCCATTGAGCGATTTCGGGAATTTCTTCAATATGCCAGTCATAGTAGTTGCCTGTCACTATCGCTTCCATTAGGGTGAGTATGAAGGCTACGGATGCGTCATCTTTATACTTTTTGATTGCAGTTTGAATTACATGAAGGGTATCTGTCAGAAATCTGTTTTCAAATTCTGAGATGACTTTGACTGCTGCTTCTTTGTCCATGGAACCGTTTAAGGCGCATGCAGATAAATATTCGAGGAATCTGAGCTGCTCGCCTACGAAATCGGCAGGGTTGCCGTCCATATTTACAGCTTGGTAGCCATGAGTTTTATAGAACCTGATTACGTCCAAAGTAACTTCATTGAGGAGTACATCTTCCCCCGTCTTGGCAACGGAAGCCCACAGAGGAACATAAACATGGCTGTCAGTGCCGTAAAAAAGGTCGCCGTAGGTTTGAGAAGCCATTTCAAATCTGACGTTTGCCTTTTTACAGAAATCTTTAAAGCAGTCAAGTCCCTTAAAAAACATGTGTAATCCATGATAGTTGAGATATTGTTTTTTCATCGGTCGATTACCTCCGTGCTGCTGATTTTATCTTTAAGTTCCTGCATTCGTGACAGGTTGCCTACTATGGCGGCGCCCACCAGCTTGCCGTCTACAATATATTGCTTTTCAAAGAATTGGCCTTGTGCCGGATTGACAAAGAAGGAACTGCGAAAATCTGCCGAAGTCAGATAGTTTACTTCATACTTCAAGTCAGGATTTTTGCCCATGTCGCCGAGAGCGAACAGGCTAAGCTCAGGGCTGTTCATCACCAGTGAGGTGTCATAGCTTTTGAGAACAGTATCTTCTCCGGCGGCGTTCTTTCCGGCGGTTTCTCCCTGTGCCATGGCCTGAGACCAGAGGGCATAGTTGATTCCGTTATACTCAGCGCAGTCCCCTGCGGCGTATACGTCCGTTACGGAAGTTCTGCAGCGGTCGTCTATGGTTATGGCTCTTTGAATTTTTATGCTGTCAGGCAAAGCGGAAACCGCAGCTCTGACGCCGCACGCTGCTATAACCAAGTCGCAAGGGAAAACCCTGCCGTCGGCAAGGGTTACGCTTTCAGCCTGACCGTCGCCGTCTATTGATTGAATTTGAATGCCGGTATGAATATCTATATTTCTTAACTTTTGACATATTATATCGGAAATTTCATTGTCAATCTGCCTCATCATCAGATAAGGCATGGATTCAAGAACCGTAACGGATGCTCCGTAACGGGCAAGTTCCACGGCAGCTTCAAGGCCGATAACTCCTCCGCCGATTACCACTGCCTTCGTATCCGTTTTATACGATTTTTTAATGTTTATGATGTCTTCTGCACGCCTTATGGTAAAGACGCCTTTTTTATCACGGCCGGAAAAAGGCGGAACGAAGCTTTCCGCTCCTGTGGCGATAATCAGTTTATCATAAGAATATGTATCCTTTGAAGTTGTCACCCCTTTAGTTTCGACGTCAACCTTATCGACTGTTTCGCCGACATGGAGGACAATGCGGTTATCTTCAAACCATTCTTCTTTGTAAATGGTCCAATTCTCCGGATTGAAGCTTATGAAAGGTGCTTTTGTGAGCATAGGTCTTGAATAAGGCAGATTGCGCTCCGATGTGAACATATCTATGCTGCCTGTCTTGTCAGATTCTCTTATTGCCTTTGCGGCGGAAAGACCGGCGATGCCTGCGCCTATTATTATGTATTTTTTATTCATTATTTTTGACCTCCAGCGCTCTTTTTGACGGCTTTATATGTAAACAGGGATGAGTTTTGTCAGAGTCCGGTAAAAACGACAGCTCGGAATAGACTTCCGTCAGTTCGCCGAATCTTATGCTGCCTGTCGGGCAGGCTTTGACGCAAGCAGGTTCAAGACCCTGCTCTCTGCGCTGCGCGCAGGAGTCGCACTTCTGAGTTACGCCTTTCTTCTTACTGAAGGATATGGCTCCGTAAGGACAGTTCCACATGCAGGCTCCGCAGCCTATGCATTTTCCGTCGTCATGGCGGGTCGTACCGTCGTCGGCCTTGTACATTGCGCCCGTCGGGCAAGCCTTGACGCACGCTGCTTCTTCGCAGTGATTGCAGCTTCCCGAGTATGGTCCTTCTTTCAGAACCTCTATACGGCGATAAAATTCGCCGGGGCCGAGTTTATGAGTATCTTTGCAGGCGAGCTGGCAAGCTCCGCACGCAACACAGGTGTTCATGTTGTAATAAAAACCTAATTTGCCCATTTTAGTCACCTCTCTGCTGTATGGTAAAAGTCTGTCTCTGTCTCGATTGTAAAAGAATCAAAAATCTGTTACACTGTGATTATACAATAAATAGGTGAAAATGTATTTATGAATGATAAAATTTTTTGCGAAAATTCCATAGGATTATTGATTTTGGCAGGTGGAAGGTCCCTTCGCATGGGGAGAGACAAAGCGAATTTACCCATATCGGGAAAAAGCTTTGCGGAATACATAGCGTCGGCCATGGGAAAATATAGCGAATATATCATTTCTTCCAACAGCAATTTTAGACTTGAAGGGTTTATCACGTTGCCGGACGAAGAACTTTTGAAGGGCAAAGGTCCCGCAGCCGGAATAATATCGGCTCTTGGATTTTGCCGCAGCCGCCGTCTCATGGTGGTTCCCTGTGATGCGCCTTTTGTGGATAGAGATGTTGCGTTAAAGCTATGGGAGAAGGCAGAGAAACAGGAGAGACCCATACCCGTTGTGGCAGAGAGCAAGCAAGGGCCGGAGCCGCTTATCGGAATTTATCCAAAGGATGTTGCCGGTATCATGAGAGATGCGGTTATCCACGATATAAAAAAGGTGAGGGATATTCTCGGACAGACGGGATATGATTCCGTAAAGATGGACGATGACAAACTGGTCAACATAAACAGTCCCAAAGATTACGAAAGGATATGAGAAGGCATGGAAAAAGGCGATACAGTAAAGATTAAAATTGAAGATATTTCAAACGAAGGGCAGGGCATAGGAAAAGCCGACGGCTTTGCAGTATTCGTAAAAGATACGGTAGTTGGCGACGTGGTGGAAGCCGAACTTACCAAGGTCAAGAAAAATTACGGTTTCGGCAGGGTCATAAAATACGTGGAATGCTCTCCAAACAGACAGGAGCCTTTCTGCCCTTATTACGGCAGCTGCGGAGGATGCATATACCAGGCTATGGAATACGATGCAGGGCTTGAACTTAGAGCCAGACAGATAAGGGACAAGCTCATACGTCTCGGAGGCCTGGAAAACCCGACGGTCAATGCAGCGATAGGAATGGAAGAGCCTTTAAGATACAGAAACAAGGCATCCATGCCCGTAAGCACAGGAGGGCTTATAACCAAAAAGGGCGGTATTGTAATGCCTGTTCACGAACCGAGAATAGGATTTTACCGCAAAAAGAGCCACGAGGTTATAGACTGCCGAGATTGCCTTCTGCAATCCGAACCGGCAATGGCAGCAGCGAAAGCCCTTCGCCGGTTTATGGAGGAGGATAACATCACATCTTATGACCCACGCTGGGAAAAGGGACTGATGAAACACATGATAGTCAGAACAGCTATGGGCACGGGGCAGGTCATGGTAATTTTGGTAATAAACGGCAAGGGGATTCCCAACGCCGCAAAGCTGATTGAAATGCTGGATGATGCCATATATAACGTTCCCGTGTACGAGGAAGGACCTCTTGCGGGCATAGAGTTTAATCTGGAGAGCGTAATTCTCAATATAAACAAAAAGAACACTTCGGAAATCCTCGGAAGCGAGTGCATAACGCTGGCAGGAAAACCTACAATTACGGAGAAAGTGGGGGATTTGCAGTTTGAGATTTCGCCTTTATCTTTCTATCAGGTCAATCCGGTTCAAATGGAGAAGCTTTACGGAAAGGTGCTTGAATACGCCGATTTGAAGGGCAGTGAGACGGTGCTTGACTTGTATTGCGGCGTGGGTACCATAGGACTTTTCTGTGCCGACGACATGAGAAAAAAGGACGGAGAAGGCAGGGTTATAGGCATAGAAACCGTGAAAGAGGCTGTAGTGGACGCCAACCGAAACGCCGTTATAAACGGTATCGTAAATGCACGATATATCTGCGGAAAGGCCGAAGAAGAACTTGGCAAGATATTGGGTGATAAAGAGCACGAAGATGACGGTCTGCATATAGACAGAGCCGATGTGATAATCCTCGACCCTCCGAGGGCGGGATGCGACGGCAGATTGCTGAAAGCCGCAGCGGAAGCTGCCCCTGAAAAAATAATATATGTATCATGTGATCCGGCAACAATGGCAAGGGACATAAAACAGCTTGTTGCGTCAGGCTATGAGTTTATTGAGGCCACTCCGGTGGACATGTTCCCGTGGACGGGAAGTATAGAGGTTGTGGCGATGTTGGTTCGAAAGAACTGTACGGAGTGAAAACCATTATAGAGGGTATGGAACATGGATGAGATATTGAAGCAGAACCATACAGGCGCTTCCCGAGAACTTTTGGAAGCGCCTTTTTCTATGTTTAGAGCCGTGTTTTATGTTTCATCTCGTAATCCTTCAGGGACTCAACGGCCTTAGGAGCAAGAGGTATCAAAGCAATCATGTTGAATACCGTCATAAGACCTACACCCACGTCTCCCAAATCCCATACAAACGTATAGGCGGCAAGACCTCCGATAAAAAGCATTATAAGAGCGATTATTTTATAAACGGTCTGTGAGGCCCAGTTATCACCGAACAGATATGCCACGTTGGACCTTGCATAAAACAGTATGCCTATAAAAGTCGAGAAGCTGAACAGCCACAGGATTGTGGCTATGAAGATGACGCCAAAGCTTCCCATGTGGTATTCCATGGCACTTTGCAGAAGGTCCATGCCTTCAAGTCCCTTTGTAAGTTTTTCCGGGGCGAGAAGCATGATCATGGCAGAACAGCTGCATATAACGATAGTATCGATAAATACGCCGAAAGCCTGAAGCAGACCTTCTTTTGCAGGGTGACTTATGTCTGCGGCAGCAGCGGCACAAGGAGCCGAACCTGAGCCTGCCTCATTGGAGAACAGTCCACGCTTGGCGCCGTTCATGATTACTGCGCCTAATCCTCCTGCGGCAACCTGACGTATGCCGAAGGCTTCCGAAAAGATGCGGCCGAAGACCTCAGGCAGCTGGCCTGCGTTCTTTATTATGATAAATATGGTAAACAGAAAGTACAATCCCGCCATAATGGGAACTATAACATCCAGAACCTTGACCGTTGCATTTTTTCTGAGAACGATTATTGCGGCAAATAATACGAGGATTACCGTAGTATAAATCGGAGGAATATCAAAGGCGTTTTTAAAAGCCGATGATACGGAATTACCGATTACCTGACTTATGCCGCACCAGCAGATGAGGCCTGAAAGGGCAAACAGCACGGCAATGACAGAGCGTTTTTTTGATATGCCCTTAAAAAGCCGGTGTATGTAATAGGCAGGACCGCCTCTGAAACCTCCGTATAAAGGGTCTTTTTCTTTATATATCTGTGCGAGAGTGGCTTCCGCAAAGGCGGTGGAAGAACCCAGCAATGCGATAATCCACATCCAGAAGACAGCGCCTGCTCCGCCTGCCGAAATGGCAGCCACGACTCCTACAAGATTGCCCATGCCAACCCGTGTCGCAGTGGATACTATGAGAGCCTGCAATCCGGAAATCGAGTCTTTTTGAGTAGGATTTTTCTTTTCTACCGCTATCTTGAGCATATCCGGAAACAACCTAAAAGGAAGAAATCTTGTCCTTATTGTAAAATAAATTCCGGCAGGTATTAAAATGAGTACAAGAAGAGAAAGTCCGAGAGAACTTCCTCCTGGTAGAGGGATAGTTATTAAATCGCCCCAAAGTATGTTGTAGATAGTATTAAAAACGGACATGGCATACGCTCCTTATTAAAAATGTGTTTGTATTGTGAACGACTTTAGTATATATTAGAAAATATAATCTGTAAAATTGATAGTTATAATAGCATAAATCGAAAAAGTAGATTTCAGGAGTGAGGCATTAGGAAAGCATTATGGATATTAAAAATCTGAATACATTTATTAACGTGGCAGAGCTTAAAAGTTTTACAAAGGCAGCAAAAAACTTGGGGTTTTCACAGTCTACCGTATCATTTCAGATTAAGCAGCTGGAAGGGGAACTTGGCTCTCAGCTCTTTGAGCGTATCAATCATACGGTGGTTCTTACGGAAAAGGGAAAAGAAGTTTTGAAATATGCCTATCAGGTTGACGATATGACGCAGAAACTCAAGAAAAATATGCAAGATGAGAAAGGCATATCGGGAAACATCAGGTTGGCAATGGCGGATTCTCTTTGTGAATCCCTTTTTAACGAGAATTTTGAAAGGTTCAGGAAGCAGCACCCCGGAATTGCTCTGAAGATTACGGCAGCGGGAACGGAAGAGATGTTCAGGCTTCTTAATCATAATGAAGCGGACGCAATTTTGACTTTGGATAATCATATTTACAATACGGAGTATATAATTGCGAAGGAAGAACGGGTTGGAGTGCATTTTGTTGCCGGAACATGTTCTCATCTGACGCAAAAAACAGCGATTGCCATAGAAGAAATTATGGATGAGCCGTTTATTTTGACTGAGAAAGGTATGAGCTATCGCAGACTTATGGATGAAAAACTGGCAGGAATGTCCTTGGAAGTTCAGCCTGTTTTGGAAATCGGCAGTACGTCGCTTATATGTTCAATGGTAGAACAGGGAATAGGAATTTCTTTTTTGCCGGATTATGTAACTGCAAGGGGCGTTGAAGAGGGAAGACTGATTCGCCTCAACATAGAGAATTTTGAAATCGAAGTATGGAAACAGCTCATATACCATAGAAACAAGTGGGTGTCTCCGCAGTTAAAATCCGTGCTCCAATATTGTGCAGATGAGGAATTTGTAATTGCACTGTAATCTTTCTAAAGATAGAAACTGTTATATAACGGCATAATTTGAAGAAAAAACACTGTAAAAAGCAAAAGTGTATATATAAAAATAAATATAATTGTGTATTTTAATGCATACAGATTGTCGCTATAATATTAAAAAAGACATCGATAGGGGGTATATATATGACCAACGACAGGACAAAAGAAATAGCGATGACGGCGCTTATGGCAGCGCTTGTATTTGTAGCGACATATCTTATCAAGATACCAAACCCTGCTACGGGCGGATACAGTCATATGGGAGATTGTATGATATTTCTTGGAGTAGTGCTCCTCGGAAAGAAAAACGGAGCCATTGCAGGAGCTTTGGGCGGAGCTCTTTCGGATTTGCTTGCGGGCGCAGCTTTATGGATATTGCCTACCCTGATAATCAAGTTCATACTTGCGCTTATCATGGGCACGGTTATAGAGTCGGACCCTGACAGCAGAAAAATGCAACTGGCGGGAGCTGTTCTGGGAGGAGTTTTTCAGATTGTGGCATACACACTGGTTAAAGTGGTGCTGCTGGGTGCCAAAGTTGCCCTTGCGTCATTGCCAAACGTTACCATTCAGACTACCGTGGGCGTTGTATTGTTCATAATACTGGTAAGCATTTTATCAAAATACGCAAAAAATCTTTTTAAGAGAGAAGGTGGTGTAAAATGAAGAAGATTGATGCTCATGCACATATCGGATACATCGGCGGCTGGGCTGATGTCGGTATTACGGAGGAAGGCCTCATAAAGCAGATGAATGAGTATGATATAGAAAAGACCGTTTTGTGCTGCGAGGATAACGATTTGACTCTTGATGTGATGAAAAGGCACCCGGGGAGAATAACAGGGTGCGTATATGTAAATCCGCTCAATCCGAAAACGGTGGATTTTATGGAAGAATATTTTGACAAGGGGCTGACGGGAGTTAAACTCAACCCTTTGAGACACGCATACTGTGCAGATGCGGAGATTATCGACCCTGTTATGGAGAAAGCTAAAAAGAGAGGGGTGCCGGTATGCATTCACAGCGGACATCCGCCGTACTCCTTGCCTTGGCAGATAGGATTGCTGGCGGAAAGACATCCTGATGTAAAGATAATGATGATTCACATGGGGCACGGACACGGCGTGTACATAGATGCGGCTCTTAAAATGGCAAGAAAATATTCTAACATATATCTTGAAATGTCAGGTATGCCTATGCCGTCCAAGATTCTTGAAGCTTATGAAACCGTTGGCAAGAATCGCATAATGTTCGGAACAGATACTCCGTTTCATCACCCTACGGTGGAAATGCAGAAAGTAATCACCAGCGGAGTCGATGAAGAGGGGCTTAAAAAAATATTTTATGACAACGCAAATGAGTTTTTTGGATTAGATAATAAATAATTTATAACCGATAGCGCTCACCCGTATGCAGGGTGGGCGTTATTGCTTTTTTTACGAGAATGTGGTATATATCATATATTAGAAAAATTTTTACGGGAAGCACGAGATTATATTTCGTAAAGATAAGTAAATCACACAGAGGGAGGAAGATTTATGACGAAGATTGCGATTAACGGATTTGGAAGAATAGGAAGGCTTGCCTTCAGACAAATCTTTGCTGACGATTCTATGGAGGTCGTGGCAATAAACGACTTGACTCAGCCTAAGATGCTGGCGCATCTGCTGAAATATGACAGTGTTCAAGGGGGATACAAGGGACACACCGTAACCAGCGACGATGAATCCATTACGGTGGACGGTAAAAGAATTAAGATCCTTTCTGAAAAGGACCCTGTAAATCTTCCGTGGAAAGAGCTGGGAGTTGATATAGTTTTGGAGTGTACGGGATTTTTCACGTCAAAGGCAAAATCTCAGGCTCATATAGACGCAGGCGCAAAAAAAGTATTGATTTCAGCCCCTGCCGGAAATGATTTGCCTACCATAGTTTACGGAACCAATCACGAAACCCTGACTGCCGATGACAATATCATATCAGCTGCTTCATGCACTACCAACTGCCTTGCACCTATGGCTAAGGTTTTAAATCAGTATCGTGAAATCAGGACAGGATTTATGACTACCATACACGCATATACGGGAGATCAGATGCTCCTTGACGGACCGCACAGAAAAGGAGACCTGAGAAGAGCAAGAGCCGGTGCGCTGAACATAGTTCCCAACAGCACCGGAGCCGCTAAAGCCATAGGTCTCGTAATACCTGAACTGGACGGCAAACTCATAGGCTCTGCTCAGCGTGTGCCTGTGCCTACAGGTTCCATAACCATTTTGGACGCTACCCTCAAGGACGAAACAGAGAGCGTAAGCGCAGAGGGCATCAACGCAGCTATGAAGGCAGCAGCCAACGAATCCTTTGGATATACTGAAGAAGAACTGGTTTCAAGCGATATAATCGGTATGGAATACGGCTCGCTGTTCGATGCAACTCAGACTCTGGCTGAAAGATGCGGCACCAAAATATACGAAGTGCGCGTGGTTGCATGGTATGATAACGAGAACAGCTATGTTTCTCAAATGGTAAGAACCCTCAGATACCTGAAAAAATTCTTGTAATATTTAAAGTAAAGGACCGGAAACAGAAGGCGATGAAGAAAATACTAAATGCTGAATATGGCGGTATACATGCGACTTATTGGATGGCATATGCGGTTGTAACCAGTTTTGCATCTGCATTCCTCATTGACAGGGGGTACTCCAATTCTGAAATCGGTTTAATTCTTGCCGCAGGCAGCGTGGTTGCAGTGTTTTTGCAGCCGTTTATGGCAGATATAGCAGACAGGTCGAAAAAAGTATCGCTGATAGGGATAACACAGATTGTAACGGTGATAATTGCACTTTTAATGTTCATGTGCTTTATCATGCGAAAGGCTTCCATAGCCCTTTCAATAGTTTTTGTCATGATGGTTGCGTGGCATACGGCGCTGCAGCCTCTGTTTAACTCCCTTGCATTTAAACTTGAAGAAAGCGGACACAAGATAAATTTCGGGGTGACAAGGGCCATGGGCTCTCTTGCATATTCGATTTTGTGTGCTTTCTTGGGAACTCTGGCAGAAAAGTTCGGCACCCAGATTCTTCCTATAACGGGAGAAACGGTGCTGGTAATGCTTTTGCTGACCCTGTGGCTGACAAAAGGGCATTTTAAGAAAGCTTGCAGGCTGAAAGCAGAAGGATTGCCGGAAAAACGGAAAGAAGAGCCTTTGGAGGAAATCGCAGAAACCGAAGCTTTGGTACAGACGGAAGATATAAACTTGATTCAGTTTATTAAAAGAAACAAACTGTTTCTGATTGTAAATGTGGGAGTTGCAGGAATCTTTTTCAGCAATGCGATATTTAACAATTTTATGTTTCAGATGGTGGAAAACGTCGGCGGAAACGGCGAAGATATGGGAAGAATTCTTTCTCTCATGGCATTTCTGGAAATACCTCCGATGTTCCTCTTCGGCAAAATTCACAGCAAAATATCGTGCAAGTCAATCTTAAAATTCGGAGCGATATGCTTTACCCTTAAGATACTGTGTGCATATCTGGCTCAAAATGTCACGATGATGTATGTGGCTCAGTTCTTCCAGCTTGGTTCATTCGGAATATTTCTGCCTGCAATGGTAAGCTTTATAGACGAGATAATGGATAAGGGCGAAGCCGTAAAGGGACAGGCGCTGTATACTATCGTAACTACCGTTGCAAGCATATTTGCCAGCCTGGTGGGCGGTTTTATCCTTGATGTGAGCGGAGCAAAGATAATGCTGCTTATATCGACTCTGATTACGGCAGCCGGAGCATTTTTGTTCATATGCGTTATCGGCAAGGTTAAGAGCAAGAAAATATAATAAATAATATAATCGCCTCATAAGTTATTGTGAGGTGATTTTTTTATGAAAAGAAAACTGAGATTAAGCTTTATCATAGTTGCAGCTATCGGAATAGGCATGTGGGCGCTGATAATAAATATCGCAGGGGGAAGCGGAAGACCCATTAACCTGACCGGCAGCGAAAGCATAGAGACTTCTGCTGAGTGTAACTGGGGTTTATCATTTCAGCAGGAGGGCAAGGAGCCGGTGGGAAACGCCACGGCCGAATATCTCAAGGAATACAATGCGTATTACATAGATAAAGCGGGAGAAAAGGAAAAGCGCATATACCTGACTTTTGATGCAGGGTATGAAAACGGTTATACGGAAAAGATATTGGATGTCTTAAAAGAGGAAGATGTGCCTGCCGCATTTTTTTTGGTGGGAAATTATATACAGCAGAATCCGGAAATAGTTAAAAGAATGAACGATGAGGGACATACGGTCGGAAATCATACCATGCATCATCCCGATATGGCATCTATCGCTGAGCAGTCTGCCTTTGAGAAAGAACTGACAGATCTTGAGGCGGAATATGAGAAAGCTACAGGAAAGAAGATGAAGAAAATCTACAGACCGCCCCAAGGAAAGTACAGTGAGAATAATCTGAAGCAGGCCTTTGAAATGGGGTATACAACGGTATTTTGGAGCCTTGCATATGTAGATTGGTACGAAAACGACCAGCCTGCCAGAGAAGATGCCTTAAATACCCTTAACAAGCGTGTTCATCCGGGCGCCATAGTTTTGCTTCACAGCACTTCAAAGACCAATTCGGAAATTTTACAGGAACTTATTCAGGGATGGAAAAAGCAGGGATATAAATTTTGCAGCATTGACAACCTTTTAACTTGATTAAAGTTAAAAGGACTGTTATAATAAGAATGCACTCACTTGTAGTAAGGCTCTTTTAACTACAATTGGTATGACGGAATTATATTTATCTTTACATAAAGCAAGAGAGCGCAGTGTGTGATTATTGATAAGGCAAAAGCAGAGACATTGAGCTTCTGCTTTTGTTGTTTTTTGAAAAATATTGAAAAAGCGCGCAGATAAAGTATTTAAAAAAATACATGAATATTTTAAAAAAAGTATTGCATTTTTATGCAAGTTACTGTATAATCTTCGATGTAAAAAAATTAAGCAAAAGGAAAAAGATAGAAATGGAAGTGTATTTACAGGGTATTCTTGTAGCCATAAAGGGAACTCCAATTACCATAGGAGTAAGTTTATTTTCGGTTATAATCGGAGCAGCTGTGGGTCTTGGATTGGCGCTGCTGAAAAAATCCGAGAAAAAGGTATTGAGCATAATCGCAAAGATATACATTGAAATAGTAAGGGGAACTCCGATGATAGTACAGGCCTTGATTATGGCCTACGGAATTCCTTATCTGCTTCAGCAGAACGGGATAATGTTCAAATGGCCTCACCTTATAATACCGGCAATGATAGTATGCGGACTTAACAGTGCCGCTTATATGGCAGAAGTTATCAGAGGCGGAATTCAGGCCGTGGACCCGGGACAGGTTGAGGCGGCTCAATCACTTGGAATGAGCAAGAGCCAAGTAAACAGACTTATAGTCCTTCCCCAGGCTTTCAGAATCGTTATTCCGTCCTTCGGAAATGAATTTGTTACATTGATAAAAGAAACAGCGGTATTGTCGTTTGTAGGCGTTGTTGAAATATTGAGAAGCGCACAGCTTTGGAACGCATCTACTTTCGAAACCTTCCCTGCATATATAGGAGCGGCTATAGTTTATCTTATGCTTACATATCCGCTTTCAAAGGGCGTTGCCGCATTGGAAAAACGCATGGCAAAGGAGGACTTATAAAATGATAAAAGCTACAAATATACATAAACATTTTAATGACCTTCATGCAGTTAAAGGCGTGGATATAACCGTAAATGACGGAGAAGTTTTATGCATAATCGGGCCGTCCGGCTCAGGAAAGAGCACCTTGCTGAGATGCCTCAATATGCTTGAGACGCCTGATAGCGGCACCATTGAGATAGACGGCGTACAGTTGACGGAAAACAATCTGCGGGAAATGCGTACCAAAATGGCAATGGTATTTCAAAACTTCAACCTTTTCAGTCACCTGAGCGTGCTTGAAAATATAACGGTTGCGCCTGTCAACGTAAAAGGCGTTGAAAAGGTACAGGCGGATAAAAAAGCTATGGAACTTCTCAAACTTGTCGGACTTGAAGATAAAGCAAATGCCTATCCGCGCAATCTTTCAGGAGGTCAGAAACAGAGGGTTGCGATAGCAAGGGCTTTGGCTATGGACCCTGATATACTTCTCTTCGATGAACCGACTTCCGCTTTGGACCCTGAAATGGTAGGAGAAGTTCTCGATGTAATGAAAAAACTTGCAGAGGAAGGAATGACAATGCTGGTCGTAACTCATGAAATGGGATTTGCAAGGGAAGTAGCCGACGATATTATTTTTATGGCTGACGGCGAAATCGTGGAAAGAGGAACTGCGGAGCAAATCTTTGAACATCCTTCTCATGAGAGAACTCAGAGTTTTTTAAAGAAAGTCCTCTAATATTTAGATACATCAATCAATCACACAGTAAAAAGCGCTCAACACATGGTTTTGGGTGCTTTTTACTATGCACAGGTTTGCGAAATCGTGGTATAATAAATCATTGCAAGCAATTTGCATTATCCTCGGAGCAGATAAGCTCTGCGATTCATTGCTCCCCTTTGCAGAGAATTAAAATAACTCGCCTCCCATAATGCAGAGAAAGGGAGTCTCAAACAAATTTTAATTCCGGCTGCAAAGAGTTGCAATTTCATCGGAGCTTACGGCTGCCCTTTGGAAGAGCAAATCTCTTGCAATGATTTATAAAGGGTGCGGAATTGTTGGCGGAATTTTACGAAAAACCGTAAAAATCCAACATAGCGGAGGCACGCGTGGCTGACACAATAAAAATAACAATACAGGGGGGATATTGAATTGAAAAAGAAATTGACGGTGATTATTGCGGCAATTATGATGATTGCTGTAGTTTTCACGGGCTGTGCATATGAGGGAGCGCAGGAAGCAGCCTATATGAGTATGGATGAGGTTCCGGATTATTCGGGAGAAGCCTATGCGGTACTGAACGGAGGCATACCTGAATTTACGGAGGAAGAGTTCACTTTCGAGGCATTTGAAAACTACAGTGAGCTTGACAGCCTTGGCAGATGCGGAGTTGCTTACGCTTTAATATGCGAAGAGATTATGCCTACGGAAAAGAGAGGAAGCATAGGCCAAATCAAGCCGGCAGGTTGGCATACGGTCAGATACGATGACTTGATTGCAGACAAATATTTATATAACCGCTGTCATCTGATAGGCTATCAGCTGGCGGGCGAAAATGCCAATGAAAAAAATCTCATTACGGGCACCAGATATATGAATGTCGAGGGAATGCTGCCCTTTGAAGATGAGGTGGCAGATTACGTACATAGTACGGGCAACCATGTGCTTTATCGTGTAACTCCCGTATACGAAGGAGATGAGCTTGTAGCAAGGGGCGTACATATGGAAGCTTATTCCGTTGAAGATTCGGGAGCCGGTGTTTGTTTCAATGTTTTTGTTTATAATATCCAGCCGGGTATAACCATAGATTACGCCACAGGGGACAGCTACAGAACCGGTGAAAAAAATCAGGGGAAGTCTGTAAACCTCACTTACATATTGAACACAAGCAGCCATAAGTTCCATTTGCCGGAATGCAGCGGCGCTGCTAAAATATCATCGGATAATAGAAAAGAATTTACGGGAAATCGTGAGGAACTGATAGATGAAGGGTATTCTCCTTGCGGCAGCTGCAATCCTTAAATATATGAGGTAGATGAGATATGTCAAAATCGTCAAATCAGAAGTTGAAAATTTTATATTTAATGCGCATAATGCAGGAATATACCGATGAAAGCCACGGGCTTACGCTGAACGAGATAATAAGTATGCTTTCAGGCTACGGAATAAAGGCGGAGCGAAAGAGCCTCTACGATGATTTTGAAGCGCTGAGGACTTTTGGCGTGGACATAGAAAAGAGGCATGGAAAAACGGTGACATACTATATCGGCAGCCGTGATTTTGAAATGCCGGAGCTTAAGCTGCTGGTCGATGCGGTGCAATCATCCAAATTCATAACTCATAAAAAAAGCAGCGCTCTCATCAAGAAAATTGAAAATATGACCAGCAGGTATGAGGCGCAGCAGTTGCAGAGACAGGTCTTCGTGGCTAATCGTATAAAGACGATGAACGAAAGCATCTATTATACGGTGGATGATATACACAGGGCAATTTCGGCGGACAGAAAAATTTCTTTTCAGTATTATGAATGGAACGAAAACAAAGAAAAACAGTTGCGCCGAAACGGAAAAGTCTATGTGGTAAGTCCATGGGCCTTGACTTGGGATGATGAAAATTATTATATGATTGCTTATGACGGCGAAGGCAAAATCATAAAGCATTACCGTGTGGATAAGATGCTTAAGATAGATGTATGCGAAGAAAAGCGGGAAGGAGCGGATATTTTTAAAAACTTCGATATGGCGCTTTATTCCCAAAAGACTTTCGGAATGTACGGCGGCAAAGATGAGCAGGTTACGTTAAAGTGCCGAAATGATATGGCGGGCATCATCATCGACAGATTCGGACAAGACGTGACAATGCGTAAGCTAAATGAGAATTTCTTTGAAGCCTTTGTAAAGGTAGCTGTAAGCCCGCTGTTTTTAACATGGGTGATGAATTTTGGAGAAAGAGTAAAGATAATATCACCGCAGCATGTCATAGACCGATACATAGAAATTGCGAAAAAAGCAATAGAGGCATACGAGGGAGAACATGAATAAAGGCGATATAAAGAAAGCTTTTACGGCATCCATACCGGTTATGGCAGGTTATGTGGTCTTGGGTATGGGTTTTGGAATTATCTTAAAAACAAAAGGCTACGGTTTGATTTGGGCGGCCGCTATGAGCATATTTATATATGCAGGCTCCATGCAATATGTGGCCATCAATTTAATTACCGGCGGAGCATCCTTGATTACGGCTGCATTTACCACGCTTATGGTCAATGCAAGGCATCTGTTCTACGGCATTTCAATGATTGACAAATACAAGGGAGCAGGCAGGAAAAGGCCATATCTCATATTCGCTTTGACGGACGAAACATATTCGCTGGTATGCAGCGATGAAACCTTAAAAGGTGTTTCCGACAGACATTTGTATTATTTTTTTGTTTCATTTTTTAATCAGATATATTGGGTGGCCGGCTCCGTCATAGGCTCTGCCCTCGGTTCTTTGATAACATTTAATGTTGAAGGCATTGACTTTGCTTTAACCGCCTTGTTTGTTACCATATTTGTTGAGCAGTGGCTTGATACAAGAGACCACAGGCCGGCTTTGACGGGGCTTGCATCTTCAATCGCCTGCCTCATTGTCTTCGGAGCGGATAAATTTCTGATACCTGCCATGGTTTGCATTACGGCTGCTTTTGCCATAATGAGACGCAGGGGAAAGGAGCAAAGGGATGAGTGATTTTTCTATGGCGCTGATGATAGCGGTAATAGCTTTAGTTACGATGTTGCTGAGATTTTTGCCCTTCCTCATATTCGGAGGGGAAAAGGAAACGCCGGAGTTTATTACATATCTGGGCAAAGTGCTGCCGTACGCTATCATGGCGATGCTGGTTGTTTATTGCTTAAAAGGAATATCTTTGACTGGTGCTCCTTACGGACTGCCAGAGCTTATATCCTGCGGCTTAGTAATCATACTTCATGTATTCAAGCGAAATACTTTGATAAGCATAATCGGCGGGACGATATGCTATATGATTCTTGTGCAGTTGGTGTTTTAAAATACATACCCTAAAACCATTAGTTTTAGGGTATTTTTATGTGCTGAATAAATTTCAACTTCTTTCCCGACTAAAGTCCTGAATATAGGACACTTGCCGTGATAAAATAGTTTATGCAAAAGGGAAATACATATTGAACAAAAATTCTTGAAAGGAAGGGAAACAAAATGAAGAAGTTCAGAAACGGTATATTACAATTTATAACCATACTCATTATCTGTGCGCCGCTGGTTTATATAGCAGATGCGATGTATTGAACACATGGCAGAACCTTCATATATATTAAAAAGTCGGCGGTGCGAAGTTGTCGATGATGCAAGCTGCGAGCCGGCTGGCGGTGATTAGCTGGTCAGTGAGCGGCGAGACTGCCGTAAACCTTAAATTTTCTTTGAATTTCGGCATTTTGACCGCGGTGATAGGGCTCAAATTGCCGTAAAGTTCGCAATTTCTTTTAAATACGGCATTTTACATGTCGCAGGAAGGGTAAAACTGCCGTAAATTTGAAATTTTTCTTAGTTTCCGGCATTTTGGAGAGAAATAAGGCAGCAAAAATGCCGCAGAATGGAGATTTCCTTCCATTTGCGGCATTTTACAATTCAGACGGTTGCGGCGATGCCATTTCGGCCGACTTTTCAGTCGGCTGTGCGACAGCCTGATTTTTAATATATTTTAAGTTTTACATGTCCTTAAGAAGCCCGTGTTTTTCGTAGTTGGTCACTCTGACTATATCGTTCTTGTCATCCACAAAGACCACCCTCGGCGAATGGGTTTTAACCTCTTCCTGGGTCATCATTGCGTAGGACATGATGATGATTTTATCATTGACCTGAACCTGTCTTGCAGCAGCACCGTTAAGGCATATGAGCCCGCTTCCTCTCTCTCCTGCAATGGTATATGTTTCGAAACGGTTTCCGTTGTTTATATCTACGATTTGCACCAGCTCATATTCGTTGATACCTGCCGCTTCCAAAAGTGCAATATCTACGGTTATGCTGCCCACATAATCAAGTTCTGCCTGAACCACAGTAGCACGGTGGATCTTTCCTTTTAACATATTTACAAACATGGCAATCCTCCTTAATTACCTGAAACTATAAAGTTATCAATCAACCTTGTTTTTCCTATATAGACTGCCATAGCGATGAGCGTATTGGCTCCTATGGTGTCCTTTACCGTGATGCTGTCAAAATCTACTACCTGAACATAATCAATCTTTGCGAGAGGCTCAGACTCGATGTTCTTTTTCATAACGCTGATTAACTCGTTGGCATCCTTCATACCCTCTTCAACAAGCTTTTGAGCCATGAAAATCGTCTTGCTCAGTATGAGAGCTGCCTTTCTTTCTTCTTCATTCAAGTAGGTGTTTCTGGAGCTCTTGGCTAAGCCGTCATTTTCACGAACTATAGGGCAGCCGACTATTTCAACCGGTACATTCAAATCCGTAACCATTCTCTTAATTACAGAAAGCTGCTGTGCGTCTTTTTGTCCAAAATAAGCTCTGTCAGGAGTAACGATATTAAAAAGTTTGCTCACGACAGTGCATACACCCCTGAAATGGATAGGTCTGCTTTTTCCGCAAAGTTCCGCAGTAGGACCGTTCATATCAACGAAAGAGCAGAAACCTTCTTTATACATTTCCTCGGGCTCAGGGTTAAAAATTAAATCAGCTCCGGTAGCTTCGCAAAGTTTTGTATCTGCGTTTAAATCTCTCGGATAGCTGTCCAAATCTTCGGCAGGTCCGAACTGCATAGGATTTACAAATACGCTTACAACAGTTTTATCGTTATCCTCAACGGATCTTTTGATGAGGCTCTGATGTCCTTCGTGGAGATAACCCATGGTAGGAACAAGACCTACGGAAGCGCCTTCCTGTCTCCACTCTTTAACCTGCTTGCGCACTTCGTCTATTGTATGTACAACCTTAATCATAATCCTTTAACCTCTCTGATTAGTATAATTTTTCTATAACTTCATCGTCAATTTTATATGTGTGCTCTTTAGCCGGGAAGGATGTATCCTTAACTTCCGCATCGTATTGTTTGAAGGCTTCTGTCATTATCTCTCCTATATTTGCGTATCTCTTTACAAACTTAGGCGTAAAGTCGGAAAACATTCCGAGCATGTCCTGATAAACCAGAACCTGACCGTCACATCCGTTGCCTGCGCCGATGCCTATTGTCACTATATCGAGCTTTTGCGTAATCAGCGTTGCAAGCTTTTCAGGTATGGCTTCCATTACGACCGCAAAGGCTCCCGCTTCTTGAACTGCCAGAGCGTCTTCGATGATTTTTTTTGCTGCTTCTTCTGTTTTTCCCTGTACACGATGTCCTCCAAAAGCGTTGATTGACTGCGGTGTAAGACCGATATGTGCACAAACCGGTATTCCTGCGTCAACTATGGCTCTTATCTGCGGACAAACGCTTGCGCCGCCCTCAAGTTTAACAGCATTGGCACGGCCTTCTTTTATAAATCGGCCTGCGTTGGCGACGGCGTCAGCTATGGATGTATGATATGACATGAAAGGCATGTCCCCGATTACCAATGCGTTCTTTGCGCCTCTGCTGACAGCTTTCACATGGTGAATCATCTCATCCATGGTTACCGGAGTGGTGTCTTCATATCCCAGCATTACGTTTCCTACGGAATCTCCTACAAGAATCGAATTGATTCCCGCTTCGTCCATGAGCTTTGCCGTTGAATAGTCATATGCAGTGAGCATAGAAATCTTAGTGCCTTCCTGTTTTGCTTTAGCGAATGTTAAAACTGTATTCTTCATTTTAGTTCTCCTCATTTATAACTTTTCTTAATTGTGTATAATCCCTGTCAGGGTATTTTTTCGATGCAATTTCTATAAGTTCATTTGAAAGGGCTCTGTAAGCCGCTGTTATATTGGGGTCGTCTTTAATCACGCCCATGTGGTCCCTTACGGTTCCCGTATCGTTTCTGTCCACGGGGCCCGTCAAAGCACCGGAACAACCGTACTTGCAAAGATTCTCTGCGTTGTTTAAAAACAACGGGGCAAGAACTTCTCCGGATACGGTTTCGGAAAATCCGCATTCTTCAAGCAGTCTTGAAGCCATATGGTACAGGCCGATTACAAGATTGCTGGACATGACCAGCGCACCGTGATATTTATGCTTGTTTTCAGCATCTATAATCTGATACGGGTTCCCTACAGCGTCCAATATTTTGCAGACTTCAGACATTTTCTCATTGTCTCCTTCAACGGTAAAAAAAGCGCGTGAAATTTCTTTATACGAAAGCTTTTTATCATTGACTGCAAACACCGGGTGTACGGAATAGCCGCAGGCACCGGCCGCCTGTATGCCTTTAAAAATCTGCGCCGACAGTGAACCGCTGCAGTGACATAATATTTTATTCTTCAATTCGTAATTCTTCAGATTTAAGAAAACGTTGTAAATTTCCGAGTCGGGAACGGTTATAAATATTACCTGACTCTCATCTGAAAGTTCTTTGATTGTTTTATAAGATTTACTTTTTGTAAAAGCTGCCGCTTCTTCGGCATGCTCATAAGTTTTGCTGAAAAATCCCGATATTTTCAGGCCTTTTTCAAAAAAATAGCGGCCAAGAGTGCACCCGACTCTGCCCGCGCCTATAAATCCTATAGTTAAATTCTTTTCGTTCATCATACCACCTTCTCATAACTATACTAAAATCTCAATCGCAATTCGCTTGCGCTTCAAGTTCCGCCTCACAAGAGACCGGTATGAATAAAATATTAAGCACGGTACGGTTTCATCAGAATACCATCCGTGAACAATATACAATAATATTGTCGATTTGTAAAGTGAAAAGATTGTCAAAAAGTTTTTTATTTATGAAATTGAAAAATTATCCATGCGGAAGTATAATGTTTTTATCATATTAAGGAGGTATCTACCATGAGAAAAAATTTCGGTGCAAAACCTTTGACTTATCCGCAGCCCGTATTTATCATAGCTTCTTACGATGAAAACGGTGCTCCGGACGCAATGAATGCGGCATGGGGAGGAATCAGCGAAGCTGCGGAAATTTCCATGTGCCTCAGCGCAGGTCATAAAACCGTTAAAAATATCCTTGCAAGAGGTGCATTTACCGTAAGCATGGCTGATGCGGACCATGTGGCAGAATGCGATTATGTAGGCATAGTTTCAGCCAACGACGTTCCTGACAAATTGGAAAAAGTCGGATTCCATACGACAAAAAGCGAATTTGTGGACGCTCCTCTCATCGATGAACTTGCCATGGCTCTCGAATGCAAGCTTGTAAGCTATGATGCCGAAAGCTGCCGCATGGTTGGCGAAATAGTAAACGTATGTGCAGACGAAAAAGTTCTTGATGAGAACGGAAATATCGACCCTGCCAAGTTAAAGCCTATCACCTTTGACCCTGTAAACAACGATTATCTCGTAATCGGAGAAAAGGTCGGCAACGCCTTTGAAGACGGCGCAAAGATAAAATAAGCGACAGAAAACAGCAGCTTTTTGATAGAGCTTCATCAAAAAACTGCTGTTTTGTTTTTATATCACCTTAAATCAAACTCAGGATTGAATGCGTAGAAGTTCTTCTTATCCAAGTTGTCCTGTATTATGCGAAGTCCCTCACCGAAACGCTGGTAGTGTACGATTTCACGCTCACGAAGGAAGCGTATCGGGTCGATTACGTCAGGGTCATCTACCATACGCAGGATGTTGTCATAAGTCAAGCGGGCTTTCTGTTCTGCTGCCATATCTTCCTGAATGTCAGCGATTGCATCTCCCGTAACTGCCAAGGTTGCTGCGCTGAACGGAAATCCCGAAGCAAACTGAGGATAAACTCCGGCAGTATGGTCAACAAAGTAGGCTTCCATGCCGGCATCTTTAATTTGCTCAATTGTCATGTTTCTCGTAAGCTGATGAACGATAGTTGTTATCATTTCCAGATGAGCAAGTTCTTCCGTTCCTATGTCAGTCAGAATTCCGGCTGCTTCACGGTAAGGCATGGAGCAGCGCTGCGACAGATAGCGCAGAGACGCTCCTAATTCCCCGTGAGGACCGCCGTATTGACTGATGATGAATTTAGCCATTGCGGGGTTAGGATTTTTAATCTTAATCGGATATTCCAGTCGTCTTTCATAAGTCCACATATATTATGCCTCCAATTCCCAAGGCCACGGGTCCTGAATCCAGGTCCAGCCTTGCTCAGTATTAGTATCAAAGGCCGTCAGTGGGCCGTACATCATTTCATATTCAGCTTCGAGTTCCGTATGGCGCTTTTGAACGTCTCTGAAATAGTCAAGAGCCATTTGGTTGGTAGGATGAGAATCGAGGAAAAGAGTCAGGTCATAGAGAGCAAAACCTGTTTCCTGAATTTTGCGCATCAGCTGTTCTTTATTCATCTCTTCATCCCTCCTTCAAAAGGTAAATCGAGTTCCGGAAAGATAGTGCCTCTCTCAAGAGCCGTATCGCCGGGATAAGTTGTCTTCCATCTCTGGAAAGGAACATAGCACATCGCAAGGGGCAGACTTCCGAGATACATCTGGTCAAAAGTGCCGTTCATCTGACCTGTATCCGTATCACATACGTCGCAGCAGTCGCAGGTTCCGTCGCCTTGGCCGGGTTTGTTCCAATCGCCGCCCATTATTATGGGCATACCTATATAAGGGTCTTTAATCAAAATAAAACTCCTTTCTTTGCCAATATATTTTATTGTATGAAACAGCGTCTTTCTGTGTGAAATGACCTTGAAAAAAGGAATAAATTTCTTTATTATTAAAATGAGTTTATATTTTAACACCATTTTAACGACAATAAGATATATCATATAATCGGAGGAATGAAATTTGGAATTTCGGAAAAGAAAGACGAAAAGAAACCGGCAGATTGCTGATTATGACCGGGAAGAAATCCGCAAAGGCCATTTGCAGGAAGGACTGATATTTTTTCTGACCTTTGTTGGCACTACTATGATAGCCTTTGCTTTCAGAGGAATGGTTGCAAACCCGGATGTAAATATAACCATGTTTTACATACTGGGAATCTTTGTGGTTGCCAGATATACCAACGGGTATGTTTGGGGATTTTTGTTCGCCGTGCTCAGCGTACTGAGCGTCAATTTTTTCTTTACTTATCCGTACAGAAATTTCAACCTTACTCTCGAAGGCTATCCCATAACCTTTGCGGCAATGTTCATAATATATGTATTTACTTCTGCCATGACGACAGATATGAAGGAGCAGGCACGTATACTTGCTCATCAGGAAAAAGAACTTATGGAAGCCCAAAAGGAAAAACTCAGGGCAAACCTTCTGAGAGCAGTGTCTCATGACCTCAGAACTCCTCTTACAGGAATAATCGGCAACAGTGAATCATATTTAGAAATGGAAGAGAAACTCAGCGATGAGGAGAAAAGGGAAATCGTCGAGAACATAGAAGGCGACGCCAACTGGCTTTTGAATATGGTTGAAAATCTCTTATCGGTCACGAGAATCAACAATGAAACCGCCAAAGTGAACAAGAGTTTGGAGCCTGTTGATGAAGTAATTTCATCGGCGGTGGTGCGTTTTAAAAAGAGATTTCCGGAAGCGGAACTCAAAGTTTTTCCGCCGGAAGATCTGATTATGGTAATGATGGATGCAACCCTTATAGAGCAGGTCATAATAAATATTTTAAACAATGCCAATGCTCATGCTCACAGCGTCAAACCCATAGAGCTTAAAGTGTTCGAAGATGACGACAAGGTTTGGTTCTGCATCAAAGATTACGGGGTGGGCATAGATGAAAAAAGGCTGGACACCATATTTGACGGCGCAGGATACAGCAGAGACGAAGAAGGCGAAGTTGACGGCTACAAAGGAATGGGAATAGGCCTTTCCATATGTAAAACCATAGTTATTGCCCATGGTGGGGACATAAAAGCAAAAAATCACGGAGAGGGAAGCAAATTTTTCTTTTATCTGCCGAAAGAAACGGAGGAATAGTTGATGGTACAAAAACTTTCAATTCTTATTATCGAAGATGAAAAGAGCATATGCGATTTTATTGCCAAAACTTTAAACGGGCAGGAGTATAAGACGACGGCTGCACATAACGGCAGGGACGGTCTGGCAATACTTACATCCACATTGCCTGATTTGGTTCTGCTTGATCTGGGACTTCCCGATATGGACGGAATAGATATAATCAAACAGACGAGACAATGGTCAAGCCTGCCTATTATAGTAATCTCCGCCAGAGTGCAGGAGAAAGAGAAAGTAGCGGCTCTTGATGCGGGAGCTGATGATTATATTACAAAGCCTTTCGGCACAGATGAGCTTCTGGCAAGAATCAGAACCGCCATAAGGCACAGCAATAAGATTATGTCCGATAATGTCAACAATAACAGACCTTACTCCGCAAAGGGACTTGTGGTGGACTTTGAAAAACGCCGCGTGCTCGTAGACGGAAATGAGGTTCACCTGACAAGAGTGGAATATAAGATCGTTTCCATGCTGGCACAGAACTCCGGAAAGGTAATAACCTATTCATCTCTCATAAATCAGGTATGGGGCCCTTATGCCGATGACAATAACAGGATATTGCGTGTAAATATGGCAAACATCCGCCGCAAAATAGAAAAAAATCCCGGCGAACCCGAGTACATATTTACCGAACTTGGCATAGGTTACAGGTTAATCGAGGATGAAAATTTATTGTAGAGAATTAGATTACGGATATGAAATAAAACCGGGCGGCAAGACGATATCATGCGGATTGCCGTTCTTTTAATTTTATAAAAAATTTTAAAATATACACCTATATTATTTACGGTCTTTGTGATAGAATACATAGCAAAGACCATTCTATATGGCTTAATTGGGAGAATTTTTGGTTTATGGTATTCAGTAGTTTACAGTTTATCTTTATTTTTTTGCCTATATTTCTGGCAATTTATTTTATTATACCTAAATATTTAAGAAATCTTTGGATTTTTGTCGGCAGCATAATATTTTATGCGGCGGGAACACTGGACAAGCCTTGGTATATACTGCTTCTTGTCATGTCTGTAATAGTCAACTATATTACGGGTAAACTTATATGCCGGAATAGGTCAAAATCGAAAAAAATTCTGATTATTGGAATAATATACAACCTGTTATGGCTTGGCCTGTTTAAATACTCCGATTTTATAATAGAAAATATAAATGCCTTGTCATCTATCATGGGAGGAGGCAGCGTGGCAGAACCTTGGAACCTTATATTACCTGTCGGAATCAGCTTCTATACTTTCCAAAGCATATCATATCTGGTGGATGTATATCGCAAAGAGGTAGAGGCGTCGACTTCTCTGGTTTCCTTTGGAGCATATCTGACCATGTTCCCGCAGCTCATTGCAGGGCCGATAGTTAAGTACCGTGAGGTTCGCCTTCAGCTTCGCAAGAGAAAGGCATCATTGGAAAACTTTGATGAGGGCCTTAAAATCTTTGTCATAGGACTTGGACTGAAGGTACTTCTGGCAAACCGCATAGGAAGCCTATGGAGCGATATACAGGCGGTGGGGTTCGAAAGCATATCCGCCCCTGCAGCATGGTTGGGAATATTTGCTTTCAGTTTTCAGCTTTATTTTGATTTTTACGGCTATTCCATGATGGCCATAGGCTTGGGCAGGATAATGGGATTCACCATTCCGCAAAACTTCGACCACCCATATGAATCACGCTCCATGACTGAGTTTTGGAGAAGGTGGCATATGACCCTGGGAAGCTGGTTCAAAGAATACGTTTATATTCCTCTTGGCGGAAACAGAAGGTCTGTGCCGAGAGTATACTTTAATCTGTTGGTAGTGTGGATGCTGACGGGATTCTGGCATGGAGCAGGCTGGAATTTTATAATATGGGGGCTTTTCCTCTTCATAGCCATAGCTATAGAAAAGGCCGGTTTAAAAAAATTGCTGGACAGGATTAAACCGCTGGGGCACCTGTACATGTTATTTTTGATACCGTTAAGCTGGATGATATTTGCCATAACGGATATAGACCAGCTTGGAATTTATATACAAAGGCTGACGGATTTTGCAGGAACAAAGAGCTCGACCGTATTTGAAGGCGATTTTAAAAATTATTTGGACACTTACGGAGTTCTTATGGCAGTCTGCGCCGTATTAAGCGTATCGGCTCCTGCCAAGTTGTTTGAACGCATAAAGGGCACCCTTCTCGGCTCTGTGATTTTATTTGCGGTTTTCTGGGGCTCCGTATATTGCCTGTACATAGGACTTAACGACCCGTTTTTATATTTCAGATTTTAAAGAGGAAGCTATGAAAAATATTTTAAAATACTCATTTTCGATTTTAATAATGGTATCTTGTATAGTAGTGGCAGGGATATTGGCATTTAAAGTTCTGATACTTGATGAAATGCCTGCTGAAGAAGCCGCACAGCCCGAGGAAACCGCTGGGGAGAATAAAACCGATATTGTGCAAAAACCAAACCCTGAGGATGCACATTTTGTGCTGGCCGGCAGAGAATATTTCAGTGACGCATTGTTCATAGGCGATTCGAGAACCATGGGCCTTTGGCAGTATGGAAAGGCGGAAGGCGCGGATTTCTTTGCAAATACGGGAATGAGCGTGTATAATATAATGGATACGGAAGTCGATGTGTCCGGGAACGGAAAGGTCACTTTGGAGCAATTGCTTGAATCCAAGCAATACGGTAAGATTTATCTGATGCTGGGAATCAACGAACTGGGCTTTGGACGAGAAAAAACCGTAAACAAGTACAAAGAACTTTTGGACTGGATAAAAGAAAAATCGCCGAACTCCATAATATACATTCAGGCAAATCTCCATGTTTCGGCTTCACGCTCAGAGTCGGATGAAACATTTAACAACGCCAATATCAACGAATTTAACGAAAGAATATCGGAATTCATCGACAACGAGAAAGTTTTCTATATAGATGCAAACGAGATCTTTGATGATGAAAACGGAAACCTCAAGGCAGAATACACAAGTGACAATACTCACATTTTAGCCAAATATTACGTTTTCTGGGTGGATTGGCTTCTGACAAAGACAGCTGCACCCGATTCTGATAACACATGATAAAAGGAGAAAAAAATGAAAAAATTACTCGTGGTGGTAGACTACCAAAATGACTTTGTTACAGGTTCTCTCGGATTTGAAGGCGCTACGGCTCTGGAAGAACCCATTGCAGCAAAAATCAGGGAATATCGCAGCCTTGCAGACGGCGGCCAGATCATCTTTACGATGGATACTCATGACCGCCATTATATGGAAAGTCACGAGGGAAAGCACTTGCCCATTGCGCACTGCGTAGACGGCGAGGACGGCTGGCAGCTCTACGGAAAAATTGCAGAGCTTAAAGAAAAGGACGATTTGGTGTTCTCCAAGCCGACTTTTGGTTCTTACGAGCTTTGCGAATATCTTCATAAAAATGCGGACAATTATGAAAGCATAGAATTTGTGGGCGTTGTTACAAATATTTGCGTTATATCCAACATTGCCTGCGCAAAGGCAGCTATGCCTAACGTTCCCATTTTAGTGGATGCCTCATGCGTTGGAAGCAACGATAAGGAAGCTGAAGAAGCCGCATTTAAAGTTATGGAATCCATACATGTGGATTTAAGGAGGTAATCATGGCCTATTTAAACAATGCCGCAACCACTGTTGCCAAGCCGGAAAGCTATAAAAATGCACCTAAGGCAACAAGAGATGAAGCAGCGGCAAAAGTCGCCGGGCTTTTGGGATGCAAGAATCCCGAAAATATAGTTTTTACGGGCAGTGGGGATGAGGCAGTAAGAGCTGCCGTGTTAAGCTTCGTTAAGCCGGGTGACCATGTTATTTCGACGGACATGGAATATAAATCCGTATTGAACGTGCTCTCAGAGCTTGAGGAAAAGGGCTGCAGTGTTACTTATATACCTCTGAATAAATACGGAACTTTGAGATATGATTTGATTGAAGAGGCCATAAGACCTGAAACCAAAGCAATGGTGTGCTGCCACGGTTCCAATGTTACGGGAAACATAACGGATATGGAAAAGGTGTGTTCCATAGCAAGGCGAAACAATATAATGGTAATTGCGGACGCAGCGCAGACGGTGGGCGCAACTCCTATCAATATGGAGGATTTGCAGCTGGACGTGCTTTGTTTTGCCGGCCATAAAAAGATGATGGGACCTTTCGGCACCGGCGGCATATGCCTAAGAAACGGCCTGAGCCTGGACCCGGAGATAGAGGCGCAGATTCACACTCCTTCCGAAGAAAAGCTGGGTAAACTGTGCGCATCTGTTGATTTTATACTGGAAAAGGGCATATATGGCATAACTATCTTCCCTCACAGACTTGCAAAGCGGTTTTTCGAATCGGTAAAGTCCATGAAGGATGTAACCGTCTATGGCGATTTCGGCACCAACACGAGGATTCCGACGGTGTCCATAACCGTTGAAGGATTCAGTACGGAAGAAATTAAGACTTTTATGCGAAAGAATCATATCGCCATAAAATCCGGAGATTGCGACTGCCCTCGGTTGATGAAATCCCTCGGTATAGAAGAAGGCGGTGTGGCAAGGTTCAGCTTTGGGTATTTCAATACCAGAATGGAAGTAAACGACGCTATCTGGGCTCTGATGAAGCTCCAGAATCTGGATGATTTATATCTGCTGGCTTAGAGTTGAGGGAGACAGATTATGAAAAAATCCATTAAATTGGCCATAATAGCGGTATCCGTGGCAATCGTTGCGATTGCCATATGCTTAGTTGTGATTTTAATGAAACCCAAGGAAGCTTTGACTGCGCAAGATTTTAATTCGCTGATGGAAGAAAACGGATACAGTGTGGTAAATGTCAAAGAACAATTTGCTGAATATGACTACATAAGCGAAGCGTATTTGGCCATAGACAAAAATCGGAACTATCAGATAGAGTTTTACATAATTGCAAGCCCTGATATAGCGGCTCAATTCTTTGAAAGCAATAAGGCGATTTTTGAATCATCAAAGGGAAGCGTATCGTCACAAAAGGATGTTTCAGCCGGAAATTATTCAAAATACACCCTATCTTCAGAGGGACAGTATAAATATATATGCCGCATAGAAAACACGGTAATTTATGCTGACACTGATGACGCATATAAGCAGGATGTAAAAGAAATTACAAAAAAATTGGGATATTAAATCAAAGGGGCTGTGTGCAGTTGGCGACGATGCAGGCTGCAGACCGGCGGGCGGCGTTCAGCGAGACTGCCGTAAACCTTAAATTTTCTTTTAATTGCGGCACTTTGACAGCGGCGATAGGGTTCAAATTGCCGTAAAGGTCTCAATTTCTTTTAAATACGGCATTTTATAAGCCGTAAGAAGGGTAAAACTGCCGTAAATTTGAAATTTTTCTTAGTTTACGGCATTTTGGAGGGAAATAAGATAGCAAAAGTGCCGCAGATGAGAGATTTTCTCAAATTTGCGGCACTTTACAATTCCGTCGCTCCGGTCGATTTTCAATCTGATTTGTATATTTCATCAAAGAGTCGCTGCATGCGCACATCCAAAGACGCACTGGATTCTGCACAGGCCTTAAGCTCGCAGTCAACTTTTTTCGGCAGAGTTTTGCCTTTCTTGTATCTGAGCTGGTGCTCAAGACTCGCCCAAAAATCCATGGCAACTGTACGTATCTGAACTTCCACAGGAACGTTTTCACATCCGTTAAGCAAAAATACAGGTACGCTCAATACCAAATGAAGGCTTCTGTAGCCGTTTTCCTTGGGATTTTTTATGTAATCTTTCTTTGTAACAAGCTCTATGTCGTTCTGCTCCATTAGCATATCGGCTATGGCATATACGTCATCTATAAAATTGCAAACTACTCTGATACCTGCAATATCAAGAATATTCTCTTTTGCAGAAGCTATTGAGATTTCTTTGCCGTAACGCTCAAGCTTCTCCTCGATGCTGTCAGGTGATTTTAACCTTCGCTCCATATGGTGAATCGGATTATAATCGTGACGTACGGCAAAGTCTTCGCTTAAAATTTCAATTTTTGTTCTTACTTCTTTAATGGCAGCTCTGTAAGCGTGCCTAAATGTTTCAAAACCTTGCTCTTCTGCAAGGCTGCACATGTTTGACACTAAAATATACCCCCAAATATTTTGTTTACATAATGATTATACCCGATTATAATTTAAAAAGAAAGGACTTTCACATGAAAAACATATTGCTTGGAAAAACAAATATAAAAGTAAGCCGTGTAGGCATGGGAGTGCTGCCCATAGGGCCTAATCAGAGAGCGCTTGAAATAGATGAAGGTGCGGCGGTTATTCGATATGCCTTGGAACAAGGCATAAATTTTTTGGACACGGCTCAGTATTACAAAACTTATCCGTATATAAGAACGGCACTGAAAAATACGGGTCTTGAGCCGGTTATCTGCTCCAAAAGCTTATATGGCGATTACAGCTCAATGGACAATGCCATTGAGGAAGCGAGGCGCAATCTTGACAGGGATGTGATAGATATATTCTTGCTTCACGAAGTCAGGACAGGCCAGTTTGAGGAGCGTCAGGGCGCATGGGAGTGCTTAAATGACGCCAAGGCCAAGGGAAAAATAAGAGCTATGGGAGTTTCGACCCATAATATTGATGTCACGGAAAAAATGGCAGGAGTTTGCGAGTGCGATGTGGTGTTTCCCCTCATAAATTATGCAGGACTGGGCATACGCAACAGGTTTGCACCCGGTACGCCTGAGGATATGATCAATGCTATAGGCAAGTGCCATAAGGCAGGAAAAGGCATCTTTTCCATGAAAGCTTTCGGAGGAGGAAACCTGACAGGAACATATCAAAAGGCTCTCGATTATGTTTTTTCCAAACCGGAGATAGACTCGGTGATGATAGGCTTCGGCAGTTTAAAAGATATAGATGACTGTATGAGTTACGTAAACGGCGATATGCCTAAAGATTATAATCCTGATATTTCACTTAAAAGGATGAGGATAGAGCAAAGCGACTGCGAAGGATGCGGCTCATGCATCAAGGCATGTCAGTCGGAAGCCGTTTTTTACAACGAAAGGGGCTTGGCCGAGATAAGAGAGGACAGGTGCCTGACCTGCGGTTATTGCGCTGCGGCCTGTCCGGTAAGAGCTGTCATAATGTACTGAGGGACTGCAAGATATTTCCATGCAATAAACGTTGAAAGCGTAGACAAGTTATAATACAATAAAAGAAAGGAGGTTGTTATGAGAAAGAAGGGTTTGTTGATTTTAGCACTTATGTTGATGATTATGCTTTATCCGGCAGCTGCCTTTGCACAGACTGTGACGGTGTCACCTTATACTGGAAATAAATACACGCACAGTGATGTTTTTAAAGACAGAATACTGGTCAACGGCATTGATGTTTCCGCATATCAGAACAACATAGACTGGAATAGAGTAAAAGCGGATGGAATTGATTTTGCTATAATAAGAGTAGGCGGCAGAGGCTACGGCGCAGCAGGAAAAACATATATAGATGGATATTATAGGCAAAATATTGAAAATGCAAAAAAAGCCGGTGTAATGGTGGGAATTTATTATTTTTCACAAGCTATAACAGAGGCGGAAGCTATTGAGGAGGCTAATATTACATTGGAACTTCTGGGAAGTTATGACATAGAACTCCCTATTTTTATGGATTATGAATATGCCAAGGATGATGCAAACCCGGGCAGGCTTATCACCGCTAATTTGAGTAAGGAGCAAGCAACCGCAAATGCTGAGGCGTTTTGTAAAACTATAGAGGCTGCAGGACATGAAGCCGGAATATATGCCAATCTGATGTTTCTCAATGATTCTATAGACGGTAAAGCGTTGGGAGAAAAATATTTTATATGGGAAGCTCAGTACAATAATCAGAGTACATATCAATATACATATGATATGTGGCAATATTCCTCAAGCGGCAACGTATCAGGGATAGGAACAAGAACAGATTGTGATTTCTGGTATTTGAATAAAATGGCAGACGCAACGCAAGATAAATCTATTGCAAACTGCCAGATTAGAATTGAAAATATCACGTACAGTGCTGGAAAAAACCATGAACCGGCTGTTGAAGTCACATATAACGGTAAAAGTCTGAAAAAGGGCGTAGACTATAAGATAGGATATATAAATAACAACCGATTAGGTACGGCATACGCCTTTATAAAAGGTATAGGAGAATATACAGATTATCAGACGGTTCCCTTTGAAATATCGAAGATAGATATATCAGGAAAGGCTGTAAACCTTGCTTACTCCGATACGAAATATGACGGAACAGCAAAAAAACCTGAAGTGACAATAGATGGTTTAAAAAAAGATATTGATTATACAGTGTCATATAAAGACAATGTTAAAGCAGGAACGGCTACAGTAACAGTGCAGGGAATCGGCAACTATGAAGGCAGCATTACAAAGACATTTGAGATATCAAAGGCAGATATATCGGAAAAGACTGTAACTCTTGCTTACTCCAGCATAAAATATGACGGAACAGCCAAGACACCGGAAGTGACTATAGCTGGCCTTAAAAAGGACGTTGACTATACGGCAGCATATAAAGACAATCTCAAAGTCGGAACAGCTACAGTAACGGTACAGGGAATCGGCAACTATGCAGGTACAGTAACGAAGACTTTTGAGATATCAAAGGCAGATATATCGGGAAAGACCGTAACTCTTGCTTATTCCATTACTAAATATGACGGAACAGCCAAGACCCCTGAAGTGACGATAGCCGGCTTTAAGAAAGATGTTGATTATACGGTAGCATATAAGGACAATCTCAAAGTCGGAACAGCTACGGTAACGGTAAAGGGAATCGGCAACTGTACAGGTACGATCACAAGGACCTTCACTATCGTGGCAGGATCTGACAGCTTATTGGGAAATAAAACGAAACTTCGCATATACGGTCCAAGCAGATATGAAACTTCGATAGAAACCGCAAAAGCGCTAAAGACCAGTCTGGGTATAGATAAGTTTAACTGCATTATAGTTGCAGACGGAAGAGGCTACGCAGATGCATTAGCAGGTGCATACTTGGTAAAAGTAAAAACCGCTCCTATATTGGTAGTAGGAGACGATGCCGCAAGCCAGAAACTGGTGAAAGAATATATAGTCAACAATTTAAACAAAAATGGCACTGTATATATCCTCGGAGGAACAGGTGCAGTCTCGGGAAGCTTTGAAAAGAGCATATCCGGAGATTCACGCAAAGTAAAACGTCTCGGAGGAAAAGACAGGTACTCAACCAATTTGCTGATATTAAAGGAAGCTGGGGTTGGAAATGAAGATATACTCGTATGCTCCGGAATGGGATTTGCAGATAGTTTATCAGCTTCCGCTGTAGGAAAGCCTATATTACTTGTAGGAAATTCTTTAAATTCTACACAAAAAAGTTACCTGAACGCTTCTGGGAAAAGAAACTACTATATCATAGGCGGAACCGGAGCGGTAAGCTATGATGTTGAAAGAGAATTAAAAGGTTATGGAAGCATAAAGAGAGTTTCCGGTCAAAACAGATATGCCACATCAGTAGCTGTAGCCCGGCAGTTCTTTGGAAACTACAGTGAAACGGCAGTATTTGCATACGGCTTAAACTTCCCTGATGGTTTATCCGGAGGCCCTCTTGCCATGTCATTGGAAGGCCCGTTGCTTCTTGTAACGTCAACAGACACACCGGCAGCAGCGTCATATATTAAAAGTTCGGGCATAAAAAAAGCGGTAACATTGGGCGGTCCGGCGTTGATATCTGATGCAGCAGTAAAAAAGATATTAAGCGAATAAGTCGGAGTATTCCATAAGTAAAAGAAAGCGACGGGCATCTGCCCGTCGCTTTTTAAAATACTCATTTATCTGATGAATTAAATTGCTTTGTATTATTCTCCAACCTCACAACCCATAATAGCCTGTTAAAAACAGCGCCGCTACAGGGATGATTACCACAGAAATCAGTGTCGTTAATGCGATGATTTCGGCAGCAAGGAGAGAGTTTTTCTTCTCCATGAGGGCGAGGGCCGAAGTGACAACAGCAGTAGGAAAAGCCGCCGCAAATATTACAGCTACCTTAACATCGGTTGCAATAGGAAGCCAATTTACGATTAAGAATACCAGCAGAGGGACCAGCAGCATCTTTAAAAGAGATGTAGCCAAAAGCGCCTTGTTCTTTATGATTCTTCCTATATTGCTGTCCCCAAGCTGCATGCCTACCACGAGCATTGAAAGCGGTACCGTGATGTCGCCTATGAGTTCCACACTGTCAAACAAGAGAGCCGGCAGATGCAGTCCGGCAAAAAGCATGATTATGCTTACGATTGAAAGTATGGTTGACGGGTTGCAGAAGGTTTTAAGCAGCCTCTTTAAGTCGAAACTTCCTTTTCCCGAATTCATGTTGAGGATAAAAGGTCCGGCAGAATACATATATAAAGTAAGGCAGATATTGTGCAGAATCATCAGATAGAGGATGTCGCTGCCGAATATTGCCTGTGTAATGGGAAATCCCATAAAGCCGTTATTTACCGTGGAAAATGCCATTATGTACACTCCCAGGTCGTCGGCCGGGCTGACCTTTAATATTTTTTTGCATAAAAAATAGCCGAGCACAAAAGAGCCCGCAAAAAACAGGATTCCGCATATGAAAACCTGCACGGTGGACGTAGCCACATCGGGGTTGAACTCCTTGGACGTTACCGAACACAGAATCATGCACGGAGTGGTTACCATGAGGAGCAAATCCACAAAATACTTGGTAGCATTGCTTGGAATTACGCCGGTTTTGTTTATTCCGAAACCGACCGCCATTATTAAAAATATTGCTGCGATTTTAGATATTATTATAGCCATGGAGCCATTATAACATTGAAGTTTTAAAAAGTCACTATCTACTTTTTATTATTTGGCATAAATCTTTTAAAATCTATTGACATTGACAGGTTTTAATATATAATTTTATATGTGTGGAAGTTTAGTATTTCTAAACTTTTGGTTTATTATAACAAAACGAATCATTAAGGAGCGTTGACATGGACATAGGGGGCAAAATAAGAGAAATACGCATATTAAACGGGCTGACCCAGGAGGAACTGGCGGATAGAAGCGAGCTCTCCAAAGGGTTTATTTCTCAGCTCGAAAACGATTTGACGTCACCGTCCATATCAACGCTTGAAGATATACTGCAGTGCCTCGGAATGACCATAAACGAGTTCTTCTCGCAGGAGGCGACCCAGGCGCAGATAGTTTTTAAGGATGAAGACTATTTTGAAAAGATTGATGAGGAACTGAAAAACAAAACAGAGTGGATAGTTCCCAACGCCCAGAAAAACATTATGGAACCCATAAGGCTTACCCTTAAAGCAGGGGGAGAGACCTATCCCGATAATCCCCATGAGGGTGAAGAATTCGGATATGTACTAAAGGGAGAAATAACCGTAATAATAGGAAAAGATAAACACAGGGCGAAAGCGGGAGAGGCATTTTATTACACTCCTGACAAGAAACATTATATTACATCAAAGAAAGGAGCGGAAATTCTGTGGGTGAGCGCACCACCGAGTTTCTGACATGAGGAATGGCTTTAATTGAACTCTTGGACATTTCAAAATCATTTGAGGGTGAGACCGTGCTGGATGAATTTAATCTTAAGATTAAAGAAAACGAATTTATTACGCTCCTCGGACCCTCGGGATGCGGCAAAACCACAACGCTGAGAATTCTGGGCGGTTTTGAAACGCCGGATACGGGTAAGGTTCTGTTTCAGGGACAGGATATAACGAATCTTGCTCCCAATAAACGCCAGATAAATACCGTATTTCAGAAATATGCCCTCTTTCCCAATATGAACATTGCGGATAACATCGCTTTCGGACTTAAAATAAGCGGAAAGAGCAAGGAATACATAAAAGACAAGGTAAAATATGCTCTAAAGTTGGTAAACCTGAACGGATATGAGAAGCGCTCCGTCGATTCCCTTTCGGGAGGACAGCAGCAGCGAATCGCCATTGCAAGGGCCATAGTAAATGAGCCGAGAGTTCTGCTTCTCGACGAACCTCTGGGAGCTCTCGACCTTAAGCTGAGGCAGGAGATGCAGTATGAGCTTATCAGGCTTAAAAACGAGCTCGGAATCACCTTCCTTTATGTCACCCATGACCAGGAAGAGGCGCTAACAATGTCGGATAAGGTTGTAGTCATGAACCAGGGTTATATACAGCAGATGGGGACACCTGAAGAAATATATAACGAGCCGGAAAATGCCTTCGTTGCAGCCTTTATCGGTGACAGCAATATAATAGACGGAATTATGATGGAAGACCGCATGGTTAAAATCTGCGGACAGGTTTTTCCGTGTATAGACGAAGGCTTCGGAAAGAAAAAACCGGTAGACGTAGTTATAAGGCCTGAGGACATTATAATAGGAAAACCGGGCAGCGGTATACTGGACGGTGTTGTAACGTCAAATGTCTTTATAGGAGTTCATTATGAAATGTGTATAGAAGCAGGCGGCTTCGAGTGGCTTGCCCAAAACACGGTGAGCTATCCGGTGGGAACAGCGGTTTCCATTGACGTCGCTCCCGAAAACATTCAGATAATGAACAAACCTCAGTCAGAAGATGAGGAGGCGTTGGCGTTAGATGAGTAAAAAAATATTCAGCGGACCATTTTTGCTGTTTATAATTTGCGGTACCATAGTTCCTCTCGGCGTTATAACCTTTTACGGAATAACCGACAGAAGCGGAGCTTTTACCCTCGAAAATATAACGGCAATTACAACGGGTGAGCACATGGAGGCTTTGCTCCTCGCCCTCGGACTTGCATTGATAAGCACCGTAATATGCCTTGTCATAGCCTTTCCTCTCGGGCTTATACTCAAAGACAGCAAGCTGGGTAAAAAGGGCTTTATGGTCTTTATATTCATATTGCCTATGTGGATGAACTTCCTTTTGAGAACCATGGCATGGCAGGTGCTGCTTGAGAGAAACGGAATAATAAATCAGGTGCTGGGACTGATAGGGTTGCCGGACCTGAATATTATAAATACGCCTACTGCGGTGGTATTAGGTATGGTATACGACTATCTGCCTTTTATGATACTGCCGATTTACAACGCTCTTATAAAGATAGATAAAAATGTCATCGAAGCTGCCTACGATTTGGGCGCAGGGTACCGCCAGGTACTTCAAAAGATAATAATACCCCTTTCCGTACCCGGAATCGTCAGCGGAGTCACCATGGTGTTTGTGCCTTCACTGACCACCTTTGCCGTATCCAACATGCTGGGAGGCGGAAAAGTAAACCTCATCGGAAACATCATAGAACAGGAGTTTACGGCAAGTTCAAACTGGAATCTGGGAGCGGGGCTTTCGCTGGTCATGATGATTTTTATAGTCATCAGCATGGCCTTCATAGAAAAATTTGACAGGAACGGGGAGGGAAATATCATATGAAAAAGACGTTTAAAGGTATCTACCTCGCCATAATAATATTGTTTTTATACATGCCCATAGTTACTTTAATGGTCTTATCGTTTAATGAGGGAAAGACCATGAATGCGTGGGTGGGATTTTCCCTCAAATGGTATAAAGAGATGTTCGAAAACCGAATAATAATGGAGGCGCTGACCAATACGCTGACCATAGCCTTCTGGGCGGCCACTGTAGCTACGATAGTGGGCGTGACGGCGTGCATAGGTCTTAATGCGATGAAAGAAAAACACCGTTCGGTATTTATGGGATTAAACAATATTCCACTGCTGAATGCGGACATAGTTACGGGTATTTCGCTGATGCTGTCATTTTTGCTGTTCGGCATATCTCTCAATTACGGCACCGTGCTGTTTGCCCACATAACATTTTGTATACCGTATGTGATTTTGTCGGTCATGCCAAAATTCAGGCAGCTTGAAAACCATACTTATGAAGCAGCCTTGGACCTTGGAGCTTCGCCTGCCTATGCGTTTTTTAAGGTTGTGCTGCCGGACATAATGCCCGGAATAATATCGGGATTTTTACTTTCGTTTACCATGTCGGTAGATGATTTTGTAATAACGCACTTTACAAGAGGCGTCGGAATCAATACCATTTCCACCCTTATATACAGCCAGGTCAGGGTAGGAATAAGGCCTACGCTTTATGCTCTGTCCACAATTATCTTTGTGGCAGTATTGATAGTATTGATTATCGTAAATGTTATAAGCAACAAAAAGGAGGAAACGAGACATGAAAAAAATTAAAGCGGTGGTATTGATACTGATAATGGCAATGTCACTCACTCTTTTGACAGGCTGCGGTGGAAAGAAGTCGGAAGGAGAAAACGGAACTCTTTATGTGTATTGTTTCGGCGATTATTTTGACCCCGAACTTCAGCAGGACTTTGAAGAAGCCACGGGATATAAGCTAATTGTGGACCTATTTGACACTAACGAAGAGATGTATCCTGTAGTAAAGAACAACACGGCGGATTACGATGTGATATGTGCTTCGGACTATATGATAGAAAAGCTTTTAAGCGAGGATTTGCTTGCGGAAATCAATTACGATAACGTGCCAAATGCAGACAATGTTATGGATAACGTAAAACCTTTCATGGAAGAATTCGACCCCGGCATGAAACATTCTCTGCCTCACACCTGGGGAACTTACGGAATCATGTACAACAAGACCATGGTAAACGGAGCCATAGATTCGTGGAACGTGCTGTGGGACGAGCAGTATAAAGACCAGATAGTAATGCCTAATTCCATGCGTGAAGGATATATGATTGCCGCAAAAAAGCTGGGATATTCGATGAATACCACAGATGAAGGTGAATTGAGCGCCATGACTGACGCCCTCATAGAACAGAAACCGCTGGCATACAGCTTTGCCAACGACAGCGCGCGGGAAATAATGATAGGAGATTCAGCAGCTATGGCCGTAATTACTTCCGGCGAGGTGATATATTCCAAGGAATACAATGAAAATCTGGAATTTGTCATTCCGAAAGAGGGAACGGAAGTCTGGACAGACTGCTGGGCTATACCTAAAACGGCTAAAAACAAGGAGGGCGCAGAAGCATGGATTAACTTTATGCTTAGCAAGGAAGTGGCTGAAACCAATTTTGAATATCTAACTTATGCCATTCCTAATAAGGAAATTGCAGATTTGATTGATGAGCCTGTGCTAAATCCGCCGGAAGATGTGCTGGCAAAATGCGAAACTCTCAGAAACTTGGGAAGCGATGTTGATGCAGTGTACAGCAAATACTGGAAAAAGTATAAGGCCGATTAAATTTTCCTGCATTCGTGCTAAAAAACTGTTAAGATTTTTGAAGGTTGTCTGAAAACCACAAAAAATGTGATAAAATTACAAGGTATGCCAACAAGCATACCTTGTTTTAGTATAGGAGAGAGATTATATGGAAAATACGAGACGGAGAAGAGGCGACAGAAAAGACGGAACTTTGATAAGGGAAACGGACCCAATGCATGCGTTTGTTCCTTATCTTTATCGAAACAGGTCGGACAACGAGGCTTTTATAAGTGAAAGAATAGATCTGGAAAATATAAACAAATATCTGGAAGAAAAAAACAAGGACAATCCGGAAGAACCTTATAAACTGTTTCATGTAATACTTGCGGCCATAGTCAAGACACTGACCTTAAGGCCTAAGATGAACAGATTCATAAAGGGATACAGAACATATCAGAGGAAGTTTCTTGCCCTTGCTTTCGTGGTAAAGAAAAAGTTTCATGACGAGGGAGGCGAAGCTCTCGCATTCATAAAATTTGATGAAAATTCAACCATAGATACGGTTAAAGACAAAGTATACGGCGAGGTCAACAGTTGCCGAGGCGAAGCCCTTGACAACTCCACTGCGGGCATGGACATGCTGACAAAGCTGCCGAGGTTTGTACTTCGGTTTGTGGTATGGATACTTCATAAACTTGATTTTTACGGCATAGTGCCTGACAGCCTGATAAAGACGGACCCCAATCACGCATCATGTATGATTACCAATCTGGGCTCCATAGGGCTCAAATCGGGATATCATCATCTTGAAAACTGGGGAACCAATTCCATTTTTGTGGTGCTCGGGCAGAAGAAGCTTACGCCTGTGTATGATGACGAGGGAAATATGAAGATGAAGGAGACCTTGGATGTGGGTCTTACACTTGATGAAAGAATTGCAGACGGTTATTACTATTCAAAGACGGTAAAGTTACTTAAGCACTTGTTACAAAATCCTGAGCTTTTGGAACTTCCGGCAGGGGAGGAAGTAGATTATGAATAATGACAACAATATGAATGTTAAAGCACCATGGATTAAGCACCTTGGGGGAGTACCTGCTCATCTGGATTATTTTCAGGGATCAATGTACGATAAGATAGCGGAAATATCCGTAAATTATCCTAATTTGATAGCCTATGACTTTATGGGCAGCAAGACGAGATATAAAGACTTTATTCATAAAGTAGACAAATGCGCGAGAGCACTTGCAGGCATCGGCGTCAAGGAGGGCGAATGTGTTACTATCTGTATGCCCAATGCGCCTCAGGCTGTAATCATGTTTTATGCTATCAATAAGATAGGAGCTATAGCCAACATGATTCATCCCCTTTCCAGCGAAAAGGAGATAGAATTCTGCTTAAAAGAATCAGCCAGCGTAGTCTGCCTGACTCTTGACCAGTTCTATGGCAAGTTTGAAAACATAAGAGCAAACGTACAGCTGCGAAGCCTTATACTTACAAGCGTAAAAGACGCTTTAAGCCCGATAAAGAGAAAGGGATACTATCTGGCCGAAGGCCGCAAAATCAAGAAAGTTCCCGCAAATGCAGAAATCGTTTGGTGGGAAAAATTCCTCTTTGACGGCAACAATTATCATGGCCCTTTCCATGTGGTTCGCAAAAGCGAAGACCCTGCCGTAATCCTTTACAGCGGCGGTACGACGGGAACCATGAAGGGGATACTGCTTTCAAACTTGAATTTCAATGCCCTCTCACAGCAGATTATCGCTACCAATCCTATGTTTAAGCCCGGCGACAAGATGCTTGCGGTGATGCCTATTTTCCACGGCTTTGGCCTCGGAGTGTGCATACATTCCATGCTTGCCAACGGAGGCAGATGTCTTCTCATTCCGAGATTCAATCCGCAAAGCTATGCAAAACTTCTGAAGAAGCACAAGCCTAATTTCATTGCGGGAGTACCTACATTGTATGAGGCTCTTCTCAGAATAAAGAGTCTGGACCGTGTGGACCTGTCGTGCTTAAAGGGTGTTTTCAGCGGCGGAGATTCTCTGTCCATAGAATTGAAAAAGCGTTTTGATGCTTTCCTTGCAAGCCACAACGCAACCATTCCGGTAAGAGAGGGATACGGAACAACCGAGTGTGTAACGGCAAGCTGTCTGACGCCTTCCCATAAAGCCAAAGAGGGAAGCATCGGGTTGCCATTCCCGGATACCTTCTACAAGATAGTAAAGCCGGGTACGGAGGAAGAAGTGCCTTACGGCGAAGAGGGAGAAATCTGCCTTGCAGGCCCGACCGTCATGATGGAATATATAAATAATCCGGAAGAAACCGCCAACACGCTGCGCCGCCACAAAGACGGAATGACATGGGTACATACCGGCGACCTTGGCATGATGGATGATGAAGGTTTCATATATTTCCGCCAGAGAATCAAGAGAATGATCATTACCAGCGGATACAATGTATACCCTTCAAGAATAGAGAACATTTTGGACGCTCACGAGCTTGTGCACATGAGCTGCGTAATAGGAATACCTGACCCTTATAAAATGCAGAGAGTTGCAGCGTTTGTGGTACTGAAACCGGGTGTAAAAGTATCGGAAGATGAGGCAAGAGAAATTCTGCTGGAATATTGCAGCAAACATGTTGCAAAGTATGCTATGCCTTCGTCTATCGAATTCAGAGAAATGCTGCCGAAAACCCTGGTAGGCAAGGTTGCCTACAGAGTTCTCGAAGAAGAAGTGACTAAGAATCTCGCATAGTAAATTTATAAAGGGGCTGTCGCACCGGTCTGAATTGTAAAGTGCCGCAGATTTAAGGAAATCTTTCATCTGCGGCACTTTTGCTATCTTATTTCCTGCCAAAATGCCGGAAACTAAGAAAAATTTTAAATTTACGGCAGTTTTACCCTTCCTACGGCTTATAAAATGCCGCAATTCAAAGAAATTGCGAACTTTACGGCAATTTGAACCTTATAACTGCAGTCAAAATGCCGTAATTCAAAGAAAATTTAAAGTTTACGGCAGTCTCGCTGAGCGCTGACTGCGCCGGCGGTAGCCTTCGGATTTTATTCTGCCTGCTCTGTTGAAAAATCATCTGTACGGCTATAAAAGGAAATCTGTCCATAATTATTGTCGTACTGTATGGGGTCATTGAGCCAATCTATGACTAAAACCGTGTCAAGAGATTCGATATCCCATACGGTAATTACTTTTACCTTGCCTTCAGCAAAGAGCTGATAGTAATCTTCATCGCCTGTAGGGGTATAAGATCTGTCTTTCCATTCCCAGTCTTCCCGTGCCGGAGGTCCGTATTTCTTTGTATAGTATTCCTTTAGAAAATCATATTGATATAGGTTTGCGTCAGGAAGCAAGTATCCGTATTCGTATAAACCAATGTCAGAATCCATAGCAAAATAAGAAAGGGTGTCTATGGAGGAAAATGCATCTTTGTTGATATTACCATTATCATCAAGCCAATTTTCATCTGAAGGAAGCGCAGAAAAAAATCCCTTGCTCAGGTAGCGGCTGTCGTCTTGAATATAAGGCTCCGGAATTTCATCCTTTACTTTCTGATAATCATCTCCCCAGTCGAGTGCATCAATAAGACAGAGGGGCTGATCAGACATTGCCGAGACGGCTGCAGAGATGAAAGCTTCGTTTTTCTTCTCATTTTCTTCAATGACCTTTGGCGAACCGGTTGTGCAGGCTGTAAGCATGCAGATTAGTGAAATTGAAAGGATAAAAATCACTGCTTTTTTCATGGTGCCACCTCCATAAGAAATCATATTGTATTTTAAAAAGCGTAACATTGGCAGCATATATGTGTCAAGTAAAAAAAATTTTAATAAATAATAATTCACAATATTGACACAAATTCATCACAATGGTATTCTTAGGGTGAGTTTGAATATTTTGGATTTTATGAATATTCAAACAAACTACATCCGTTGACGTTTAGTTTATGTACTTAGGGAGGTGCAAAAAATGTCAAGAACACACAAGCCGAAGCAAAGTAAAGCTCTGATTGTATTCTTAACATTTGCGATTGTATTTACCACCTTCTTTGGAGGCATAGGTTTTTCAAACGCTTATGCAGCTGAAGAAAGTTCCGGGGGTCTTCCGGAGCTACAGATAGCAAATGTTGAAGAATTGGTTGGAGGCGAAACACAGATTCTCTATCGTGATGAGATCTACAAAGGTGTAGAGGCGGAAGGAGAAGATCCTGACAAATATTACACTACCTATAGGGAAATCAACTTGAAGGATGCACGTATATTCAATTTTGAGTTCACTGTAGACGAAGAAGCAGTAACCGATGAAGACACATTTTTAGACAAGGTGGATCTGCAATATGGCGGATTAGACTTGGAAAAATGGGTATGGGACGGATACAACAGTAACGTAAAACCTATTAAGGATTCCGTATTATCTGTTAAGGATAAGTCCCTTACAAAGAACGCAGATGGAACCTATACGGTAAAGGTTGCTATGGAAACCAAAACCGCATGGGCAACATCAAATCAAAACGCAGTTAATAATATCCCGTATAACAACTATGGAGCAGGAAGGCAGTTTGACTTTTCGACAGGACAGTCCGCTGATAACCGCGCATGGTGGCAGGCGGGTCCTCTGAAGCAGGGTGTTGACACTTACACCATGACAGCGACAGTTGACGGAAAGGCTGTTGCTGCAAGAGACATTCATATCGGACCATACGATGGAATGTCTTCTTGGATTGAAATTAACGAATATGCACAGAGCCTGATTAAGGCGATTAACGGAAGCGAATATCCGAAGGAAAAACTTGACGGTCAAACTACGGGAACTGTTGCGGCAGGTTATGTCGGCGTAGATGATAAAGGAAACTTCGTAAAAGGAAATGCAGAGAACAATGTATGGGTTGAGGTTTCTGTTCTCGGCTATGGTTTGACAGATAACAGCAAGGAAGAAAATAAGAACTTCAATAACTACTCTCAATTTAACGCAATTTGGAACGTTGCAGTTGCAAAAGACAAAACAACCGTAGATTCCTATCTGAATGAAACCGTACCTGCAATGAATACCAATCCGCAGGCACTGATCGATAAGATTAAAAACCAGAATGATAACGACATCAAACTGACACAGGTATTCTACCAGAATAACGTTCATTCTGACGAAGTAACAGGTACGGATACTATGATTAAGCTGACCAGTGATTTAATCAAAGGCGGAAAAGCCGGTCAGAAAATCACATACAATACATGGGATTTAGAAGACATGGATTTGGCCTACAGAGACCCGGCTGAAGGTGCAGCGCAGGGTGAAAGAGGCCATGCGGTTAAGGGTGGATATGCTGCCGACGGTATTTTCATGCAGGAAGATGCCAGAAACGATGCGGTATTTGATACAAAAGAGGCATTGGATAACTTTATCTTTGTAAGCACTCTTTGCAGCAACCCGGACGGCAAGGCAGGCATGAGAAGAACCAACAGATATGCTTTCGACCTGAACAGAGACGCTGTATTCTCTACGATGCCTGAAACAATAGCCCTCATGAAGGATATAATGAAGTGGGATCCGCTGGTAATGAACGAATGGCATGGCTACGTAACACAGATGCTGATAGAGCCGTGTACTGCGCCTCATGACCCGGCATACGACTATGACCTGCTGCAAAACAATATGCTCAATCTGAGCTATGCGGGAGGACTTGCAGTAACGGCCAGCACCGGTATGCAGAGATTCTTGGTTCCGTGGGATCATTATGACGGCGGTGACTGGGATGACGGAGGAACAATATATGCTCCGATGTTCGCAATGCTTTTAGGAACATACGGCTATACCATAGAATTCCCTTATTCAAATTTGGATTCTTTCGACGCAGGTAATGTAATAAACTATGCAATGGTTGAAGAATTGCTTCGCGGCGAAACGGAATTTTTCCCAGGCAACAGATTGAACGGCAAGCTGCAAGATGTGGAAGGTAACGAGTATGCTTCTCACCAAGAGGATATTAAGTATACCTCAATGAGAAAATCCACTTTAATCAGCAAACTGGAAACAAAAGCAAGAGGTATTGAAAATATCGACGCTAAAGAAACGGTAGATAAATACTTCATTGATAAGAAGAAAAATCCGGAAACCGGTGCAATGGAAGATAAAGTTGTGGGAAGAGCAAGACCGGTAGACGCAAACGGCAATGAGATGTCCTTCTTCCCGGACTATATCGTAATTCCTACAGACAGCAATAACCAGTACAACGTTGCAGAGGGAATAAAGGCAATCAATCAGCTGCTTGGCTGGAACGTTGACGTAAGTAAGTCCACAGCTGCGGTTACATATGACGGCAAGGAAATTCCTGCAGGCGCATATGTTCTGGATATGAAGCAGGCAAGAAGAAATGTAATCTTTGAAACAATGAGTAAAGGTTATGATGCAACAGGCTTCAGCAGCATGTATGCAGATATCTATTGCAATCTTCCTGACGTAAGAGGATTTGACAGCATTCAGATATACGGAGAAGGCCTGTTTGACGGAAAGCTTGATGTAGTTGAAGAAGCAACAAAGAAAGCGAATATTACCGGCGAAGCAGCGGAATATGTTGTATTTAAGAGTCAGAGCACGGACGCAGTAAGATTCGTTAACCTGCTGTTATCCGGCGTTTCCAGCGGTCCATCCGTATCCGAAAAAGGCGACGTGTGGATGCTGAGAGAAGACGTTGAGGGCGTGGGCGAAGCTTCCGACTATGTCATCAAGGCTTCTGATTTAAGCAAGATTAACAATTTGGTAGACAACCCGGTACTGGGACTTAACGGCTGCCATATTGAAGGTAAGTATATCGATGCATTGCCTGAAGAAGCAGTACAGCTGGTAGAACCTATTATCCATATGAATTCAACCAGAACCGCACAATCCGGCGGCCCTCTTTGGTACTTATTGGATGAATACCTGGGATTTGGTTCACTGAGAGATTATAATGGCAGCTCAGAACTGAGAGACGGCGCAAATGTCATTATTGCAAACAATCAGAGAAACCTGCCGGCTTCTGTAGTTAGTGGTGTTAAAGACGGCGTTGGCATTATCTTTATCAGAAATGCAAGTGGATTAAACCAGCTTGACCAGGATATTGCCGCACCTAAGACAGGAAACTTTGTAGATGTTGCGATTAACGGTGCATATAATGTGGATGACAGCCTTTTCACTGCAAACTATGAAGATACATCTACATATTATGCAAGAGGTTACAGATATACTGATATTCCGGAAGGCGCCAAAATTCTGTTCAAGAGTGATGCAGATAAGGATACTGCTTTCATCGGCGGTTTCCAGTCAACTAAGGGTGAAAAAGACGTCTTTGCATCGGCAGTAACTATGTTCAGTACTATTCTGGAAAATGACGGAGATCCTGTTCAGGCAGTGGTTATCGGTCAGCAGATGGATAACAGATCTCATTATCAGAAGCTTCTTCCGCTGTTAGCAACTGCAATTTATGCTAACGCAGCAGGTATATTGGATGACCAGAATGATCCTTTGATCGAAACACCTGAATTCTCCGGCAAACAGTGCGTGGTGAAAGCAGCAGAACCAAAATCAGGCGTTGCCGAGTCAGGTATTGAAGAGTTATCGGTATATCTCATAAAGGGTGAGAAGGAACAGCTGATTGGCACAAACAAAGACGGCAGCGTAAGTTTCCTTCCTGACGGAAAAGTAACCATTAAGGTAGTCGCAACAGACTTTGCAGGAAATAAGACTGAAAAGAGTTACGTTGTTGACGCTGACAAGAAAACCGTAGAAGATCTTTCGCAAGCGGAAATTAACAACGTTAAAGAGTTAATCGATGCAATCGGAAATGTTACGGCAGATAGCGGAGAAGCAATTGAAGCCGCAAGGGCAGCATACGATGCATTGAATGATGCAGATAAGACGGCAGTAGATAATTACAATGTGCTTAAAGAAGCTGAACTGAGATTTGAAATCATTCAGGTTAAGGAAGCACTTGCTAAGGCAGAAAAAGAAGCAGCGGCAGATAAGGAAGCATTAGAACAAGCAGTTGCAGACCTGACAGGACAAATTAACGACCTGGAGGGTAAGCTGGAAGCCTTAGAAGAGGCAAGTGCAGCACAGAAAGCTGAACTGGAAGCACAGATTGCTGATCTTAAAGCTGAATTGGAAGCACTTAAAGGAACGCTTGCAACTGATGAACCCGGCAGTGAACAGCCTGGCGACGCAAATAAACCTGCTGAAAAGCCGACTGAAAAACCTGACGGAGAAACTCCTAAGACAGGTGACAGCGAAAATCTGATACTGTTCTTGATTCTGATTGCAGCATCGGGAACCGCATTAGGCGCAGGTGTAAAGAGAAGAAGCAGGTAGCTGCAAACTTCTCAATAGTCCGTAGTTGTATCCAAAATTTGGACTAACATCAAAGATAAATAAACAGGCAATCAGATTATTTCTGATTGCCTGTGTTTTTTACAGCTGTATAAATCTACAAGAGCCTTATATCTGATGAACAAATCTTTCCCTTTCTTTTTCTATTTCTATTCTGTGGTGAGGAGTATTGATTCCGGGAGCTCCGCCTGTGTGGAGGAAGACAACTTTTTCACCCTGTTTGATTCTACCGGATTTGACCATTTCCAAAAGCCCTGCGAAGGCTTTTCCGGTGTAGCAAGGATCGAGAATTATAGCCTCCCTTTCTGCCATATAGTACATGGCATCACGGACTTCCTTGCAAGGATTGTTATATGCTCCCCGGTCGTAATCCGTAACTAAGTCGAAATCTGCGGGGGATGCTTCTGCTTTCAGATTGAATTTTTCTCTTACTTTTTTATAATAATCGGCAGCATGTTGTCTTATATCGTCATAAAGCAATATGGAAATTCCCGTAAGATGCATAGGGAGATTTTCGTTTAATATACCGGCAAACAGCCCCATATATGTACCCATGCTTCCCACGGTGGAAACAAGGCGGCAGCCTTCCAAACCGGAACCCTTTATCTGCGAAGCGATTTCCATTGCACATTCGTAATACCCAAGGGCGCCGATTTCATTGGAGCCTCCCATAGGTATGAAATAGATTTTTTCACCTTGGGATTCATAATGAGCCGTAACTTGAGATAGGGCCGAATTCATCAGCTCGTCTTCGGTATGAACGCCGTCGGGGCGCTTAATCCATACATCTGAACTCATCATACCGTCAAGAAGGAGGTTGGCCGAAAGCTCGCCGGGATATTCTCCGACGGATACTATGGCTCCCTTGAGCCCGTACTTTCTTGCAACGGCACATGTAAGTCTGCCGTGATTGGTCTGAACGCCTCCTACCGTAAGCAGCATGGTGGCTCCTGACTGCTGGGCATCCTTTAGGAGGTATTCCAGCTTTCTCAGCTTGTTGCCTCCCATGGCGAGAGGGGTCAAATCGTCTCTCTTAATGTAAAGCTCCACTCCCAAATCTTTCGAAATGCCCGGCAGATATTCCAAAGGTGTCGGCAGATGAAGAAATCTTTCTTTTTCATATCCTAATAACATAAAGACCTCCTTTTAATTTAATTTATTTCCATTTTAACACATTCGTGGTATAATAAAAACAATATTTCAGACAACAAGGAGGATTTAAAACTATGGCATTTATGGACAAGTTAGGTCAAATGGCAAACAAAGTAGGCGAAGTGGCAGGAGATACTTTTGACTATGGCAAGGCAAAAGGCAAGATAGTTTTAGAAAGAGGCAAGATTAAGGACGTAAAAGAAGCTATCGGCGAATATGTATATAACGCTGTTAAAACTTCGGGGAATATAGATATGGACAGAATAAATGCATTCTGCGCAGAGATAGATGAACACAATGCAAATATAGAAAAACTTGAAGCAGATGCAAAGCAAAGCGGAGAGGATATTTCCGGCGCTTTTGGTAAGGACGGCGAATAATGCTTGGAGTAATCGTTAACACTTTGGCTGTTGCTGTCGGAAGTATAGTAGGGCTGCTGGCTAAGAAAGCCATACCAAACAACTGGTCGGACTTCATAATAAGCGGTATGGGTTTGTGTACGCTGTACATAGGTATCAGCGGAGCTTTTGAGGGACAGAACACGTTGATTACGGTTATATCGATGGCTGTCGGCGCCGTGATAGGCATTGCAATTGACATAGACAGAAGAGTAAATAATTTTGCCGAAAAGATTGAGAAGAGATTTGTAAAGGATGAAGGCAGCGCAGGAAGCTTTGCGGAAGGCTTTGTAACCACCAGCATGCTGTTTTGCGTAGGAGCCATGACCGTTGTGGGTTCTTTGCAGGCAGGATTGCTGGGAGATAACACCATGCTGTTTACTAAAGCTACCATGGACGGCATAGGAGCCATATTCTTCGCAGCCTCTCTTGGATTCGGTGTTTTGGCATCTTCAGTGTTTATATTTGTATTTCAGGGCGCTATAGTGCTCCTTGCGCAGATTGTCGAGCCTTTCCTCAGCGATGCGGTAATTGCGGAAATGACCTGTACAGGTTCGCTGTTGCTCATAGGCATAGCCTTTAATCTTATAGGAATCACAAAGATGAAAATAATGAATTACATGCCTGCAATCTTTGTACCCGTAGCGCTGGTACCGTTGTTTGATTGGGTAGGCGGCATGTTTTAAGCAGGTAAAAGGCAGCCCCTTCAGCAGGGGCTGCTTTTTTATGTGGGCGCTTGGCCGAAGCCCGGCGGAGTTGCGGCTTTCGGCCTGCGAGCCTATGAAAAAAAGTCTGTAAATTACCTTCTATGGTAATTTAGATATTGTGGGAGCATTGAAATCTCAAGCTCCCTTGATTGAAAACAGTATAATCTATCATATATTGCATG